>NZ_JBWZOR010000003.1:0-540916 GCF_056730635.1 Diaphorobacter sp. B2A2W2
CGAAGCGCACCTGCACCCGCACGTGCAGCGTCTAATCTATCGTTACTTCCTTGGCACGGGGGCGGAAGATGGTGAGGAACAGCCACCGCTTACGACAATCCTCACAACCCACTCGCCACATATCGCAAGCGTTGCGCCGATCAGATCTATTGTTCTGCTGCGCCATGACACAGCGGAAGGCAAGACTGTCGCGGTCTCGACAGCAAACGCACCTTTCACGCAGCGGGATGAAGAGGATCTTCAACGTTACATTGACGTCACTCGCGGCGAGATTTTCTTTTCTCGGGGGGTGATTCTGGTCGAAGGCGACGCCGAGCGCTTCATCGTTCCCGCGTTTGCCGAGGTACTCGATATTCCCCTCGATATGCTTGGAATCACTGTGTGCTCGGTGGGGGGGACTAACTTCACCCCGTATGTGAAGCTACTGGGCCCTGAAGGACTCAACATTCCCCATGTGATCCTGACGGACCGGGATCCAACCAATGGTAACCTGCAGCAGCAGATTGCGCACGGCCTTGACGCCATCGGGAGCCTGTTCACGCTGTCGCACCCTTCGGCCGAAGATCACCACCTGCTTGAACTGCGTCTCCACCGCTCGGTAGATGCGCAGGTCCGTGTAGTGGCGTGTCAGCCAGCCGACCAGCTCCGCATCGAGCACGTAGGCGGGGACGATGAAGACCAGCACGCCGCCGTACTGCAACAGCGACAGCGAACGCTGATAGAACAGCTTTTCGAGGCGGGCACGGCCCTGGCCCTGATAGCCGATGTTGCCGTTGACGTCCTTGGACAAGTCGCCATACGGCGGGTTGAGCCAGAGCAGCCCGAACGACTGCTTGGAGACCATCGTGTCCATCAGGTCCGCGTGCAGGCAGTGATCGACCAGGCCGCGGGCATGGCGTGCCCGCTCCGCGTCGAACTCGACCGCGAACGCCTTGGCCTGCTCGCGCCCGAGGGCATGGGCGGCTTCGGCGATCGCCACGCCTTCGCCGGCGCAGGGATCGAGGATGCACATGGGCCCGTCGCTGGGCATCAGTGCGTTGAGGGCTCTTTCGAGCGTGGGTTCGTCAGTCGGGTAGTAACCGTTCTTAGCGAAATTGCGGGCGAGCCGCGGGAACATGAGGGCCATGGAAGTCTCCTGGTTGGCGGGGAGGAAACACGGAAGCACGCCAAGGCGTGCCTCCGTGGGTGGGTCAGGCCGCTACCACTTCCGGCGTCCAGATCTTGGCCGGGTATGGATAGGCGGTGAGCACATCACTGCGGATCAGCGAACCCAGCGCCAAGGTCAGCGCCGGCACGTCGATGGCTAGCCGATGGCCTTCCAGCGGCCCGAGGGCGAACGGAAGGCGGGCCAGCATCTCGCGGCTTTGCAGCAGTTCCAGCACGGTCTCGCGCCAGTGGTCGAGCAGCGGCAATGGGCAGGTGTCCCGCACCAGCATCCACAGGCGGTCGAGCCGGTGGGCGCTGTCGCGCGGCAGCAGTGCCAGTGCGCTGGCGTTGGCCTTGTCGGGCTTGACGCAGCGGCGGTCGAACAGCCACACGTTGGACAGCGAACCGAACAGCGTTCGCCGATAGGCGCGCGTGACGCGCTTTTCCAGGCGATCGACGTTGCCGATGAACACCGGGACGCTGCCGCCCTGGTCGGTGATGATGTGGAACTGGTCCAGTCCCTGCTCGTCGCGCCCGAGGGTCAGGCGAGCCAGGAACTGCTGGACGGCGGTGTCGCGCGCCCAGATGGACAGGAAGATCAGGTTGCCCTGGTCATCGCCGACGCAAGCGTCGGCCATCACGTCCGGGCATTCGTCGATGCGGTACAGCGTGGTGGAAGAAGTGTTTGCGAGCATGGTGGTGTCCTCGGATTAACGGGAACAGCACCGCCCGCTGGGGCAAGTACTGCCCCAGGGGGTGGAAGAAAAACGCTCAGTCCGGCTCGAATTGCCGGGTGTGCGGGTTGAAGTGAAGCGCCTCGTCCACCGCCGTGATCGGCGTGAAGCCGTCCAGGTAGATGTTGTTGAGGTACTGATCGCGGTAGGTCAGTGCCTGCCGTGCCTGTTCCTCGGTGAGGCCGTTGCTGATGAAGTACTCCAGCATCTCCTCGTCGGAGGACACTTCGTCGTTGGACAAACTTCCTTCAACGAGTGCCAGCAGCGAGGGTGAGAGCGCAGCCAGGATCGGGTCCATGTTGGTTCCTCCTGGCTCAGGCCATCAGCGTCGCGGCGGGAGCCGTGACAGCCGTGGGTGTGCGCCGCCGTGCGTGGTAGGCGCGAACGCCTGCACGCCAGTCGGCGGACTGCTCCGGTGCGAGGTCCAGATAGGACAGCGGGCACGAGTAGTAGTACGGGTGCATGGACTCTTCCAACGGCTTGTAGCCCCACTGGTTGCCGCTGCGTTCCAGCAGATCGCAGCGGATGTAGCGCAAGGACTGGCCCGGCGCGAGATCACGATGCACACCTTCGACCTTGGCGGTCAGTTCGACCACTGACCACAGCACGTTGCCGCGCAATGCGTGAGCGATAACCTTCGCGCTGACGCGCTCGGTCTGCTGTGGTGCGATCAGTTCCGCGATCAGTTCAGACCGCGATTGGGGAGAGAAATACCAGCCCATGAGAGGCCTCCTCGAAAAGTTGAGCTGGAGGCCTCCCCGTGGGGAAGAACCCCCAGTGGGTGATGGAATGCCGCAGGTGCAGCGAAGGAAAACCTATGCCTTACCCTTAGTCCCAGTCGTCATCGTCGCGATCACAACCGGCCGGACAGCAGCCGAACTCGATCCCATGCGAGCAATAGCCATGCTCCGCATTCCAGTCCTGGGTTTCCTGCCGTTCGGCCGGTGTTGCGTAGTCCCATTCCTGTGCGATCTTCAGCGCCTGTGCGCGCTGTTCTTCCGGCAATCGACCGAGTTGCGCGTCGATCGCCGAACTGAAGCGTTCGACGTAGTAGTCGTGAGACAGTCCGCAACCCTTGGTGGCTTGTGCGGCTGCCGTCTCGCAGAGAGCCCGCCACGCGGGTTCATCCAGCGCGGAGCGGGGGATATCGCAAGCGATGGTGGACATGATGAAGACCTCCAGAAGATGGCCAGGGCCTCCCCCGCATGGGGAAGGAACCCCGGCGGGTGGATGAAGAACACCGCGCATGCGGCGTCTACGATCACGCAGGTTGCAGTTCGGCCTGGCGGCTCCACTCCTGCGTCTTGAAGTCCAGCGCGTAGCCCAGCTCGCCCAGGCGGGCGATCTGTGCACGCAAAGCGCGGCGGTCGATGGTCGAATCCAGTTTCACGGACTCGCCCAGCGGCCACAGCAGGCCGAAGAGCGCGGGGTCACCGTCTTGGGTGCTGCCGGGGGCAGCAGCCTCAGCAGGTGGCGGCGCATCCACGCCAAAGGGCGTGGTATCGACCATCGGGTCCGCGGACGCCTGCACGGGTGCGGGCTTGGCGGGCCTGGACGCTTTGGTCGGCTTGGCCGGCGTTGTCGCAGGCTGCGCCCCTTGCTCTTCATCGAGCGGATCGACGTCCTGGGTGGCGAAGCTGCGGGCTTCGTCGCGGCTGAGTTTGTCGATGCCGTTGAGCGTCATGCCGTCGAGGCTGGCACGGATCTCGAACCGCATGCCGCCGCCGACCGGATAGGACTTCGGGAAGATGTACCTGATGATGAATTCCCCGTCGTACTTGCCTTCGGGGTACTGCTCCAGCTCCGGGTCTTTGACCTCGAAAGTACCGAGGTGCGTGGCGAGGCGGCCAACCGTGAACGGGCCGTTCTTGCCGCGGATGGTACGCAGCGTGAGCTGGCCGGGGACGACGATGGGCGCAACCGATTTCTCGGAAGCCGATGGGGTTGCCATGATGGTTCTCCTGATGATGAATGACGGGCCGCCGACGGCACCCGGTGGATGAGAGGAAATGGCCTCGCCCGAGGTGGGCGAGGTCCGCGTGGCATCACGCCTTGAGCTGGCGCATGCCTTCGGCCAGCAGCCACAACGCCCGGTTCAGGCGCAGGTTCTGGTCGATGCCTTGCACCGGACGGGTGCGCTGATTGCGGCCGTTGGCCGTGCGTCCGTTCAGGCCCCCTTTGACGAGGTTCTCCTGGACGCGGTTGAAGACGGCCCACAAGTCGTTCTTGCGGTCGTCCCATCGCCGGGGTGCCAGCAGTTGGCTCTCCGTGACAGGCGTGGACTTGGCTGGATCGTCGTACTTGAGTGCGAGCGCGGAGTTTGCAAAGACCTCCGCTTCGCCCTCATCGAGGGTGATGGTGCGCATCGCATCGCGCGCGTTCTGCACGCGCTCGAAGCCTTCGAGGACTCCGTAGGCACCTTCGATCACCTGGCTGGCCACGTCGCCCTTGTGGGGAACGCGGATGTCGGCGGTGGTGTCACCGCAAACCAGGCCGTTGTGGCAGACGAACCGGAACATGCCGGCGAGCATCTGATAGCTGCTCGTGCCGTCGTGGCTGTTGAGCAGGATGATCTCGTTCGCCTCGTCGCCGTTGATCTGGCTCGCATGGCGAAGTCGGATGAGGTGCTTCGTGTACTCGCGCCGGTCTTCGTTGCGCACGCGTGTCTGGCACACCATGAAGGGCTCGAAGCCCTCCTGGCGCAGCTTGGTCAGCACGGTCGAGGTCGGTATGTAGGCATACCGATCGGACCGGCTCCCATGCGGAGCGTCGGCGAAGATCGACGGAACGACGGCACGAATGCGGTCGTCCGAGAGTGGACGATCGGAGCGCAGGATCGGGGATTGCGGAGCAAAACGGGATGCCAGAGACATGGCTGATCTCCTTTGAGAAATGCGGTAACCGCGCGGCGGTGAGACCACGCGGAACTCGGGGGATGAAATGCGCAAGCGCGCGTCATGGGGACGCGGCGGATGCGGGAAGAGAAGCGACAAGGCCCCGTGAGGGGCCATGCCGTATCAGAACGAAGCAGCCAATGCCGGCTCCTGCTCCTCGACTTGCGCCTCGGGCTCGCGCTCGGCGGGCTCGGTGGCCGTGTCGATGGCGTCGTCGGCTTCGGACGCGGATGCGTCTTCGGCCGGCGGCGCCTCGGGTTGCGCCTGGCTCGTCGGATAGACCTGGGTGCCGTCGATCTTGATCAGACCGATGTGGACCAGCGTCGATTCCAGGCTTGCGGCCGGTTCCCCGGCGTGCTCGCCCTTGGTGCGGATGTACGGATCGATCTTCATGTCGTTCAGACGGAAGGCGATCAGCACCTTGCGGTCACCCTCGATGGCCTGAACGCACCGGCGAACCAGATGCTCGGCTTCCGGGGTGGCGACGATGGTGTCGAAGTACCGATACTCCGGTTCATCGACAGGCCCGGCCAGTGCTGCGACGGTGCAAGAGAGGAACGAGTCGCCAGCCTTTGGGGTGACGTCCTTCACACGATTGAGATAGCCGATGCCGCGGGTGATCAGCTCGTGCTGCTCGATCGAAGCCAGTTCGGCCCGGTCGATCAGTTCGGCCTTGAGCAGTCGCGCCTTGAGGGACGCGGCGGCCTGACCCTTCTGCTCACCCTTGTCGCGGATGTACGCATCGCCCCACAGGTCACCGAGGCGAAATCGCACCAGCGGGCGCTGCTTGGGATCGTCAACGCCGATGTAGCGCTGAACGAGCTTCTTGGCCTCGGCACCCGAGACCTTGACGTCGAAGTAGCGGTAGCTGGGGTCCCGGGCGGGGCCGACCAGCGCGGCGATGGTGCAAGCAAGGAAAGGCTGCGCACGGCGGCCGCCCCGGACGGGCACTTCACGGACACGCTGGACGTAGCCGATGCCCGAGGTGTGGAGGTCGAAATACGATTTCTCGTTGGACGTGGTGTTCATGGTGAATCTCCATTGGGATGAAGCGGAGACACACCGGCCCACGCATGCGGGGAAGGTGCGTAACCCCGCGGTGGGTTGATAAGGCGAAAGCATCCGCCACCAGAGGCTGGTGGCCGCTCGCGGATGGATGCGGTGCGAGCTGGCTCGGTCACGCAGTGGGAACTGCGCCGCAACCTCGAAGACCGATGGTTGCCTGGCATGTCGCTGACAACGTCAGCAGGCATGGGGTCAGCATGGCCGGGCCTCGCGCGCGCGGCAGCAATCAATCGGCATCCGGGTGCTTCCCTTTGTCCGCGCCGCCCGGCGCCTGCCACAGGCATTTGGGGCGGCGCAGGTGCTCGGGGTATCGGCGAGGGGGCGGCTGGGACGGCTCCAGGCGCCGCCGCCGCGCGCGCCAATCAGCCGCCAGCCGGCGGCGCGCGGGCTGGCGCCGCCTTCGTCGGGTAAGGTGTAGGTGATCAGGCGGATGTAGCCCAGCGACTTTGCCGCCTGCCAGGCCGCGCCGTATAGCTTGCTGCAGGCGTTGGGTGTGCTGTCGGTGCACAGCCGTGTGACTTCCCGCGTCCAGCCATCGTCCAGGTGCCGCGCGACCGGCCGGCCGACGATGGCCACGCCGCGGATCAGGTCGCTGTCGACCAGCGTGACGGCCAGGGCGAACTTCGCAGCCTGGACCGGACGGTGATGGTGTGCCAGCACGAAGACGTTGGCCGTGCGCAGCGACACCGGCAGCAGGTGCAGCCTCGGCGAGGTCGATGATGTGTTCATGCGGTCGTCTCCGGTGGCATGCCGGCGCTGTGGCCCGCGGGGCGTGCCTTGGCGGCTGGAGACGAACGCGCATGCGCGGCGATGGCCGCGGTGCGAACAAAAGAAAGCCCCCGGTGCGGGGGCTGCGAGGGCTGCGCGGCGGTTGCCGCTTCAGGCGGGAGGCACCACGGCCAAGGACAGGTGCGTGGCGGTGGCGGACAGCACGAGATCGTCCGCCGAGTGCAGGAGGCGCGTGAACAGGCCGTCCTTCGGGTCGAAATACTCCGCAAAATCGTCGCCACCCAGCTCGCGGCCGGCGAGGTGCCACCAGTCATCGAACGGGTCGGTGTCCGGGTTGCAGCCGACGGCGTAGGCGAGCAGTTGCTGGCGTCCATCCGGGCGACGCTCCCCACGCTCGGCGAGGAAGTACACGCCCTGGTCCTTGACCAGGACGATGCGGCACTGATTGGCGATGGCTTCGGTCAGCACGGGGCGCAGGTCGGCGCCTTTGAATCGCAGTGACATGGATGAAATCTCCTGTGTTAAAAAAAGAGAAAGGCCCTCCACCCGATGGGATGAAGGGCCTGTAGGTCACGCGGCCGGAATGGCTGGAACGCCGTGGCGGGTGCCTCGGGTCAGCCGAGGGGCGTCATGCCGGGACGGCTTGGCGCTTACGGGCCGCCTTCGCGTCGAGGATGCTCACGTCGATCTGGCGCCAGCGCCCGTCGTCGATGAGCCGCTCCAGCACTTCGCCGAGCATGTCGAAATACACCTCGTCGTGCCGATCGACCAGTTCGACCGATTCACCGTTCTGACGGTGCAGTTCCACCACGTAGGTGTCTCCGCCGCGGTCGTAGAGGATCGTCACCCGGCCCTCGAACTTCGCGGTCGAGACCGTGAAGCTGATCGCCGGCGGGGTCTCGATGATCTTGGAGGGCGTGGGATCGACCCAGGTGAAGTCGCGGGCACCGGCATCCACCAGCATGTGGGTGATGCGCCGGAAGCGATCGGGGGCCGGCATCTCTTCCAACTGCTCGATGAGCTGGCCCAACTCCATGCACTGCGGCGTGGGAATGGGCAGCTTGGCCGGCGCCGAGCCGAGGATGTGCCTCGTGATGGTGTACGGCGTGCCGTCCGAAGTCTTCTCGGTGATGACCTCCGGCGTGTCCGCGCGCAGTCCGTCGAAGCGACGACGGGCATAGGGTTGGACATGCACCTTGGCGCCTTCGGCAGGAACCGTGGTCACCAGGCTGGGATCGAGCACCGCGAACTCGGAAGGCTTGAGCTTGACGACGATGGCATCGTCGGTCGCAGCGACCACCTTGCCGTCGAAGGGTTGGGGGTCGATGGCAAAGCCCAGCGTTGAGGACAGCGGCTGATCATCGAACACGCGGTACTTGAACGATCGCACGTTACGGGGCACATGGCCTGCGACCAGCGAAGGCATCATGGATTTGATGAGGGAACGGTCCATGGGGAAACTCCTTGAGAAATAACAAGGGATTCCCCGCCCGCAAGGGAGAGGTCCCTTGTGGGTGGCGTGGATGGACGCGGTAGGTCCGTAGGAAGAAACGACCAGCACGGTTTCCCGTGCTTGCAGCCTCGAAGGTCTCGACTGCCTGGGCATGTGTCGGCAGCGCCGACGGACATGGGGTAAGCATGGCCCCGGGGTGGTCGGCCTGCCCGCAGGAAACGGCACCGCAACATGCCCGCATTCCTGTGCTGCGTACAAGAAAAAGCCCCTCGAAAGGGGCCGGAGGGGTCAGGCTTGGTACACGAAGTAGTGCTCGCGCTGACGCGGAAAGAACACGTGCTTCCACGTGTCCCCGCTTGTGTTGCCACCGTCGAAGATGACCATTTCGTAGTCGTCCACGTCGGTGTCCATCAGGTCGGCGCTGGCGATATGGCGCATGTGCAGCATGCCGCTCATGCGCTCGACTACCAGGATCTGGCCGATGGCATCGTCCTGGCTCATGGCATTGAAGCAGGCTCCAAGCTGGTGCTCGAAGTCCGATACGGGCGAGATGAGATCGGGGAACATGGGATCGCTCCTATGAAAGTGAACCGGCCCGGCTCCCTGGCGGGAGACGGGCCGGCATGCGGTGAGGAAAAGGTAGGCTGGGGATGTGTCTGGCAGTTATTCGCCGGCCAACGGCAGGCCCGGCAACACGGGTGCGTCGGCATCGAGAATGAGGATGCGCACATCGGCCTGGCCGGCCAGTGCAAGGATCTGTGCCAGGTCGTCCGGCATGCCCTTGCTGCAGTGCTCCTGCCGAAGCTGCTCGGCGGAGATCTCCTCGACGTCCTGCAGGTGCTGGCCCGTCCAGGGCGTGGAAATCAGCTTGACGCCGATCGCCGGGCTGTAGGGAACCCGGAACGCAATGAACAAAAAGGCTTCCGGCGTCGCGAGGTCAGCCAGGTTGGCCAGGTACTGGCCGGTTTCGTGGCTGATGTGCGCGCTGCTGATTTCCCAGCACCGGCTGTAGTAGCCGGTCTCGAAGCTCAACCGCTGCACGACTTCCCGTGCGGCCTCGGCCGAATAAGTGTCGCCAATGTGGACGGGGAGGCCGTCGAAGTCGTCGCCGTGGATCGCGTACACCACGGCACCCACCACGCCGTAGGCGCCTTCACCGGCATCGCGTTCGGCCAGCACCTCGGCACTCACGGAGTCTGGGCCATTGCTGACTACGGCGAAATCGCTGGTGACGATGCAGGATGCTGAAACCAGCTCCTCATCGGAGAGGTGTTCTTGGCTCTGGTGGATGTTTCGCCAGACATGCGGGCTTCCGTCCTCGTGGCTGATGGACAGCGTGCGGACGATTTTCAGATTCCAGTAGCCGCGTAGAAAGGGATTGGGATTCTGGGACATGGGATTTCTCCAACAGAATAATGATGGAGCCAATCCCCGCCACCGGGAATTGACCCCGGTGGGTGGAAAGAAAGGAAACAGCGTCAGGTGACGCTGATCGTTGGCGTTTGGGCCAATCGCTCGGCGACGCGTCGGCGCAAATTCATGCGGAATGGCTCGTCGCTGACGCCCGCCAGCAGATTGATGGTCTCCAGCGCAATCAGGGCCGAGGCCTCTTCGATGTCGGCGGCCACAATGGCCTTGCGCAGTTGGTCGCCGAGCTGGAGGGCCTGCGAGGAGGAACTGATGACGCGGACCTCGCGGCTCAGGTAGCAGCCGTTGCCGCCGAACTCGAACAGCCGCGGCTTGCTGCAATACCAGCATCCCTCGAACTGGATGGCGGTCAGGTGGTGGCCGTCATCGAATCGGGTGGCGATCAGAAACAATGCGTCGAGATCGGCGGTGTCCTCGAACGAATGACGCTCGATCAAGTTCCCCAGCTCTTCGTCCTCATCGGCACCGAAGTGCACGGCGAGCAGTTCGAGCAGCGGCGGGATCGAAAGCCCTTCGTCGTCCGGCATCGGAATGCCGAGTTGCGTGGCCAGGTCTTCCAGGCCATCGAGCACGTCCGGCCATTGCGGATTGGTGGTCTCGGCGATCTGGGCGATGTAGGCCTGCCCGTTGCCGGGATGGCTCTCGTCCAGCGCGAAGGCGCCGAACAGCGCCTGGATGACGGGCGTCACACGGTCGAGCACGAGAACGCCGGTGGCTTCGTAGTAATTGTTGGCCATGAAGGCTCCTTTCGATGAATGAACGGAGCCAGCCCTTGCGGACGATGGCATCCGCAGGGGAACCGCCTGATGCCGGATGGCACTGGGCGGGGAGAAACGCGAGGGACATGGCCTCGGGCGAGGCGCATGTCCCTCATGGGGTCGCGTGAACGCAGTGATGAAGGTGTGCCGGGGACCGGCTCACCAACCGCTGTAGTTCAGCAGGAGGTCGGCGATCACCTGGCGACGAGGCAGATCGAGGCCGTCGAAGTCCGACAACCCGTTGAAGTGGCAGCGCTTGAGCATGGCACCGCCCTCGCGCGCGTTGTAGAAGCTGACCATCGCGGACAGGAACATGCGTTCCCCGCTGCTCAGGACGCCGAGGGCGTCGTTGAGGCGCAGCATGTCGGGGCGCAGATCCCACTTGCTCTTGGCCTGGTTCAGACCTTCACGGGTGCCATCGCCAAACCATTGCGGGCCGGCGATCTCGACACCACGCTTCCATGCCTCGAAAAAGGCTTGGGGCGCGGCGCTGAAATGCCGTTCTTCCCGAACGATCTGATCGACGACTTCCTGCGGCAGTAGCTGGTTCATGACGTGATTCCTCCAGTTGGATCAGGGAACGGCGAGCTGGGACCAGCCGCCTCTTTCGAGGGCACGTTGAGCCGCGGCATGGCTGCGGAAGTACTCACGAGATTCCCGCGAAACGGGACCTTCGGTATCGCGCGTGCCGATGTAGTGGCCGGCGGCGCTGTGCAGGACTTCGAGCGGCAGGAACTTGCCGCAGTAGGTCAAGGCCAATTGACCGAATCGGCCGAAAGAGGCTTGCTGGGACATGGATGGGCTCCTTGGAAAAGCGGGGCCCTGTCCCTCACGGGATGGCAGCTCCCGCACGCGGTTGAAAAAAAGCATCAGCGTCTTGGCGACGCGCGTCCGCGCAATGGATGCGATGCGGACTGGTGGGTTGCGCGGGGAGAACCCCGCGGCAGCCTGAAACCCTGGCTGCTGGCATGTGCTGACGAATCAGCGAGCATGCGGGCAGCTTCGTGGGGGGGGCGCGCCACGTCAGTTGGAAATCGGCATCTGGTCCAGCCCCGATTGATGTACGCAGAGACAAAGAAAAGCCCCGCAGCAAGTGCGGGGCGGTCATGACGGTGCGGTGAGGCTGGATCAGCGGGGCTTGTCGCCCAGGACATGCTGCTTCCAGATGGCGAATGCCTCGTCCGCTGGCAGCTCGGCCAGGATGACGATGGGCTGGTCCTGTCGGCTGCGCAGCTTTGCGAAATACGCTGCGCGGTCGGCAATGGCCTTGAGCTTGATGCCCTTGAGGAACAGCAGCCTGCCGTCCTTGATGAACAGCACCTTGTTGCCGATGTCGCGGTTGAACGCGGTGCGCAGCTTGCGCTCCGCGTGCATGGCATCGGCCAATTGGTCCACTAGGAAGTCGAGCGTCATGTCGATGAGAAGCGGCTCGTCGTCTTCGCGTTCGACGTCGAGCGATGCCGGCGGCAGGCTCTTGGCGAATTCCTCGGCCTGGGCCAGCAGCGCGGCCTGGCCTTGCAACGCGCGCACGAACGTCGAGCCGCCGTGTCCGTCGTTGCGGGCTTCGGCGATGGGCCTGCCGTCGAACATGACGGTGGCGGTGAAGCACAGCGTTTCCTCGCTCGCGAAATCCGCGACCTTGAGGTTCTTGAGGGTGATGCGGTCTTGTCGGGTGATGGTGTCCATGGGAAGTCCTGATATCGACCGGGTTGACGACACGCCCCTGACGGGACGCGGCATACATCCCGTGGGTTGGAGGAAGGTGGCATCGATGCCCGGTGGGCAGCGTTCGCCGGAGAGATGCCGGGGCGAACTGGCGGGTGGCGTGGGCGGAACCCACGGCAGTCTGGACACCCTGGCTGCTGGCTGTTGCCGATGCGTCGGCAATGCAGGAGGGAGGATCGCGCGACCCGCCGGCCGCGTCTTGCATCAATCCGAAGCGATCGATCCCGTCTTGTGCAGGTACTGCACCAGCCGGCGTCCCCAGCCACGCGACGCACAGCACGGCCATGGAATTGCCGATCGCCTTGCAGTTCGGTGCATCGGCGGTGCGTAGTGAGGCGGATTGCAATGTTGGCGGTCATGTGGGTCTCCCGTTCGTGTGGCGCAGGGCCATCGCCCTGGCCGGGGCGTTGAAAGGCAGGAGAAAGGCGCCGAAGGCCCCAGGGGCCTTCGGCTCGGGAGGAAAGAAGAACCACCCGTGGGCTGATTGGCAGGCCCGGTCGTCGCTAGAACCGTCTGCTCATCCAGCAATCACACCCGGCCCATGTCGTGGCTGGGGCCGGCATCGTCTGGCGCACATCCGCGCACAAAGGGAGCCCGTTTTTGCGCCGGCGGGCACCGGCACCGAATACCGCTGACCGCGAAGGGTCTCCGGATGGCTCGCACAGGCAAGCCATCGGGGGACCCTTCGCAGCGGCGGAAGGAATGCAGACGAGGAGAACGCGCGGGGTGCGGTTCGCGGAGAAGCCACCTTCAGGTCCCGCGGCCGGGGCCGGCCGGACGGGACGCGCACACGGAGCAAGAAGGCGTTGCGCGCTGGGGCGTCCCGCAGGGCATGCGGGACACGGGCCACGCCGCCGATGGCGGGCATGGCTCACGGGGAACGGGGGCGGTCAGGCGCCTTTGCGGCCACCGCCACTGGTACGGCGTGGACGCGAGGCACCACGCCTGGACGTGCCGGTTGCCACCGGCAGCGTGCCTTTGCAGTCGGGGTAGCGACTGCACGACCAGAACGGGCCGCTCTTGCCGGTTCGCTGGCGCGTGGGTGCGCCGCACTGCGGACAAGCCGGTCCTTGGGGAACCTTGATGGACAGGGACGTGCTGCCGTATTGCGCGATCAACTGCGAAATCCAGGCGGCCTGCTTGCCGATGAACACATCCAGGGTGAGTTGTCCGCCCTCGATCATGTCCAGCGCCTGTTCCCAGACGGCGGTGGTGCCGGGGTCGGCAATCGCCGCGGGCACGGCGTCGATCAGCGTGAACGCCGCATCCGATGCGCGGATGGAGCGCCCCTTCTTCACGATATAGCCGCGGGCGATCAGCCCGCTGATGATGTTGGCCCGCGTCGCCTCGGTGCCGATGCCCGTCGTGTCCTTGAGCTTCTGCTTCAGGCGCGGGTCGGTCACGAAACGCGCAACGCCCTTCATCGCCTTGACCAGTTCGCCCTGGGTATAGGGCTTGGGCGGCATCGTCTTGAGGGCCTTGATGTCGGCCCCGGCGACCTGGCATGCCATCCCGTCACGCAGCGCAGGCAGCACCTGGGTGCGCACGGGGGCGTCGCCATCCTCATCGGCGCTGCCTTCACGTTCGGACTCGGCCAGCACCAGGCGCCAGCCGCGGGCGACGACCTGCTTGCCCGTAGCCACCAGCTTCTGCTGGCCGCAGGAGAGATCCGCCACGGTGCGGTCGAACTCGTGGTGCGGGAGGAACTGGGCCAGGTAATGTGCCCGGATCAGCCGGTACAACGCCCGTTCCTTCTCGCTCATGGCGGAGAGATTCGCGGGTTCGAGCGTCGGGATGATGCCGTGGTGCGCCGTCACCTTGCCGTCGTTCCAGGCGCGCGAGCGCTGGGTGCGGTCGAGCTGGCCCATGATCTGGGCCAGCGTGGGATCGGTCTTGAGCAGGCTGTCCAGGACCGTGGGCACTTCGGCGAACATGCTTTCGGGCAGGTAGCCCGAATCCGAGCGCGGGTACGTCGTGGCCTTGTGCGTCTCGTACAGGGCCTGGGCGATCTCCAAGGTTTCCTGCACGTCCAGCCCAAGCTGCTTGGAACAGACTTCCTGCAAGGTGCCCAGGTCGAACAGCAGCGGCGGGCCTTCGCGCACGCGCTCGGTCTCGACCGACACCACCTGGGCACTGCCCGCGGCGCGGATCTGCTGCGCGGCCTGCTGTGCGACGGGCTGCCGCAGGCAGCGGCCGGCGTCGTCGGTGCTGGCATCGGGTGCCACCCACTGCGCGGTGAACGTCTGACCGCCTGCGGACAGCGACACGTCGATGGCCCAGTACGGCACGGACACGAAGGCCGCGATCTCTCGGTCGCGGTCCACCACGAGTTTGAGCGTCGGGGTCTGTACACGCCCGACCGACAGCACGCCATCGTAGCCGGCCTGCCGCCCGAGCACGGTGAACAGCCGGCTGAGGTTCATGCCCACGAGCCAGTCGGCGCGCGAGCGCGCCAGCGCCGAGTAATACATCGGCAGCGTCTCGGCCGAGGGCCGCAGCTTGGCGAGCGCGGTGCGGATGGACGCATCGTTGAGCGCCGACAGCCACAGGCGTTCGATGGGACCGCGGTAGCCGCACAGGTCGATGATCTCGCGTGCGATCAGTTCGCCTTCGCGGTCGGCGTCAGTGGCGATGACAAGCTGGGTCGCCTTCGCCAGAAGCGCTTTGACGACCTTGAATTGCGTGGCGGTCTTCGGCTTGACCTCGACCCGCCACTGCTGGGGAATGATGGGCAGCTGTTCCAGCGACCAGCGCTTGAGCGCCGCGTCATAGACCTCGGGTGCTGCCGCTTCGACGAGATGGCCGATGCACCAGGTGACCGTGACACCGGAGGCGTTGAGGCAGCCTTCACCGCGCTGCGTGGCGCCGAGAATCCGGCCGATGTCTTTGCCCTGGGAGGGCTTCTCGCACAGAAACAGCCGCATGTCCGTCCATCCGCTTCCCGTTGTTCATGGAGTTGCTGGGATCGAGGATGCCGAGCGCCTGTTGGGGCAGCAGCAAACAAGCTGCATGCGGCAGCGACCGCTTTCACGCCGATGGAACGGCTTGGGCGGGATGGCGTGCGGCCGGCGGTGTGCGAGCCGGGAGCCGCGATGTTCGGGAGCGCGCGGAAGCCGGTGGACGCTGATGGAGCTATCCCCTGGGGATAGCTCGCGAGGACATGGGGGGCGGCAACGTACTGCGGCCGCCCCCACGCCGGATCACTTCCTGCGCTTGGGCTCCTTCGACGCTGCCGGTTCCTGGGCGGCCTGGGGCTTGGGCTGCGCGTCCTGTGCGGTCTCCTGCGATTTGGGGCTCAGAACGACGGACTCGATGCGGAACGGCAGGATGCCGACGCTGCGCGCGTTGATCTGCCAGGTCTCGCGCGGCTGATCCTCGTTGTCGGTCCAGGGTTCGCGCTCCATGCGGCCGACGACCAGCACGCGCATGCCCTTCTGGTAAAGGTCCTTCCAGTGTGCGGCGTCGCGGTGCCAGATTTCCACCGGCGCCCAGAAGCCGCCGCGGTCCTCGAAGTCACCGCCCTTGGTGGGAACGGGGTTGTCGAAATACACGTTCAGCCGCAACAAGCGCCGCGGTTCGTCGTTGCCGTTGGGGAACTCCCGGTACTCGGGGGGCGAGCCGATGTTGCCTTCGCCCGAAAAATGCGTGCTCATGGTGCAATCTCCTTGGTGGTTGAAATACCCGTGCCATGTCGGCGTCGGGCGCGTGCTGGGGTGCCCGACGCGATCACCGATCGCGCACTCCGGGGGGTATGGACGCGAGCCGGCGCAGGTAGGCGTCTTCCGCCTCGGCGGCCTTGCTGGCGCACTCCTGGGCCTGCCTACCCAGGGTGTGCAACAGGCTGATCTGCATGTTCAGCGTGATGCGCTGCAGCTCGATCGCGTGCAGGTCGGCCAGCAGGTTGACCGGCGTGCTGGTGCTCGCCATCAGCTCCTGCCACAGGGCCACGCCCATGGCCGAGCGGTCGTTCCTGCGCCAGCGCAGGAACGTCGTTCCCGCGCCAGTGGTCTGCTGGGCCAGTTCCACGGGCAGCAGATGGAAGGGATGCCCACCGGCCTGTTGCAGCACTTGTCGCTGCGCCAGGCCGATCAACTCGTCGCGCATGGCGAAGCACTGGCTGGCCCAGGCCTCCAAGTCCCCTTTACCTTTAAAAGGCTTTAAAAGGCCTTTTAGAGAGGCCGCGTGTTCCAGGCGCATGAAGGCTCCCTGTTGCAGGCCCCGGAAGTAGCGGGTCGGCTGGTTCAGATCGCTCATGCGGATTCGTCCTCGCCGGCAGTGGCTGCGCCTTCGGACGGGTCGGCAGCAGCGGCCGCATCACCATCGACGCTGGTAGCGGCTGCGGCAGGATTCTCACCGCGCTGTTGCAGACCACGGCGCACCATGGGTGGCGCAAACGTCGAGCGGCGCGTGCCTTCGAGGACGTCCTGCGGCAACTCGCCGAACTTCTCCAGCGCGACCCGCGCTGCGGCATTCTTCGCCGCGAAATCGTCGCGGGTGCAGCCCGAGTAGCGGTACTGCTGGGCCAGCGAGAACAGGCTGCGCAGCGCGTGCGCGCCCTCGTTGAGCCAGCGCTCCAAAGTGCTGCGGTCGATCAGCGCGGTGTGGTGGGCGAGGATCAGCTTGCGCGCGATGTCGTCGTAGTCGGCCAGGAGATAGACGGCGGCAAAGCCCAACTGCGCATTGACGAACAGCGGCAGCTTGACGGGCTGCACGTTGAGGTTCTCGCCCAGGCTCAATGCCGCAGGCACGCCCGCCAGTGCCTGGTCCACTTGTTTGCGCAAGGTCTGCAGCGTGGTCCTGGTCTGGTCGAGCTTGTCCTCGATGCGCAGCATCCACCAGTCGCTGTAGGGGTCGTCCTGCTCCGAGCCGCGCTTCATCTTATTCATCACCGCGATGTAGCCGTTCAGGCCGACGATGCCGGGTCGCCCTTCGGCGGCGGCGCGGCCGTGCCAGATGCGGGAAGCGTGATGCGTGTGCAGCGTCAGCGACATCGCGCTGCGCAGGGAGCCGAGGTTGAGTTGCAATGGTTCGTTGCTGGTTGCCATGGTGAGCGCTCGCAGTTGGACAGGGAGCCGCCAGCATCCGCATGCAGCGGAAGGCAGTCAGTCAACAAACCGAAATGAGCCGGCCCCCGGTTCTATGCGCGCTGGCGGCGCAGCGCGCAACGGTCCCTTGGAGGCCGGAGCATTCACGTTGGCGCTCCGTGCCTCGGTCGTTGACGGTATGCGTACTGCACCGCACGTCGCGCTGCCGTTCGACACGATCCTTCGCCGCGCAGCCGTCCCCAGTGGACCGTTCCGTTGAGCGCCATGGAGGTCTGCTTCATGGTCTTGCAGGCGCTCTACTCAGGTTTTGCGCAGCATGTCGCGCCGTCGTCCGGCGTTTCACCACACAGCCGTCCCCTGGGGACCGTTTCTGCCGACCGCCAAGGAGGTCTGCTTCATGGCCTTGCCAGGCCCTGCGCTCAGGATTTGCGCAGCAGATCGCGCAGGCGCTCGATGTGCTGCCGGGCCACCGCGGGCGGCACGACGTTGCGCGGCGGCTCGGGCGGTGGCGCTCGCGCCGCCGATGGTGTTGGCGCTGCCGGGCTGGTCTGCTTGGCCCACGCATTGAACTCGCCGCGCATGGCGCGCTGGATGATGCCGAACAGGTACCCGGCGGGGTTGCGGATGCCATGCTTGCCGCACCGTGCGGCCCACTCGTCCAGCACAGCCTGCCGCAGGGCAGCGTCCACTTGCTGCAACGCCATCCTGGCGCCGGCTTGCTGTTCCGCCTTCAGTTCCGCGAAACGCTTGGGCCATTGCAGGTCGCCCAGCGCGCGCGCCTGCGCGGTAGTACGTACTTCATCAATACGACTACTACGTACTGTACGGTCCTGCTTCGGATTCCGAAGAGCGCCGTCTGGCGCGGGTTTCGGCCCTGCTTCGGATTCCGAAGAAGGGCGTTCGCCATTCCGAAGAAGGCTGGCGGGCCCTTCTTCGGAATCGTGGATCGCATCCTCCTGTGGATAACTTGCGGTGGCGGTGATGCCCTGGTCGGCCAGGCGCTCGGCGAGCACTTGCAGCCGCGACGGCAAGGTGCGTCCGGACAACATCGGGTCGTCCGCGATCTCCTGGAGGGTGTTGAGTCCCACCACCTGGACGGCCTTGGCGGAATGCCCCAGCGACTGGCTGACCAGGGCCAGGTAGTCGGCGTCGAGCTGCATGGCCTCGAACAGTGTCAGGGGTTCGTCGTGCAGGACGTAGAGGTTTCCGAGGATGCGGCCGGTCTTGGGGTCGCGCCGTCGTCGCACGAGGCTCAGCCAGCGCGTCAGGCGCAGCAGCGTCAGCGCCCGCGCGACGGTCTCGTGGGAGGCTTGTCCCGCGCAGGGCATGGACGCCAGCCATGGGCGCAACTGCTCATAGGTCGGGAACGTCGTGACGCCGTCGTCGTTGAGCATCAGCCGGAACACCTGCCAGGCGTTGCGCTCCAGCGGTGTCAGGCGGCGGTCGACGAACAGCCGCCGCGGCACGCTCTCGTGCCGATTGCCACTGAATAGGAAGGCGTCGCCGGACGCCGCAGGCGTGGGCACTGCCATGGGCGCTGGCGCGCGGGGATTTGGATTGGGCGTGAGGTCCTTCAGCGCAGCGTCGAACAGGTCGGCGAGTGCGATGGGGCCTTGACGCGGGGCTCGTGGGGCGGTGTCGTCCACGGCCATGGCCTAGTCCAATCCCTGATCGACCCAGTTCCTGATCGCGGCCCAGACCACCGAGAGCGGCAGTGACATGCCCTCGGCCAGGTCCATGGCCGCATCGAGAATCGAGGTCTCATCCTCCAGATCGACGTTCCTGCTGCTGGTCACGGCTTTCCATTGCCGCCAAAGTTCGGTGTCCTGGGTCTCGTCCAGGACGGGGTGGCGCCCCTTGCGCTTGGGCAGGCCGAGGATCTCCCGCCGCAGGGCGACTTCCTGATGGGTCAGGCCATAGAAGCGGCTGACCATCTCCGTGCTGGCCCCCAGCCGCAGCATGCGATCGACCGTGGCGATTTCCTTCTCCACGTCCTGTGCCTGGTTGAGCAGGCGCTGCAGCACTTCGCGGTTGACCGTGACCGAGCACCACGAGACGCTGGCGTTGGCCAGCACGCTGATCAGCGCGGGGTGCTTGAGCGCATCCAGCTCGGCCTCGCCGAAGCCCATGGCCTTGCAGCGGCGCAGTTGGCCGTTGCGAAGGTCATACAGCGCCTGGGCAATCACGGCCTGGTTGAGCGGATGCGATGTGGACATGCGGCCTCCCTCGCTCACGTCCCGGGCGCCGTGGTGCCGGCTTCCAGGTCCAGCAGACGCCGGGCCAGGCGGAGCAGCCGAAATAGCTTGACCAACGCCGTGTCGCTCAAGCGCCTTGTGCAGTCGCCGTGGTGTTGACCCTGGCCGTGCAGCAGTGCTGGCAAGTCGGCGGCGAGCTGCGCGCCATCCACGCCCGCTTCAGCAGTGGGCTGACCCGTCAGAGTGATGAGCAGCGCCAGCACCGCCCGGCCGAGCGGCGATGGTGCATGGGCGGGCGCGCAGCAAACGAAGCCGATGCCATCGGAGCGATCCTCGATGCACTCGTCCAGGGCTGCCTCCCCGGCGATCTCGCGCGCGAACTGCGCGATGTGGATGCGCAGCCGATCGGGCGTGTCCAGGCCGGCGTCGATGTACCAGACGTCGGAGATCGGATAGAGCCCGCCGGCTTGCACCGGGATGGACTGCAGCACGCTCGCCGAGAAGTCGGGCGGCAGCGCATCGCCCAACTGGTCGGCAACCATGCGCTGGATCGACTGCAGCCGTTCGGTCGTCGGTGCCGGCGAGACGATGTGCTCGAGAAGCAGATCGCCTGGTGCGGCCGTGGGGCTTTCCGTTGTCGTCTCTCGGGCCGTATCCTCGCGCAAGGTGGGCTCGGACGCCGGAGGGCTGGCGGGTGGAGGACTGGCCGCCGCTGCAGGCTTGGCGATGGACGATGCTACGCCCGGGGGAGGCGGCGTGCCGGCGGTGGGCGAAGGCAACGCCGGCGGCGCCGCAGGTGGCGTCGGGTCACTGACCAGCGCCCGGTGGCGGCTTTCCGATTCGGTCAGGTCCAGCGCCAACACGTCGTAGCCGATGCCCAGCAGCTCGGACATCTGGCCGATCAGCTCGTCCTGCACGCGCTGCGGCGCGAACTCGTCGCCCTGCGTGTCGAACTGCGCCAGCACCTCCTGAAAGAAGCTGTCGAAGTCCAGCGGCAGCGTGCGGTCCTTGGCATAGTGCTCCCAGGTGCGCTTGCAGGCCGTCCGCATGACCGACAGCCGCTCGACCTGGTGGCGCCCCAGGCCGCCATAGAGCACAGTGGGAATGGCGGGCAGCAGGTAGCGCACCGCGTCGGCCATGCGGGTGATGTGCGACCGCTGGACGGGGAACCCATCGGCCGCCAGGCGGCGGGCCAGTTCCGACTGGCTCAGGGCGGCGCTACTCTCCTGCTCGTAGAACTCGCGTGCTTTCTCGACGCCGAGCGCGCGCTCGATGAACGTGAGGCCACCGCGCAGTTCGTTCTCGGCAAGATGCCCGGTCAGCGCGACGATTTCACCGCGCTCCGGCCATGGCCGAAACAGGCACGATATGCGGAAGAAGCGTTCGTCCTTGGTCTCCGACCAGAGTTCGCGCAGGATCGCCAGCCGCGTGTTGCCGCCGTTGCGGATGATGTAGTGGTCCTCGCCGGGCCGGCGGGTGATGGCTGGCGCCGCGTCCAGGCCGCGCTCGCGGATGGACGCCTTGATTTCCTCGTAGGCGGGGTTGCGCTTCATGCGCGGGTCATGGTCGTAGGGCCGCAGCTGGTCCAGCGTCACGACCATGGGCGTGTCCGCGATCGGGTCGCTCAAGGCCGTAGCCGCTGGGCCGCTGCGCTCGAAGCCGGCCGCGAGCAGCTTGCCGGCCATGTCCTGCGAGGTCATGTCAGCCATGGCCGCACCCCTCGCAGTCCCCACGACCGCCGGCCGGCGCCATGCGGGCCTCTCGCTCGGCGCGGCGGATCTGCGCACGGGCGTTCAATTCGGCCCGGTGGTCGCTCGCGGTCGAACTGGTGTAGATCGCCGCGCAGCCGGCCTTGGTGAACTTGAGGTGCCCGCCCGGCGTGCGCTTGACGTGCCAGCCTTCACCGACCGCGAACTCGATCAGCGCGCGCAGCCGCTTGTGGCCGCGGGCCAGTTCATGTGCGTTCGCCATGGGACCTCCCGGCATCAAGAGGACGTGGCGGGCGACCGGACATTGCGGCAAATCTGTCCTGCCATTGCGGGAACAGCTCGCTTGCGAGCGCGCGCATCGTGTCGAGCGAGGCCGGCGCGACCCTGCCGGGCGGCTGGCGGTGCTCGACCCGATGCACCGGCAGGCCGCGCGTCGCGGCGCGCGGATAGGCTTCGATGGCTGGCACGTCGGTGGCGAGCACGCGGATGCCGGCATGGTCTTGGAACAGGTCGCGCAGGGCCTGCTGGATCAGTCGGGCGTTCGCCGACACCGGGTGGACGCGGTTGATGAGCAGGTGCAGCGGCGGCGGTTCGATGCCCAGGTGCCGGTACGGCGCGATGTCTTCGAGCAACTGCATGGTGCCGCGTCGAAGCTCCCGGGCCGCGAGGATTTCCGGCGTGACGGGCGACAGCGCAAGGTCGGAGGCGAGCACCGCCATCTCCAGCAGCACGGAACGCGCGCCCTGGGTGTCGATCAGCACCAGGTCGTAGAGGGGAGCAAGTGCTGGCAGCAGATGCCGCAGCCGCAGGCGGCCATCCGGCGCATGCAGCAATAAGGTGTTCAGCTCGCCCCGGTGGTCGTTGGACAGCACCAGGTCCAGGCCCGCGATGATCGTGCGGGACACGAGCTGGCCAAGGTCGCGCTCGTTGAAGGCCAACAGCTCATAGATGCCGCCCGGCGCGCGCTGGGTCAGTTCGTAGTAGGAGGACAAGGTGGGCTGCACGTCGAGATCGAGCAGCAGCACGCGCAGGCCCGCGTCCGCGGCGAGCCCGCCCAGGTTGGCGGCCGTCGTGGTCTTGCCGACGCCGCCCTTCGTTGAAATGATGGATACGACCTGCATGGCGCTCTCCGGCTGGGAATGGGAAGTCCGCGGGAGAACGGGTCAGGTCCGGTGGTTGAGGCGCTCGGCGATCCACTGGTCGATTTCGATCGAATCCCAGCCGACGGCGCGCACGCCCAGGCGCAGCGCCTGGGGAAACTGGCGCTTCTTCATCAGGTTGTAAATGTGGGCGCGTTTGAAGCCGGACTTGGCTTCGACTTCATCGAGCCGCAGGATGCGGCGCTCGTTCGGCGGGAGTACAGGGGGCTGCGACATGGCGGTCACTCCTGAACGCTCGGTGGCGTTTGTTGGCGTGACCTTTATTCAATAGACCTGGCTGCGGAAAGACATTGCAAATGCAATCTCCGCGGTTGCACATACAAGCTGGAAAAACCTCATGCGCTTGCGCTACGGACGTACTTCCTGGCGTTGGCGAACTTGCCGTTCAAGGTTCGCTCCGTGATGCCCATGGTGCCGCCGAAGTGGGCGACCAATGCCGAGACGAGTGCCTCCTGTGTTTTGAAGCTGGAATAGGGCACACCCGAAGGGGACTGGCCCAGCATCAGCGTCAGCATCCCGCCGATGATGTTGAGATACGTCGTCTCCGCTCGCTCGCTGATCTCGCATTGCTTGGAAGCCAGCAGCGCGGTGGACTGCTTGAGCAAGGTGTCGCGCTGCTCCTGCAATTCCTGCATCTGGCGACGCGCATGCTCCAGGGCCGCCTGAAGGGCCAGTCGCTCGATCAGGATCGCCTGTCCTGTTTCCAAGGTGATAAAAGGATGCGCCATGCGTTCGCCACGGCTGAACAGGAATCCTGGCCGGTGCTCGGGATAGTGGTTGCGCATCCAGCGCTTCAGATCGACATGGCGAACGGTCAGATCCGGCGACTGCAGCAGCTTCGGATCATTGAGCGTGATGCCGTTCTGGCCGTAGGGCAGCTCCCCGTTGAGGATGCCGTCATAGATACGCTCCGAGTACAGCCGGCACTCATTCCATCGCGGGCAATTCAACGATGGAGGCAGGAAGCGCGGTGACGCGATCGCAGCCAGGATCATCGGCAGGTACCGCAGCAACCCGGCCCACCGTATGGCAGCCTCGATGGGACGATAGAACACCTTCGATGTTGGAATGTCCTTGTGCATGTCTTCGTCTCCTTTCGGAAGCGCTACATCACCGGCTCCTTTCTTGCCCTGCCAAGGGCTGCTGTGTCGTTATGACCTTCCGCGGGTGCCTGGGAAGATGCCCTGAACGTAGACGGGCGAGGTGATTGGTTTGGCGTCCGCTGTAGGTGGCCTCGTCTTGCTCGTTGTGCAAGAATCGATCGGTTGCCGGCCCATCGAGCGATGAGGACGAAAGCTCGATATTGGCGCTCACGGTACCAGCGTCATGCGCTGCGCTGTTCCCCGCAAAACCGATTTGGTATGGTCTGATACGGCGATGGTTTCAGAAGCTGCGATCAACGGCTTCTGTTCTCCGGGACCTAGGGTCGGCAGAGAAAATCCGGCGGTGTCATATCTGCCCCGGATGCTGATATAGCGATATAGCATCACCCGCGCAGGTCCAGATGACTGCCAACCTGAGATTCGATGCTCACAAGTCCGTAGCAGTTGGTCTACTTGCTCTCTGGTTTCGAGACTGGAAGTGTTGTCGTCCGGTCCGAGGTAGATGGGCGGGGTGATGAATGCCCTGGCATTCCAGGAAGTGGCTTTGCCTAACATGCTCATGGTAAAATTCCCCAGGCTTACTTTGGAATTCCGTTCGGGTGTACTCGGGCCGAGTTCTGGCTTTTAAATTCAACACTTTGGTCTGTCCATGACCCGTACCGCTTCGACCAACATCGCTCTGTGGTGGCGCTTCCAATAGGAAGCGGCATGTCGTTGCGGTCTTGACCGCACCTTGCCGCCGTACCGGCAGGCAAGGTTTCAAGAAGGCTCCCCGGCACGGCGGCTCCAAGATTTGAGGAGATTGCCCGATGCCCTTGGCACCCCAGCCCCGTCGTAGAACTGATGCCCCGCGCGCTGTGTC
Source organism: Diaphorobacter sp. B2A2W2 (assembly GCF_056730635.1). Taxonomy (NCBI): domain Bacteria; kingdom Pseudomonadati; phylum Pseudomonadota; class Betaproteobacteria; order Burkholderiales; family Comamonadaceae; genus Diaphorobacter; species Diaphorobacter sp. B2A2W2. The sequence continues at coordinate 24,007 of NZ_JBWZOR010000003.1, forward strand.
GCCGCGAGGGGTAGGTCTGTCCGCCCAGTCTCAGCACTTGGCCCTGGCATGCGGGCGCCGTCGCTGCGTCAGTACACCGCACTGGCGCACGCCAAGACATCTCTCAGGAGCCCTTGCTACCTTGAGCCAGCACATGCTCGCGCTTCGTCCATCGCAATCAACTGTCGATGTGTGTAATAAAGTGGGTAATGGAGGTTGTGTGTAATGGAAAACATTAATGAAATCAAGGACTTAGAATCATGAGACTCCTGATGGTCGACAACTACGACAGCTTCACCTACAACATCGTGCAGTACTTCGGCGAGCTGGGCGCCGAAGTCGAGGTGTTCCGCAACGACGAGATCACGCTGGAGGGCATTGCCTCGCGTGCGCCCGACCGGCTGGTGATCTCGCCCGGGCCCTGCTCGCCGGCCGAGGCGGGTATCTCGGTGGCGGCGATCCAGCACTTCGCGGGCAAGCTCCCCATCTTGGGCGTGTGCCTGGGCCACCAGAGCATTGGCGCGGCCTTCGGCGGCAAGATCATCCGGGCGCAGCAGCTCATGCATGGCAAGACCAGCGTCATCACCACCACGCAGACGGGCGTGTTCGCCGGGCTGCCCAAGCAGTTCACGGTGAACCGCTACCACTCGCTGTCCATCGAGCGCGCGAGCTGCCCCGAGGTGCTGGAGGTGACGGCCTGGACGGACGACGGCGAGATCATGGGAATCCGCCACCGCGAGCTGGCCATCGAGGGCGTGCAGTTCCACCCCGAGAGCATCCTCACCGAGCACGGCCACGCGATGCTCAAGAACTTTCTGGATCAAAAATAAGAGCTGCCAGCGCTTGTCTGTAAACGATTTCAATGCGAAAGATGCTTGAATGGCTTATGTAGCAGGCGCAAGCAGCTATCAAAATAGAGGTACTTCCATGACCCCCATCACCCCCCAGGAAGCGCTGCAGCGCACCATCGAGCACCGCGAGATCTTCCACGACGAGATGCTGCACCTCATGCGCATGATCATGAGCGGCGAACTCTCGCCCGTCATGACCGCGGCCATCACCACCGGCCTGCGCGTGAAGAAGGAAACCATCGGCGAGATCACCGCCGCCGCGCAGGTGATGCGCGAGTTTTCCCACAAGGTGCAGGTGCACGACACCAAGCACCTCGTGGACATCGTGGGCACGGGCGGCGACGGCGCCAACACCTTCAACATCTCCACCTGCGCCACCTTCGTGATCGCCGCCGCGGGCGCCAAGGTCAGCAAGCATGGCGGGCGCAGCGTCAGCAGCAAGAGCGGCAGCGCCGACGCCATGGAGGCGCTGGGCGTGCACATCAACCTGCAGCCTGCGCAGATCGCGCAGTGCATTGGCGACGTGGGCATCGGCTTCATGTTCGCGCCCAACCACCACCCCGCCATGAAGAACGTGGCGCCGGTGCGCAAGGAGCTGGGCGTGCGCACCATTTTCAACATCCTGGGGCCGCTGACCAACCCGGCAGGTGCGCCCAACATCCTCATGGGCGTGTTCCACGAAGACCTGGTGGGCATCCAGGTGCGTGCGCTGCAACGCCTGGGCGCCGAGCACGCGCTGGTGGTCTACGGCCGTGACGGGCTGGACGAAATCAGCCTGGGCGCGGGCACGCTGGTGGGCGAATTGAAAGACGGCGCGGTGCGCGAGTACGAGATCCACCCCGAGGACTTCGGCCTGCGCATGGCAGGCACGCGGGCGCTGCGCGTGGAGAACCCGACCGAATCCAAGGCCATGCTGATGGGCGTGCTGCAGGGCGACGAAGGCCCGGCGCGCGACATCGTCTGCCTGAATGCCGGTGCCGCCTTGTATGCTGCCAATGTGGCCGACTCGCTGGAAGACGGCCTGCGCCGCGCCCAGCAGGCCCTGGCCAGCGGCGCGGCCCTGGCCAAGCTGCAGCAGCTGGTCGCCTACACCCAGAAGCTCGCGGCCTGAGCGCACGGCGATGAGTCTGCTGGACGCTCCCATCTGGAACGACCCCGCGACGTGGATCGTGCTGGGCGTGTCGCTGCTGTTCATCGTCGTGGGCATCGTGATGCACCGCATCATCATGAAGGTGGTGCGCGGCCCGGCACCGCCCACGCAAGGCCACGAGGGCCCGGTACCTCCGCGCGAATGAGCGGGACGGGCGCTGGCGCCAGTGCGCGCCGTCACCATTGACGCTCCCTGCGGGGAGCAAGGAAGCAAGCATGTCCGACATCCTGAAGAAAATCTGCGACGTGAAGGTCGAGGAAGTGGCCGCCGCGCAAAAGCGCGTGTCCTTCGCCGACATGCGCCGCGACGCCGAGAGCCGCGTGCTCACGCGCGACTTCGTGGGCGCGCTGCGCGCCAAGATCGACCAGGGCCAGGCCGGCGTGATCGCCGAAATCAAGAAGGCCAGCCCCAGCAAGGGCGTGATCCGCGAGGATTTCATCCCGGCCGACATCGCGCAAAGCTACGCCGAGGGCGACGGCAAGGTCAGCGCGGCCTGCCTGTCGGTGCTGACCGACCGCCAGTTCTTCCAGGGCCAGCCCGATTACCTGAAGCAGGCACGCGCCAGTTGCCCGCTGCCGGTGCTGCGCAAGGACTTCATGATCGATCCGTACCAGATCTACGAGTCGCGCGCCATGGGCGCCGACTGTGTGCTGCTGATCGCCGCCTGCCTTGAGGATGGCCTGATGGCCGAGATGGAGCAGATCGCCCGCAGCCTGGACATGGCCGTGCTGGTGGAGGTGCACGACGGCGCCGAGCTGGAGCGCGCGCTGCGCCTGCAGACGCCGCTCGTGGGCATCAACAACCGCAACCTGCGCACCTTCGAGGTCAGCCTGCAGACCACGCTGGACCTGAAGAAGGAAGTGCCTGCCGACCGCCTGCTGGTGGCCGAGTCCGGCATCCTTGCGCCGGTGGATGTGCACACGCTGCGCGATGCCGGCGTGAATGCGTTCCTGGTGGGCGAGGCCTTCATGCGCGCGCCCGACCCGGGGCGGGCGCTGGCCCAGCTGTTCGCCTGACGGCCGTAGGCCGGGCGTCCCCCGGGGTTGGGGCGGTGGCGGCATACTGGGCCCATGAAAGTCATCGGGCCGCGTCGATGAGCCTTGCCTGAGGCGGTTACCCGGCCATTCTTATCGTGCCCGCATGGAGGAGTTGCCTTGCGCGAGAGACCGGATACGCAGGCCGAGCGTTTTCGCAGGGAGTGGTGGTTGCTGGCGGGCCTGTGGCTGGCGCTGGGGGCGCTGATCGCGGTCGTGCTGATCCTGGAGCGGCGCGACACCGAGGAACGCGAGCGCCAGCAGGTCGCGCACCAGGTGCATATCGTCCATGAGAACCTGGAGCGCCAACTGCACGCCGTGAACCAGGCGCTGGGGGATATTGTTGCGAACCTGGCGCAGTGGCGCGCGCGCCCTGAAGGCGCCTTGCCATTCAACGAGCGGCTGCGGGCCTTCAGCGACGCCATGACCGGCGTGCGCACGCTGACCGTGCTGGACGCCGAGGGTACGGTGGTCGCCTCCAGCCGCGCCGAACTGCTCGGGGAGAACTTTGCCTACCGCGATTACTTCCAGTCGGCGCGCCGACTGGCAAGCCGCGAGCAGCCCTCGCTGATCGTCAGTGCGCCCATGCGCACGGTGTTGGGTATCTGGGCCATCACGTTGTCGCGCCCGGTGGTGGCGGAAGATGGGCTGCCCGGCGGCGTGGTCGCGGCGACGCTGGACCCCGACGAGTTCAAGACCTTGCTGGATTCCGTGCGCTACGCCCCCGACGTGGAGAGCACCCTGGTGCACGGCGACGGCGTGCGCTTCCTGCGCGTGCCCGAACGGGCGGGGCTGCTGGGCGCCACGCTGGCGCAGCCCGGCACGCTCTTTCAGGCGCACCTGGACAGCGGGCGGATGGAAAGCCTCTTCGTCGGCGCGATGGAGCCGGACCCGACCGAGCGGCTGGTGGCGCTGCACACCATCTTTCCGGCCCACCTGCACATGGACAAGCCGTTGGTTGCGGCCGTTGCGCGGGACTGGAGCCAGGTGTTCGCCGCCTGGCGCGCGCGGGCCTGGACGCTGGGCGTGGCATGGCTGCTGACGGGGGTTGCCATTGGGCTGGGCCTGGTTTTCATGCAGCGCCGGCGCCGCCAGCTGTGGCGCCGCGAGCAGGCGCTGGCCGCCCAGGAGGCCGCGCTGCAGGCCCGCTGGCAGGCGGTGCTGCACGCCACCCAGCAGGGCGTGTGGGACTGGGACGTGGCCGCGGACACGGTGTATTTCTCGCCGGTATGGAAGACCATGCTCGGCTACGCAGAAGGCGACATCGGCGACAGCCTGCAGGAATGGGAAAGCCGCGTGCATCCCGACGATCTGGCGCGCGTGCACGCCGACGTGGCGCGCCACCTGGCGGGTGAAACGGCGGTCTATGAAAACGTGCACCGCATGCGCTGCAAGGACGGCAGCTACAAATGGGTGCAGGACCGCGGCCAGGTGACCGCGCGCGACGCCAGCGGCCGACCCACCCGCCTCATCGGCACCCACACGGACGTGACCGCGCAGCGCCAGCACCAGGAGACGCTGGACCGCCTGGCCGAGAACGTGCCCGGCGCGCTGTACCAATACCAGCGCGAGCCCGACGGACGCAGCCACTTCCCGTACGCCAGCCCCGGGGTGCAGGACATCTACGGGCTTCCCCCGCAGGCCCTGTGCGTGGACGCGGAGCAGGTCTTCGCGCGCATCCACCCCGACGACCTGCAGGCGCTGCGCGAGAGCGTGCTGGCATCCGCGCAGACCCTGGAGCTGTGGCGCACCGAATACCGTGTGCTCGTGCCGGGCGAGCGCGAGCGCTGGGTCAGCGGCCAGGCGCGGCCCGCGCGCACGGCCTCGGGTGCGGTGCTGTGGCATGGCTATATCCATGACGTGACGCTGGCCAAGCAGCAGGCGCTGCAGCTGCAGGAGACCGAGCGCCTGCTCAGGCATCTGATGCAGGAAATGCCCATCGGGCTGTGCATGATCGATGCCGCGGGCGTGATCTACTTTCGCAACCGGCGCTTCATGGACCTGTTCGGCTACACCGAGGCCGAGGTGCCCACGCTGGGGCAGTGGTGGCCGCGCGCCTATCCCGATCCGCACTACCGCGAACAGGTCATCGCCGCGTGGAACGCAGACCTGGCGCAGGCAGGCGCGCAGGGGGGCGAGATCGCGGACAGGGAATACCGCGTCACCGACCGCGACGGCAGGCTGCATACGATGACCATCGGCGGGCTGGCTTTTGGCGACCATTGCATGGCCACCTTCGTGGACGTGACCGAGCAGCGCGCGCAACATGAACTGCTGCGCAAGCTGGCCTTCATGGACGGGCTCACGGGCCTGGCCAACCGCCGCCAGTTGGACCGCACCCTCAAGGCCGAATGGCGGCGCTGCCGGCGCAGCGGCCAGCCCCTGTCCGTGGTGATGGTGGACATCGACCATTTCAAGCAGTTCAACGACCTGTATGGTCACCAGCAGGGCGACGATTGCCTGCGCGCCGTGGCCGCCGCGCTGCGCGGCGGCCTGGGGCGGTCGCACGACCTCGTGGCCCGCTACGGCGGTGAAGAGTTCGTCTGCCTGCTGCCCGAGTGCGACCTGGACGGCGCGCGCGCCAAGGCGCAGGCGCTGTGCCGGGCCGTGCATGCGCGGCAGATGGAACACCGCGGCTCGCCGATTGCGCCCGTGGTCACGGTGAGTGCCGGGGTGGCCTGTGTGGTGCCCGGCGCCGAAGACACCCCCGAACAGTTGCTGGCGCGCGCGGATGCGAACCTGTACCGCGCCAAGGCGGCAGGCCGCAACCGGGTGCATGATGGAATGGATTAGCTATCGTAAATATAGCTTGTAGCGCAGAATGGATAAGCCTTGGAGCATGATTTGATGCTAAATACTCCCGCCGCCACGCAACTGCAAAGTGCCGACCCCGCCGACTGGCCTGTCGCGCCGGGCTGGCAGCCGCTGGTCGACACGTTCTTTGCCAGCGCGCGCGGGCGGCAGTTGCTGGCCTTCCTGCAGGCGCGGCTGGAGGCCGGAGCCGCCATCTTCCCGCCGCAGCCGCTGCGGGCGCTGCAGCTCACCGCCCCCGAGGATACGCGCGTGGTCATCCTGGGGCAGGACCCGTACCACGGCCGTGGCCAAGCCGAGGGGCTGGCCTTTTCGGTCGCGCCGGGCGTGCGCCTGCCGCCCTCGCTGCAGAACATCTTCAAGGAAATGCAGCGCGACATGGGCGTACCCTTCCCACCGTTTCCCAACCCGGGCGGCAGCCTGGTGAAGTGGGCACAGAACGGTGTGCTGCTGCTCAACACCTGCCTCACGGTGGAAGAGGGCCAGGCCGCGAGCCACGCGGGCAAGGGCTGGGAGCAGTTGACCGATGCCGTCATCCGCGAGGTGGCCGAAGGGCCGCGCCCCGTGGTGTTCATGCTCTGGGGCAACCATGCGCAGTCCAAGCGCGCCTTCATTCCGCAGGACCGGGGGCACCTGGTGCTTACCTCCAACCATCCCTCGCCGTTGTCGGCGCTGCGCCCGCCCGTGCCGTTCATCGGCAACGGCCACTTCGGCCAGGCGCGGGCGTTCCGCCAGCAGCACGGGTATTGATCAGCGCCGCTCGCGCACCGTCAGCCACGCGCTCGCGGCGCCGCTGGCGGCGATCAGGCAGATGCCCAGCAGCGACCAGCGGTCCGGCATGTGGCCGTACACCGCCCAGCCGGCCAGCATGGCAAAGGCGATCTGGGTGTAGAGAAACGGCGCGATCGTGGCGGGCGCTGCGCAGGCGTAGGCCCGCAGCAGCAACAGATGGCCCAGCGCGCTCGACAGTCCCATGACCACCAGCCCCAGCCATACCCAGGCGTTGGTGATGGTGGTCCACACGAAGGGCGCGGCCAGCGTCATCAGCCCGGCGGCAATCCAGCTGGTATAGAACTGCGTGGTCGTGGGCGCCTCCTGCCCGGCCATGCGGCTGCTCAAGATCTGGTACCCCGTGCCGCAGGCCAGCATGCCCAGCGGCAGCATCAATACCCCGCTGAAGGACTGGCCGCCCGGGCGCAGGATCAGCAGCACGCTGGCCAGCCCCGTGGCCACCAGCAGCCAGCGCAGTGCGCTGACCGGCTGGCGCAGCCACAATGCGGCCACGAGCGTCACGCACAGCGGCGTGGCGGCCACGATGGCGGTGAACTCCGCCAGCGGCATGGCGCGGATGCTGAAGATGCCGAACAGGCTGGTGGCCGCGAACAGCACCGCGCGCAACAGCTGATAGCGCGGGTGGTCCGTGCGCGGCGGGCGCCAGCCGCTGCGTGGCAGCACATAGGCGCTGGTGACCAGCGACTGGAACACATAGCGCAGCCACAGCGCCAGCAGCAGCGGCGTGGTGGCGCTCACCAGCTTGGTGGCGGTGTCCAGCAGTGCGAACGAGGCGCAGGCGCCCACCGTGAGCGCGATGCCGGCCAGGGCGGTGCGGGGGCTGTGCCCGGCCGGCGCGGCGCTCATGCGCGGGGCCGCTCCAGCAGCATGCAGTCGCCGTAGCTGAAGAAGCGGTAGCGCTGCGCGACCGCGTGGCGGTACAGCTGCATGATGTGCTCGTAGCCCGCAAAGGCGCTCACCAGCATCATCAGCGTGCTCTTGGGCAGGTGGAAGTTGGTGAGCAGCAGGTCGACCACCTGGAATGGAAAGCCGGGCGTAATGAAGATGCTGGTGTCGCCCGCAGCCTGGCCGCTCGCGGCCCAGGATTCCAGCGTGCGCACCGTGGTCGTGCCTACGGCCACCACGCGGCCGCCGCGCTGGCGGCAGCGCTCCAGCGCCGCCAGTGTGGCCAGCGGCACCTCGTACCACTCGCTGTGCATGCGGTGCTCGGCCAGGTTCTCGGTCTTCACGGGCTGGAAGGTGCCCGCGCCCACGTGCAGCGTGACGCTGGCGCGCTCGATGCCGCGCTCGGCCAGACGGGCGAGTACGGCATCGTCGAAGTGCAGCGCGGCGGTGGGCGCGGCCACCGCGCCGGGCGCGCGCGCGAACACGGTCTGGTAGCGCTCGCTGTCCTCGCCGGCATGGGGGTCGTTGCCGCCGGCCTGCTGGCGCTCGATGTAGGGCGGCAGCGGCAGGTGGCCGTGGCGCTCCATGAGCTCCCAGGGGCTCTCGCCCGCGGGGCCGCGCAGGGCCAGGCGAAACAGCGGGCCGTCCGCATCCGGGTAGCGGCCGAGCAGCGTGGCGTCGAACCCGCCCGCGGCCGCGCCGCCGGCCAGGTGGAGCGTGGCGCCGGGCAGCGGCTTCTTGCTGACCTTCATGTGCGCCACGACCTCGTTGCCGGTGAGCACGCGCTCGATCAGCAGTTCCAGCTTGCCGCCGCTGGCCTTCTCGCCGAACACGCGGGCCTTGACCACGCGCGTGTCGTTGAACACCAGCAGGTCGCCCGGCTGCAGCAGGTCGGGCAGTTCGCGGAAGATGCGGTCGGTGGGCGGGGCGGTGCGCCCGTCCAGCAGGCGCGAGCCGCTGCGCTGGGGGGCCGGGTGCTGGGCGATGAGCAGCTCGGGCAGCTCGAAGTCGAAGTCGCTCAGGGTGAAGGTGCGGGGTGCAGTGGAAGCAGAGGACATGCGGGGCTTGAGGGCCGGACGGGCCCGTTCCAAGGCAGAAAGACAAGCCCGCGATTCTCGCAAAGATGCCGCCGCCGTGCAGCGCGTTGGTGCACCTCGGGCGCTACCAGCGAGGATCGGGCAGGTCGGACCAGAGTTGCGCGAGGTCGGGGAACTGCCAGCGCGCCGGGTCCTCGCGCGCGATGATCTTGTCGCGGCAGTCGGGCTCGGACAAGTCCACCACCTCGGGGAGGATGCGCAGATCGGATCGGGTGGAGTAGAAGACCCTCACGCGCGGCGCGATCAGCTTGCCTGGCGACTGCTCTGTCACGACGCCCAGGCGGCCCGAGGCGAGGCGCACCAGCGAGCCCACGGGGTAGATGCCGATGCTCTTGACGAAGGCCTGGAACAGCCGGCTGTCAAAGTGGTCGCGGGTCCATTCCGCCATGCGGCGCAGCGACTCTGAGGGGTCCCAGCCGCGCTTGTAGGGCCGGTCGGAGGTGACGGCGTCGTACACGTCGCAGATGGCAGTCATGCGCGCCAGCGTGCTGATCTGCTCGCCCGTGAGGCGGTGGGGGTAGCCCGTGCCGTCCATCTTCTCGTGGTGGTGCAGGCACGCGTCCAGCACGGGCTCGGGCAGGTCGGTGCCCTGCAGCAAGTCGTAGCCGGCCACGGGGTGGCTGCGCACCACGGTGAACTCGTCGTCGGTCAGCTTGCCGGGCTTGTTGAGCACTTCCAGCGGCACGGCCGCCTTGCCGATGTCGTGCAGCATCCCGGCCAGCCCGGCCATGCGCGTGGCGCCATCGTCCATGCCGATCTGCCGGGCCAGCGCCACCATCAGCGCGGACACGGCGACCGAGTGCATGTAGGTGTACTCGTCGGCCGTCTTGAGCCGTGCCAGGCTGATGAGCGCGCCGGGGTTGCGCGTGACCGAGTCGGTGATCTCGTCGACCATCTCCTGCGCCACGGCGGTATCGATGGCGCGGCCCAGGCGTGCCTGGCCGAACATCGTGACCACGGCCTGCTTGGCCTGCGAGCAGATGGCCGCGGCGCGGCGCAGCTCCTGGTCCATGCCTGCCGGCTGGGGCGTCACGGCCGGGGCAGGCGTGGGCTGGGTCGGCAGGTCCTCCAGGTGCTGGAAGTCGCTTTCCAGTTGCGCGTCGGCTTCGGCGCGGGACACGCAGGCCGTGCCGGGCGCGATGTCCAGGCCCTTGGATGTGTCGATCCAGACCTCGTGGATCTCCGTGGCGCGGATGCGCGCCAGGTCTTGCGGGTCCTGCAGCAGAAAGCGCGAGCGCCAGAAGGGGTGCTCCATCCAGGAGCCGCAGAACTCATGCAGGTACATGCCCAGGGTGAGATGCTTGACTTCGATGCGCTTGAGCATGACGGGAGACGACGAGACGGTAACGTGTGGTAACTGCGGGCATGGTAGCCTTTTTGCCGTGCCCAGACCCACACGTTCTTCCACGTCCGCCTCGTCCTCCGCGAAGCCCGCCCCCAGCCCCGCACAGCAGGCCCTCGTCAAGCTGGGGCTGGTGCGCGACATCGACCTGGCCCTGCACCTGCCCCTGCGCTACGAGGACGAGACGCGCATTACGCCGATCCGCAGCGCACGCGATGGCGACACGGTGCAGATCGAGGCCACGGTGACCGCCAGCGAGGTGCAGATGCGCCCGCGCCGGCAACTGGTGGTGACCGTGGAGGACGGCACCGGCAGCTGCGAGCTGCGCTTCTTCAGCTTCTACCCTTCGCACCAGAAGACCATGGCCGTGGGCGCGCGCCTGCGCGTGCGCGGCGAAATCAAGGGCGGCTTCTGGGGCCGCCAGATGCTGCACCCGGCGTTCCGCAAGGCCGAAGGGGACTTGCCCGCGGCGCTGACCCCCGTCTATCCCACGGTGGCGCAGCTGCCTCAGGCGTACCTGCGCCGCGCCGTGGCGAGCGCCCTCACGCGCGTGGAATTGCCCGAGACGCTGCCGCCGGGGCTGGAGCCCCCCGCGGTTCCCTCGTGGGTGCGGGGGAATGGCCAAAATGGCCTCCAGCGCCCATGGAGCCTGCGCGAGGCGCTCCTTTTTTTGCATCACCCCACGCCCGATGTGGCGCTGGCCACGCTGCAGGACCACAGCCACCCGGCGTGGCAGCGCCTGAAGGCCGAGGAACTGCTGGCGCAGCAGCTGTCGCAACTCACCGCCAAGCGCGAGCGCGCCCGCCTGCGTGCCCCGGCCCTGCGCCCGCAGGCGCAGGCGGGAAGCACGCCGCTGCACGAACAATTGCTGGGCGTGTTGCCCTTCAGCCTGACGGCCGCGCAGCGCCGCGTGGGTGAGGAGATCGCGCGCGATCTGGCCCGGCCGGTTCCCATGCACCGTTTGCTGCAGGGTGATGTGGGCTCGGGCAAGACCGTGGTGGCTGCGCTGGCCGCCACGGTGTGCATGGACGCGGGCTGGCAGTGCGCGCTGATGGCGCCCACCGAGATCCTGGCCGAGCAGCACTTCGCCAAGCTCATCGGCTGGCTGCAGCCGCTGCTGGCCGCGCGCGGGCGCCAGGTGGCGTGGCTGGTGGGCGGGCAGAAGAAGAAGGAGCGCGCCGAGATGCTCGCGCGCATCGAAAGCGGCGAGGCCGCGCTGGTCGTGGGCACGCACGCCGTCATCCAGGAGCAGGTGCGTTTCAAGAACCTGGCGCTGGCGGTGATCGACGAGCAGCACCGCTTCGGCGTGGCACAACGCCTGGCGCTGCGAAAAAAGCTGCAGCACGCCGGCATGGAGCCGCACCTGCTGATGATGAGTGCCACGCCCATCCCGCGCACGCTGGCCATGAGTTACTACGCCGATCTGGACGTGTCCACCATCGACGAGCTGCCGCCCGGGCGCACGCCCATCGTCACCAAGCTGATCGCGGACAGCCGCAAGGATGAGGTGGTCGAGCGCATCGGTGCGCAGGTGGCGGCGGGCCGGCAGGTGTACTGGGTGTGCCCGCTGATCGAGGAGAGCGAGGCGCTGGACCTGTCCAACGCCACCGCCACGCACGCCGAGTTGAGCGAGGCGTTGCAGGGCGACGCGGCGCACGGGCGCGCGCCGGTGATGGTGGGCCTGCTGCACTCGCGCATGCCCGCCGCCGAGAAGAAGGCCGTGATGGACCTGTTCAAGGGCGGGCAAATGGGCGTGCTGGTGTCCACCACCGTGATCGAAGTGGGCGTGGACGTGCCCAACGCCTCGCTCATGGTCATCGAGCATGCCGAGCGCTTCGGCCTGTCGCAGCTGCACCAGCTGCGCGGGCGCGTGGGGCGCGGCGCGGCGGCTTCGGCCTGCGTGCTGCTGTACTCCACGGGCGATTCGGGCCGCCTGGGCGAGACCGCGCGCGACCGCCTGAAGGCCATGGCCGAGACCACCGACGGTTTCGAGATCGCGCGGCGCGACCTGGAGATCCGCGGGCCTGGCGAGTTCCTGGGCGCTCGCCAGTCGGGCGACGCACTGCTGCGCTTTGCCGACCTGGCCACCGATACGCTGCTGCTGGAATGGGCGCGCGAGACGGCGCCGCAGATGCTGGACCGCCACCCGCTGCTGGCCGAGCGCCACATCCAGCGCTGGCTTGGCGGAAAATCGGACTATCTCAAAGCCTGATGGGCCGCCCGCGGCCGCACAGCGCGGCGGGCGTTGCACAATGGCCGATTCTGCCGGCCGGATTCGCCATGACTCTTACCGAACTCAAATACATCGTCGCCGTTGCGCGTGAAAAACACTTCGGCCGCGCCGCTGAAGCCTGCTATGTCTCGCAGCCCACGCTGTCGGTAGCGGTGAAGAAGCTCGAGGACGAGCTGGAGGTCAAGCTCTTCGAGCGCAGCGCGGGCGATGTCTCCGTCACGCCGCTGGGCGAGGAAATCGTGCGCCAGGCGCAGAGCGTGCTGGAGCAGGCCGCCGCCATCAAGGAGATCGCCAAGCGCGGCAAGGACCCGCTGGCCGGCGCCCTCACGCTGGGCGTGATCTACACCATCGGCCCCTACCTGCTGCCCGAGCTGGTGCGCCATGCCATCGCGCGCACGCCGCAGATGCCGCTGATGCTGCAGGAGAACTTCACCGTGAAGCTGCTGGAGATGCTGCGCACCGGGGAGATCGACTGCGCCATCATGGCCGAGCCGTTCCCCGACACCGGCCTGGCCATCGCGCCGCTGTATGACGAACCCTTCCTGGCGGCCGTGCCCAGCAGCCACCCGCTGGCCGAGCGCGATGCGGTCTCGGCGTCGGAACTCAAGAACGAAACCATGCTGCTGCTGGGCGCGGGCCACTGCTTTCGCGACCACGTGCTGGAGGTGTGCCCCGAGTTCGCGCGCTACGCGAGCAATGCCGAAGGCATTCGCCGCACGTTCGAAGGCTCGTCGCTGGAGACCATCAAGCACATGGTCTCCGCCGGCATGGGCGTGACGCTGGTGCCACGCCTGTCGGTGCCGCGGGATGCGCTGCACACGGGTGCACGCCGGCGCAAGAGCGACGACACGCACATCCGCTACCTGCCCATCAAGGAGAGCGACGGCAGCCCGCCGCCCATGCGCCGCGTGGTGCTGGCCTGGCGGCGCAGCTTCACGCGCTACGAGGCGATCGCCGCGCTGCGCAACGCTGTCTACGCCTGCGAGTTGCCCGGCGTCACGCGCTTGTCTTGACGCAGGGCGATGCTGCGCGGCGCGGCAGTTGGTACAGTCATGGCAGAGTCATCCCAACCACCCAGAAAGGACGCACCATGGCCAAGCCCAGCAGCAAATCCGTCAGCACCAAGAGCGGCGCACCGCGCATCAACATCGGCATCAGCGACAAGGACCGGGCCGCCATCGCGCAGGGCTTGTCGCGCCTGCTGGCCGACACCTACACGCTGTACCTCACGACCCACAACTTCCACTGGAACGTGACGGGCCCGATGTTCAACACGCTGCACACCATGTTCATGGCGCAGTACACCGAGCTGTGGAACGCCGTGGACCCGGTGGCCGAGCGCATACGCTCGCTGGGCCATGTGGCGCCGGGCTCCTACGCGCAGTTCGGCCAGCTCACCAGCCTGCCCGACGTGCCGGCCCAGCCGCCCAAGGCGACCGAGATGATCCGCATCCTGGTGGAAGGCCATGAGGCCGTGGCCCGCACTGCGCGCGAGCTGTTTCCCCTGGCCGACAAGGCCAGCGACGAGCCCACGGCCGACCTGCTGACCCAGCGCCTCACGGTGCACGAGCAAACGGCCTGGATGCTGCGCTCGCTGCTGGAGGACTGAGCGCAACTGTGCACGCGGGCCGGGCCATGTCCGCCACCGAGACAGAGCTCAAGCTGGCGCTGCCCCCGCGTGATGCGGCGGCGCTGGCGGTGCGCCTCATGCGCGAGCCGGCGCTGGCACGCGCCACGCCGGTGCGTGAGCACCTGGTCAGCCTCTACCACGACACGCCTGCGCAGGACCTGCTGCGCCAGCGCGTCGCCCTGCGCCTGCGCCGCGAGGGGCCTGAGGGCGCGGGTGCCCGCTGGCTGCAGACTCTCAAGACCGCGGGCGACACCACGTCCGCGCTGAGCCAGCGCGGCGAGTGGGAAATGCCCGTGGCCGGCCCGGCGCTGGAGCTGCACCGGTTGGAGGGCACGCCCTGGCCCGCCATGGACCCCGATGGCGTGCTGGCCGCCGCGCTGCAACCGTGCTTTACCACCGACTTCGTGCGCACCCGCTGGCGTGTGCGGGCGCGCGGCGGCGCCGTGGTGGAGGTGGCGCTGGACGTGGGCGCCGTGACCGCCACGGTGGACGGCGCGGCGCATGCCACGCCGCTGTGCGAACTGGAGCTGGAATTGCTGCAGGGGCCCCCTGAGGCACTGCTGGCGCTGGCGCGGCGCATCGCGCGGCACGTGCCGGTGCTGCCGCTGGCCGCGAGCAAGGCCGCACGCGGCTACGCGCTGCTGCAACCGCCGGCCAGCCCGGCCGTGGAGGCCCAGCCGCCCGCGCTGAAGCGCGGCATGACGGTTGCGCAGGTCGCCGAACGCGTGCTGCAGGAGCCTTTCCACCAGTTCTGCGCCAACCTGTTTGCGCTGCAGCAGGGCAGCGACGCGCCCGAGGTGGTGCACCAGGCCCGCGTGGGCTGGCGCCGGCTGCGCAGCCTGGCGCGCCTCTTCGCCCCGGCCTGTGCCGCGCGGCCGGCCCCCGCCGCCGCAGCGCTGGCGCCGCTGCTGCAGTCCCTGGGACATTTACGCGACCTGGATGTGGCGCGCACCCAGACGCTGCCTGCGTTGGCCGCGCACTACGCGCAGGGCGGCGCGCGGCAGGCCGCCGCCTGGGCGGCAGCGCAGGCCGCGCTGGATGCCGCCGCAGACCAGGCCCGCGCGCAAACGCGCGCCGCACTCCAGCGCCCCGCCGTGGGCGCCGCGCTGCTGGCCTGGCAGGACTGGTTGCATGGCTGGGCGCTGGCCGCGCAGGGGGAGTGCGGCGTGGACGCCTGTGCCAGCGATGCCCTGGCCGGCGCGCCGGCGCGGCACTGGGTGCGCAAGCGCGTCCAGCGGCTGGTGCGGCGCCTGGGCGCGGCGCTCAAAACGGCGGGCGATGACGAAGGCCTGCACCATGCCCGCATTCTCGCCAAGCGGTTGCGCTACGGCAGCACGTCGCTGGCGCCGCTGCTGCCCCGTCGCATGGGCCGCCACCGGGGCGCGGCCGAGCAGTGGCAGGAGCGCCTGGGCGCGCAGCGCGACTGGGCGCGGGCCGCCGCTCTGGTGGCTGTCTGCGGGGGCGATGCCGCCGTGGTTGCTTTCCTGCGCGGGGCCGCGCTGGGGCGCGGCTGGGATCCCCTGCGGGACGCCGCGCGCCGTTGAACGGCAGTCTTCCGCTCACGGGCAGTGCCGTGCGACCACGCGGGCGCGCCGGCCACCATGGCGTATAAAAGCGGGCTTTGGCGCACGCTGGCGGGCACCCGTCCCCGTGTGCTGCGTCGTCCGCGGGCCTTGTGCCTTCGGTGTCCGTGTCCGCCCCGTGGCGCCCTGCGCAACCTGTCTTTTCCCTTGCCTCCATGTCCGCTGTCGCCCCGCGCTCCCGCCTGTCCCTGTACCTCGACCTGATCCGCTGGAACCGCCCCGCGGGCTGGCTGGTGCTGGTGTGGCCCACGCTGGCGGCGCTGTGGGTGGCGGCGGACGGCTTTCCCGGCTGGCACCTGCTGGCGGTTTTCGTGGCCGGCACGGTGCTCATGCGCAGTGCGGGTTGCACCATCAACGACATTGCCGACCGCGACTTCGACCGCCATGTGAAGCGCACCACGCAGCGCCCCATCACCAGCGGCCAGCTGGGCGTGAAAGAGGCCGCGCTGGTGGGCGTGGTGCTCACGCTGGCGGCTTTCGTGCTGGTGCTCACCACGCGCTGGGAGGCGGTGGCCTGGTCGGTGCCCGCGGTGTTGTTCACCATCCTGTACCCGTTCACCAAGCGGTTCTTCGCCATGCCGCAGGCGTTCCTGGGCATTGCGTTCAACTTCGGCATCGTGATCGCCTTTGCGGCCGTGCAGGGCCGGGTGCCGGCCACGGCCTGGGTGCTGTGGCTGGCCAACCTGTTCCTGGTGCTGGCCTACGACACCGAGTACGCCATGGTGGACCGCGACGACGATCTGAAGATTGGCATGAAGACCTCGGCCATCACGCTGGGGCGCTTCGACGTGGCGGCCATCATGGGCTTCTTCGTGCTGTGCCTGGGGCTCACGGCGTGGGTGCTCGCGCCCTACGGCCTGGGCTGGCCGCTGTGGCTGGGGCTGGGCGTGGCGGCGGCGCAGGTGGCATGGCACTTCACGCTGATCAAGGACCGCACGCGCGAGGGGTGCTTTACCGCCTTCAGCAAGAGCCACTGGATCGGCGCGGCGATCTTTGCCGGCGTGGCGCTAGGGTATTTGCTACGCTAGTGATAGCTGCCAGCGCTTGACTGTCAACCGCTGGAGCTATTTTTGACGCTTGAATCAGGCGCCGAACTCGGCCGCCAGTTCCTTGGCACGGGCCTCTGCCGCGCGCATGGCGGCGATGAAGTGCGCGGGCACCTGTGCAGCCTGCAGGTGCGTGATGGCGGCGTGCGTGGTGCCGCCCTTGCTGGTCACGCGCTGGCGCAGCACCTCGGCGCTCTCGGGCGAGCGCGCGGCCAGCTCCGATGCGCCCTGGAACGTGGCCACGGCCAGCTGGTAGGCCTGCGCGGGGGGCAGGCCCATGTCCACGCCGGCCTGGGTCATGGCTTCGAGGAACAGAAACACATAGGCCGGGCCGGAGCCCGACAGCGCGGTGACCGCGTCGAGCTGCTCCTCGGCCTCCACCCAGACGAACTGGCCGGTGGTGGCGATCACGCGTTCCACCAGCGCCTTGCCCTGCGGGTCCACTTGCGGGCGGGCGAACAGGCCGGTGATGCCCTTGCCCACCAGCGCGGGGGTGTTGGGCATGGCGCGCACGATGTGCTGCGTGTCCAGCCAGCGCGCGATGCTGTCGGTGGGAATGCCGGCGGCCACGCTCAGGTGCAGGGCGGTGGCGGTGTGGGCGCGGGTGGCGGCGGCGGCTTCCTTGAAGGTCTGGGGCTTGACGGCCCAGACGACCAGCGCGGCGCGCGCGAGCGCATCGCCAGCCGCGGGCTGCGCGGTGATGCCGAATTTTTCCTGCAGCGCGGCGCGCGCGGGCTCGAAGGGTTCGACCACCTCGATCTGGCCGGCCGGCAGGCCGCGCTGCAGCAGGCCGCCGATGATGGCGCTGGCCATGTTGCCGCCGCCGATGAAGGCAATGGGGGGAAGGGGGGATGCGCTGGCTGTCATGGGATTGGGCGGGGAAGCGATGAGGTCAGGCGGCATTGTGCGCCGTCCAGCATCATTCAGAGTGATTCAAAAACAGGAGCTGCTCGCGCTTGCTACGCGGGAGGTTCAGAGTGTTTTGTATCTGAAAATGGGTTGCAGCAAGCGCCAGCAGCTATGGTTTTTACGTCAACCGGGTAGCACGGCCTGCGCGACGGCGTGCTCCCAACGCGCCATCAACGCCTCGGCCTGGCTGCGCGGCAGGGTGGGGGTGAAGCGCCGCTCGGCCTGCCACAGGGCAGACAGTTCGTCGGTGCTGGCATACACGCCGCTCGCCAGGCCCGCCAGGTAGGCGGCGCCCAGGGCGGTGGTCTCCACCACGGCGGGGCGCACCACGGGAATGCCCAGCAGGTCGGCCTGGAACTGCATCAGCAGGTCGTTCACGCAGGCGCCGCCGTCCACGCGCAGCTCGCTCACCGGGGCGCCGCCTGCGGCCACGGCGTCGCGGCTCATGGCGGCCAGCAGCGCGGCGCTCTGGTAGGCAATGGATTCGAGCGCGGCGCGCGCGATGTGCGCGATGGTGGTGCCGCGCGTGAGGCCGGTAATGGTGCCGCGCGCGTCGGGCTTCCAGTAGGGCGCGCCCAGGCCGGTGAAGGCGGGCACCATCATCACGCCGCCCGAGTCGGGCACGCTTTCGGCCAGCGCCTGCACCTCGGAGCTGGCCGAGATGGCGCGCAGCCCGTCGCGCAACCACTGCACCACGGCGCCGCCCACGAACACGCTGCCTTCCATGGCGTACTCGGGCGATCGGCCGGCCTGCGCCGCGCTGGTGGTGAGCAGGCCGTTCTCGCTTTTCTGAAAGCGGCTGCCGGTGTGCATGAGCATGAAACAGCCCGTGCCGTAGGTGTTCTTGGCCATGCCGGCCGTGAAGCACGCCTGGCCGAAGAGCGCGCTTTGCTGGTCCCCCGCCACGCCGCCAATGGCGATCGGGCCGCCCAGCAGCGCCGCGTCGGTGGCGCCGAAGTCGCTGGCCGATGGCAGCACCTCGGGCATCAGCGCGCGCGGGATGCGCAAAAGCTGCAGCAGCTCATCGTCCCACTGGTTGGTGTGCACGTTGAACAGCATGGTGCGGCTGGCGTTGCTCACGTCGGTGACATGGCGCTTGCCGCCGGTGAGCTGCCAGATGAGCCAGCTGTCCACGGTGCCGAAGGCCAGCTCGCCGGCCTCGGCCGCATCGCGCGCGCCGGGCACGTGGTCCAGCAGCCACTGCAGTTTGGTGCCGGAGAAGTAGGCGTCGATCAGCAGGCCCGTCTTGGCCTGGATGGCGGCCGCGTGGCCCTGTTCGCGCAGTTGCGCGCAGGCGGGCTCGGCGCGCCGGTCCTGCCAGACGATGGCGTGGTGCACGGGCTCGCCGGTGCGGCGGTTCCACAGCACGGTGGTCTCGCGCTGGTTGGTGATGCCCAGGGCGCGCACGTCCTGCGCGGTGATGCGCGCCTCGCGCAGCGCGTCCTGCGCAGTGGCGAGCTGCGTGCGCCAGATCTCGCGCGGGTCATGTTCCACCCAGCCGGGGCGGGGATAGATCTGCGGCAGCTCGCGCTGCGCCTGGGCCACGATGCGGCCACGTTCGTCGAACACGATGCTGCGGGAGCTGGAGGTGCCTTGGTCGAGTGCGAGCAGGTAGGTCATGGGCGGAGCGTAACGTGTTGGGGCGCTGTTCAGTCGCCGGGAGGGCCTCTCATGCGGCAGCCACGGTGCATTGCACGCCGGCCTCGTGCAGCAGGGCCGGGAAGGGCTCGGGCGGCGGCGCGTCGGTGAACAGCCGGTCGATCTGCGCGAGCTGCGCCAGCTGCACCATGGCCGGACGGTTGAACTTGGTGTGGTCGGCGGCCAGCCAGACCTCGCGCGCGTGTTCGATGATGGTCTGCGCGACCTTCACCTCGCGCATGTCGTAGTCGCGCAGCGAGCCGTCGGGCTCGATGCCGGAGATGCCGATGAGCGCGATGTCCACGCGGAACTGGCGGATGAAGTCCACCGCCGCCTCGCCCACGATGGCGCGGTCGCGCTTGCGCACCACGCCCCCGGCCACGATCACTTCGCAGTCGGGGTTGGCGCACAGGATGGCGGCCACGTTCAGGTTGTTGGTCAGCACGCGCAGGCCCTTGTGGTGCAGCAGCGCCTTGGCAATGGCTTCGGTGGTGGTGCCGATGTTCAGGATCAGCGAGCAGTTGTCGGGCACCTGCGCGGCCACGGCGCGCGCGATGCGCGCCTTGCCCGTGGAGTTCAGCGCCTCGCGCTGGGTGTAGGCCAGGTTCTCCACGGTGGAGCTGGGCATGCGCACCCCGCCATGAAAGCGGCTGACCAGGCCCAGTTCGGCCAGGCGCTGCACGTCGCGGCGCACGGTCTGCAGCGTCACGCCCAGGATGTCGGCCAACTGCTCCACGCTCAGCGACTTGCGCAGGCGTACTTCATCGAGCAACTGGAGTTGGCGGGGGTTAGTGTTCACGGGCGGCGCTGGGGCGGGCATGTCAGTGGGGCGGGATGCACTTTAAAACGAACAAAAAGGAATCGAACAAGGGTAAACCTTGATTCGTTTCGATCACAAAAGAACAAAAATGAATGAATACGAAGATTTTGTCGGGAGTGGCAGGCGTGCGGACGCCTGGCACCCCGCTGCCACAGGGGAGGCGAGGAGCGCGCATGGAGCTGATTTTGGACGGCATCACCAAGCGGGTCGGCCCGCAGGTGTGGCTGCATGGCATGGACCTGCGGCTGCACAGCGACGCCGTGACCGTGCTGCTGGGGGCCACGCAGGCGGGCAAGACCAGCCTGATGCGCATCATGGCCGGGCTGGACCGGCCCACCGAGGGCCGCGTGCGTGTGGACGGCGTGGACGTCACCGGCGTGCCCGTGCGTGAGCGCAACGTGGCCATGGTGTACCAGCAGTTCATCAACTACCCGTCGCTCACGGTGGCGGACAACATCGCCTCGCCGCTCAAGCTGCGCGGCGACAAGAACGTGGCCGCGCGCGTGCACGAACTG
Source organism: Diaphorobacter sp. B2A2W2 (assembly GCF_056730635.1). Taxonomy (NCBI): domain Bacteria; kingdom Pseudomonadati; phylum Pseudomonadota; class Betaproteobacteria; order Burkholderiales; family Comamonadaceae; genus Diaphorobacter; species Diaphorobacter sp. B2A2W2. The sequence goes on from NZ_JBWZOR010000003.1 coordinate 44,322, forward strand.
GCCGAGCGGCTGCACATCACGCCTTTCCTCGATCGACTGCCGTCCGAGCTGTCGGGCGGGCAGCAGCAGCGCGTGGCGCTGGCGCGCGCACTGGCCAAGGGCGCCCCGCTGATGCTGCTGGACGAGCCCCTGGTCAACCTGGACTACAAGCTGCGCGAGGAGTTGCGCGAGGAACTGTCGCAGCTGTTCGCCGCCGGTGGCTCCACCGTGGTCTACGCCACCACCGAACCGGGCGAGGCGCTGCTGCTGGGCGGCTACACCGCTGTGCTGCACGAGGGCGAGCTGCTGCAGTACGGCCCCACGGCCGAGGTGTTCCACGCGCCGCGCTCGCTGCGCGTGGCACGCGCCTTCAGCGATCCGCCCATGAACCTGCTGCCCGCGCAGCCCGTGCCCGGCGGCGTGCAGCTGGCGGGCGGCAGCGTGCTGGCCCTGCGCCAGCCGCTGCAGGCCCCTGCGGGCGGCACGCTCACGGTGGGCCTGCGCGCCAGTGCTCTGCGGCTGGCCCAGCGCGCGGGCGATGTGGCGGTGCAGGGCGTGGTGGAGCTGGCGGAGATCTCCGGCTCCGACACCTTCGTGCACGCCGCCACGCCCTGGGGCGCGCTGGTGGCGCAGGTCACGGGCGTGCACTATCTGGAACTGGGCAGCGCCGTCACGCTGTACCTCGATCCGGCCCAGGCCTATGTGTTCGGCGCCGATGGCGCGCTGGCCCTGGCGCCCGTACGCGCCTCGGAACGCGCGCAGGGAGGGCACTGACATGGCGCGCATCGAGCTCAACCTGGCGCATTCCTACAAACCCCGCCCGCAGCAGGACAGCGACTACGCGCTGCTGCCGCTGGACATGGTCTTCGACGACGGCGGCGCCTACGCGCTGCTGGGCCCCTCGGGCTGCGGCAAGACCACCATGCTGAACATCATGTCCGGCCTGCTCGTGCCCTCGCAGGGGCAGGTGCGGTTTGACGGCCGCGACGTCACGCGCGCGAGCCCGCAGGAGCGCAACATCGCCCAGGTGTTCCAGTTCCCGGTGATCTACGACACCATGACGGTGGCCGAGAACCTGGCCTTCCCGCTGAAGAACCGCAAGGTGCCTGAGGCGCACATCCGCCAGCGCGTGGGGAAAATCGCCGAGATGCTGGAGATGAGCGGCCAGCTCGACCAGCGCGCGGCCGGCCTGTCGGCCGACGCCAAGCAGAAGATCTCGCTGGGCCGCGGCCTGGTGCGCGAAGACGTCGCGGCCGTGCTGTTCGACGAGCCGCTCACGGTGATCGACCCGCACCTCAAGTGGCAACTGCGCCGCAAGCTCAAGCAGATCCACCATGAGCTCAAGCTCACGCTGATCTACGTGACGCACGACCAGGTGGAGGCACTCACCTTCGCCGACCAGGTGGTGGTGATGACGCGCGGGCGCGTGGTGCAGATGGGCACGCCGGGCGATCTGTTCGAGCGCCCGCAGCACGCCTTCGTGGGCCACTTCATCGGCTCGCCGGGCATGAACTTCCTGCCCGCGCAGGTGCAGGGCGGCGAGATCACCGTGGCCGCGCAGCGCTGGGCTCTGCCGCGTGCGCTGCCGGAGGGCGCCGTGCAACTGGGCGTGCGCCCCGAATACCTGGCCCTGGCCGACGCGCATGCGCCCGGTGCGTTGCGCTGCACCGTGGCGCGCGTGCAGGACGTGGGTACGCACCAGATGCTCACGGCCACCGTGGAGGGTCAGTCCCTCAAGGCCCGCTTCGCGCCCGAGCAGGCGCTGCCCGCGCCGGGCGAGGCGGTCTGGCTGCAGGTGCTGGGCGAGCACACCTGCTTCTACAAGAACGAGGAGCTGCTGCCATGAATGGCTACCCCCTGAGCCGCTGCGCGGCTTCCCCCTGGATGGGGGACGGCGCCCTTTGCTGCGGAGCGGCCCTTGCTGGGCGCTCCGCCGTCTGCGCCGCACCAGTGGTGCGCGTCGCAGGCAATGCCCACGCCCTGGAGCACTGCCATGAGTAGTACGACCAAACCCGTGAACCAGAAGGCCTGGTTCCTGGTGCTGCCGGTGATCCTGTGCGTGGCCTTCTCGGCCATCCTGCCCTTGATGACGGTGGTGAACTACTCGGTGCAAGACATCATCAGCCCCGAGCGCCGCGTGTTCGTGGGCACGGAATGGTTCGCCGCCGTGCTGCGCGACGAGGAACTGCACGGCGCGCTGCTGCGCCAGCTCACGTTCTCACTGGCGGTGCTGTTGGTGGAGATTCCGCTGGGCATCCTGCTGGCTCTCAGCATGCCCGCGCAGGGCTGGAAGTCGTCGGCGGTGCTGGTCATCGTGGCGCTGTCGCTCTTGATCCCGTGGAACGTGGTGGGCACCATCTGGCAGATCTTTGGCCGCTCGGACATCGGCCTGCTGGGCGCGGCGTTCGAGGCCATCGGCTTCGACTACAGCTACACCGGCAACGCCACCCACGCCTGGCTCACCGTGCTGGCCATGGACGTGTGGCACTGGACTCCGCTGGTGGCGCTCCTGTGCTTCGCGGGGCTGCGCAGCATTCCCGACGCGTACTACCAGGCCGCGCGCATCGACGGCGCGAGCAAGTTCGCCGTGTTCCGCTACATCCAGCTGCCCAAGATGCGCGGCGTGCTGATGATCGCCGTGCTGCTGCGCTTCATGGACAGCTTCATGATCTACACCGAGCCCTTCGTGCTCACGGGCGGCGGGCCGGGCAACGCGACCACCTTCCTCAGCCAGTACCTCACGCAAAAGGCCGTGGGTCAGTTTGACTTGGGGCCTGCGGCGGCGTTCTCGCTGATCTACTTCCTCATCATCCTGCTGCTGTGCTTCATCCTCTACAACTGGATGCAGCGCGTGGGCACCACGCCGAAGGAGGGTGCCGGCCATGAATGAGCCCCGCTTCCAGAAACGCACGCTGTTCCTGATCGCCTACCTGGTGTTCGCCGTGCTGCCCATCTACTGGATGGTCAACATGAGCTTCAAGACCAACGAGGAGATCCTGTCCAGCTTCTCGCTGTGGCCCCAGCACTTCACCTGGGCCAACTACCAGACCATCTTCACCGACGAGAGCTGGTACTCGGGCTACATCAACAGCCTGATCTACGTGGCCATCAACACGGTGATCTCGCTCACCGTGGCGCTGCCCGCGGCCTATGCGTTCAGCCGCTACCAGTTCCTGGGCGACAAGCACGTGTTCTTCTGGCTGTTGACCAACCGCATGACGCCGCCGGCCGTGTTCCTGCTGCCGTTCTTCCAGCTCTACACCACCGTGGGGCTGATGGACACGCACATCGCCGTGGCGCTGGCGCACCTGCTGTTCAACGTGCCGCTGGCGGTGTGGATCCTGGAAGGGTTCATGAGCGGCATCCCGCGCGAGATCGACGAGACGGCGTACATCGATGGCTACAGCTTTCCGCGCTTTTTCCTCACCATCTTCCTGCCGCTGATCAAGGCGGGCGTGGGCGTGGCAGCGTTCTTCTGCTTCATGTTTTCGTGGGTGGAATTGCTCTTGGCACGCACGCTCACCAGCGTGAATGCCAAGCCCATCGTGGCCACCATGACGCGCACCGTGAGTGCCAGCGGCATGGACTGGGCGACGCTGGCCGCTGCGGGGGTGCTGACCATCGTGCCGGGCGCCATCGTGATCTGGTTCGTGCGCCACTACATCGCGAAGGGGTTCGCGATGGGCCGTGTTTGAGGAGGGCGGGCAATGTTCGACTGGATGGCCTGGACCACCCCGGTGGCGGTGTTCTTCACCTGCATCGTGCTCATGCTGATCGGCATGACGGTGTGGGAAATCCAATCCCCCACGGTGGAGCGCAAGGGCTTCCTGCCCATGACCACCACGCGCGGCGACCGGCTGTTCATCGGCCTGCTCACCGCCGCGTACATCAACCTGGCCTGGGTGGGCCTGGGCGAGAAGATGGCCCAGTGGTTCTCGCTGGAGGCCGAGCCCTCGGTGTGGATCAGCTTCGTGCTGTCCATGCTGGTGCTGGCGCTGGTGCTGCGCAAAGGGTAGTCAAAAAAGATAGCTGCTTGCGAGTGATCTACGGAGGTTTGAGATAGAAAACTATCTGAAATCTAATAACAACAAGCGCCAGTAGCTCACATTTTTATAAAAGGGGCCAGCCGACTCTCCCCCGGCACCGGCGCCCATCCAACCCCCGGGGAGCGTTCTTGTGAGGAGACAGCAATGAAGATGCAGTTCAAGGCGATCGCGTTCGCCGCCGCGGCGCTGGCGCTGGGGCAGGCAGCCTGGGCCGGCGAGGCCGAGGCCAAGAAGTGGATCGACAGCGAGTTCCAGCCCTCCACGCTGAGCAAAGACCAGCAGATGGCCGAGATGAAGTGGTTCATCGACGCGGCCAAGAAGCTGCAGGCCAAGGGCGTGAAGGAGATCGCGGTGGTCTCCGAGACCATCACCACGCACGAGTACGAGTCCAAGACCCTGGCCAAGGCGTTCAGCGAGATCACGGGCATCCAGGTCAAGCACGACCTGATCCAGGAAGGCGACGTGGTCGAGAAGCTGCAGACCTCCATGCAGTCGGGCAAGTCCATCTATGACGGCTGGATCAGCGACTCCGACCTCATCGGCACCCACTACCGCTACGGCAAGATCCTGAACCTGTCCGACTACATGGCCGGCCCGGGCAAGGACTACACCAACCCCGGCCTGGACCTGCAGGACTTCATCGGCACCAAGTTCACCACCGCCCCGGACGGCAAGCTGTACCAGCTGCCCGACCAGCAGTTCGCCAACCTGTACTGGTTCCGCGCCGACCTGTTCGACCGCAAGGACTTGAAGGACAAGTTCAAGGCCAAGTACGGCTACGACCTGGGCGTGCCGCTGAACTGGAGCGCCTATGAGGACATCGCCGAGTTCTTCACCAACGACGTGAAAAACATCGACGGCAAGCCCATCTACGGCCACATGGACTACGGCAAGAAAGACCCGTCGCTGGGCTGGCGCTTCACCGACGCCTGGCTGTCCATGGCCGGCAGCGCCGACATCGGCACGCCCAACGGCCTGCCCATCGACGAATGGGGCATTCGCGTGGCCGACGACAAGTGCACCCCCGTGGGCGCCAGCGTGGCCCGTGGCGGCGCGACCAACTCGCCGGCCGCCGTCTACGCGCTCACCAAGTACGTGGACTGGATGAAGAAGTACGCGCCCAAGGAAGCCATGGGCATGACCTTCGGCGAGGCCGGCCCCGTGCCCGCCCAGGGCCAGATCGCCCAGCAGATCTTCTGGTACACCGCCTTCACCGCCGACATGACCAAACCCGGCCTGCCCGTGGTGAATGCCGACGGCACGCCCAAGTGGCGCATGGCCCCCGGTCCCAACGGCCCGTACTGGAAGCAAGGCATGCAGAACGGCTACCAGGACGTGGGCAGCTGGACCTTCTTCAAGGACCACAACCCCGACCGCCTGGCCGCCGCGTGGCTCTACGCTCAGTTCGTGACGGCCAAGAGCACGTCGCTGAAGAAGACCGTCGTCGGCCTGACGCCGATCCGCGAGTCCGACATCCGCTCCAAGGCCATGACTGACATGGCGCCCAAGCTGGGCGGCCTGGTCGAGTTCTACCGCAGCCCTGCGCGCGTGGCCTGGTCTCCCACCGGCACCAACGTGCCCGACTACCCCAAGCTGGCGCAGCTGTGGTGGAAGAACGTGGCCCAGGCCGTCACGGGTGAGAAGACCCCGCAGGCCGCCATGGACACACTGGCCGACGAGATGGACCAGGTGATGGCCCGCCTGCAGCGCGCCGGCATGGAGCGCTGCGCGCCCAAGCTGAACGCCAAGGGTGACCCAGCCAAGTGGCTGAGCGATAAGCATGCGCCCTGGAAGAAGCTCGCCAATGAAAAGCCCAAGGGCGAAACCATCAACTACAACACCCTGCTGCAGGCCTGGAAGGACGGCAAGGTGCGTTGATGCCGCAGCGGATGGGCCCTTTGCCGGGCCCATCCCCGCGGATCCGGTCACAATTCAGGGTAAACCCTGATTTTTCTGCCAGGGTTACGGACCATTCCCCTTATGACTAGCGACACCTCCACCCCTTTGGCAACCGTACGGGCCGACCTGCTGGCCCGCCTGGCTCAACCCGTGACCTACGACCTGGCGGTCGTCGGAGGTGGGGCGACGGGCCTGGGGGTGGCGCTGGATGCGGCGGCGCGCGGCTTTTCCGTCGTGCTGCTGGAATCGCACGACTTCGCCAAGGGCACCTCCTCGCGTGCCACCAAGCTGGTACACGGCGGCGTGCGCTACCTCGCGCAGGGCAACATCGCCCTGGTGCGCGAGGCGCTGCACGAGCGCACCACGCTGTTGCGCAACGCCCCCCATCTGGCGCAGCCGTTGGCATTCGTCATGCCTTCTTACAAGGTGTGGGAAACGCCGTTCTACGGTGTGGGCCTGAAGATGTACGACGCCCTGGCCGGCAAGGCGGGCCTGGGGCCTACCGAATTCCTTGGGCGCATGGAGACCCTGCGCTGCCTGCCCACGGCCATGGCCGACGGGCTCAAGGGCGGCGTGAAGTATTGGGACGGGCAGTTCGACGACGCCCGACTGGCCCTGGCCCTGGCGCGTACCGCCGCGCAGCGGGGGGCTCTGCTTCTCAACTACTGCCCCGTGGACGACCTGTTGTACGACGGGGGGAAGGTGGCGGGCGTGGTTTGCCAGGATGCCGAGACCGGGCAGCGCTACGAGGTGCGCGCGCGCTGCGTGGTCAACGCCACCGGCGTGTGGGTGGACGCCCTGCGCCAGCGCGATGGCGATGTGAGCGGCCAGCCCGCCAAGCCCATGGTGGCGCCCAGCCAGGGGGTGCACATCGTGGTGGACCGCGAGTTCTTGCCCTCCGACCATGCGCTGATGGTGCCCAAGACGGCCGACGGGCGGGTGCTGTTTGCGGTGCCCTGGCTGGGCAAGGTGATTTTGGGCACGACCGACAGCCCACGCCAGGATCTGGCGCGCGAACCCCAGGCCATGCGGGAGGAAGTGGCCTTCATCCTGGGGGAATCGGCGCGCTACCTGCGGCGCGCCCCCCAGGCGAGCGATGTGCGCAGCATCTGGGTGGGCCTGCGTCCCTTGGTCAAGCCCTCGGACGAAGACGCCGCCGCCACCAAGAGCATCAGCCGGGAACACACCGTGCTGGCCAGCCGCAGCGGGCTGGTCACCGTGACTGGCGGCAAGTGGACCACCTACCGCGCCATGGCCGAGGATGTACTACTCAAGTGCATGGACGAACACCTGCTGCCGCGCCGCCCGGGCGGGATCACCGTTGCGCTGCCTCTGGTAGGAGCCGGTGCCACCCGGGAGCGACAGGGAATGAACGCGCCCCAGGGTCTGCATTCCTACGGTGACGAGGCCGCGCGGGTGCAAGCCCTTCCGGGTTCGCAGGTGCAACTGGCCGAAGGGCTCAGCGAGGCCATGGTGCGCTTTGCTGCGCGCCATGAGTACGCACGCACCGTGGAGGACGTGCTCGCACGGCGCTCGCGCGTGCTGTTTCTCGATGCGCGCCTGGCGGCCGCGCTGGCGCCGCGCGTGGCGGACATCCTGCGCGAGGAAATCCCCGGCCAGGACCCGCAGCTGCCCGCGTTCCTAGAGTTGGCCGCACACTACGCCACGGCGCCGGTATAAAAAGCGCTTGACGTCCGGTTTTAAGTTTGCGATACTGCCGGGCTTCGCGTTAAGTGCGCGAGGTTTCTGCCCAGCGGGAAGCGCCGCAAATGGTTTGCGGCGTGGACGACGGGCCCAAGACTGACTGGCAGGTCGGCCGCCTTGAAAGGCTTCGGGGCATTCGACCGCTGGTGCAAGTTGGGAATATTGAAATGATCCAAACAGAATCTCGGTTAGACGTTGCCGACAATACCGGCGCGAAGTCCGTCCTGTGCATCAAGGTGCTGGGCGGTTCCAAGCGTCGCTATGCCAGCGTTGGCGACATCATCAAGGTGAGCGTGAAGGAAGCTGCTCCGCGTGGCCGCGTCAAGAAGGGCGAGGTCTACAGCGCAGTGGTTGTGCGTACGGCGAAGGGTATCCGCCGCGGCGACGGTTCGCTCGTGAAGTTCGACGGCAATGCAGCAGTGTTGCTCAATTCCAAGCTGGAGCCCATCGGCACCCGCATCTTCGGCCCCGTGACGCGTGAACTGCGTACCGAGCGCTTCATGAAGATCGTGTCCCTGGCTCCCGAAGTTCTCTAAAGGACGCGCCATGAACAAGATCCGCAAGGGCGACGAAGTCATCGTGCTCACCGGGCGCGACAAGGGTAAGCGCGGCACGGTGTCGCTGCGCAAGGATGACTCTCATCTGGTCATCGAAGGCATTAACCTGGTCAAGAAGCATGTCAAGCCGAACCCCATGAAGGGTACGACTGGCGGCATCGTGGAAAAGGCCATGCCCATCCACCAATCCAACGTGGCTATTTTCAATGCCGCTACCGGCAAGGCTGACCGCGTGGGCATCAAGGTGCAGGCCGACGGCACGCGTGTTCGCGTGTTCAAGTCCAGCGGCGCCGAAATCAAGGCTGCCTAAGGAGTCCACATGGCACGACTGCAAGAAATCTACCGCGACAAGATCGCCCCCGAACTGGTCAAGCAGTTCGGTTACACCTCGCCCATGCAGGTTCCCCGTCTGACCAAGATCACGCTCAACATGGGCGTGAGCGAGGCCGTGGCGGATAAGAAGATCATGGACAACGCCGTGGCGGACCTGACCAAGATCGCTGGTCAGAAGCCCGTGGTGACCAAGGCTAAGAAGGCTATCGCCGGTTTCAAGATCCGCGAAGGCCAGGCCATTGGCTGCATGGTGACGCTGCGCGGTGCGCAGATGTACGAATTCCTGGATCGCTTCGTGACGATCGCGCTGCCCCGCGTGCGTGACTTCCGTGGTATCTCCGGTCGCGCATTCGACGGCCGCGGCAACTACAACATCGGCGTCAAAGAGCAGATCATTTTCCCTGAGATCGAGTACGACAAGGTGGATGCCTTGCGCGGCCTCAACATCAGCATCACCACGACGGCCAAGACCGACGAAGAAGCCAAGGCGCTTCTCACGGCTTTCCGTTTCCCGTTCAAGAACTAAAGGCAGCGTATGGCTAAAGTAGCTTTGATCCAGCGCGAACTGAAGCGCGAAAAACTGGCCGCCAAGTACGCCGCCAAGTACGCGGAACTGAAGGCGATTGCCGGCGATGCCAAGCGCAGCGACGAAGAGCGCGAAGCGGCCCGCCTGGGCCTGCAGAAACTGCCTCGCAACGCCAACCCCACGCGCCAGCGTAACCGCTGCGAAATCACCGGTCGTCCCCGTGGCACTTTCCGTCAATTCGGTCTGGGTCGCGCAAAGATCCGTGAACTGGCATTTGCCGGTGACATCCCCGGTGTCACCAAGGCCAGCTGGTAAGCAGGCAGGAGAGATACAACATGAGCATGAGTGATCCCATCGCTGACTTGCTGACCCGCATCCGCAACGCACAAATGGTGTCCAAGGCCACCGTGTCGGTGCCTTCTTCCAAAGTGAAGGTTGCCATCGCCCAGGTGCTGAAGGACGAGGGTTATATCGACGGCTTCGAAGTGAAGTCCGAGAGCGGCAAGACTGAACTCGAAATCACCCTGAAGTACTACGCCGGTCGCCCGGTGATCGAGCGCATCGAGCGCGTGAGCCGTCCCGGCCTGCGCGTGTACAAGGGCTGTGGTTCCATTCCGCAAGTCATGAACGGCCTGGGTGTGGCAATTGTCACGACGCCCAAGGGTGTGATGACCGACCGCAAGGCGCGCGCTACCGGTGTCGGTGGCGAGGTGCTTTGCTACGTCGCTTAACGTGGCATTGAGGAGAAGACTGAAATGTCCCGTGTAGGTAAATCCCCGGTAAGCATCCCCGCAGGCGTGGATGTGTCCATCAAGGACGACCAGATCAGTGTCAAGGGTGCTGGTGGCGTGCTGTCGCTGGCGCAGAACGCGCTGGTGAAGGTGTCTAACAACGAAGGCAAGCTGAGCTTTGAGCCGGTCAACGACTCCCGTGAAGCCAATGCCATGAGCGGCACCGTGCGCCAGTTGGTGAACAACATGGTGGTCGGTGTGAGCAAGGGCTTTGAGAAGAAGTTGACGCTGATTGGCGTGGGCTTCAAGGCAGCAGCCTCCGGCAACAAGCTGAACCTGGCCATCGGTTTTTCGCATCCCGTGAACTTCGAGATGCCCACCGGCATCACCGTTGCCACGCCGACGCCCACCGAAATCGTGATCAAGGGTGCTGACCGCCAAGTGGTGGGCCAGCTGGCCGCCGAGATCCGTGCCGTTCGTCCGCCCGAGCCCTATAAGGGCAAGGGTATCCGCTACGCGGACGAAAAAGTCACGATCAAAGAGACCAAGAAGAAGTAAGGAGCTGCAGCATGTTGACCAAAAAAGAGCAGCGTCTTCGTCGTGCCCGCCAGACCCGCATCCGCATTGCCCAGCAAGGTGTCGCGCGTCTGACGGTCAATCGTACGAATCTCCATATCTACGCCAGTGTGATCTCCGGCGATGGCAGCAAGGTGCTGGCCAGCGCATCCACGGCCGAAGCCGATGTGCGCAAGTCGCTCGGTGGCTCGGGCAAGGGTGGCAACGCCGCTGCAGCCCAGATCATCGGCAAGCGCATCGCCGAGAAGGCGAAGGCGGCCGGTGTCGAGAAGGTTGCATTTGATCGTGCAGGTTTTGCATACCACGGCCGCGTGAAGGCCCTGGCCGATGCAGCCCGTGAAGCCGGCCTGCAGTTCTAAGCGGAGCGGAATACAAAATGGCTAAATTTCAACCCAAGGTACAGAGCGAAGGTCAGGACGACGGTCTGCGCGAAAAAATGATCGCGGTCAACCGCGTGACCAAAGTCGTGAAGGGTGGCCGCATTCTGGGCTTCGCTGCGCTGACAGTGGTTGGCGATGGTGACGGCCGCGTGGGCATGGGTAAGGGCAAGTCCAAGGAAGTGCCCGCCGCCGTGCAAAAGGCCATGGAAGAGGCACGTCGCAACATGGTGAAGGTGTCGCTGAAGAACGGCACCATTCACCACAACGTGACGGGCCACCACGGCGCAGCCGTGGTGATGATGGCTCCGGCCCCCAAGGGTACCGGCATCATCGCTGGCGGCCCGATGCGCGCCGTGTTCGAGGTGATGGGCATTACCGATATCGTGGCCAAGAGCCACGGTTCGTCCAACCCTTACAACATGGTTCGCGCCACGTTTGACGCCCTGACCAATTCCACTACGCCGGCCGAAGTGGCCGCTAAGCGCGGTAAGACGGTCGAAGACCTCTTCGCTGCCTGATAGGGAGGCGTGCAATGACAACGCAACAAACCATCAAGATTCAACTGGTGCGCAGCCCGATTGGCACCAAAGAATCGCACCGCGCTACCGTTCGTGGCCTGGGTCTTCGCAAGCTCAACAGCATCAGCGAACTCAAGGACACGCCTGAAGTGCGCGGCATGATTAACAAGATCAGCTATCTGGTCAAAGTCCTCTGAGAGGTTGATGATGGAACTCAATAGCATCAAGCCCGCAGATGGTGCCAAGCACGCCGCGCGCCGCGTTGGTCGCGGCATTGGTTCCGGCCTGGGCAAGACCGCTGGCCGTGGCCACAAGGGACAAAAGTCCCGCTCCGGGGGGTACCACAAGGTGGGCTTCGAAGGCGGTCAAATGCCTTTGCAGCGCCGTCTGCCCAAGCGCGGCTTCAAATCGCACCTGCTGAAGTTCAATGCGGAAATCTCCTTGACCGCCCTGGAAAACCTGGGGTTGGCTGAGGTGGATGTGCTGGCGTTGAAGAACGCAGGACTGGTGGGCGAGCTGGCCAAGGTGGTCAAGGTGATCAAGAGTGGCGAGATTTCCAAGGCTGTGAAGCTGTCGGGAATCACCGCAACTGCTGGCGCCAAGGCTGCCATCGAAGCGGCCGGCGGTAGCCTGGCCTGATCTGGTTCTGACGAAAGGCATCTGTGGCTACTAACGCAGCTCAACTGGCAAAAACCGGTAAGTTTGGCGATCTACGCCGGCGTCTGGTCTTTCTGCTGCTCGCGTTGGTTGTGTACCGCATCGGCGCGCACATTCCCGTTCCTGGGATTGACCCGGCGCAGCTGCAGCAGTTGTTCAGTGGCCAGCAGGGCGGCATTCTCAACCTTTTCAATATGTTTTCGGGTGGAGCGCTCTCGCGCTTCACGGTCTTCGCGCTGGGGATCATGCCGTACATCTCGGCATCGATCATCATGCAGCTGATGACCTATGTGGTGCCCACATTCGAGCAGTTGAAGAAGGAAGGGGAGGCCGGGCGCCGCAAGATCACGCAGTACACCCGTTATGGAACGTTGGGCTTGGCGATTTTCCAATCGCTGGGTATTGCGGTGGCTCTGGAGAGCTCCGCAGGTCTCGTGTTGAGTCCGGGCTTCGGCTTCCGGCTCACGGCAGTGGTCAGCCTGACCGCCGGCACGATGTTCCTGATGTGGCTGGGTGAACAGATCACTGAGCGCGGCCTGGGCAACGGTATTTCGATCCTGATTTTTGCCGGTATCGCCGCGGGTCTGCCCAGTTCTATCGGTGGTCTGTTGGAGCTGGTGCGCACGGGGGCGATGAGCATCCTGGCAGCCATCTTCATCGTGATCGTCGTGGGACTGGTGACGTACTTCGTCGTCTTCGTCGAACGTGGTCAGCGCAAGATACTGGTGAACTATGCGCGGCGCCAGGTGGGCAACAAGGTCTATGGTGGGCAATCCTCCCATCTGCCTTTGAAGCTCAACATGGCCGGTGTGATTCCTCCAATCTTTGCATCGTCCATCATCCTGCTGCCTGCAACCATTGTGAATTGGTTCAGCGCGGGAGAGTCGATGCGGTGGTTGCGTGATATTTCTGCGGCACTGACGCCTGGCCAGCCGGTTTATGTGATGTTCTACGCCGCGGCGATCATCTTCTTCTGTTTCTTCTACACGGCTCTGGTTTTCAACAGCCGCGAAACGGCAGACAACCTGAAGAAGAGCGGAGCATTCATTCCAGGCATCCGCCCGGGTGAACATACCGCGCGCTACATCGACAAGATCCTGGTGCGGCTGACGCTGGCCGGGGCTGTTTACATCACATTCGTGTGTTTGCTGCCCGAGTTCCTGATCCTGAAGTACAACGTGCCGTTCTATTTTGGTGGTACGTCGTTGCTGATCATCGTTGTCGTGACGATGGACTTCATGGCTCAGGTACAGAACTACATGATGTCGCAGCAGTACGAATCGCTGCTGAAGAAGGCTAACTTCAAGACGACATTAGGTACCTGATGTCCGTGTGCCTTTGGCGAATGCGCTATAGTCGCGGGTTCGCCAAGAAGCAACGGCTTATTGATGCCCTTCGATCCATCGCGGGCACTTATTTTGTGTTCCGCGCACTGGGCCGGAACGATTGGACAAGTTTAGGAGAATGCAATGAGGGTTTCGGCTTCGGTCAAGAAAATTTGCCGTAACTGCAAAATCATCCGCCGCAAGGGCGTTGTGCGCGTGATCTGCACGGATCAGCGCCACAAGCAGCGCCAAGGTTGATTGGGAAGTATTAGAGGACGAACATGGCACGTATTGCTGGTATCAATATCCCGCCCCATCAGCACACCGAGATTGGCCTGACGGCCATCTACGGGATCGGGCGTACCCGTGCTCGCAAGATTTGCGAGGCATGCGGAATTGCTTATTCCAAGAAGGTCAAGGAATTGACCGATGCCGATCTGGAGAAGATTCGCGACCAGATCGCTCAGTTCACCATCGAAGGTGACCTGCGCCGTGAGACCACGATGAACATCAAGCGACTGATGGACATTGGTTGCTATCGCGGTTTCCGCCATCGTCGCGGTCTGCCGATGCGTGGTCAGCGCACGCGCACCAACGCACGCACCCGCAAGGGCCCGCGCAAGGGTGCAGCGGCACTCAAGAAGTAAGATTCTGAAAGATCACTATGGCTAAATCTCCCGCCAATAATGCCGCGCAACGTGTGCGCAAGAAGGTTCGCAAGAACATTTCGGACGGCATCGCCCACGTGCACGCCTCCTTCAACAACACGATCATTACGATCACCGATCGCCAAGGCAACGCTCTGTCCTGGGCTTCTTCTGGTGGCCAGGGTTTCAAGGGTTCGCGCAAGTCGACTCCTTTTGCTGCTCAGGTGGCATCGGAAGTGGCCGGTCGCGCAGCCATTGAACAAGGCATTAAGAACCTCGATGTCGAAATCAAGGGTCCCGGTCCTGGCCGCGAATCCTCGGTGCGCGCGCTGGGCGCTCTCGGCATCCGCATCACCTCTATCTCGGATGTGACGCCTGTGCCCCACAACGGTTGCCGTCCTCAGAAACGCCGCCGTATTTAATTGGTTTCATAAGCCCACCGCCACCGATCGCCTGGTGCGATGGTGGCTCCCGCAGTCCGCTGCGGCAGTCGATTCAAGGATATAAAAAGTGGCACGTTATCTCGGCCCCAAGGCCAAACTCTCCCGCCGCGAAGGCACCGACCTGTTCCTGAAGAGCGCACGCCGCTCTATCGCGGACAAGGCCAAGTTTGATTCGAAGCCAGGCCAGCATGGCCGTACTTCCGGTGCGCGTACGTCAGACTATGGTCTGCAACTGCGCGAAAAGCAGAAAGTCAAGCGCATGTATGGCGTGCTGGAAAAGCAGTTCCGCCGCTATTTCGAGGCCGCTGAACGCCTCAAGGGCAATACGGGCGCTAATTTGCTCGGCCTGCTCGAGTGCCGCCTGGATAACGTGGTTTACCGCATGGGCTTCGGCTCTACCCGTGCCGAAGCGCGTCAGCTCGTGTCCCACAAGGCCATCACGGTGAATGGTCAAAGCGTCAACATCGCATCCTATCTGGTCAAGGCCGGCGACGTGGTTGCGGTACGCGAAAAATCCAAGAAGCAGGCACGTATTGTTGAAGCCTTGCAATTGGCGCAGCAGGTGGGCATGCCCGTTTGGGTCGAAGTGAATGCCGACAAGGTAGAAGGTACTTTCAAGAAGGTCCCGGATCGCGATGAATTCGGTGCAGACATCAACGAATCCCTGATCGTTGAGTTGTACTCGCGTTAAACCATAGCTTTAAGTTAGCCGAAATCGTCCCTGAACCGCGAGGCATCGCGGTTTAGGCGCTTCACCAGCCTTACCGGTGTAACGAGCTGGGGGTATTGAGAGGAAGTCTGCATGCAAACCAATTTGCTGAAACCCAAGGCAATCAATGTCGAGCAACTTGGCCCCAACCGTGCCAAGGTGGCGTTGGAGCCTTTTGAGCGCGGTTACGGGCACACGCTGGGCAATGCCATTCGCCGTGTACTGCTCTCTTCCATGGTGGGTTACGCAGCAACGGAGGTGACGATTGCCGGTGTCTTGCACGAATACTCGTCCATTGACGGCGTTCAGGAGGATGTGGTCAACATCCTGCTGAACCTCAAGGGGGTGGTGTTCAAGCTGCACAACCGTGACGAAGTCACGCTGAGCCTGCGCAAGGATGGCGAAGGCGTCGTCACGGCGCGCGACATCCAGACACCGCACGACGTTGAAATCGTGAACCCTGAGCACGTCATTGCCACGCTGTCTGCGGGCGGCAAGCTGGACATGCAGATCAAGGTGGAAAAGGGCCGCGGCTACGTGCCCGGCAACCTGCGCCGCTACGCGGACGAGGCGACGAAGTCCATTGGCCGTATCGTGCTGGATGCTTCCTTCTCGCCGGTGAAACGCGTGAGCTACACCGTTGAGAGCGCGCGTGTGGAACAGCGCACGGACCTGGACAAGCTCGTCGTCGAGATCGAAACCAACGGCGCCATTACTGCCGAGGACGCGGTCCGCGCTTCCGCCAAGATTCTGGTGGAACAGTTGGCAGTATTCGCGCAGCTGGAAGGCGGTGAGTTGGCAGCTTTCGATGCGCCGGCAAGCTCTCGCGGCGCTGCGACCTTCGATCCGATCCTGCTGCGTCCTGTGGACGAACTGGAACTCACCGTTCGCTCCGCCAACTGCCTCAAGGCGGAGAACATCTATTACATCGGTGATCTGATTCAGCGAACCGAGAATGAACTGCTGAAGACGCCGAACCTGGGTCGCAAGTCGCTCAACGAGATCAAGGAAGTGCTCGCTTCGCGCGGCCTGACCCTCGGTATGAAGCTCGAGAACTGGCCTCCGGCAGGGCTCGACAAGCGTTAAGTTATAATCTTAGGCTCTCTGAAAAGAGCCAGTGCCTCGGGCAGTACCTGATACGGCTGCCCGATTTAATTACATCAAAGGAAAGCACCATGCGCCACGGACACGGTCTCCGTAAACTCAATCGCACCAGCTCGCACCGCCTCGCGATGCTGCAGAACATGATGAACTCGCTCATCGAGCATGAGGCCATCAAGACCACATTGCCCAAGGCCAAGGAACTGCGCCGCGTGATCGAACCCATGATCACCCTGGCCAAGGAAGATTCCGTTGCGAATCGCCGCCTGGCTTTCAATCGCCTGCGTGATCGTGACAGCGTGACGAAGCTGTTCAACGATTTGGGTCCGCGTTTCAAGACGCGCCCCGGCGGCTACACCCGCATTCTGAAGATGGGCTTCCGGGTGGGCGACAACGCGCCTATGGCGTACGTCGAACTGGTGGATCGTGCTGAGACGCCTGAAGTTTCTTCCACGGAAGCTTAAATATAGGTTATAATTTCTGTCTACCGCGCGATGGAGCAGTCTGGTAGCTCGTTGGGCTCATAACCCAAAGGTCGGAGGTTCAAATCCTTCTCGCGCAACCAATCAAATCAAAGGGTTACGACGTTGTCGTAACCCTTTTTTCGTTTTAGCGGGGGTTTTTGCTGCAGTTTTGCTGCAGTTGTGCCTATACGCCTTGTCTCAACTTTCTTGGAGTAGCAAGGTATGGCATCAATCACTAAGCGTGGCCCCTTCCAGTGGCAGGCCATTGTTCGCAGAGTCGGCTTCCCGACCCAGACGCGCACGTTTGAGTGCAAGCGGGATGCAGCGGACTGGTCGATGACCGTTGAGTCCGAGATGAGGCGTGGACTGTTCATCGACTGCTCCGATCTGCAGAGAATGGAGCTCCTCGAGCTACTGATGCGGTACATGGATGAGGTCACGCCGACGAAGCGGGGATGTGGCCCTGAAGAATCCCGACTAAGGCGTTTGATGGCGCATCCACTTGCGCTACGGCGTCTTGCATCGCTTTGCGCGGCGGATTTCTCCATGTACCGTGATGAGCGCCTTGATGAAAACGCGGCGGGCAAAACAGTACGTGAAGAGTTGCTGTTGCTCTCTGCCGTACTGAACACGGCACGAAAAGATTGGTCAATTCCGGTCGAAAACTGGGTTCAGCATGTGCGCAAACCTGCTCCGGGCCAGCATCGGGAGCGGCGCCCGACTGCTGACGAGGAGGCAAGGCTGCTGGTCGCTTGCAGGGCGAGCAAGAGCGTCGGCCTCGAATGCTCGGTGGTGCTGGCAATTGAAACGGGAATGCGGCGTGGTGAGATTGCCGGACTTACGTGGACGCAAGTGGACTTTGCTGCGAAGGTTGTGCGACTGGAGTTGACCAAGAACGGTAGCAGGCGCATGGTACCGTTGTCGGTGGCCGCCGAGGCTGCTCTACGAGCGCTGCCGCGCAACATCGATGGAAAAGTTTTCTCGTTCCATGATTCAAATGGTCTGGGTGCCGCCTTTGTGCGGGCATGCGCAAGAGCAGAGATCGAAGACCTGCACTTTCATGACCTTCGACACGAAGCAGCGTCGCGTTTCGCGCCGCGTATGCCAGCGACTACCCTGGCGAAGCTCATGGGGTGGAAGACGATTCAAATGGCAATGCGGTACTACAACCCCAATGAACAGGAACTCGTCGCGCTCGTGCGCACAGCGTGAGTCCCCTGCCGGGAAGCCTCCTCGATAGAGGGGCTGCGTACCATAGTACGCCGCATGAGCCATTCGTTGGCTCGTGAATTGTCCTCTTTGTATCAATGGACCCGGACAGTCCAAAAAACCTAGGATTTCTGGACACTCTTCGCGCGATCGCTTTTTGCCCTCCGCGCGCTATACGAAATGTGCAACAAGCCATTCAACTATCAACGTCCAACAAAGGAGTCTCGATATGGCACACATTGGGTACGCGCGGGTCAGCACGCACGAGCAGAACTTGGATCTGCAACGTGATGCACTGGCGCGCGCAAACGTAGCGCAGGTCTACGAAGACAAGGCCAGCGGCAGAACAATCGATAGGCCGGAGTTGACGCAATGCCTCAAGGCCTTGCGACCCGGCGACACGCTCGTTGTCTGGCGCCTGGACCGGCTGGGACGCAATCTGCGAGACCTGGTGCGCATCGTGTCGGAACTGGAAGAACGCGGTGTGTCCTTCCAGTCCCTCACGGAAATGATCAACACGCAGGGGCCCTCCGGCAAGCTGGTATTTCACCTCTTTGCTGCGCTGGCACAGTTCGAGCGCGAGCTACTGCGCGAGCGCACGTTCGCCGGTATCGCCGCAGCACGCGCACGGGGACGGCAGGGCGGGCGCAAGCCCCTTCTCAGCGCCTCGCAGATCAAGGCGGCTATTGCGCTCATGAACGACAAGAGCATGAGCGTCACCGAGATCTGCCGCCAGTTCCGGGTTTCGCGTTCCACGCTTTACAACCTGTGGGAGCGCAGCCCACAGGCGGCGTAGGCGCTGCCTGAGCGCCCCCTTTTCCTGGTCAGCCAGGAAGCCAATGGATTTCTGTCTGGCTCCCGCCGGACCCCTCAACGCGTCCCTTCCACGGGAAGTGGACGTATTCCCTCACTGCACTCGCAAGCAGGTCGTTTCTGACGGCCGCCAGCACGAGGAATAGCAAGGACAGGGCAACTGATTTTGAGCCGGCGTGAGCTGGACCTATAGGCATACAGCGACTAGAGATTAATTTGGAACTGGCGATCACCAGTAAGACTGGACCCGCGGCAGCGAGTGCTCCTTGGAGCACTGAATGCAACGCAAGCACCGCCCTCTCATTGACGAACGCCCCGTCCATGAACTGAAGGCCCCCCATGAACCAGCTGAGCTTGTCAATAAGATCGGAACAAGTGCGACGCAGCGCAAAAAGCGCAAGCGCATAGCAGCCAAAAAAATGAAAGAAATTGGAAAAGCGATGCGAAGAATGGGCAAGACGAAGTGGCTCTATGCCGTGTGTCTTACGCTCACCTACGCGGAAAGCGACGAATTCGAGAAAAAGCACATCACGCGATTCAACGACTGTCTGCGTGCCAAGCTCAAGCGCCAGGGCCATTCGTTGGGCTATATCTGGGTATTGGAGCGCGCCTCCGTCCTTCACTACCATCTTGTCCTATGGCTGCCGCGCGGTTATCGGCTGGAACATGACGATTTGGCGCGCTGGTGGCCTCATGGAAGCACATTGATAGAGGCCTGTCGCAAAGTGACCGCGTGGCTCAAGTACATGCGCAAGAGTGAGAGCAAAGACAACTTGCCAGAGTCGGCCAGGATGTTTGGCTATGGCGGACTGGACGAAGAAGGCAAGCTGGTGCTTGCGCGTCGCGGCAGCCCGCTTTGTATCCAGCCAAGCATGAACGTCCGCGATGGCGAAGCGAGGAAGGCGACCTATGCGTATTACTGCAGGGAGGTCACCGCCGATAGACAGGCGGTTGTAGATGGTTTGAGGGGCTAGGCCCAGGAGCCTGGAGAGCTCTGTTGGAGACACAAGAAGTTGCTGCATCGTTTGTGGAAATAACGCAGCCAAGGCGACTGCATTTTGTATAGGCACAAACGCGCTTTTTTGAGAAACAAATTTACTTGTCTCTTCCAGCGGCTACCCTTGTGGGCAGATCGTGCTGCAATTTTGCTGCAGTTAGTTCGGCATATCGGGGTAAAATCAGGTTGGGCAGGGTAGTGTAAGCCGTTGATTTGATTGATGTTTTGGTTTGTTTGCGAGGGGAGTGATTTGGGCTCATAACCCAAAGGTCGGAGGTTCAAATCCTTCTCGCGCAACCAAATTCTGGCAGTCAAAAAAAAGGCCCACTTCGGTGGGCCTTTTGTTTTTGTTCAGGCTGCTCCGCTTCTTGAATCTGCGGCGCGCGGGACCCGAGGGCGGACGGAAACGGCCCTCTGTTGTCTTAGTGCCCCCACGTGGTTGTGTTTCAGGACATGCCGACGACTGGCGCGCGTCCTATTGATACGTACCCCAGGCCGAAGCGCGCAATGGTCTCGGGGTCATAGAGGTTGCGTCCGTCAAAGACCATACGGTCGTGGAGCGCATGGGCCATCTGCGCAAAGTCGGGCACGCGGAAGATTTTCCATTCCGTCACGATGGCCAACGCGTCCGCTCCTTCCAATGCCTCGGTGGGACTGCCGCACAGCACCAGGTCGTCACGCTCTCCGAAAATGCGCCGGGCCTCGTCCATGGCGGCCGGGTCGTGGGCGCGCACCTGGGCGCCTGCCGCCCACAGGCTCTGCAGGAGGTAACGGCTGGGCGCTTCGCGCATGTCATCGGTTTCCGGCTTGAAGGCCAGCCCCCAGACCGCGATGGTCTTGCCGCGCAGGTTGCCGCCGTAGTGCGCAATGATGCGCCGCGCCAGCAACTGCCGCTGCGCGTCATTGCGGCTTTCGACCGCCAGCAGCAGATCGGGGGTGAAGCCAATGGACTGGGCCGTGTGGATGAGGGCCTTGACGTCCTTGGGAAAGCAGCTCCCGCCGTAACCCACGCCGGGATAGATGAAGTGGTAGCCAATGCGCGGGTCACTTCCGAGCCCGCGGCGCACGTCTTCGATGTCCGCACCCAGTTGCTCGGCCAGGTTGGCCATTTCATTGATGAAGCTGATCTTGGTGGCCAGCATGGCGTTGGCGGCGTACTTCGTCAGTTCGGCGCTGCGCACATCCATCATCACGATGCGGTCGTGGTTGCGATTGAAAGGCGCATACAGCTCGCGCAATTGGCGCTCGGCCTGGGGTGCGCGTGTACCGATGACGATACGATCGGGCCGCTTGCAATCGGCGACGGCAGCACCTTCCTTGAGGAATTCGGGGTTGGACACCACCTCGAATGCCAAGGCCACGCCCCGCGTCTCCAGCACCTTGCGTACGGTATCGGCGACCTTGTCGGCCGTGCCCACGGGGACGGTGGATTTATTGACGATGGTCTTCGGCTCGGTCATGTGCGTCGCGATGGTGCGCGCGACGGCCAACACATGCTGCAGATCAGCGCTGCCGTCCTCATCGGGCGGGGTGCCGACGGCCAGAAAGATCAGCTCCCCATGGGCCACGCCCTGAGCGGCGTCAGTAGTGAAGCGCAGCCGGCCTGCCGCCTGGTTGGCCCGCACCAGGGGCTCCAGCCCCGGCTCGTGGATGGGAATGTGGCCCGCCTGCAGCGCAGCCACCTTGGCGGCATCGACGTCCACGCAGATCACATCGTGGCCGACGTCGGCCAGCACTGCACCCTGCACCAGGCCGACATAGCCAGTGCCAAAAACCGTAACTTTCATGATGGGTAGAAGTCCTTGTACCAGTGGACGAAGCGCGCCACGCCGTCCCGCACGGGCGTATGGGGGGCAAAGCCGACCCAGGAAGCCAGCGCCGACATGTCGGCCGCCGTGCTGTGCATGTCGCCGGGTTGTAGTGGAAGCATGCGCTTGAGGGCGACAATCCCCAACGCCTCCTCCAGCGCATGGATGTAGTCCATGAGCAGCGTAGGAGCGCTGTTGCCGATATTGAAGATACGGTAGGGCGCGAGGCCCGAGCCGGGCGACGGCGACAGTGGATCGAATGCGGCGTCGGGTGTGGCGGGCTTGTCGAGTACGCGTAATACGCCCTCGACGATGTCGTCGATGTAGGTGAAGTCACGCACCAACTGACCTTCGCCGTAGACGTCGATCGTCTCGCCCGCAAGCATGGCGCGGGTGAACTTGAAGAGCGCCATGTCGGGCCGCCCCCATGGCCCATACACCGTGAAAAACCGCAGGCCCGTGGTCGGAATGCCGTACAGGTGCGCGTAGGCATGCGCCATGACCTCATTGGCCTTCTTGGTCGCCGCGTAGTAGCTGACGGGATGGTCCACCGCGTCGCGCTCGGAGAACGGCAACTTCGCGTTGCCTCCGTACACGCTGGAGCTGCTGGCAAACACCAGGTGCTCCACCTGCTGTGCGCGGCAGCCCTGCAGGATGTTGCCGAAGCCCAGCAGATTGGAGTCGGTGTAATCGTCGGGTTGGTCGATGGAGTAGCGCACGCCGGCCTGCGCCGCCAGATGCAACACCCGATGGGGACGCACCCGCGCAAACAGCGCATGCATGGCGTCGCGGTCGGCGACATCGATCTGCTCGAAAGTGAATTCGCCCTGACCGTGCAAGCGGCCCAGGCGCGCGTGCTTCAGGCCGACGTCATAGTAGGCATTGAGGTTATCGATGCCCACCACCCGTTCGCCGCGCTCCAGCAGCCGCTGCGCGCAATGCATGCCGATGAAGCCGGCGCAGCCGGTGACCAGGGTGACGCTCATGGTTGTGTGCCGCGTGGGCTCCAGATGTATTCGTAATGGGCCTGGGGTGTGCCCGCGCGCACCATGTGGAAGGGCAGGTGGATGGACTGCAGCGCACGCGGCGCGATGCGGGCCTGGGCCTGATCCCACCAGCTCGACGGAACGTAGTCGGTGCGTGAAATCAACAGCAGGCCTTGCCCCCGCTGCACGCTGCGGCGCAAATGGTCGGCGACACAGGTCGGGATCTCGTCTTCGCCCGGCGCACAGGCGTCCACCAACGCGTCGGGAAAGCGCACCCGCAGCATGCCGGCCAGCATATGGTCGGACGCGACGATGGGGCTGGTGCCGTCATAGCCCGCGGCGCGCAGGGCGTCCGCCAGTTCGATGGACGGGTGGTTCAGCTCATCCACCTCGCCGCGCAGCCCGCTGAACCAGGGGCGTATGCCGGCAGCGACCAGCAGGATGACGGCCATCGTGGCCACGGCGATCGTGTAGCGCCGTGCACGCGGATGGTGTTGCAATTCGGGCCGCGCAGAGAAGGCGGCCAGGGGTGCCATACACAGTAGTGGAAGTATCCAGCGGCCCTTGAAGTTGCTCACGCCTGCAAACACCACCATGCCGGCTAGCGCCAGCAACACCAGGCCTAGGTAGCGCACGAACACGCGGTGCATCGGCGGCGACACCGGCGCCAGCGGCCGCTGCCACCAGGCCGAACGGAAAGCCCACAACGCGAACAGCGCCCACAACAGCAGCGTGCTGGGGACCACGCCCTCCAGCAGCCTCAGCAGGCCCTTGACCAGCCCGTTTTCAGGCTGGATGTTCATCTTGCTAATGGTGCCGGACGTCGCCTCGGTGAGGTGTGACAGCAGCCATGCCGCATGCGGCAGCACGACCAGCAGGCCCACCAGGGGTGCCCACCACCAGCCGCGCGACAGCAGCGCGCGGCGCGCCTCGGGTACAGACAGTGCCGCCAGCAGCATGGCGCCCGCCACCAGCGCGAAGCTGTACTTGCCCAGCATGCCGAAGCCGCACACCAGCCCCAGCAAGGCAAAGTCCAGCGGCCGGGGGCGCTGCACGATGCGCAGCAGCAGCCACCACGCGCCACAGGCCATCGCCGTGACCAGGATGGTATGGGTCTGGTCGCGGACCGAATACCAGCCCAGCGCGGGCATCAGCACCATGCTGGCCGACGCCCAGAAGGCCCCCCGCTCGTCCAGCAGTTCCCGTCCGGCCAGGTACATGAGCGAATACGTTAGTGCCAGCAGCCCATGCTTGAGCAGCGACAGCGCCAGCACGCTGGGGCCGAACACCTGGTTCATCGCCCATTGCAGCCAGGTGTACAGCGGCGGCTGCGGGCCGTAGCCCAGTGCCAGCTCCTGGGTCCACAGAATCTGCTCGGCCTCATCCCACTTCAGCGCGGGCGACGCAAGCAGGCGCATGGCCACGTGCGCCAGCGAGATGGCCGCGAACCAGAACAGCGGGTGGGTCCAGGGAAGGCGGGACGAAAGCGCGCGGGGCGCGGTGGAGGCGGTCATGGGGCAAGGGGAAAGTAGCGCACTGTGTGCGTCCGGCGGGCGCGAACGCGCGGGGCGCGCGAGGCACAATCGCAGCCATTATCCCGCTACAACTGTTTCCTTGATGAACACCGCCCCTACTCCAGCGCCCGACGTCTCCATCGTGGTGCCGATCTACAACGAGGTCGAGAACCTGCCCGACCTCGTGGAGCGCATCGCGCAGGCGATGTCCGCACAGCCGCTCAGCTTCGAACTGCTGGCGGTGGACGACGGCTCGCGCGACGGCAGCGCCGACACGCTGCGTGAACTGGCGGCCACGCGCCCCTGGTTGCGCCCGGTGTTCCTGGCACGCAACTACGGCCAGTCGAGCGCCCTGCAGGCGGGTTTCGATCGCGTGCGCGGCCGCTATGTGGTGACGCTGGATGCCGACCTGCAGAACGAACCCGGCGACATTCCGCTGCTGCTGGAGCGCCTGGAGACCGACCCCGGCGTAGACATGGTCAGCGGCTGGCGCAAGGACCGGCAGGACGCGGAGCTGTCGCGCAAGCTGCCCTCGCGCATCGCCAACCGGCTGATCTCCAGCGCCACGGGCGTGCACCTGCACGACTACGGCTGCGCGCTCAAGGCCTACCGCCGGCCCATCATCGACCGTATCCGCCTCTACGGTGAGCTGCACCGCTTCATCCCGTCGCTGGCCAAGGAGGCGGGCGCGCGCATCACTGAAGTGCCGGTGCGCCACCATGCGCGCACGCGCGGCGTGTCCAAGTACGGCATCGACCGCACCTTCCGCGTCATCCTGGACCTGATCCTCATCGTGTTCTTCATGCGCTACCGCCAGCGCCCGCTGCATGCCTTTGGCGGGCTGGGGCTGTGGCTGGCTGCGCCGGGCGTGCTGATCCTGGCCTGGCTGCTGCTGCAGAAAGTGCTGGGCGAGGACATCGGCGGCCGGCCGCTGCTGCTTGCCGGCGTCATGCTGGTGCTGATGGGCGTGCAGATGGTGGTGGCGGGCCTGATCGGCGAGCTGCTGATGCGCATCTACCACGAGGCCGGCGGGGCACCGCAGTTCCATGCGCAGGAATATGTGCCGGATTCAAGAGTAAATATGCCTGCGGCGCTCGACCAGCAAGCGCAAGCAGCTACTAATAAGATAGCGTGAAACGTCCGTTCAAGGCCCTGCTGCGCGGCCTGGTGGGCCTGGCCCTGCTGGGCGCGGTGGTGGCGCTGGCCGATCCGTCCCGCGTGTGGGGCCAACTGCGCCAGGCCCAGCCAGTGTGGCTGCTGGCGGGGCTGCTGGCGGGCATCGCTTCCAACCTCGTCTCGGCGCTGCGCTGGCGGGCATTGGCGCGGTGGCTGGGCGCCAACGCGAGCGCGCACGATGCCTGCCGCTGGTACTTCCAGGCCATCGGCCTGAATGCGCTGCTGCCGGGGGCCGTGGTGGGGGGCGACGTGTACCGCGCCGTGGTACTGCGTGGTACCGGTCAGGACACGGCGGCCTCCAGTTGGTCGGTGGTGCTGGACCGGCTGAGTGGCCTGTGGATGCTGTGCGCCATCGGCGGCCTGGGCGCTGCCACCTGTGCCGACGTGCTGGCGCCCTGGCTGCGGTTGCCAAGGGGACTTTTCATCGCGCTGATGTTTGTGGGCACGCTGCTGTGGCTGGCGCTGCCGTGGTGCCTGCCTGCGCTGCTGCGCAGCCGCCGGTTTGCGGGCGGCTGGCTCGCGCCGCTGCGTGAAGCCGCAACGCGCCCCGACTTCCCGCGTCAACTGGTCTGGCAGGCCGGGGCATCGGCGGCGGTGCAACTGCTGTCGGCCGCGGCGCTGGCGGGGGGCGGGCTGGCACTGGGTGTGGCGCTGCCGGCCAGCGTGTGGGCCTGGGCGATCGCGCCCGTGTTCCTGATGGCGGCGCTGCCGGTGAGCGTGGGCGGCTGGGGCACGCGCGAGGCGGCCGCCGTGGCCGCGCTGGCCCCCTTCGGCGTGGCCGCGTCCGCCGCCGTGGGCGTGGGCGTGGTCTATGGCGTCTACGGCCTGGCGCAGGGCGCGCTGGGGGCGCTGGCGTTCGGCCTGCCGCGCAGCGCGGGGCGGTAGGCCCGGGCGCTGGCCCGCGATGGCCTGGCCATCATTGGTGTACTTTTATCAAATTGATAGCACCTTGCGCTTGATGGATAAGCGCTGGAGGTCAATTGGGCTTGAAATGAAGGGCGTGCCCGCGCCGACCATGCAGCGGCGCCGTGCCCGTGCATGCCGGTCGGATGGGGCGCTGGCGCTGCCGGCACCGGGGCGCCGGCGCGATTCAGCCGTGTTCGCCCGCGGCCTCTGCGTCCCGCTTGATCTGCAGCGCGCGCTCGTACAGCGTGTTGCGCGAGGCGTGCGCGATGTCGGCCGCCAGTTTCACAGCGGTCTTGGTCGGCAGCTCGTCCAGCAGCAGGCGCAGCACGCGCTCGGCCTCCGCGCCGTCGCCCTGCGTGGCCGCCAACGGGTGCAGCAGCACCACGAACTCGCCCTTGACCCGCTGGGGAGCGCCCGCCAGCCAGGCGGCCAGCTCCCGCGCGGGATGCGTGGAGACTTCCTCGAACTGTTTGGTGAGTTCGCGTGCGAGCGTCACCGGCCGCTCGCCCAGGTCCGCCAGCGTGTCGGCCAGCGCGGCGATGCGGTGCGGCGCCTCCAGCAGTACCACGCAGCGCGGCTCGGCCGCCAGGCGCTGCACCGCGGCCGCGCGTTCGGCGCCCTTGGGCGGAAGAAAGCCCGCGAACAGGAAGCCGCCGCTGTCGGCGGTGGGGGCCACCGCGCCCGCGACGCTCAGCGCGCTCGTCACGCTGCTGGCCCCTGGCAAGGGAATGCAGCGCAGCCCCGCGGCCTGCACGGCCGCCACCAGGCGCGCGCCGGGATCACTCACCCCGGGCGTGCCGGCGTCGCTCACGTATGCCACGCGCTGGCCGGCCTGCAGTTGCTGCACCACCATCTGCGCGGCCTGCGCCTCGTTGTGCTGGTGCAGCGCCAGCAGGCGGTCGGAGGGCTTGTCGATGCCGTAGGCGCGCAGCAGCGACTGGGTGTGGCGCGTGTCCTCGCACGCCAGCGTGTCGGCCAGTTGCAGCACGTGCAGCGCACGCAGTGTGATGTCGGCCAGGTTGCCGATGGGCGTGGCGACCACGTACAGGGCGCCCTGCGGATAATGCTGCGCGGCCGCCGCATCGCGCGCGGCGCTCAAGGCAGAGGCAAAAGAGGCGCTCAATGGGATTCCTCGGCAAGAAGGTGAATGGCAGTGCGCCCGCGCGCACCACGCGCGCCGCGGGGCAGGCGGGGGAAGACCGCGCGCTGGCCCATCTCACGGCGGCGGGCCTGGCGCTGGTGGAGCGCAATTATCGGACGCCGGGGCGCGGCGGCGGAGAGATCGACCTGATCTTGCGCGAGCGCGACGGCACGCTGGTGTTCGTGGAGGTGCGCAGCCGCGGCGCCAGCGCCTACGGCGGCGCGGGCGGCAGCATCGGCGTGGCCAAGCAGCGGCGCATCGTCTTTGCTGCGCAGCACTACCTGCTGCGCTGGCCCGCACCGCCGCCGTGCCGCTTCGATGCGGTGCTCATCGAGGGCGACCGGCTGCAGTGGCTGCGCGGCGCATTCGACGCCGCGTAGCGCGCGGCCTACCGTTTGCTACAGGCGCCGCGATACCCGCAGGTATCATTCACGGCCCATGCTTGAGCAACGCATCCAACAGCATTTCATCGACAGCGCCGACCTGAAATACCAGTCGGCCCAGGCGCTCAGCCATCCCATCAGCGCAGCCGTGCAGGCCATCTGGGCCTGTGTGACCAACGGCGCCAAGGTGCTGGCCTGCGGTAGCGGCCCTTCGTCCGCGCAGGCCCTGCAGTTCGCGGCCTTTTGCGTGGCCGGTTTCGAACGCGATCGGCCCGAACTGGCGGCGCTGGCCCTGGTGCCCGATGCCCTGGCCACCGGCACCAGCGCCGTAGCGGACAGCGCCGTGCTGGCGCGCCAGGTGCGTGCCCTGGGGCAGGCAGGAGATCTGCTGCTGGTCATCACCATCGGCGGCAACGAGCCAGCCCTGCTGCAGGCCGTGCAGGCCGCTCATGAGCGGGACATGACCGTGGTCGCCCTGTGTGGCCGCGACGGTGGGGCGTTGGGCGCGCTGCTGCACGAGACCGATGTCCAGATCTGCGTGCCGCACGACCGAGCCGCCCGTGTACGCGAGGTGCATGCGCTGGTGCTGCACTGCCTGTGCGACGGCGTGGACGCTCAGTTACTTGGAGAACAGGAGATTCCTCTATGACATTTCCCCTGCTGCGAATTTCTAGCGCCGCGCTCGCGGCCGCGGCCCTGGCCGGCAGCCTCGCCGGCTGCGCGCCGCTGGTCATCGGCGGCGGTGCCGTGGTCGGCACCCTGATGGCGACCGACCGGCGCACCACCGGCACCCAGGTGGAGGACGAAGGCATCGAGATGCGCACCGCCAGCCGCATCCGTGAAACCCTGGGCGACCGCGTGCACGTGAACGTGACCAGCTACAACCGCCAGGTGCTGCTGACGGGCGAAGTGCCCACGGCCGCCGACGGCCAGAAGGTGGAGCAGATCGCGCAAGGCGTGGACAACGTGCGCTCGGTGGTCAACGACCTGGGCGTGATGCCCGCGTCCTCGCTGACGCAGCGCTCGCGCGACGCCTTCATCTCGACCAAGGTGCGCGCGAGCCTCGTGGACGCCAAGGACCTGTCTGCCAATGCGTTCAAGGTCGTCACCGAGCGCGACGTGGTGTACCTGATGGGCCGTGTCACGCAGCGCGAAGCCAAGCGCTCCGCGGAGATCGCGCGCGGCGTGGATGGCGTACGCAAGGTCGTGCGCGTGTTCGAGGTGATCTCCGAAGAGGAACTGATCCGCGGTGGCGCGGCGCAGCAGCCCGCGCCCGTCTCGCAGGACCCCGCCGCGGCGGCGCAGCCAGTCAAGCCCTGAGCACGGGCTGCTCGCGCCGAACAAGTCGGCACCATCCGCGCCTTGTGACAGGTGATTGAACCACTGCCCGCCCTGCGCGGGCAGTGCGCCTGGGGCCTCAGTCTTTTTTGGGCGCCAGGCGGGTGATCAGGCTGGACGTGTCCCAGCGGTTGCCGCCGGCGCGCTGCACGTCGGCATAGAACTGGTCCACCAGCGCCGTGACCGGCAGGCGCGCACCGTTGCGCTTGGCTTCGTCGAGCACCAGGCCCAGGTCCTTGCGCATCC
Organism: Diaphorobacter sp. B2A2W2; assembly: GCF_056730635.1. NCBI lineage: Bacteria > Pseudomonadati > Pseudomonadota > Betaproteobacteria > Burkholderiales > Comamonadaceae > Diaphorobacter > Diaphorobacter sp. B2A2W2. The sequence continues at coordinate 73,434 of NZ_JBWZOR010000003.1, forward strand.
AGTCCACGGCAAAGCCGAAGTCAAAACGGCCCTCCACCATGGTCTTGCCGCGGTTGTCCATCTGCCAGCTCTGGGCAGCGCCCTTGCCGATCACGTCGAGCACCAGCGGCATGTCCAGGCCCGCGTGCTGGCCGAAGGCGATCGCCTCGGACAGACCCTGCACCAGGCCGGCAATGCAGATCTGGTTGACCATCTTGGCCAGTTGGCCGGCGCCGCTGTCGCCAATGCGGGTGAACGCGCGCGAGAAGGCCATCGCCGTGGGGCGTACGGCATCGAAGGCTGCAGCGTCGCCGCCGCACATCACGGTCAGTTGCCCGTTTTGCGCGCCGGCCTGCCCGCCGGAGACCGGCGCGTCGATGAACTGCAGGCCCAGCGTGCGGGCGGCGCCATAGAGTTCGCGCGCCACCGCCGCGGATGCCGTGGTGTGGTCCACGAAGACCGCACCCTGCTGCATGCCGGCGAACGCGCCATCGGCCCCGAGCACCACGGAGCGCAGGTCGTCGTCATTGCCCACGCAGCAAAACACGATGTCCGCGCCTTGTGCGGCCTCGCGCGGCGTCTTGGCATGTTTTACGGTTGCAACGCCCTTGAATTCAGCGCACCATGCTTCTGATTTCGTAGCGGTACGGTTGTACACCGTCACGGTATGGCCCGCCGATGCCAAATGCCCCGCCATCGGGTAGCCCATGACGCCCAAGCCCAGGAAGGCCACGCGGCGTGCGGGGACCGGATCGTAGGTGCGGGGATTGATGCTGCTGCTCATGGGTTGGGCTCCGTCAAAAAGAGAGGCCCGCAGGGGCGGGCCGGGGGGGGCGAGTGTGTGGGTATCAGACGATGGCGAAATGCTCGGTGCCCGAGGCCAGGTCCGTCGTCTTGGCACGCTGGCTGCTGAGCTTGATCTGCAGGCGCAGGTCGTTCACCGAGTCGGCGTTGCGCAGGGCATCCTCATAGCTGATCACGTTGGCCTCGAACAGGTCGAACAGTGCCTGGTCGAAGGTCTGCATGCCCAGGTTGCGGCTCTTCTTCATGATTTCCTTGATCTCGGCCACCTCGCCCTTGAAGATGAGGTCGGCGATCAGCGGCGTGTTCAGCATCACCTCGACGGCGGCCGCGCGCCCCTTGCCGTCCTGTTTGGGAATCAGGCGCTGCGAGATCAGTGCCTTGAGGTTCAGCGACAGGTCCATCAGCAACTGGGCGCGCCGCTCCTCGGGGAAGAAGTTGATGATCCGGTCCAGCGCCTGGTTGGCGCTGTTGGCGTGCAGCGTGGCCAGGCACAGGTGGCCGGTTTCGGCAAACGCCACGGCGTGCTCCATGGTCTCGCGGTCGCGGATTTCGCCCATCAGGATCACGTCCGGCGCCTGGCGCAGGGTGTTCTTGAGGGCCGCCTCCCAGCTGTCGGTGTCCAGGCCCACCTCGCGCTGCGTGATCACGCAGTTCTTGTGCGGATGCACGAATTCCACCGGGTCTTCCACCGTGATGATGTGGCCGAAGGAGTTCTCGTTGCGCCAGTCCAGCATGGCGGCCAGCGTGGTGGACTTGCCCGAGCCCGTCGCGCCGACCAGGATGCACAGTCCGCGCTTGGTCATGGTGACTTCCTTGAGCACCTGCGGAACGCCCAGGCCGTCGATGGTGGGCAGCGTGAGCGGAATCGTCCGCAGCACCATGCCCACGCGGCCCTGCTGCACGAAGGCGTTCACGCGGAACCGGCCCACGCCCGCAGGCGAGATGGCAAAGTTGCACTCCTTGGTGCGCTCGAAGTCGGCCACCTGCTTGTCGCTCATGATGGCGCGCGCCAGCGTGAGCGTGTGGTTGGGCGTCAGAGGCTGGGGAGAGACCTTGGTGACCTTGCCGTCGACCTTGATCGCCGGCGGAAACTCCGCCGTGATGAAAAGGTCGCTCCCCCCGCGGCTGACCATCAGTTTGAGCAGATCGTTGATGAATTTACTCGCCTGATCCCGTTCCATCCCATACCCCCTTGGTCGTCAGCCTTGTGTTGTTGTGCCGGGCTGTTCAGCGTTGATTTTCACTCAGACGCGCGCTCACCACGCGCAGGCGCTGCGACAGCTTGCGCGCCAGCAGGGCCACCAGGCTGGCGGCCAGTTGCGGGTCGTGGGCCATCATCTCATCCAGCGCCTCGGCGCTGAGCACCGCGATCTCGCATTCCGTGAGCGTGGTGCACGCCGAAAAACGGATGCCGCTGTCCAGCAGCGACATCTCGCCCAGGATATCGCCGGGCCGCGTCTCGGCCAGGCGCAGTTGCTCTCCCCAGGGCTGGACACGGTCCACGGCGATGGTGCCGGTGAGCAGCACGACCATGAAGTTGCCGTATTCGTCCTGGCGGATCAGGTCGCGGTTGGGCGCAACGGAGGCGAACTCGAAGAAGCGCTCCATGCGTTCCACGGCGTCGTGGTCCAGGTGCGCCATGTACTTGTCCTTGCTCCACAGCGATTGCAGCAGCCTGCCGCCACGGCTTTGAGGCAGGCGCTTGGCATCGACTTCGACGGCGCGCGCCTCCCAGGGGACCAGTTGTGATTGCTCCACGCCCTGGCCGGCAAATGCGGTGGTGAAGAACACCGAGTCGGTGCTCTCCTCGCCGGACTTGCGGTTTTTGGACTTGAGCAGGCCGAGAATGCCTTTCATGATGGGGCTCCGATGCGGGCTCGTGTACCAACGAGCCTGGTAGTGAAAAAGTGTGCGGGCCCGCCTTGGAGGGGGGTCAGCCGGGGAAGTTCTCGGGAATCTTGGCCTTGCTGCGCGCCTCGGCCGGGCTGATGATGTTGCGGCGCACCAGGTCGGAGAGGTTCTGGTCCAGCGTCTGCATGCCGACGCTGTTGCTGGTCTGGATGGTGGAGTACATCTGCGCCACCTTGGCCTCGCGGATCAGGTTGCGGATGGCGCTCGTGCCCAGCATGATCTCGTGCGCCGCCACGCGGCCAGAACCGTCCTTGGTCTTGCACAGCGTCTGCGAGATCACCGCCTGCAGCGACTCCGACAACATCGCGCGCACCATTTCCTTTTCCTCGGCGGGGAAGACGTCGATGATCCGGTCGATGGTCTTGGCGGCGCTCGACGTGTGCAGCGTGCCGAACACCAAGTGGCCCGTTTCCGCGGCGGTCATGGCCAGGCGGATGGTTTCCAGGTCGCGCATTTCGCCCACCAGGATGGCGTCCGGGTCTTCGCGCAGGGCGGACTTCAGCGCGGCCGCGAACGACAGCGTCATCGGGCCGACTTCACGCTGGTTGATCAGGCACTTCTTGGATTCGTGCACGAACTCGATCGGATCTTCCACCGTGAGGATGTGGCCGTACTCGCTTTCGTTGAGGTAGTTGACCATGGCCGCCAGGGTGGTGGACTTGCCCGAACCTGTGGGGCCCGTCACCAGCACCAGGCCGCGCGGCTTGAGCGCCAGGTCGGCAAAGATCTTGGGCGCGTTGAGCTGCTCCAATGTCAGGATCTTGCTCGGAATGGTACGGAACACCGCAGCCGCGCCGCGGTTCTGGTTGAACGCGTTGACGCGAAAGCGCGCCAGGCCGTCGATCTCGAAGGAAAAGTCCACTTCCAGGAACTCTTCGTAGGTCTTGCGCTGGGCGTCGCTCATGATGTCGTACACCATGGCGTGGACGGTCTTGTGGTCCAGTGCATCGACGTTGATGCGGCGTACGTCCCCGTGGACCCGGATCATGGGCGGCAGGCCGGCGGAAAGGTGCAGGTCGGACGCCTTGTTCTTCACGCTGAAGGCGAGCAATTGGGTGATGTCCACGGATTCCCTCTTATCGTTTGATACGCTTGGGCGAACATTATGACGACGATTGCCAGCAACCTCCAGAATGTGCGGGAGCGCATCGCGTGCGCCTGCGCGGCGGCCGGCAGGCCACCCGATGCCGTGGCGCTGCTGGCGGTTTCCAAGACCTTCGGCCCCGAGGCCGTGCGTGACGCGGCGTTGGCGGGCCAGCGGCGGTTTGGCGAAAACTACATTCAGGAAGCCGTGGAAAAGATGGCTCTGGTGGCGGCGCTCGGGCTGCCGCAGCCGCTGGAGTGGCACTGCATCGGCCCGGTGCAGAGCAACAAGACCCGCCTGGTGGCCCAGCACTTCGACTGGGTGCACACGGTGGACCGCCCCAAGACGGCGCAGCGTCTGTCCGACCAACGTCCCGACAACCTGCCCGCGCTGCAGGTCTGTATCCAGGTGAACGTGGATGGTGGCGCCACCAAGGCCGGTGTGCCGGCCGAGGAGGCATTGGCGCTGGCCCAGGCGGTGGCAGCGCTGCCGCGGCTCACGCTGCGCGGCGTCATGAGCATCCCCGACCCGGCGCCCGACGAGGCCGCGCAACTGGCCGTGCTGCTGCGCGTGCGCCAGGTGTTCGACACCCTGCGCGCGCAGGGCGGCCCGGGGTTCGAGGCGGTCGATACCCTGTCGCTGGGCATGACCGGCGACCTGGAGGCTGCGGTGCGCGCCGGCAGCACCATGGTGCGCGTGGGCAGCGGCATCTTCGGTGCGCGCCACTACCCGGCCTGATAAGCTGGCCGTCATCTAGTTTTGACGGAGATTCCCTCATGCCCGGTTTGCTGCCCGATGTCGATCCCGATGGCCTGCTCGAATTCTCGGTGGTCTATACCGACCGTGCGCTCAACCACATGTCGCGCCGCTTCGTGGGCGTAATGCAGGACATCCTGGCGACGCTCAAGGAGGTCTACCGCGCGCACACGGCGGTGCTCGTGCCCGGCAGCGGCACCTTCGGCATGGAGGCCGTGGCACGCCAGTTCGCCAACCGCGAGAAGGTGCTCATCGTGCGCAACGGCTGGTTCAGCTACCGCTGGAGCCAGATCTTCGACGCCGGCGGGCTGGGCGGTGGTGCCGTGGTCTGCCAGGCGCGCCGCCAGGGCGACGGTCCACAGGCGCCCTGGGTGCCCTGCCCGGCGAGCGAGGTGGCCGCCGCCATCCGCGCCGAGCGGCCGAAGGTGGTGTTCGCCCCGCATGTGGAGACGGCCAGTGGCATCCTGCTGCCCGACGATTACCTGCGCACCGTGAGCGACGCCGCGCACGAGGTGGGCGCGCTGTTCGTGCTGGACTGTGTGGCCTCCGGTGCCATGTGGGTGGACATGGAAAAGACCGGTGTGGACGTGCTGATCTCTGCGCCGCAAAAGGGCTGGAGCGGATCGCCCTGCTGCGCCATGGTGATGCTGTCGGCCCGCGCGCGCGAGGCGATCGAGCAGACGCAGAGCTCCAGCTTCTCGTGCGACCTCAAGAAGTGGATGCAGATCGCCGAGGGCTACGAGAAGGGCCAGCACGCCTACCACACCACCATGCCCACCGATGCGCTGGTGCGCCTGCGCGACGTGATGCTGGAAACGCGCGACTACGGCTTTGCCAAGGTGCGCGACGAGCAGATCGCACTCGGCGCCAAGGTGCGCGCGCTGCTGCAGGCGCGGGGCTTTCCCAGCGTGGCGGCTGCGGGCTACGAGGCACCGGGCGTGGTGGTGAGCTACACCACCGACCCCGGCATCCAGAGCGGCAAGAAGTTCGCCGAGGCGGGGCTGCAGACCGCCTCGGGCGTGCCGCTGCAATGCGGCGAGGGTGCGGACTTCCAGACCTTCCGCCTGGGCCTGTTCGGCCTGGAGAAGTGGCACAACGTGGACCGCACGGTGGGCCACCTGGCCGCGGCGCTGGACCAGGTCGCGCCGGCGCGCTGACTGCTGGCCGGCGGCGCAAAAGCGTCCATCTCCTACAACCGCGGAGTGGCGTGGGCCGCGGTGCGCGGCTATGCTTTCCCGCATGCATGCTTCCCCCCTGGAGCCTGGTGCGCAGGCCGCGGCTTCGGCCGAGCCGGCCGCGCTCGCGGGCCGTGCCTCCCAGCTGTCCCGGGCCAAGCGCCAGGCCACCGGCCTGCTGCTGGCAGTGGTCGTCGTCTTTGCGCTGACCTATTTCTTTCCACCCAGTCTGGGCGTGGCCTGCGTGCGCGCCGTGGCGGAGGCCGCCATGGTGGGCGCCCTGGCCGACTGGTTTGCGGTGTCGGCGCTGTTTCGGCGCATCCCGCTGCCGCTGGTGCAGCGCCACACCGACATCATTGCGCGCAACAAGGACCGCATCGGCGGCAACCTGGCGGTGTTCGTGCGCGACAAATTCCTGGACGCGCCTTCGCTCGTGACCATGATCCGTCGCCACGATCCGGCCAACATGCTGGCGCAGTGGCTCACGGCACCGGCCAACGCGCGCCTGCTGGGCAGGCAGGTGGCCAGGCTGGCGCTGACCGCGTTGGACACGGTGGAGGACGCGAAGATCCAGGCCTTCCTGAGCCAGGCCGCGCGCACGCTGGTGGGCAAGATCGACCTGTCGCGCTCCATGGCGTCGGCGCTGGGCGCGCTCACCTACCAGGGCCGGCACCAGGCGCTGCTGGACGACCTGCTGGAGCGCCTGGGCGGCATGGTGCGGTCGGAGGACACGCGCGCCTTCGTGGCCGACACGCTGCTGCAGTGGATCAAGCGTGAGCATCCGCTCAAGCAGAAGGTGCTGCCCACCGACTGGCTCTCGGGCAAGGGCGCCTCGGCCATCACGCACGCCGTGGACACCCTGCTCAAGGCGGTGGCCGAGGACCCGCAGCACGAGCTGCGCGAGGCGTTGGACGGCGCCGTGCAGCGCCTCATCGCCCGCCTGCAGACCGACCCCGATTGGGCGCGCCGCGGCGACGAGGTGCGCGGCTACCTGCAGAACGACGAGGTGCTGGGCCGCTATGTGCGCGATCTGTGGAGCGACCTGCGCCAGAAGCTGCGCGACGATCTGATGAACGAAGACTCGGCATTGTCCGCGCGCGTGGCCGACATGGGGCAGTGGCTGGGGCTGTCGCTCGCGGGTGATGCGGCGCTGCGCGTGCGCCTGAACGTGCGCCTGGAACTGTGGGCCGCCACCTTTGCGCCCGATGTGGCGCAGTCGGTGGCCGAACACATCCGCGCCACGGTGCAGCGCTGGGACGCGCAGGAGATGGCGCGGCTGGTGGAACTGCACATCGGCAGCGACCTGCAGTACATCCGCATCAACGGCACCGTGGTGGGCGGCTGCATCGGGCTGCTGCTGTTCGCCGTCTCGCATGCGGGCGCGTTGTGGGCGGCGGTGGCTGGGCTGTGAATGCTATCTAATTAGTAGCTGCTAGCGCTTTCTGGATAAGCGCTAATCCCCGATTTTGCTTAGAACCGAAAATCCAGCGTTTGCGGCGCCCGGCCCACCTGCACGGTGCGGCTGTGGTTCTGGCCGGCGCCCTGTACCTCCACACGGTAGCTGCCCGCAGGCAGTTGCAGCAGGCACACGGGGCCGCCGGCGCGCAGTTGCATCGCGTCGCCCCCGCCTTGCGGGGTGATGCGCACGTCGACGTTGGCCTCGTAGGCGCCATCGGCACGCGCGAACAGCAGCGACAGGGGGTAGTCCTTCATGGCTGCGCGCATGGCGGTGGATTCGTCGGTGCCGATGCCGCCGCACTGGTAGTGCAGCGCGCCGGCCGTCTGCACGGGCGGCAGCACGGCCGGGCGGGGCGCGCTGTCGGCCTGCGCCTGCACGGCGCTGGCGCCGCTGGCCAGCAGGGCACACAGACCCAGCGGCGCCAGACGGCGGGGAAGTCGAAACGGGAGCGGGGACAACACGGGCATGGCGCACCTCCTTGTCAGGGGTAAAAGCGCCATGCTGGCACCTCGTTGCGCGCCGCGCTGTCAGCCCAGGGCGCGAGCGCGCGTGGTGGCCGTCAGAAGCGCGGCAGGTTGGCGTGGCTCATCTTGCCGTTGCGCACCAGCATCTTGCCGTACTCGGCGCAGCGGTTCAGCGTCGGGATCACCTTGCCGGGGTTGAGCAGGCCCTGCGGGTCGAACGCCTCCTTGAGCGCGAACATCTGCGCGTTCTCCTCCACGGTGAACTGCGCGCACATGGAGTTGAGCTTTTCCACCCCCACGCCGTGCTCACCCGTCACGGTGCCGCCCATGGCCACGCTGGTTTCCAGAATGTCGGCGCCGAACAGCTCGCAGCGGTGCAGCTGGTCGGGGTCGTTGGCATCGAACAGGATCAGCGGGTGCAGGTTGCCGTCGCCCGCGTGGAACACGTTGCAGCAGCGCAGCTGGTATTTCTTCTCCATCTCCTGGATGGCGAGCAGGATGTCCGCCAGGCGCTTGCGTGGGATGGTGGAGTCCATGCACATGTAGTCGGGACTGATGCGGCCGCTGGCGGGGAAGGCGTTCTTGCGCCCGCTCCAAAAGCGCATGCGCTCTTCCTCGCTGGTGCTGACCGAGATGGCCGTGGCGCCCGAGCCGCGCAGCACCTCGCTCATGCGCGCGATCTCTTCCTCCACCTCCTCGGGCGTGCCGTCGGACTCGCACAGCAGGATGGCCTCGGCCGTCAGGTCGTAGCCGGCCTTGACGAAGTCCTCCACGGCGGCGGTCATGGGCTTGTCCATCATCTCCAGGCCGGCCGGGATGATGCCGGCGGCGATCACCGCGGCCACGGCGTCGCCGGCTTTGCGCACGTCGTCAAAGCTGGCCATGATGCAGCGCGCCAACTGCGGCTTGGGCACCAGCTTGACGGTGACCTCCAATGCCACGGCCAGCATGCCCTCGCTGCCGATCACGGCGGCCAGCAGGTCGTAGCCGGGTGCGTCCAACGCCTCGCTGCCGAAGGTGATGGGCTCGCCCTCCATGGTGTAGCCGCGCACGCGCAGCACGTTGTGCACCGTCAGGCCGTACTTCAGGCAGTGCACGCCGCCGGAGTTCTCGGCCACGTTGCCGCCGATGGTGCAGGCGATCTGGCTGCTGGGGTCAGGGGCGTAATATAGGTTGTAGGGCGAGGCGGCCTCGCTGATGGCCAGGTTGCGCACGCCGCACTGCACGCGCGCCGTGCGGGCGACCGGGTCCAGGTCCAGGATGCGGTTGAACTTGGCCAGCGACAGCGTCACGCCCATGGCATGCGGCATGGCGCCGCCCGACAGGCCCGTGCCAGCGCCGCGCGCCACCACGGGCACGCCCAGGCGGTGACAGGTCTTCAGCACGGCCTGCACTTCGCCTTCCGTCTCGGGCAGGCAAACGACCAGCGGGCGCTGGCGGTAGGCCGTGAGGCCGTCGCATTCGTAAGGCGTGGTGTCCTCGGGCTGCCAGAGCAGCGCATGCTGTGGCACGCAGGCCGACAGGGCCTGCACGACCTCGGCCTGGCGCTGGGCGCGTTCGGTGGATGTGGGGCTGGGCATGGCGTGACTGTAGGCCATGGCGTGCGCGCGCGGCGTGAGTTTTCTTGCAGGCGGGCGTGAGCCGTGTTGCGCCAATTGCTGCGTTATTAATAGCTACTGGCGCTTGATGGATAAGCGCTAGAGCCTGATTTGGCTTGTAGAAATTGGCTTGCGCACGGCCGCGCCGCTTGCGGGGTTACCCCAGCGTGCGGCGCAGCCAGTCCGCGAAGGCCGCGCATTCCCAGCGGTCCATGGTGCCGGTGCGCCAGCACAGGTAGTGCGCGTAGGGGCTGGGGGCGTCGGTGTCGAACAGGCGTACCAGCGTGCCCTGGTCCAGCCAGGGCGCGGCGAGCTTGAGCCGTACCGGGGCCACGCCCATGCCCGCCGCGGCGGCGTCGCACATCAGGCCCACGTCGTTGAATTGCGAGCCTTCGTTGGGTTCGGCCCAGGCCAGGCCCACGGCTGCGAACCAGCTGCGCCAGGGCTCCAGCGGGCTGCGCAGCAGGGGCAGGCCTTCCAGGTCCTCGGGACGCTCGAAGGGGCCGTGCTCGCGCACGAAGCCGGGCGAGGCCAGGGGCGTGAGCACGTCACGTGCGATCTCCACATGCTCCATGTCGGCGTAGTGGCCGGGGCCGTAGCGCACGACGAGGTCCGCGTCTTCCGCCACCACGTCCAGCAGCGGGATGGAGACCTGCAGGGCCAGGTCGATCTCGGGGTAGGTTTCGGTGAACTGGCGCAGCCGCGGGATGAGCAAGGCGCGCGCGAAGGTGGGGGTGACCGCGATCTTCAGCCGGCGCTTGCCCGGGGCCACTGCCGTGCCTGGGAAGCGCTGCAGCGCGGTGAGCCCCTCGCGCACATGGGCCAGATAGGCGCTGCCGTCGGTGGTCAGGGAAAAGTCGGCCCGCCCGAACAGCCGCGTGCCCAGGATCTGCTCCAGCTGCTTGACGCGGTGGCTTACGGCGCTGGGGGTGACGCACAGCTCATCGGCCGTCTGCGTCACGCTGCGCAGGCGCGCCAGCGCCTCGAAGGTCAGCAGGCACTGGATGGGCGGGATGCGCCGCAGGCTGGCGGCGTCCAGGGCCGCCTTGGCCGCGATGGAAAGGGATTGCGTGGCCATGGCGGCGTGTGGGGCAGGGCGGGTTCAGCGGAAGACGACGGTCTTGTGGCCGTTGAGCAGCACGCGGTGCTCGCTGTGCCACTTCACGGCGCGCGCCAACACCTGGCTTTCGGTGTCCCGCCCGCGGGCGGTGAGATCTTCCACGGTATCCGTGTGATCTGCTCTTGTAACATCTTGTTCGATAATCGGCCCCTCGTCGAGGTCGGCCGTCACGTAGTGGGCGGTAGCGCCAATCAGCTTCACCCCGCGGTCATGCGCCTGGTAATAGGGCTTGGCGCCCTTAAAGCTGGGCAGGAAGCTGTGGTGGATGTTGATCGCGCGGCCCGATAGCTTGGTGCACAGGTCGTTGGACAGCACTTGCATGTAGCGCGCCAGCACCACCAGTTCGGCCCCCTCGGCCTGGATGATCTCGTACTGCTTGGCCTCGGCTTGCGCCTTGGTGGCGGCGGTGACGGGGATGTGGTGGAAAGGGATGTTGTAGCTGGCCGCGAGCTGGTAGAAGTCGCGGTGGTTGCTGATGATGGCGCGGATGTCGATGGGCAGCAGACCGCTCTTGTAGCGAAACAGCAGGTCGTTGAGGCAGTGGCCTTCCTTGCTGACCATCAGCACGGTCTTCATGGCCGCGCTGGTGGCATGCAGGCTCCAGCGCATGCTGTGCTCTTCGGCAAAGGTGGCCAGTTCGGCCTTGAGGGTGGCTTCGTCGGTGGACTCGCATGCGAATTGCACGCGCATGAAGAAAAGGCCGGTGCCCTGGTCGTTGTACTGAGCGGCTTCCTCGATGTTGCCGCCGTGGTCCAGCAGGAAGCCGGAGACGGCGTGCACCAGCCCGAGCCGGTCGGGGCAGGACAGTGTCAGGATGTAGGAATGGGTCATATGCTGCGATTGTCGCAGCACGCGAGGCCCCTTCAGGAGTGTGGATTGCTGAGTAAAGGCGCGGGCCGCAGGCCCTCGTGGAGGCCCCTGCAGGGCCGCTGGATGTTGGCGCTGGCCGTTGTTGCCATGGGTGCGGCCTGGGCCTGGGCGGGTGCGGCCGCCTTGCAGTACCTGCCCCTGGAGCCGCAGGCGCTGCAGACCCTGCTGCAGTACAAGAGCGGGCTGGACGCCGTGCTGGCGGGCGCACTGCTGGGCTGGCTCCTGCTGCGCTGGCGCCGGGGCGGGAGCCGGCGCACCCTGGCGCGCCGGGTGGAGCAGGTGCTGCGCCACGCGCCCGCCGGCATGGCGCGGCTGAGCATGGACGGCCGCCTGGTGTGGGCCAATGAACGCCTGCGTGAATGGCTGGGCGTGGCGCCGCACGAGCCGCTGCCGCAGGTCGACTTCCGCACGCTGGTGCGCCCGCACGACAGCGATTGGGCACAGCGGCAACTGCAGCGGCTGCGCGCCGGCGAGATCGACCATTACCAGGGCGAGCGCTGGTGCCGCAACCAGCGCGATGGATCGCAGCTGCCCGTGCTGTGCACCGTGAGCCATGTGCTGGCCCTGGAGAGCGAGCCCGACCACCTGGTGTGCGTACTGCAGTCCCTGCGCGAAGTGCATGCCGCGCGCGACGCGCAGGCGCTCAGCGAGCAGCGCTGGCGCCTGGCGGCCACGGTGGTGGACAACACCATCGAAGGCGTGGTGGTCACCGATGCCGACGGCCGCATCCTCTCGGTCAACCCGGCCGTCACGCGGCTCATGGGCTATACCGAGGAAGAGTTGCTGGGCCAGAACCCGCGCGTGTTCAAGTCGGGACGGCACGGACCGGTGTTCTACGAGGCCATGTGGGACACCATGCGCCAGACGGGCCACTGGCAGGGGGAGATCTGGAACCGGCGCAAGAACGGCGAGGTGTTCCCGGAGCGCATGTCGCTCTCGGCCGTGCGCGGCGCGGACGGCGCGGTGACGCACTACGTGTGCATGTTCACCGACATCTCCGAGGAAAAGGCCCAGCACCAGCGCCTGGAGTTTCTGGCGCACTGCGACCCGCTGACCGGCCTGCCCAACCGCGCCTGGTTCGGCGAGCAGCTCGACAGCGCCGTGCGCCAGGCCCAGGACAGCGGCGAGCAGATGGCCCTGCTGCTCCTGAACCTGGACCGCTTCAAGGACGTGAACGACAGCTACGGCCACGCCGTGGGCGACGAGGTGCTCAGGCACATCACCCGCCAGGTGGAGCAGAGCCTGCGCCCGGGCGATCTGCTGGGGCGGCTGGCCGGCGACGAGATCGCCGTGCTGGCCCGCCACCTGCGCCATGCGGACGGCGCGGCAGCCGTGGCGCGGCACCTGATCGCCGCGGCCAGCACGCCCTGGCGCACGCCCGATGGCATTGAGGTGGTGGTGGGCGTGAGCGTGGGCATCTGCATGTTCCCTGGGCATGCGCGGACCACCGAGGCGCTGCTGCAGGGCGCGCATTCCTCGGTGTACGGCGCCAAGGCCCGCGGGCGCGGCGCGTATTGCTTCTTTGACGAATCGCTGATTCAGGCCGCGCGCGAGCGCCTGGAGATCGAGGCGCGGCTGCGCGTGGCCCTGGCGCAGGGGCACCTGCGGCTGTACTACCAGCCGCAGGTATGCATCGCCACCGGGCGGATCATGGGGGCCGAGGCGCTGGTGCGCTGGCTGGACCCGCAGGAGGGCATGATCTCGCCCGCGCGCTTCATCCCCGTGGCCGAGACCTCGGGCGTGATCGGCCCGCTGGGCCAGTGGGTGATGCGCGCCGCCTGCGAGCAGGGCCAACGCTGGCGCGCCGACGGCCTGCCGGAGATCCGCCTGGCCATCAACCTCTCGCCGCGCCAGTTCCAGTTGACCGACGTGGCCGCCTGCGCCGCCGAGGCGCTCAAGGCCAGCGGCTTCCCGGCCCGCTGCCTGGAGCTGGAACTGACCGAGTCCGTGCTGGCCGAGCGGCCCGACGAGATCCGCGCCGTGCTGCAACGCCTGCAGCAGCTGGGCGTGCGCATGGCGGTGGACGACTTCGGCACCGGCTATTCGTCCCTGGCGCACCTCAAGCGCTTTCCCATCGACGTGCTCAAGATCGATCAGGGCTTCATCCGCGACATTCCCCGCAGCGCCGACGACATGGCCATCAGCGCCGCCATCGTTGCCATGGGGCACAGCCTGGGGCTGTCGGTGCTGGCCGAGGGGGTGGAGACGCCGCAGCAGCTGGCGTTCCTGCGCGAGCGCGGCTGCGACGCCTACCAGGGCCACCTGTGCAGCCGCCCCCTGCCGGCGGAGGAGTTCGCCCGGCTGCTGAAGGCGCACAACGGCATGGCGGGCTGAGCGAGCGCGGGCTGGGGCCAGCGTCCGCTACGGCGCGGGCGGCGGGCCGGGCCAGCGCTCGCGCAGCTCCGCGCACGGGTCGTGGGGCGTCAGCGCCGGTGTGCGGTGGACGTAATCCGCTTCACTTTCAATAGCTACTCGCGCTTGTCCAGCTTGGGCTATTGCCACTTTTGATGTGAAATCACTCGGCAGCCACGTGGGCACGCCCAGGCTGCGCTGCACATGGCCGAAGCCCGCCACCAGCAATACCGTGCGGCCGGGGCGGTGGGCGGCCTGCACTGCGCGCGCCATGCGGGCGTCCCGCGCCAACTGAATGCGCACCATGGGCATCAGCCGCTGCGCCGGCACCAAGCCGCAGTGGCCCTCCTCGATCGCGGTGCGCTGGCGCGCCAGCGCGGCGGGAGGCAAGTGCGTGTCCAGCGCGGTGTCGCGCATGGCTTGCGGCATCTGGCTGCGCGGCAGGTTACCGCCGCGCACCGGCACGCCCGCGGCCACGGCAGCCATCACCACCGGCGCATAGCGGTCCCAGGGCCAGGCCTGTTCATCCCATTGCAGCGCGGCGCGCACCTGGGCAGCGTCCGCGTCCGGCGGCAGGCCATCGGTGCCCGCGCCTTCGGGCGCCATCTCCAACACCAGGGCCGCAAGGCGCTGGCGCGCGGCGAGCCACTGGACCGTGTGCCGCTGCCACTGCTGGTGGGCGGCGGCGTCATGCTGCTCGCCCAGCAGCAGGGCGTCCACGGGCGGCCAGCGCTCCAGTTGGGCGTCCCAGGCGGCGTTGCCCGCGGTGGTTGGTGCCGACTGCTCCAGAAGTGTGGTACAGCCGGCGGCGAATGCCAGAGCCAGCGTGGCGAGCAGAAAGCGGTACAGCGGTAGGATTGGCATGCCCAATGGTAGGACGTGGCGGCATTGCAACCGGGCGTAAATGTGACTTGCATGAGGAGCGCTTTGGGCCGTAATTTGCGGCGGGCCGCGCCACGGGCGGCTGGCGTGCTACAGGAAACGGAGAGCGCAACTAGGCTGCACGGCCGCGTGACCGCCGAGGCGACAACGACTTCGCAGGGTCTTCATGTAAGGTTCGCGGCGAAGCGTCCCGCGCGGTGTGAAAATCGAGAATTGCCGCCGCGCTTGGGTCGCGGCGTGCACGTCAGTTAGATCCTTTCGGAGCCCCTTCCATGCAGCGTGAAATCACCGACCTTGCCCCCGCCCTGTCTACACAACCCATCAGCATGGATGTGCTGAAGGAGAAATACTTCAAAGACGGCGAGAGCGATGTCGAGGATCTGTTCCGCCGCGTGGCGCGGGCGTTGGCCTCGGTCGAGCGCGAGGACATGCGCCAGGCCCTGGAGGCGCGCTTCCTGGACAACCTGCGTGCCGGCGCCATCGGGGCGGGGCGCATCATGAGCGCTGCCGGCACCGACATCCAGGCCACCCTCATCAACTGCTTCGTGCAGCCCGTGGGCGACTGCATCCAGGGCGTGGACGATGCGGGCTACCCCGGCATCTACGAGGCCTTGCGCGAGGCCGCCGAGACCATGCGCCGCGGCGGCGGCGTGGGCTACGACTTCTCGCGCATCCGCCCGCGCGGCGCGCTGGTGAAGGGCACGGCCTCCATGGCCTCGGGCCCCTGCAGTTACATCAACGTCTTCGACCAGTCCTGCTCCACGGTGGAGAGTGCGGGCGCGCGCCGCGGCGCGCAGATGGGCGTGCTGCGCATCGACCACCCGGACGTGCTGGACTTCATCACCGCCAAGCGTACGCCGGGCCGCTGGAACAATTTCAATGTGTCCGTGGGCGTGCCCGATGCCTTCATGGAGGCGGTGGAGCAGGACCGTGATTGGGAGCTGGTGCATGGCGCCGCGCCCGGTGCGGAGTTGCAGGCCCAGGGCGCACACCAGCGTGCCGACGGCCAGTGGGTGTACCGCACGGTGCGCGCGCGCGAGTTGTGGGACACGATCATGAAGTCGGCTTACGACTTCGCTGAGCCCGGCATCCTGTTCCTGGACCAGATCAACACCGACAACAACCTGCACTACACGGAGACCATCCAGGCGACCAACCCGTGTGGCGAGCAGCCGCTGCCGCCCTACGGCTGCTGCGACCTGGGCCCGATCATCCTCACACGCTTCGTGCGCAACCCGTTCGGGCTGCATGGCGAGGCGTCGTTCGACTTCGATGCCTTCGAGCAGGCCGTGGCCACCCAGGTGCGCGCGCTGGACAACGTGCTGGACGTGACCTTCTGGCCCCTGCCGCAGCAGCAGGCCGAGTCGGCGGCCAAGCGCCGCATCGGCGTGGGCTTCACGGGCATGGGCAACACTCTCGCCATGCTGTGCAAGCGCTACGACCGCCAGGAAGGGCGCGACATGGCAGTACAGATCGCCGAGCGCATGCGCAACGCGGCCTACCGCGCGTCGGTGGAACTGGCCAAGGAAAAGGGCGCATTCCCCAAGTTCGATGCCGATGGCTACCTGGCCAAGGGCACCTTCGCCAGCCGCCTGCCCGCGGACATCCAGAAGGCCATCCGCAAGCACGGCATCCGCAACAGCCACCTGCTGTCCATCGCGCCCACGGGCACGGTGAGTCTGGCTTTCGCCGACAACGCCTCCAACGGCATCGAGCCGCCGTTCTCCTGGAGCTACACGCGCCGCAAGCGCGAGGCCGACGGCAGCAAGAGCGAGTACGTGGTGGAGGACTACGCCTGGCGTCTGTACAAGACGCTGGGCGGCGACGTGAACCATCTGCCTGCGTACTTCGTGAGCGCCATGGACATGGCGGCCGCCGACCACGTGGCCATGATGGAGGCCGTGCAGCCCTTCGTGGACACGGCGATCTCCAAGACCGTGAACGTGCCCGAGGACTACCCCTACGCCGATTTCAAGGGCCTGTACATGCAGGCCTGGCACTCGGGCCTGAAGGGCCTGGCCACCTACCGGCCCAACAGCATCCTGGGCGCCGTGCTGGAAGTCACGCCCGCCGCAGCGCCGGCCCCCGCCGCCGCACCCGAGGCCGCGCCCGCCCCGGTGGTGGACCCCATGCGCACCATGATCGAGAGCCGTCCCACGGGCGGCCTGTCGGCCGTGGCGGAGAAGCTGGAGTACTGGACGCAGGAAGGCCACAAGACGCTGTACCTGATCGTCTCCTTCCTGCCCGTGCCTGACGGGCGCGGCGGCACGGTGGACCGCGCCATCGAGTTCTTCATGCCCGTGGGGCAGAGCGGCGAATCGCAGCAGTGGATCACCTCCAGCATGCGCCTGCTGTCGCTGGCCGCGCGCGGCGGCTTCCTGGAGCGCGCGCTGTCCGACATGCGCAAGGTGGCCTGGGACCGCGGCCCCGTGCGCCTGGGCACGCACCAGAAGGCCGACGGCACCCACGTGCCGCTGTGGCACGACTCCGAGGTGGCCGCCATCGCGTATGCCGTGCAGAACATCCTGGCCCAACGTGCCATGCCGCAGCAGCAGGTGCTGCCGCTGGACGAGCCCGCCGCAGCGCCCGCGACCGGCATGCCTCCGGCCATGGCCGGCAAGAAGTGCAATGAGTGCGGTGCCCACGCCGTGATCCGCAAGGACGGCTGCGACTACTGCACCCAGTGCGGCGCCCTGGGCAGCTGCGGCTGAGCAGACCGGAACGCCCTGGCAACATCAGGGCGTTCACTATCAATATGATAGCTGTTTGCGCTTGATGGTAGCGCGCGGAAGCATGGTTTTGCTTGTATGCCGCGGCCGTAGGCTTGAGCAAACTTGACTTCCATCAAGACATTTCAAAAGCGCGTGCCTACACTGCCGCCATGCGCAACAAGTCCACGCTGTCCACCAAGCTGCTGGCCATGGGCACGGTGTTCCTGCTGGTGGCGCTGGCATCCATCGGCTTCACGCTGTGGGTGACCTGGAAGTTGGAGGGGGGCGCCGCTGCGGTGAACGAGGCGGGTCGCCTGCGCATGAACATGCTGCGCATGGTGCTGGCCCAGCAGAACGAGTCGCCCCAGGAATTCGCGCGGCTGGAAACGCGCTTCAACGAAGGGCTGGAGTTGCTGCGCACGGGTGACCCCGCCCGGCCGCTGTTCGTGCCCTGGAGCGATGACACGCGCGAGCGCTACGAACACATCCGGCGGCAGTGGCTGCTCATCGAAAACGACTGGAAAGCCGCCGCGCGCTATGAAAGCACCGCCGCGGCCGTGGCGCGCGCCGATGCCTTCGTGCTGGACCTGGACAGCTTCGTCGAGGCCATCGAGATCCAGATCGTGCGCCTCACGGCGGTGCTGCATCTGTTCCACCTGTTCATGGTGGCGTTGGCCATCGGCTCGGCTGTGGCCTTCATGGCGTTGAGCTACCTGCTCGTACTCAACCCCGTCACGCGGCTGCAACAGGCCCTGGCGCGGCTGCGCAAGGGCGACCTGGGCACGCGCCTGGAGGTGGAAGCCGACGACGAGTTCGGCCAGCTGACGGCGGGTTTCAACCTCATGGCCCATGCGCTGCAGACCTCGCACGAGGACCTGGAGCGCAAGGTGCGCGAAAAGACCGCCACCATCGAAGTGCGCAACCAGCGCCTGGCGGCGTTGTATGCGGTCAGCGCCCTTGCGGCGGAGGCGGGGAGCCTGGAAGAGTTGACCCAGGGTTTCGTGCAGCAGATCCGCCGCGTGGCGGGGTGCGACGCGGCGGCCGTGCGCTGGTCGGACGAAGCCAACGAGCGCTACGTGCTGCTGGCCTCCGACGGGCTGCCCCAGTCGCTGGTGGAACACGAGCACTGCGTGGTCACCGGCGCCTGCGAATGCGGACAGGCGCAGGGCCAGGCGCGCATGCGTGTGATTCCGATCATGCCTGCCGGGGGCCTGCAGTTGCCGCATTGCCGCGAGGCCGGCTTCGAGACGGTGGTGAGTATCCCGGTGCAGATGCACCAGCGCCTGTTGGGCGAGGTGACGCTGCTGTATCGCAGTCCGCTGGAGCTGTCGGCGGAGATGCGCGAACTGCTGTCCACCATGGCGCACCACTTGGCCACTTCCATGGAAAGCCTGCGCGCCTCGGCGCTGGAGCGCGAGGCAGCGGTGGCGCAGGAGCGCAGCCTCATTGCGCGCGAATTGCACGACTCCATCGCGCAGTCGCTGGCCTTTCTCAAGATCCAAACCCAGCTGCTGCGCGACGCGGTGGCGAAGGGCAACACCGAGGCGCGTGACCGCAGCATGGCGGAGCTGGATACCGGTGTGCGCGAATGCTATGCCGACGTGCGTGAGCTGCTGGTGCACTTTCGCACGCGCACGCAGGACGAGGACATCGAAGCGGCGCTGCGCGCCACGCTCTCGAAGTTCGAACACCAGACCGGCGCGGCCACGGCGCTGAGCATGGCGGGGCACGGCCTGCCGCTGGCGCAGGACGTGCAGATCCAGGTGCTGCACATCCTGCAGGAGGCCTTGTCCAACGTGCGCAAGCACGCCGATGCACGCCGCGTGGAGCTGCGGGTGCAGCGCCACCCCCGCTGGCGCTTCGAGGTGCAGGACGATGGCCGCGGGTTCGACCCGGACAGCGTGCCACCCGATTCGCTGCACGTGGGCCTGGGCATCATGCGTGAACGCGCGCAGCGCATCGGTGCGCATCTGGAGCTGGTTTCGCGCCCCGGGGGCGGTGGCACCTGCGTAATCCTGGAGCTGCCACCAACCACCCGCGAGGAGCCTGCGTTGCCCCTCTCCCTTGTTTCTTCCGCCGCCGCATGAATGCTCCCACCACGCTTTTCCTGATCGATGACCACACCTTGCTGCGCCGCGGACTGGTGGCGCTGCTGTCCCAGCAGCCGGACCTGCGCGTGGTGGGCGAGGCCGGGGACGCCGCGGAGGCATTGCGTCTGCTGCCTGCGCTGCGCCCCGACGTGATCCTGCTGGACAACCACCTGCCCGGTGTGCGCGGCGTGGACGCCATCGCCGGCCTGCGCGAGGCGTCGCAGGGCAGCCGCGTGTTGATGCTCACGGTGAGCGAGGATGGACAGGACCTGGCGGCCGCCTTGCGCAACGGCGCGCAGGGGTATCTGCTCAAGACCATTGACGGTGACCTGCTTGCGCAGGCGATACGGCGGGCCGCACGCGGCGAGCCGGTGGTCAGCCCCGAAATGATGGGCAAGCTGGTGGCGGCGTTCCAGTCCCAGGGGGCGCCCACGCCCGAGCCCCTGCCCGAAGAGGAAGAGCCCGTGTCGGTGCTGTCGCCGCGCGAAGAAGACGTGTTGCGCGAGATTGCGCGCGGTCTCAGCAACAAGGAAATCGCACGTGCGCTCGACATTGCCGAGACCACCGTGAAGATCCATGTGCAGCACATTCTGCGCAAGCTGGGACTGTCCTCGCGCGTGCAGGCGGCGGTCTACGCCTCGGACCGCCACCGCCTCACGGAATAACCCCCAGAGCCCGGCATAGTTCTTAGGGAGTAGGGCGGCATAGGCCGCCCTCGTCCTTTTGCACCGCCCGCGGTGTCCCAGCGAAGGATGTGCAGGCACGGCCAGTTGCGGGACCATTGCACCGTACCCAAGAGAGGACATCTGCAATGGCTCAACTGCCCCAGCGCGCCGCGCCGAGCGCCTCAACCGTCGGCGAAGATCCACGCCATACCCGCAAAGCCTGGTCAGTGCTCATCGTCAGCACGCTCGCCTTCACCGTCTGCTTCATGGTCTGGATGATGTTCGGCGTCATCGGGATCCCGATCAAGAAGATGCTGAACCTCAGCTCCACCCAGTTCGGCCTGCTCACGGCCATGCCCGTGCTCACGGGCTCGCTGGTGCGCGTGCCGCTGGGTATCTGGACCGACCGCTACGGCGGCCGCATCGTGATGGCGTTGCTCATGGCCGCCACCGTTCCCGCCATCTGGATGATGGGTTACGCCACCGAATACTGGCATTTCCTCGTGATCGGCCTGTTCGTCGGTTTGGCCGGCGGTTCGTTCTCGGTCGGTACGCCCTACGTGGCCCGGTGGTTCCCTAAGCACCGCCAGGGCACGGCCATGGGCGTGTATGGCGCGGGCAACTCGGGCGCGGCCGTGAACAAGTTCGTGGCGCCCGTGATCCTGGTGGCCTTCGGGTGGGCGGCCGTGCCGCATGTGTATGCCGCCATCATGCTCGGTACGCTGGTGCTGTTCTGGCTGTTCAGCCACAGCGACCCGGCACACCTAGTACCCAGCAACGTGTCCTTTGGCGAACAGCTCAAGGCACTGAAGGACCCCAAGGTGCTCAAGTACTGCCAGTACTACAGCATCGTGTTCGGTGGCTATGTGGCGCTTTCCCTGTGGATGGTGCAGTACTACGTCGGTGAGTACGGCCTTGACATCCGTGTGGCGGCGCTGCTGGCGGCCTGCTTCTCGCTGCCGGGCGGCGTGCTGCGCGCCATCGGTGGCGTGCTGTCCGACAAGTTCGGGGCGCACTCCGTGACCTGGTGGGTGATGTGGGTGAGCTGGATCTGCCTGTTCCTGCTGTCCTACCCGCAGACCGACTTCACCATCCAGACCGTCAACGGACCCACCACCCTGCACGTCGGCTTGAACGTATACATGTTCACCGCGCTGATGTTCGTCCTGGGCATCGCCTGGGCTTTCGGCAAGGCCAGCGTATTCAAGTACATCAGCGACGACTACCCCAAGAACATCGGCGCCATCAGCGGCATCGTGGGCCTAGCGGGCGGCATGGGCGGCTTCATCCTGCCCATCCTGTTCGGCATGCTCATGGACTGGACGGGCATCCGCTCCAGTGCCTTCATGCTGATGTACGGCGTGGTATGGGTTTCGTTGATCTGGATGTATTTCACCGAGGTGCGCCGCACCGACGTGATGAAGTCTCACAACGCCGCCCCGGCTGCCCACTGATCCCCACCGGAGATCCCACATGTCCACCAACACCGTTTCGCAAGGCAGCGGCCGCAAAGGCCGGGTGCTCACGCTCTGGACCCCCGAGGACAAGTCCTTCTGGGCGCGAGAGGGCGAGGCTGTCGCCAAGATCAATCTCTGGATCTCGGTGCCCGCACTGTTCCTGGCCTTCGCCATCTGGCAGGTCTGGAGTGTGGTCGCCGTGAACTTGCCGGCACTGGGTTTCAAGTATTCGACCAACCAGCTGTTCTGGCTGGCTGCCGCCCCGGCGCTGTCCGGCGCCACGCTGCGTATCTTCTATTCCTTCATGGTGCCCATCTTCGGCGGCCGCCGCTGGACTGCGCTGTCCACCGCGTCGCTGCTGGTCCCCGCCATCGGCATCGGCTATGCGGTGCAGGACAACACCACCAGCTACCCCACCATGCTTTTGTTGGCGCTGCTGTGCGGCCTGGGCGGCGGTAACTTCAGCTCCAGCATGGCCAACATCAGCTTCTTCTTCCCGAAGGAGCGCAAGGGTTCCGCGCTGGGTGTGAATGCCGGCCTGGGCAACCTGGGGGTGTCGGTGGTGCAGTTCCTGAGCCCGCTGGTCATTACGGCAGGCATCTTCGGTATCTTTGGCGGGGAGCCCCAGACCATCGTGAAGAATGGCCAGGAGCAAATGGTGTGGGCGCAGAACGCCGCCTTCATCTGGGTGCCCTGGATCGCACTGGCCGCGGTGGCGGCTTGGTTCGGCATGAACGACATTGCCGATGCGCGTGCCAGCTTCGCCGCGCAGGCGGCCATCTTCAAGCGCAAGCACAACTGGATCATGTGCGTGCTGTACCTGGGCACCTTCGGTTCGTTCATCGGTTTTGCCGCGGGCTTTCCGCTGCTGATCAAGGCGCTCTTCCCTGAAGTCAACCCCCTGGCCTACGCCTGGCTGGGTCCGCTGGTGGGCGCCGTGGTGCGTCCGTTCGGCGGCTGGCTGGCCGACAAGGTGGGCGGTGCCCGGGTCACGGTCTGGAACTTCCTCGTCATGGCGCTGGCCGTGGTGGGTGTTCTGTTTTTCCTGCCCAAGGGCTCGGGCGGTTTTGCGCTGCCCTTTGGCCCGGCTGAAGGCAGCTTCACGGGCTTCTTCCTGATGTTCCTGGTGCTCTTCTTCACCACCGGCATCGGCAACGGCTCCACCTTCCGCATGATCCCCGTGATCTTTCTGGCCCAGAAGCTGCGCGAGTTGCGCACCGATGACGAAGCATCGCGCGCCCAGGCCATCAAGGATGGCAACACCGAAGGCGCGGCCGCGGTGGGTTTCGCCGGAGCGCTGGGCGCCTACGGGGGCTTTTTCATTCCCAAGAGCTATGGCAGCTCCATCGCCGCGACGGGCGGTCCCGAATTCGCGCTGTGGATGTTTGCCGTTTTCTATGTTCTCTGCATCATCATCACTTGGTGGTACTACTCTCGCAAGCATGCAGAGATGCCCTGCTGAGCCACGCCACTACAACGATTTCCAAGGAGTCCCACGATGAGCCATTTCCTAGACCGTCTCTCGTACTTTGCGCAGCCGCGCGAAACCTTCTCGCAGGGCCACGGCCAGACCAACGGCGAAGACCGTACATGGGAAGACGCCTATCGCGACCGCTGGGCGCACGACAAGATCGTGCGCTCCACCCACGGTGTGAACTGCACGGGCAGTTGCTCGTGGAAGATCTACGTCAAGGGCGGCATCGTCACGTGGGAAACACAGCAGACCGACTACCCGCGCACGCGTCCCGATCTGCCCAACCATGAGCCGCGCGGCTGCGCACGCGGCGCCAGCTACAGCTGGTACCTGTACAGCGCCAATCGCGTGAAATACCCCATGGTGCGTGGCCGCCTGCTCAAGCACTGGCGTGCCGCACTGGCCATCGCCAAGAGCCCCGTGGACGCCTGGGCCGCCATCGTCGAGAACGACAGCGCGCGCCGCGAATGGCAGAAGCAACGCGGCCTGGGCGGCTTCGTGCGCAGCACCTGGGACGAGGTCAACCAGATGATCGCTGCGGCGAACGTCTACACCATCAAGAAGCACGGGCCGGACCGCATCATCGGCTTCTCGCCGATCCCGGCCATGTCTATGATCTCGTACGCTGCCGGCAGCCGCTACCTGAACCTGATCGGCGGCGTGCCGATGAGCTTCTATGACTGGTACTGTGACCTGCCGCCGTCCAGCCCGCAGGTGTGGGGCGAGCAGACCGACGTGCCCGAATCGGCCGACTGGTACAACTCCAACTTCATCATCGCCTGGGGTTCCAATGTGCCCCAGACGCGCACACCCGATGCGCACTTCTTCACCGAAGTGCGTTACAAGGGCGCCAAGGTCGTGGCCGTGACGCCCGATTACTCCGAGGTGGCCAAGCTGGCGGACCTGTGGCTGCACCCCAAGCAAGGCACCGACGCCGCCGTGGCCATGGCCATGGGCCACGTGATCCTTAAGGAGTTCTACTTCGACAAGCGCTCGGCGTATTTCGACGACTACGCGCGCCGCTACACCGACCTGCCGCTGCTGGTGGTGCTCAAGGAGAAGACGCTGCCGGATGGCCGCACGGTGATGGTCCCCGACCGCTATGTGCGCGCCAGCGACTTCGGCGACAAGCTGGGCCAGACCAACCACCCCGACTGGAAGACCGTGGCCTACGGTACCGACGGCAAGGTGGCGCTGCCCAATGGCTCCATCGGCTTCCGCTGGGGCAAGGACGGCCGTGACGACCAGGGCCTGTGGAACCTGGAGTCCAAGGAGGCGCGCACGGGCAACGACGTGCAGCTGAAGCTGTCGGTGCTGGAAGACGGGGCGCAAGAGCACCAGGTGACCGATGTCGCCTTCCCGTACTTCGGCGGCATCGAGACACCCAACTTCGAGGCCAACGACCAGGGCGGCGACGTGATCGTGCGCCGCGTGCCCATCACCCACCTCGACCTGCAGGGCGAGGGCGTGCAGGGCCGCGTGGCCGTGGCCACGGTGTTCGACCTGCAGGTGGCCAACTACGGCATCCTGCGCGGCCTGCAGGGCGAGGAGAAGGACGGAGGCTATGACGCCAACGCCCCCTATACCCCGGCGTGGCAGGAGAGCATTACCGGCGTGCCGCGCGACCAGGTGATCGCCATCGCGCGCCAGTTTGCCGACAACGCCGACAAGACCCACGGCAAGTCCATGGTGATCATCGGCGCGGCCATGAACCACTGGTACCACTGCGACATGAACTACCGCGGCATCATCAACATGCTGATGATGTGCGGCTGTATCGGCCAGAGCGGCGGCGGCTGGTCGCACTACGTGGGCCAGGAAAAGCTGCGGCCGCAGACGGGCTGGACCGCGCTGGCCTTCGCGCTGGACTGGATCCGCCCGCCGCGCCAGCAGAACTCCACCAGCTTCTTCTACGCCCACACCGACCAGTGGCGCTACGAAAAACTGGGCGTCGAGGAAGTGCTATCGCCCCTGGCGGATGCCAAGGCCTACCAGGGTTCGATGATTGATTTCAACGTGCGCTCCGAGCGCATGGGCTGGTTGCCCAGCGCGCCGCAGCTGCAGACCAACCCGCTGCAAGTGGTGCGGGATGCCGCCGCCAAGGGGCTGGACGCCAAGGACTACGTGGTGCAGTCGCTCAAGAACGGCTCGCTCACGCTGAGCTGCGAGGACCCCGACAACCCGATGAACTGGCCGCGCAACATGTTTGTGTGGCGCTCCAACATCCTGGGCTCGTCGGGCAAGGGGCATGAGTACTTCCTCAAGCACCTGCTGGGCACCACCAACGGCGTGCAGGGCAAGGACCTGGGCAAGGACGAGGCCAAGCCCACCGAGGTGAAGTGGCATGCCCAGGCGCCCGAAGGCAAGCTGGACCTGCTGGTGACGTTGGACTTCCGCATGAGCACGACTTGCCTGTATTCGGACATCGTGCTGCCCACGGCGACGTGGTACGAGAAGAACGACCTCAACACCAGCGACATGCACCCCTTCATCCACCCGCTGTCGGCAGCCGTCGACCCTGCGTGGCAGTCGCGCAGCGACTGGGAGATCTACAAGGGCTTCGCCAAGGCCTTCAGCGAAGTCTGCGTGGGCCACCTGGGCGTGGAAAAGGAAGTCGTACTCACGCCGATCATGCACGACACCCCGGCCGAGCTGGCACAGCCCTACGGCGTGAAGGACTGGAAGCGCGGCGAGTGCGACCTGATCCCCGGCGTGACCGCTCCGCAGGTGACGGTGGTCGAGCGCGACTACCCCAACACCTACAAGCGCTTCACGGCCCTGGGCCCGCTGATGGACAAGGTCGGCAACGGCGGCAAGGGCATTGCCTGGAACACCGAGACCGAAGTGGCGCAGCTGGGCGACCTCAACGGCCGCGTGCGCGAGGAAGGCGTCACGCAGGGCCGTCCGCGCATCGTGAGCGATATTGACGCCACCGAAGTGGTGATGATGCTCGCCCCCGAGACCAACGGCCACGTGGCCTGCAAGGCCTGGGAGGCTCTGGGCAAGCAGACCGGGCGCGACCACGTGCACCTGGCGCTGCACCGCGAGGACGAGAAGATCCGTTTCCGCGACATCCAGGCGCAGCCGCGCAAGATCATCAGCTCGCCCACCTGGAGCGGGCTGGAGAGCGAGAAGGTCAGCTACAACGCCGGCTACACCAACGTGCATGAGCTGATCCCATGGCGCACCCTCACCGGTCGCCAGCAGTTCTACCAGGACCACCCCTGGATGCGCGACTTTGGCGAGGGCTTCGTGAGCTACCGTCCGCCGGTGCACCTGAAGGCACTGCACGAGGTCGAGGGCAAGATGCCCAACGGCAATCCCGAGATCGCGCTGAACTTCATCACGCCGCACCAGAAGTGGGGCATCCACAGCACGTACAGCGACAACCTGCACATGCTCACGCTCAACCGCGGCGGCCCGGTGATCTGGCTCAGCGAGGACGACGCCAAGCGCGGCGGCATCGTGGACAACGACTGGGTGGAGCTGTTCAACGCCAACGGCGCCATTGCGGCACGTGCGGTGGTCAGCCAGCGCGTGAACCCGGGCATGGTGCTCATGTACCACGCGCAGGAAAAGATCATCAACACCCCGGGCTCGGAGATCACGGGCACGCGCGGCGGCATCCACAACTCCGTCACGCGCGTGGTGCTGAAGCCCACGCACATGATCGGCGGGTACGCGCAGTACAGCTACGGCTTCAACTATTACGGGACCATCGGCACCAACCGCGACGAGTTCGTGCTGGTGCGCAAGATGCGCCGCGTCGACTGGATGGACGACGAGGCATCCACCAGCGCCGCCCACGCCTGAGCGACAAGGAGAGACACGATGAAAATTCGCGCACAAATCGGCATGGTGCTGAACCTGGACAAGTGCATTGGTTGCCACACCTGTTCCGTCACCTGCAAGAACGTCTGGACCAGCCGTCCCGGCGTGGAATACGCCTGGTTCAACAACGTCGAGACCAAACCCGGCATCGGCTACCCCAAGGAATGGGAAAACCAGGACAAGTGGAACGGCGGCTGGGTGCGCAACCCGGACGGCTCCATCGCCCCCCGCCAGGGCGGCAAGTGGAAGCTGCTCATGCGTATCTTCGCCAACCCTAACCTGCCGCAGATCGACGACTACTACGAGCCCTTCACCTTCGACTACGACCACCTGCAGTCGGCGCCCGAGATGAAGGCCGCGCCCACGGCGCGCCCGCGCAGCCTGATCACGGGCCAGCGCATGGAAAAGATCGAATGGGGCCCGAACTGGGAGGAAATCCTGGGCGGCGAGTTCTCCAAGCGCAGCGCCGACGTGAACTTCGAGCAGGTCCAGAAGGACATGTACGGCCAGTTCGAGAACACCTTCATGATGTACCTGCCGCGCCTGTGCGAGCACTGCCTGAACCCGGCGTGCGTGGCATCGTGCCCCTCGGGCTCGATCTACAAGCGCGAGGAAGACGGCATCGTGCTGATCGACCAGGACAAGTGCCGCGGCTGGCGCATGTGCGTCTCGGGCTGCCCCTACAAGAAGATCTACTACAACTGGCAGACCGGCAAGGCCGAGAAGTGCATCTTCTGCTACCCGCGCATCGAGGCGGGCCAGCCCACGGTGTGCTCCGAGACCTGCGTGGGCCGCATCCGCTACCTGGGTGTGCTGCTGTATGACGCCGACCGCATCCAGGAAGCCGCCAGCGTGGAGCGCGACCGCGACCTGTACGAGGCGCAGCTGGACATCTTCCTGGACCCCAACGACCCGGACGTGATCCGCCAGGCCAAAGCCGACGGCATCTCCGACGCCTGGCTGGAAGCCGCCAAGAACAGCCCCGTCTACAAGATGGCTGTGGACTGGAAGATCGCACTGCCGCTGCACCCCGAGTACCGCACACTGCCCATGGTGTGGTATGTGCCGCCGCTGTCGCCGATCACCTCGGCGGCCAACGCCGGCCACCTGGGCGTGAATGGCGAGATTCCCGACGTGTCGCAGCTGCGCATCCCCGTGCAGTACCTGGCCAACCTGCTCACCGCCGGCGACACCGGCCCCGTGGTGCGGGCGCTGGAGCGCATGCTGGCCATGCGCGCCTACCAGCGCGGCATGCATGTGGACCGTCAGCAGAACCTGGCCGTGCTGCAGCAGGTGGGGCTCACGGTGCATGAAGTGGAAGACATGTACCAGGTCATGGCGATCGCCAATTACGAAGACCGCTTCGTCATCCCCTCGGCGCACCGCGAGTACGCCGAGAACGCATTCGACCTGCGCGGCGGCTGCGGCTTCTCGTTCGGCAATGGCTGCTCCGACGGCTCCACGGACGTGAGCATGTTCGGTGGCAAGAAGCGACGCACCATCCCCATCAAGGCCACGGTCTGAGGCGAAAGGAAGAATTGCCATGTTCCAGAAAACGCCTGAATCCCTGCGCCTGACGCTGCGTGCGCTGGCGCACCTGCTGGGCTATCCCGATGCCGCGCTGCGTGCGAACGCGCCGGCGCTGCTGGACGCGTTGCGGCTGGAGCGCGCCCTGCCCGAGGCGCGCATGCAGGAGATCGAAGCCCTGTGCCGCCAACTGTGTGCCATGGAGCCCTACGAGGCCGAGGCGCGCTACGTCGACACCTTCGACCGCGGCCGGCAGACTTCGCTGCACCTGTTCGAGCACGTGCACGGCGACTCGCGCGAGCGCGGCCCCGCGCTCATCGACCTGATGCAGACCTACGAGAAGGCCGGCCTGCAGTTCGACGCGCAGGAACTGCCCGACCATCTGGCGGTGGTGCTGGAGTTCGCCTCCACCCAGCCGCCGGCCGTGGCGCGCGAATTCCTCGGCGAGATGGCGCACATCCTCAATGCGCTGTTCACCGCGCTGACCAGCAAGGGCAACCCCTACGCCTGCGTGATCGCGGCGGTGCTCGAAGTCGCCGGCCAGCGCGTGCAGGCCGTCGCCATCGCGCCCGAGCCGGGCCTGGACGACGCCTGGGCTGAGCCCGAGGCATTCGACGGCTGCGCCACCCGCGGCCAGAACCGCCCGGACCGGCCCCAACCCCTGCATTTCGTGCGCAACGCACGCACCAACTCGTCCCAAGGAGCCTCGGTATGACCGCCTGGATCGACAACCTCTTGTTCGGCCTGTACCCCTACATCTGTCTGGCCGTTTTCTTCATCGGCAGCTGGGCGCGCTTCGACCGCGACCAGTACACATGGAAGAGCGACTCCTCGCAGCTGCTGCGCCGCGGCAGCCTGCGCTGGGGCAGCAACCTGTTCCACGTGGGCGTGCTGGTCCTGTTCTTCGGCCACTTCGTGGGCATGCTCACGCCGCACGCGCTGTACGAGCCCTTCATGAGCGCAGGCGCCAAGCAGATCATGGCCATGGTTGTGGGCGGCGTCGCCGGCACCCTGGGCTTCATCGGGGTGACGCTGCTGCTGCACCGCCGCCTGACGGATGCGCGTATCCGCGCCACCTCCAAGACCAGCGACATCCTGCTGCTGTGGGTGCTGTGGGTGCAGTTGGCCCTGGGCCTGGCGACCATTCCGCTGTCGGCGCAGCACCTGGACGGCTCGATGATGATGTTGCTGGCCGAATGGGCGCAACGCATCGTCACCTTCCGCGGCGGCGCCGTGGAACTGTTGGCCAATGCCGGTTGGGTATTCAAGGCGCACATGTTCCTGGGCATGACCGTGTTCCTGATCTTCCCGTTCACCCGCCTGGTGCACGTGTGGAGCGGGTTTGGCACACTGGCCTACATCACGCGCCCGTACCAACTGGTGCGCGCCCGCCGCATGAACCTGCCCGCAGGCCACAACCAGCCGGGCAATCGCAACGCGCTATGAAGTAAATAGCTGCCAGCGCTTGCTGGTAGCGGGCTGGAGGCCAATTTCGCTTGAAATCGGCTTTCGGCCTCCCAGCCTCCAGGAGAACCCCATGAGCAACACCACCTGCGGATCGGGCGGCTGCGGCTGCGCCGGCAGCACCGACAACCTCCCACAGGAAGACGCCGCCCCGGTGGCCCGCATCAATGGCGTGCCTTTGCACGCCGACGGCGAGATCCTGCCGCCCGATGCACTGCGCCAGCGCGCCTGCACCGAGCTGCTGCGCCAGCAGGCGCAGCGCGAGGGGCTGTTGTCGCAAGACGACGCGCCGGGCCTGGACGGCGCCACCAGCGCCGAGGCATCGCAGGCCATCGAGCGCCTGCTCGACCAGGCCCTGCAAGTGCCCGAGCCCTCCGAAGAGGCCTGCCGCCGCTACCACGCCGCCCACCCGACGCTGGGCGGGCAGGGCGAGCGCGTGCGGATGCGCCACGTGCTGTTCGCGGTCACCCCGGGGGTGGATGTGAAGCTGCTGCGCCAGCGCGCCGAAGGCGTGTTGCTGGACCTGCGTTGCGCGGACGATGACGGCGCGCGCTTTGCCGCCGCGGCGGGCCAGTGGTCCAACTGCCCCAGCGGGCAGGAGGGCGGCGATCTGGGCTGGCTGTCGGCCGAGGACTGCGCGCCCGAGTTCGCGCGCGAGGTGTTCGGCACGCAGGAAGTGGGCGTGCTCTCGCGCCTGGTGCACAGCCGCTTCGGCCTGCACGTGGTCGAGGTGTGCGAGCGCCAGCCGGGCCAGGAGCTGCCCTTCGAGCAGGTGCGCGCCAGCGTGGCGCTCATGCTGCGCCAGCAGGCCTGGGTCAACGCATTGCGCCAGTACCTGCAGCTGCTGGCGGGCGAGGCCGAGGTCGAGGGCGTGCACCTCGATGCGGCCGATACGCCGCTGGTGCAGTAGCGCCAGGCAGGGGAGACACCCATGCCTGACGACGAGCTGCTGCAACGGCTGCGCCGCTTCCATCTGGATGCCTTCCCCCAATACCGCGAGCAATTCCAGACGCTCGTGGACGAGGGGCAACACCCGACGACCCTGTTCATCGGGTGCTCGGATTCCCGTCTGCTGCCCTACCTGCTGACGGGGGCAGGACCGGGCGAGCTGTTCCTGGTGCGCAACGTGGGGGCCTTCGTGCCGCCCTACGACGGCTCCTACGGCCACCACGGCACGGCCGCCGCCATCGAGTTCGCGGTGCTCGAACTGCATGTGAGCCGCATCGTCGTGTGCGGCCACAGCCACTGCGGCGCCATCAAGGCGCTGTATGGCGAGGTCTCGCCCGAGGCGCGCAACCTGCAGCGCTGGCTGGACCTGGGCCGCGAGGCCGCGCTGCCCGTGCAGCCCGGCCCCGAAGCCCTGCGCCGCACCGAGCAGCGCGCCGTGGTGCTGCAACTGGAACGCCTCATGGAGTACCCCATGGTGCGCCGCCGCGTTGAGGACGGCAGCATTGCGCTGCATGGCTGGCACTACGTGATCGAGGAGGGCGAGGTCCACGTGTTCGACGTGGCCACCGGCGGCTTCGTGGCGGCGTCCAAGGCCAAGAGCAGCGGCACGGGCCCGTATGCGCCGTATGTGGAACATGATGGGCAAGTGCTGGTGGACTGAGGTGCACGCTGGCCACATGGGCGAGGCCCACGCCCATGACTGAAGCGCGGCGCCGCACCGTGCCCCTGCGCAGCGAGCCCGCCTCGCCGGGCCGGCCCTCAGCCGAGGCGCTGGCGCGGCTGGACCGGCGCTGGCGGCCGCGCTACCTCATGCTGGCGCCGCACCGGCTGGGGTTCGTCCTGGCGATGCTGCTGCTCATGGCCTCGGGCCTGTGGTGGGCTCTGGTGCAGATCGACCGCGTGAGCGGGGCGCTGGCATTGCCATACGGTGTGGCGCCGTCGCTGGTGCACGCGGCGGTGATGACGTTTGGCTTCATGCCGCTGTTTTTCGCCGGCTTTCTTTTCACCGCGGGACCCAAGTGGCTGCATGTCGAGCCCTGGCCGGTTTCCCGCGTCATGCCGCCCCTGCTGCTGCAGGCCGGCGGCTGGCTGGTGTGGCTCGCCGGCGGTTCTTGGGGGCTATTGGTTGCGCTCGCCGGCTGCGCTGCCGCATTCCTCGGGTTGGGGTGGATTACAGTGCTTTTCATCCGCCTGGTCCAGCGCAGCACGCTGCAGGACCGTTTGCATGCGCGCGCCATTGCCGCGGCCTGCCTGGTGGGCTGCGTGTGCATCGCGGCGCTGGGGCTGAGCCTGGCCGGCGGCCGTGGCGACCTGGCGCGTGCCTGGGTGCTGACCGGGCTGTGGGGGTTCGTGGCCGCGGTCTTCGTGGTGGTGGCCCACCGCATGATTCCTTTCTTCACCTCGGCCGTGCTGCCCATGGTGCAGGCATGGCGCCCTTTCTGGGTCCTGTGGCTGATGCTTGCCGCGGTGGTGGCCGAGGCGCTCGCCGTCTGGCTGCCGTGGCTTGGCTGGGCGCCCGCGCTCGACACGGGCGGGCTGCTGGTGCGTGGCGCGCTGGAGTTGTCGGTGGGGGCCGTGCTGCTGTGGCTGGCCTACCGCTGGGGCCTGCTGCAGAGCTTGGCGCAGCGCCTGCTGGCCATGCTGCACATCGGCTTCATCTGGCTGGGGCTGGCCTTCGTGGGCCACGGCCTGGCGCACGGGGTGCAGGGTCTCTACGGCAGCGCTGCCGGGGAACTGGGCGCGCTGCATGCGCTCACCATGGGGTGCCTGGGCTCGCTCATGCTCGCCATGGTCACGCGCGTGTCCTGTGGCCATGGCGGCCGCGCGCTGGTGGCGGACCGCCTGGTCTGGACGCTGTTCTGGGTGCTGCAACTGGCGACCGTGGTGCGGCTGGCGGCGAGCGCGCCATTGCCCTGGTCGCCCGTGCTGTTGGCCGTCGCGGCCCTGCTGTGGGCTGGCATCATGGCGGTATGGGGCCTGCGCCTCATCGGCTGGTATGGCCGGCTGCGCGCCGATGGCCGGCCGGGGTGAATGCCATGGAACAGGAGAGACCGGTGCCTCCACAGGCCTTGAACAATGCAGCCGCCACGGCGGAACTGGCCGCCGCGCTGCTGCAGGCGCGCCAGACCATCCTGCCCAAGCGGCTGGGCGCGCCGGGGCCGGACGCCGCGCAGCTGCAGGCCATTTTGGCCGCGGCCGCGCATGCGCCGGACCATGGCTGTCTGCTGCCCTGGCGTTTTGTTGTGGTGCCCGACGCGGCCCGCGCGGCGCTGGGCCAGGCGTTTGCCGATGCGCTGCGCGAGCGCGACGCGCAGGCCACGCCCGAGCAGCAGGAGCAGGCGCGCGAGAAGGCCCTGCGCGCGCCCGTGTTGCTGCTGGTGGTGGTGGACGAATGCGGGGGCGATCCTGAGATCGCACCCAGTGAGCGGCTGGTGTCCGCGGGTTGCGCGGTGCAGAACCTGCTGCTCATGGCGACCGCGCTGGGTTTTGGCTCCGCGCTCACCAGCGGCAAGGCGCTGCAGTCGCAGGCGCTGCGCGGGCTGTTCGCGCTGAGCGAAGGCGAGCGCGCGCTGTGTTTCGTGAGCGTGGGAACGGTCGTGTCGCGCAAGCCCGTGCGCGCGCGGCCCGTGCCGGCGCAGTATGTGGGCACGCTGGTGCCCGGCCGGGGCGTGCAGCCTTGGCCGCAACAAGGGGAATGAATGCAAGTGAAAACCGAGATCAACAGTTTTGACGACCTGCTGCGCGCCGCGCGCAGCCACCGCGAGCGCCAGCGCCTGCTGTTCGTGTTTGCCGGTGCAGAGCTGCCCGACGAGGCCACGCCGGAGCAGCGCGAGCGCTTCACGCAGGGCGAGGGCGGGGTGCTGGTGCCGCTGATGTGCGTGGACAAGCTGCCCGAGGAGTTGGAGTCGTTTGACGCGCTGGTGCGCGAGTCGCAGCAGTTCGAGCAGCCGGGCCAGCCCTGGCGCCTGGTGTTCACCGCGGCGCTGTCGGGCACGGCGGCGCAGGCGCCGTCCGACGACGACGCCGACAAGGTGCTGCGCCGCATGGTGGAGGCCGTGAAAACGGGCGCTTTCAGCGCCTATCTGCCCTTCAACCGCGACGGCCAGCCCGTGCGGCTGGGCTGACGCCATGGCCAGCCGTGTGTCCCTGCCCGGTCTGCACACGCCAGGCGCGGGCTTTGACGAGCCGTTCGAGATGCTGGGCGCCTGCCATGACCGCGTCCGCCGCTCGCTGGACCTGCTGCAGCGCCTGCGCGACTACCTCAAGACGCACGCCTGCGATGACTCCGCCCGCCAGGCGGCGTGCGATGTGCTGCGCTATTTCGACATCGCCGCCCCGCTGCACCACGAGGACGAGGAACTCCACGTCTTCCCGCCCCTGCTGGCCGGTGGCGACGACGCGCTGACGGACCTGGTGCGCCAGCTGCAGCGGGACCATGTGCTGATGGCCGAACGCTGGGCTGCGGCGCGCGTGGGGTTGCAGGCGCTGGCCGACGGGGCCGTGCAGGCGTTCACGCCGCAGCACGAGACGGCCTTGGACCGGTTTGCGCAGTGCTACGACGATCACCTGCGCCATGAAGACGACCGCATCTATCCCGCCGCGCGCGCGCTGCTGGACGACCCCGCACAGCAGTCCATGGGGCAGGAGATGGCGCGTCGCCGCGGCGTGCGTTGATTGCTATTGAAATATGAGCTTCTACCGCTTGATGGATAAGCGATAGAGCCATTTTTCATCTGAATCTGACGGGCGGCTGCGCGCCGCTGTTCGTCAGCGGGCGGCCCCCCCAAAAGAAGGCGCCGTGGCCAAGGCCACGGCGCGCTGTGCCCCTCACGGGGCGGCGACCCGCCGGGGGCGGACCGCAACGGGGGCCTGGCCCCCGAAACTCTGGTGCCGCGTCAGTGCACGATCACCGGGTTCTGCGCGAGCCC
Organism: Diaphorobacter sp. B2A2W2; assembly: GCF_056730635.1. NCBI lineage: Bacteria > Pseudomonadati > Pseudomonadota > Betaproteobacteria > Burkholderiales > Comamonadaceae > Diaphorobacter > Diaphorobacter sp. B2A2W2. The sequence continues at coordinate 107,984 of NZ_JBWZOR010000003.1, forward strand.
GACGTAGCCATCCAGCGTGTCCTCCACCTCTTCCTGGGTGGGCGTGTTGCGCTGCCAGGCCAGGATCTGCTGCTGGAACATCTCGGCCCAGGAGCCATCCAGGTACACCTCCTTGCCGGAGCGCTTGTCCACGATCTCGAAGCCGTGGCGCACCAGTTGTGGAACGGCGGGCGTGGCGGCTTCGCTGGCGCTGTCGGGGGTTGCGTCTGCCAGCATGTGGACCACCACAAAGGAGTCGGAGTCGTAGAGCATATTCATGGCGTGTCCCCCTATCGGTATGCCTGTCAGATTGCAGCGGATCGGCAGAGTTCAAGCCCCCGCGCCCCGCTGCTGTGACCAGTATTCCACGGAAAAGGGGCCGTGGCGGCCTTCGTGCGCGGTCGCGGCCTTGTCCCACGCCGGGACGCGCCCGCCGCCCGCGGCAAATGCCGGCATCAGGGCGTGTCGTGATGGCTCAGGGACAGGTCGGCGAAGTCGCCGTTGGCCTGCGTGAGGCGGATGCGCACCGGCAGATAGCCCATGTCCGTGCCCAGCCAGAGTTCGGCCTTCTGGTCGTAGCGCTGGTCGGGGCGGGGCAGGCGCTGCAGCTTGAGCGCGGGCGTGCTGCCGGCGGGCAGCTCCAGCGTTTGCGGCCCTTCCACGGTGAAGGTCCAGCGCTCGGCGCTGCGCGCACCCACGGTGGTCAGCGTGATCCGGGTGCCGGGGGGATAGCGTTCGGGAGCGGCGGCCAGCAGGGCGCCCAGCTGGATGAACACGCTCAGCCGGTCCTGGGCGCCGCTGCCGATGGCCGCGCGCGGGGCGTTGGCGCTGAAGATCACCTCGCCGCGCTCGAAGTCGAAATGCGCTGCGCGCTCGCTGCGCGTCTTGTCGCCGAAGCGCGTGGGGCGCAGTCCTTGCGGCGTGATTTGGCCCACGCTGCTTTGCGAGCGCGCTCCCAGCAGGAAGGCCTTGATCTGCTGGCGCGCCTCGTACTGCGTACCGTCCTGGCGCCACAGCAGTTCGGCGCTGGCGTTGTAGTGGAACTTCTTCACCTCGCCCGTCACGTCGAACGCCAGCCGCGCCGAGGGCGGCAGGCGTACCGGGGGCGGTTCGGTGCCGGCCACGGCACCCGCGGCGCCAGGGGGCAGGATTTCCACGCCCGCGGTCAACGCGGGCGCTTCCTGCGCCGGCTGCGATGCGGCGGCTGGCGCGGACGCGCTGGAGGCTTCGGCCATTGCGGGCATGGCCGGATCGCTGGCCGGGGAGAGGGGGGCGGAGGGTGCCTGGGGCGCCGCGGCGTCCGCCGACACTTCGGGGTTTGGGGTGGAGGAATCGGCCGGCACCTCGGCAGGGGGCTCCGCGGGCGAGGGTGCGGCTTGCGCAGGCGCTTCCATGACAGGTACGGGCTCGGCGTGCCGCGTGGGGGGCGGTGCCTCCACGGGCGGCGGCGGTGGCTTGCGCACGGGACGGGGGCGCGGCTTGGGGGCCGGCGGCGGCACTGGCGCGGCCTGGGGTTCCGGGGGAGGCGGCGGTGGAGGCGGGGGCTCCACCATCCGCGTATGGAAGGCCAGCCGCTGCGGAGCGCCCTGGTCCGTGCCGCCCAGCGGCAACCCGACCAGTACCAGCCAGTGCAGGGCCAGTACCACGGCGGTCAGCAGCAGCAGGGCGCGGCGCGGCATGCGTTCAGCCGGGTGTGGCGGCGTGACCCAGGTCGCGCGAGAGCTGCTCGGCCGCGGCGCGCAGCGGGGCCTCTATCGCACCGCCCCAGGCGGCATCGAACGTAGCGGCGGGGCCCAGCGTGGTGATGGCCAGAGCCAGGTGGCCGCCGGCGTCGAACACGGGTGCGCAGAAAGCGTGGATGCCCGGCAGCAGCGTGTCCAGCACCCGCGCGCAGCGGCGCTCGCGCACTTCGCGCAGCAGTGCCTGCACGCCGGCCTCGTCGTGCGGCAGGTCGGCGCGGCCCTGGCGGGTGGCCAGGGCCAACTCCTCGGCTATCAGCGCGGCGGTCTTCTCGCGTGGCAGGTAAGCGGCAAAGCAGCGGCCCGTGGCGGAGCTGAGCAGCGGCATCACGTCGCCCAGGCGCAGGTTGGCCGTGAGCGCGCGTGGTGCCTCCTCCCAGTGCACGATGGTCGGTCCATGGTTGCCCCAGACGGCCAGCGCCAGTGTGTGGCCCAGCGCATCCATGAGTGGCGCCATGCGCTCGCGCGCCAGCCGCATGGCATCGAGGCGTGTGAGCGAAGCAAGCCCTAACTTGAGTGCCGCAGGGCCCAGGTCGTAACGGGCGTTGCGGGCGTCCTGCACCACCAGGCCCAGGCGCTGAAAGCTCACCAGGTAGCGGTGGGCCTTGGCCGCGCTCATGCCGGCCTCCTGCGCCAGGTCCTTGAGCATCAGCGGCCCGCGGGCGCGCGACAGCGCGTCCAGCAGCGCGAACCCGACCTCCACCGACTGAATGCCGACGCGTTCCTTGTCCATCTGCACTAGAATTTTGGAGTTTTGTTTAGTTAAATCAATTCACTGGATCGAAATTTGTGCCAGGCGAGAGGGCTCGCGCGGCGCAGGCGATGCATTCACCCGGAGACCCAGGCCCATGAAACTTGCTACCTACAAAGACGGATCGCGCGACGGCCAGCTTGTCGTGGTGTCGCGCGATCTGGGCACGGCCCATTATGCGACCGGCATTGCCAGCCGCCTGCAGCAGGTGCTGGACGACTGGAACTTCATGGCGCCCCAGTTGCAGGACCTGTACGACCAGCTCAATGCCGGCCGCGCGCGCCATCCGTTCCCCTTCGATCCGCAGCAGTGCATGGCGCCGCTGCCGCGCGCCTACCAGTGGGCGGACGGCTCGGCCTACATCAACCACGTGGAGCTGGTGCGCAAGGCGCGCAATGCCGAGGTGCCAGCCAGCTTCTACACCGATCCGCTCATGTACCAGGGCGGCAGCGACGACTTCATCGGCCCCTGCGACGACGTGGTGGTGCCCAGCGAGGCCATGGGCATCGACTTCGAGGCGGAGATCGCCGTCGTCACCGGCGACGTGAAGATGGGCGCCAGCCCGGAGCAGGCCCTGGACGGCATCCGCCTGGTGATGCTGGCCAACGACGTCAGCCTGCGCAACCTGATCCCGGCGGAGCTGGCCAAGGGCTTCGGTTTCTTCCAGTCCAAGCCGGCGACCGCCTTCAGCCCCGTGGCGGTGACGCTGGACGAGCTGGGCGACGCCTGGCAGGGCGGGCGCGTGCACCTCACGCTGCAGTCCACCTGGAACGGCCGCAAGGTGGGCATGTGCGACGCGGGGCCGGAGATGACCTTCCACTTCGGCCAGCTCATCGCGCACATCGCCAAGACACGCAATGTGCGCGCCGGCTCCATCGTGGGCAGCGGCACGGTGAGCAACAAGGACTGGGCCAAGGGCTACAGCTGCATTGCCGAAAAGCGCTGCATCGAGACCATCCAGGACGGCCAGCCCAGCACCGAGTTCATGCGCTATGGCGACACCATCCGCATCGAGATGAAGAACAAGGCCGGCCAGAGCCTGTTCGGCGCCATTGACCAGACCATTGCCGCGCCGCAGTAGTTTGAGGTCATTGGGGCCGTAGCGCCCGTCCATCAGGCGCGAGCAGCTATTAATAAAAGAGCAAGGAGACAACCGATGGAACGCAGAACCTTCCTGGCGGCCTGTGCCGCCACGGCGGCGGCGCCGTGGACACGCGCCGACACGGGCTATCCCAGCCAACCCATCCGCTGGGTGGTGCCCTACCCGGCGGGCGGCGGCACCGACGTGCTGGCGCGCACCGTGGCCGAGGCCATGCGCGGCGGGCTGGGCCAGCAGATCGTGGTGGACAACCGGCCTGGCGCGTCCACCAACATCGGCAGCCAGATCGTCGCCACCGCCAAGCCGGACGGCTACACCGTCATGTCGGCGGACAACGCGCTGCTGGCCTACAACGAGCACCTGTACCGCCGGCTGCCCTTCCACCCGGACAAGGACTTCACGTACATCGGCGGGCTGTCGCGCTTTCCTCTGGTGCTGGTGGTGAATCCGGCGTTCGCGGCGCAGACCTTCCAGGACTTCCTGGCCTATGTGAAGGCCCACCCCGGCCAGGTGAACTACGCCTCGCCCGGCAACGGCTCGCCGCACCACCTGGCGATGGAGTTGTTCAAGCACCGCACGCAGACGTTCCTTACGCACATTCCCTACCGCGGCGCGGCCCCGGCGGTGCAGGACGTGGTGGGTGGCCAGGTGCCCTGCATGTTCCTGGACCTTGCGGCCGGCCTGCCGGTGATCCAGTCGGGCAAGGTGCGTGCGCTGGCCATCGGCGCCGCCCGGCGTGCGGCCGCGCTGCCGCACGTGCCCACGCTGGCAGAGGTGGGCGTGGCCGATGCCGAGGTCTATGCGTTTCAGGGCCTGCTGGGCCCGGCCGGGCTGCCGACGGCCATCACCGCACGGCTGAATGCCGCGCTGAACCAGGCGTTGGCCGCGCCCGAGGTGGTGGAGCGCATGCGGGCCTTTGGCATGGAACCGCTGGCCGCCACGCCCGAGCAGTTCCACGCGCTGGCCCGCGCCGAGGCGCGGCGCTGGGGGCCGGTCATTGCCGCCACGGGCGTGAAGCTGGATTGAGGTTTGGTGCCAAAAGTGGCTGTAGCGCTTGACAGTCAAGCGCTATCAGCTCACTTTTTGATAGTTAAGAGGCCAGCGGCTCCACCTGCACCCGGCAGTCGTAGAACGTGGGCCCCGCGCCCAGGTCGGTCAGGGCCTGGCTGGTCAGTTCGTTCACGTTGGTGCCGTTGTGGCCCAGCTTGCGCCACCACACGCCCAGGCCGTTCACCACACCGGGACGGGCGCGCCCGTTGAGCGCGGCGTGGCAGGCGTAGCTGCCGCGGTCGTTGAACACGCGCACCAGGGCGCCGTCGGCAATGCCGCGCGCCGCGGCATCTTCGGGGTGGATCTCCAGCAGCGGGCGGCCTTCGATGTCGCGCAGGCTCTGCAGGTTCACGAAGGTGGAGTTGAGGAAGTTGCGCGCCGGCGGCGAGATCATGGCCAGCGGGTAGTCGGCCGAGGTGCCCGCGCCCTCGTGGTTGGGCACGTAGCCCGGCAGCGGATCCAGCCCCTGGTCGGCCAGCCGCTGGCTGTAAAACTCGCATTGGCCCGAGGGCGTGGGAAAGCCGCCGTCGGCGAATGGCGCATCGGGCACGGACAGGGGCGCGAAGCCCTGTTCCAGCAGCAGATCGAAGTCCACCTGGTCGCCATAGGCCTGGCGGCACAGTGCCTCGTCGCTGTCGGCAAAGCAGGGTTCGGTGAAGCCCATGCGTGCGGCCAGGTCGCGGAAGATCTGCGCATTGCTGCGCGCCTGGCCCTGGGGCGCAATCGCGGGCCGGTTGAGCAGCACGTCGGTGTGGCCGTAGGCCAGGTGCACGTCCCAGTGCTCCAGCTGCGTGGTCGCGGGCAGGATGTAGTCGGCGTAGTCGGCCGTGTCGGTCTGGAAGTGCTCCAGCACGACGGTGAACAGGTCCTCGCGCGCAAAGCCGCGCACCACTTGGCGGGAGTCGGGCGCCACGGCCACGGGGTTGCTGTTGTAGACCACCAGCGCCTCGATCTTCGGTCCGAAGCTGGGCGAGGCGTCGCGCAGCAGGTCGTCGCCGATGGTCACCATGTTGATGGTGCGCGGACTGCGGCCCGCCAGCAGGTCGGGGCGCTGCAGCGCGGCCCGGTCCACGGGGAAGCTGCCGGAGCTGGACAGCAGCACGCCCCCCGCGCGGTGGCGCCATGCGCCCGTGAGTGCCGGCAGGCTGGCGATGGCGCGCACCGCGTTGGCGCCGCCGTGCGCGCGCTGCACGCCGTAGTTCAGGCGGATGGCGGCGGGCCGCGTGGTGCCGTAGTCGTGCGCCAGCCGGCGGATCTGCTCCACGGGCAGGCCGCAGACCTCGGCCGCGCGCTCGGGCGGCCACTGCAGGGCGCGCTCGCGCAGTTGCTCCCAGCCCAGCGTGTGCCGGGCGAGGTAGTCATGGTCCAGCCAGTCGTGCACGATCAGTTCGTGCATCAGCGCCAGGGCCAGCGCGGCGTCGGTCCCCGGGCGCAGCTGCAGGTGCTCATGGCATTTCTCGGCCGTCTCGCTCTTGCGCGGGTCGATGCAGACCAGGCGCGCGCCGTCGCGCTTGGCCTGCTGCGCGATGCGCCAGAAATGCAGGTTGCTGCCGATGGAGTTGCTGCCCCAGATCAGGATGAGCTGGGCCTCGGCGAAGAACTCCACCTTCATTCCCACCTTGGCACCCAGCGTGTGCACCAGGCCTTCGCCGCCGGCCGTGGCGCAGATGGTGCGCGCCAGCAGCGACGCGCCCAGGCGGTGGAAGAAGCGCCGGTCCATGCTCTCGCCCTGCACCAGTCCCATGGTGCCCGCGTAGCTGTAAGGCTGGATGGCCTGCGGGTCGCGCGCGGCGATGTGCGCCAGGCGCGCCGCGATGTCCCCCAGCGCTTCGTCCCAGCTCACCGGGGTGAACTGCCCGCTGCCCTTGGGGCCCGTACGTTTGAGTGGCGTGAGGATGCGCTCGGCATGGTGGGTGCGCTCGGCGTACTTCGACACCTTGGCGCACAGCACGCCGCCGGTTTGCGCATGCGCCGGGTTGCCCTGTACGCGCACGGCGCGGCCGTTCTCCACGGTGGTGAGCAGGGCGCAGGTATCGGGGCAGTCGTGGGGGCAGGCGCCGCGCACCTGGTGGGTGGCCGAAGCGTCGGGGACGGGAGTCGGGAGCATGTGTGGGGACTTTGGTGAGGGGTGGACCGGGGAAAACGGGCTTCGGTAAACTTCGCGTCGGGCACTCCGTTTAACGCAGTGCCTTATTTATTTCAATAATGGTTTACTCTGAGGGTTTTCTATGCATTCAACGCGGTTGAGCCGTCGGCAATTCTCGGCAGGGATGGGCGCGGCCCTGCTGACCGGCGCATCCCTGGCGCGCGCGCAGAGCGACACGCGCATTGTGCTGGGCCAATCCGCGGCCCTGACCGGGCCTGCCAGCCAATTGGGCCTGCAGTTCCAGGCGGGTGCCAAGCTGGCGTTCGACCAGGTCAATGCCCAGGGCGGCATCGGGCGGCGCACCATCGAGCTGCGCTCGCTGGACGACGGCTACGAGCCCGACCGCTGCGCCGAGAACACGCGCCGCTTGATCAATGAGGACGTGCTGGCCCTCTTTGGCTACGTGGGCACGCCCACCAGCCTGGCCGCGCAACCACTGTTCACGCAGGCCAAGGTGCCATTCTTCGCGCCCGTCACGGGCGCGGAATCCCTGCGCCAGCCGTTCAACCGCCTGGCCTTCCACGTGCGCGCCTCCTACGCGGACGAGGCCGAACTCATCGTGCGCCAGCTCACCAACCTGGGGCTGGACCGCATCGGCGTCTTCTACCAGGACGACGCCTATGGCAAGGCTGGCCTGGACGCCGTGACCCGCGCACTGGCCACGCGCAAGCTGGCGCCCGTGGCGACCGGCACGGTGGCGCGCAACTCCGCCAACGTGACGGCTGCCGTGGCGCCGCTGGTGGCGGCGCAGCCCGTGGCCATCGTGCAAATCGGTGCCTATGCCGCCAGTGCGGCGTTCGTGCTGGCCGCGCGCAAGGCGGGATACGGCGGCAAGTTCTACAACGTGTCCTTCGTGGGCACGCAGGCGCTGGCGGATGCGCTGGGCGCCAACGGCGCGGGCGTGGTGGTGTCGCAGGTGGTGCCTTCGCCCTACCAACAGTCGCGCCAGATCACGCGTGAATTCCAAGAGGCCATCAAGAAGGGCGGCAACGTGCAGGCCAACTACTCCAGCATGGAGGGCTACCTGGCCGCGCGCGTCTTCATCGAGGGGCTGCGCAACGCGCAGGCGCACGCCAGCGGCAAGCTCACGCGCGAGAGCCTGGTGGCGGGGCTGGAATCCCTGCGCGGTTCGGTGGGCGGCTTTACGGTCAACTTCAGCCCGTCCGACCATGAGGGCTCGCGCTTCGTGGAGATGTCCATGCTCACCGGCGACGGCCGCGTGCGCACCTGAGCGCGCCGCGCCCGCCTCGCCCGCCGGCGCCATCGGCGGGTCGCAGGGGCTTCGGGCCCGCTTCGGCGCGGATCGGGGAGCACGGCTAGACTGTGGCATTCCCAGGACGACAGGCCCGATCCCCATGAACATCATCGACTCCATCGCCCGCGAAGCGGCCGCCATCGCCGAGGTGCGGCGCGACATCCATGCCCATCCCGAACTGTGCTTTCAGGAGGTACGCACGGCCGACGTGATCGCGGCCAAGCTCACCGAATGGGGCATCCCCATCCACCGCGGCCTGGGCACCACCGGTGTGGTGGGCATCGTGCACGGCCGTGACGGCGGTGCCTGCGGCCGCGCCGTGGGCCTGCGCGCAGACATCGACGCCCTGCCCATGCAGGAGTTCAACACCTTCGCCCATGCGAGCAAGCACCAGGGCCGGATGCACGCCTGCGGCCACGACGGCCACACGGCCATGCTGTTGGCGGCGGCGCAGTATTTCTCCAAGCACCGCGACTTCGACGGCACCGTGTATTTGATCTTCCAGCCGGCGGAAGAGGGCGGCGGCGGCGCGCGCGAGATGATCAAGGACGGCCTGTTTGAGCAGTTCCCCATGCAGGCGGTGTTCGGCATGCACAACTGGCCGGGCATGCCGGCCGGCAGCTTTGCCGTGAGCCCCGGCCCGGTGATGGCGTCAAGCAATGAGTTCAAGATCACCATCCGCGGCAAGGGCAGCCACGGCGCCATGCCGCACATGGGCATCGACCCCGTGCCCGTGGCCTGCCAGATGGTGCAGGCGTTTCAGAACATCATCAGCCGCAACAAGAAGCCCATCGAGGCGGGCGTGATCTCGGTGACGATGATCCACGCCGGCGAGGCCACCAACGTAGTGCCCGACAGCTGCGAGCTGCAGGGCACGGTGCGCACCTTCTCCACCGAGCTGCTGGACATGATCGAGCGCCGCATGCGGCAGGTGGCCGAGCACACCTGCGCCGCGTTCGAGGCGCGTTGTGAGTTCGAGTTCGTGCGTAACTACCCGCCCACCATCAACTCGCCGGCCGAGGCCGAGTTCGCGCGCCAGGTGATGGTGGGCATCGTGGGTGAAGACAAGGTGCTGGCGCAGGAGCCCACCGGCGGCGCGGAGGATTTTTCCTTCATGCTGCAGGCCAAGCCGGGCGCCTACGTGTTCATCGCCAACGGCGACGGCGACCACCGCGCCATGGGGCACGGCGGCGGTCCCTGCACGCTGCACAACCCCAGCTACGACTTCAACGATGCGCTGATTCCGCTGGGCGGCACCTATTGGGTGGAACTGGCGCGCCAATGGCTGGCACAGCCCACGGCCTGAGAGGCTCCGGGTCCCCGTGAGGCGGCATTCACACGGCTGACATGCCCAGGCTCCACCGTTGCGCGGTGGGGCCTTTTTTACATGTCCAAAGGGGGTTTCGATGATCGGTATCCCGCAGGCGTTCGCCGCAAGTTACGCACAGGCGCGGGCCCAATTTGTTGGCGCCGCGGCGGTGGCCGGTCTGGCGCTGCAGCCGCAGGTGCATCCGCTGTGCGGCCCCAACGACGAGACGCTGGCGCTGGACGTGGTGCGGGAGGGGCCGCTTGACGCGCACCGCCTGCTCATCGTGAGCAGCGGCTGCCACGGCGTGGAGGGCCTGTGCGGCAGCGGCGTGCAGGTGTTCGCACTGCAGGATGACGAGTGGCGCGCCAAGGCACGGGCGCAGCGTGTGGCCGTGCTCTACCTGCATGCGCTCAACCCGTACGGCTTCGCCCACCTGCGCCGCGTGACGCACGAAAACGTGGACCTGAATCGCAACTTCGTGGACTTCAGCCAGCCGTTGCCGGCCAACCCCGCCTACAGTGCGCTGCACCCCGTGTTGTTGCCGCCCGAATGGCCGCCCAGCGAGGCCAATACGCAGGCCTTGCTCGGTCTGCTGAATGCGCACGGCTTGCAGGCGCTGCAGGCGGCGATCACCCGCGGGCAGTACCAGCACCCCGACGGCCTGTACTTCGGCGGCACGGCGCCCACCTGGAGCAACTGCACGTTGCGCGCCGTGCTGCGTCGCGAGGGCGCGCGCGCCGAACGCATCGCCTGGGTGGACCTGCACACGGGCCTGGGGCCGAGCGGCCATGGCGAGCGCATCCATGCGGGGCGCGACGAGGCGCAGGCCCTGGCGCGTGCGCGCCGCTGGTGGGACGGGGGTGGCGCCACGCCAGTCACGTCCACCGAAGACGGCTCCTCCACCTCCGCGCCGCTCACGGGGCTGATGTGCCACAGCGCCTATGAAGAGTGCCCGCAGGCGGAAGTCACTGCCCTCACGCTGGAGTTCGGCACGCAGCCCGCGCCCGCCGTGCTGCAGGCGCTGCGGGCGGACCATTGGCTGCACCGGCATCCCGAGGCATCGCCCGCCCTGGCTGCGCGGGTCCATGCCCAGATGCGCGAGGCCTTCTACACCGACACCGACGCCTGGAAGGGCCAGGTGATCAGCCAGGCGCGGCAGGTGCTGTTCCAGGCCGTGGATGGGCTGTGCATGGCGTGATCCTGGGGAGGCTTTAAAAAAGAACGGTCGTTCGTGTTTTGACTACACTGTGCGGCGATACCAACCCTGAACCGGAGACACTCCATGTCCGATCTGAACGCCACCTTCGAGGCCGCCGTGGCCAATTCCAAGAACCTCAGCGAGCGCCCCGACAACCCGACGCTGCTGAAGATCTATGCGTTGTACAAGCAGGCCACCGCCGGCGACAACGCCGAGAAGAAGCCGAGCTTCTCTGACATCGTGGGGCGCGCCAAGTGGGACGCTTGGGAAAAGCTCAAGGGCACGTCCAGCGACGAGGCCAAGCAGCAGTACATCGACTTGATCGAATCCCTGCGCGGCTGAGCGCTGTGGGCCCGCCAGCGTGCGGGCCAACCGTCCCCCAGGCCGCGAAGCCGCAGCAGGCACGCGGGGGCGGGAAACGCGACGTCAGCCTCCGCCGTGGGCCACCCGGGGCGGCTGTGGCGCCAGCGCCTGCAGCGCGGCGGTGCGCTCGGCCTGCGGCGCCTGGGCCAGCGCCCGCACGGCTGCATGAAAGCGCGGCCAGTCGCGCCCCTCGCGCTCGAACAGCGCCATGAACGCGGGCACCCCTTCGTCATAAGCCGCCTGCGCGGCGAAGCTGGCGTTGTTGGCATCGCGCACCCAACGGTCCAGCGTCGCCAGCTGTGCCTCGGGGACGTGTGCGGCCAGCCAGCGCGCGCGCAGCGTGGCATAGGCCGCGCGGAAGTCCTGCATTGCTTCTTTTTTCATAGCTGATAGCGCTTGATGGTCGGGCGCTACAGCCCCATTTGATGCATAAATCTCGGCCAGCCGCTGGCGCGTTGCCTGGGTCAGCGCGCGCCATTGCGCGCGGCGCTCCTCGCTGGCCGCGAACTGGGCGCGGGTGGCCGGGGTGGCGTGCTGCTGCAGCCAGCGCTGCACGCCCAGCCGCTCCACTGCCGTGGCGTAGGATTCGTTGAACGCGGTATCGCCCTCGGCATACGCCACCTGGTGCGCCAATTCGTGCAGCAGCAGCCGCACGAAGTCGCCCTCGGGCCAGCCGATGAAGGTGGACAGCAGCGGGTCGCCTCCCATCCAGTTGCTGTAGCCCAGCGTGGAATACGCGGGTACGCCGTACACGCTGACCTCCAGTCCGGTGGCCGCCAGGCGCGCGGCCTCGGCCCGTGCGCCGGGCTCGTCGAAGTAGCCGCGGTAGCCGATGCAGCCGGTGATCGGAAAGCACCAGCGGTGCAGCGTGAGCGAATAAGGGCCCGCCGCCACCACGTTCCACACGGCAGCCGTGCGGTCCAGGCGCGCATAGCGGCGGTAGCTGGCATTGTCGGGCAGGGCCAGCTCGTCCACCGCGAACGCCCGGGCGCGCTGGGCCAGCTGCAGCCGCTCGCGCAGCGGCGCGGAGGTGTCAGGGTGGGTGATCCACTCCTGCACCGGGCGTGCGGCGTTCATGATCTCCAGGTGCCCGCGCAGGGACTGCCAGTAGTAGCCCAACGTGCCGCCCGACTGGGCGCAGCCGCCTAGCAGCAGCGCGGCTGCCAGCAGCGGCCACGGGCGCCGAGGCGATGGGGTGGATGTGCTCATGGTGGCGGAGGCGGGTGCGGCCAAGCATAGCAAGACGTTCTTGCGCCATGCGACCCAACCCCCACAATGCCCCCATGCTCGAAACCACCGAACCCTCCTCCCCAGACGAAGCCAGTGGCCTGTTCACCGACGAGGGCGGCCATGCGCGCTGCTTCTGGTGCCGCGCCAGCCCACTATACCGGCACTACCACGACCACGAATGGGGCTTCCCGGTGACGGACGAGCGCCGCCTGTTCGAGAAGCTCTGCCTGGAGGGGTTCCAGGCCGGCTTGTCGTGGCTCACCATCCTGAACAAGCGCGAGGCCTTCCGCGCGGCGCTGGCGCAGTTCGAGGCCGAGCCGCTGGCGGACTTCGGCGCTGCCGAGGTGGACCAGCTGATGGGCAACGCCGGTATCGTGCGCCACCGCGGCAAGATCGAGTCGGCCATCAACAATGCGCGCCGCGTGCTGGAGCTGCGCCGCGAGTTCGGGTCGCTGGCGCACTATGTGTGGCGTTATGCGCCCCTGGCCGCGCAGCAGCGGCCCGAGCGCATGACGCTGCCTGCGGTGCGTGCGATGACCACCTCGGCGGCGTCGGTGGCGCTGTCCAAGGATTTGAAGAAGCGTGGGTTCAGCTTCGTGGGTCCGACCACCATGTATGCCTTCATGCAGGCCATGGGGCTGGTCAACGACCACCTGGAGGGCTGCGGCGCACGCGCTGCGGCAGAGGCCGCGCGCGCCGCGTTCACACCCCCCGCGGCGGGCTGATGCGCGCCCCAAAGCCGGCTTAAGGCCTGCTCACGCTATTCGCACTGGCGAAAATAGTGTGAACAGGCCCTAGACCACCGCGTCGGACCGGACCACGATGTGGTCGAACCCCAGATGGTGCAGGCACTCGCGCAGGATCAGCAGCGTGGCCGCGAAGGCGTTGTCCTGCGCAAGGGTGTCCTGCGTGGCAGGGCGCCCCAGGCTGAGGGCGGCCAGGCGGTTGAAGGTGTGCTCCACCGCTTCCAGCGGCAGGCGCAACTCCGGCTGCGCCGGCAGGCCCGCAGCCAGCGCGATCTGGCGTATGCCGCCGTCGGCTGTGTAGAGCGTGGAGCCGGGCGCCAGCAGGTCGCGCACCGGCATCACCGCATCTTCCACCAGCATGATCGCGTGCTCCATCTCGGCCTCCGTGGGCGGCTGGTGGGCAAAGCAGGTGGTGGCCGTCACGCGCGCACCGATGTCCAGCGTGCGCAGCAGCGCGGGCGCGTCTGCGGCGCCGCTCAGCAGCCGCGTGTGCGCGCCACCGATGTGCAGCGTGGTGAGGGCGTCGGCCATGCCCTCGGCGCGCAGGGCCTGGTACAGCGCAGCGGCATCTTCGGGAGACAGTGGCGCGGGCGTCTGGGGCATGGGGCCTTCCGGTAGCGGGAATACGGCGATTGTGCGGCACGGGCGGCGTGCAGCGCCGCCCATGAAAAAGCCCTCCGAAGAGGGCTTGCAGGCTAAGCCGGGCAAAAAGGGGCGATCAGCCGCCCTTGTTGCTGCGCTTGCCGGGGTTTTTCTTGCTGCGCGTGGCCACGCCGCGCTCCAGGCTCACGCGCTGGCCGCGGCCGTGGGTGGTCACTGCCATGCCGGGCATGGGGGTGGGACGGGGAGTGCGCTTGCGGTCGGCTTCGGTGACGATTTTGTTGCCCATGATGGCTCCTGAAATGAAAACGGTGAAAACTCCCTATTAGGCCATAGCCGCGAGCGCCCTTCCAAGGCCTAGGGGTGTGCCAGGCGTGGCGCACGGTTCGCTATCAATAAAGGAGCTGTTGGCGCCTGCCTGTCGGGGATCCGCGGCAATCCGACTGCAGTATTGCCGGCGGAGCGCGCACGGTGCCTGTCAGACGGCGCCTTGCGGGCATGTCGGCGGATGCCCATTGACGGGGTTGCCCACCCCCTCAAGAATGGAAAGCTGTCAAGGAGACCGAGGGACATGCCATGAAGCATCTGCTCCACTCCCTGGAGGCCAGCTTGGCGCTTTCCCCTGTAGGGGTGGCTGTCGAACTACCCGACGGCGCGCGCCTGGGTGACGCCAATGCCGACCTGCGGTTGCGTTTTCGCGACCGCATGGCCGTGGTGGCCCTGGCCATGGGTGAGATCGGCAACGTGGGCGCGGCCATCGTCGAAGGCCGCGTGGCGTTGGAAGGCAGCATGCGCCAGTTGATGACGGCGGCCGCGGCGCTGCTCAAGCTGAACCCCACGCACGAGGGAGCGGCGACTGGGTGGCAGCGCGTGTTGCTGCGTGCGCGTTCGATGGCGGCGCACACCCTGTCCCATGACGCACGCAATATCCAGTTTCACTACGACCTGTCCGACGACTTCTACGCCCTTTGGCTGGACCCGCGGCGCGTCTATTCCTGCGCCTATTACCGCACGCCTGACATGAGCTTGGCACAGGCACAGGAGGCCAAGCTGGACCACATCTGCCGCAAGCTCCTGCTGCGTCCCGGCGACCGCTTCCTGGACATTGGCGCCGGCTGGGGCGGGCTGCTGCTGTGGGCAGCGCAGGAGTATGGTGTGGACGCCACGGGCATCACGCTGTCGCGCAACCAGCATGCGCATGTGCAGCGGCTCATCGAGGAGCGCGGCCTGCAGGGTCGGGTGCGCATGCAGTTGCTGGATTACCGTGAACTGCAGGTGGAGCAGCCGTTCGACAAGATTGCCTCGGTCGGCATGTTCGAACATGTGGGCCGTTCGCAGATGGAGCGGTACTTCGCCACCGTGCACCGTCTGCTGCGCCCGGGCGGCCTGCTGCTCAACCACGGCATCACGTCGGGCGGGCTGGACAACCCCCGGCTGGGCGCCGGCTTGGGCGATTTCATCGAGCGCTACATCTTCCCCGGCGGCGAACTTCTGCATGTGAGCACGGTGCTGCACGACATGGCACGGGCCGGGCTGGAGATGGTGGACACCGAGAACCTGCGTCCGCACTACGCCCGCACGCTGTGGGCCTGGTCGGATGCGCTGGAGGCCCGTCAGGACGAGGCGCGCAGCGTGCTGGTCGCGCAGCACGGCAAGGAACGCGGCGAGAAGGCGCTGCGCGCCTACCGGCTGTACCTGGCGGGCTGCGCCCTGGCCTTCGAGCGCGGCTGGACCGCGCTGCACCAGATGCTGGCCGTGCGGCCCACGGGCCACGTGGAAGATGGCGTGCTCAAGGGTGCGCAGTCCGACTATCCTTTCAGCCGCGCCTACATGTACGAAGGCCCTGCGGCCACCCACTGATCCTTTGTCCTGGAACTTCGATGCTTTTCAAATTCAAATCCCGCGCCACCGCCGACGTCATCATGCTGGAGCCCAATGGCAAACAGCTGCTGGAGATCATCGGCAAGTCGCCGAATGAGCCGCACGGCATCATCACTGCCGCGCAGATTCCTGCCGCCATCCGCGCGCTGGAAGAGGCGGTAGCGGTTGAAGAGGCCGCTGCAGCGGCCACCGCCCCGGACGAGGACGATCAGACCGAGGAAGAGGCCCCTCGCGGCGACGGCGTGCGCCTGCGCCAGCGCGCGGCGCCTTTCATCGACATGCTGCGCCGCAGCGCCGCCGAGGATTGCGACGTGGTCTGGTGACGCGCAGCGCGCCCCGGCGGGCGCGCGCATCCTCTCTTCAATCCACCTTCGCGCCGGACGCCTTCACCACCTGCGCCCACTTGCGGTGCTCGCGGTCGATCAGGCTGGCAAATTCGGCGCTCGTATTGCCGCCGGGAATCGCTCCCTGGGACAGCAGTCGCTCCTTGACGGCAGGGGTGGCCAGCGCCTTGGCCACCTCCTGCTGGACGCGCTGGACGATGTCGGCCGGCGTACCCGCGGGCGCCAGCAGTCCGAACCATGAACTGGCTTCGAAGCCCTTGAGCGCGGGGCCGCCGGCCTCTTCCACCGTGGGGACGTCGGGCAGGGCGGTGGAGCGTTTCGCGCTGGTGACCGCCAGCGCCTTGAGCTTGCCGCCCTTGATATGGGCCATGGAGGAGGGCAGGTTGTCGAACATCACGTCCATGTTGCCGCCCACCATGTCCAGCAGCGCGGGCGCAGATCCGCGGTAGGGCATGTGCAGCATGTAGGTGCCCGTCATGCTCTTGAACAGCTCGCCGGCCAGGTGGATCGAGGTGCCGTTGCCGCTGGACGCCATGTTGAGCTTGCCCGGGTTGGCTTGGGCATAGCGGATGAAGTCCTGCACAGTGTTGATGCCCAGGCTGCGCGCCTTCTCGGTGTTCATGACCATCACGTTGGGCACCGACGCGACAAGCGTGACGGGCGCGAAGTCCTTGATCGGGTCGTAGGGCAACTGCTTGTACAGCGCGCGGTTGATGCCATGCGTGCCCACGGTGCCCATCAGCAGCGTGTATCCGTCAGGGGCGGACCTTGCCACCAGTTCGGCACCGATGTTGCCTCCCGCGCCGCCGCGGTTGTCCACGATGAACTGCTGGCCAAAGGCCTTGCCCAGCTCGGGCGCAATGGCGCGCGCCAGGATATCGGTGGTACCCCCGGCGGCGAACGGCACCACGATGCGGACCGGCTTGGCCGGCCATGGGCTGGCTTGGGCATACGCGGCGCCCGTGGCGCCCAGGCCCAATGCAAGAAGCGCCCCGATGGCGTGCAGGGCCTGGCGGCGCGGTGGGGTGCGGCGTGGGGTGGATGTGTGCGGCATGCGGTCTTTCCAAAAAGCGTGAAAGAAGGCTTCGGTTGTAGGCGCCGCAGCCGCGCAGGGGCAGCAGGATTACCCGCAGTTCCCATGAAAAAACGCCCGGTGCGCGGGCACCGGGCGTTGGCAGGAAAGGCGGGCAGACGGACGCGCCCGCCGCGCTGGCGCAGATCAGTCGGCGTAAGTGCCGGCTGCCTTGATCACCATGCCCCACTTTTCGATTTCGGACTGCACGAACTTCTTGTGTTCGGCCGGCAGCACGCGCTTGTCGGCCACCACCACGGCGCCCAGGCCTTCCTGCTTCTTGATAAAGTCAGGATCCTTCACGGCCACTTGCAGCGCTTCGTTGATGCGCGTCAGCACGGCGGCGGGCGTGCCCTTGGGGGCATACAGGCCATGCCAGACGGAGACGTTGAAGTCTTTCAGGCCGCTTTCCTGCAGCGTCGGCAAGTCCTTGAGCGACGGCATCGTCAGGCGCTGGTTGGTGGTCACGGCAAAGGCCTTGACCTTCTTGCCCTCGATCTGCGTCGTGGTGTTGGTGGTCTGGTCGCACATCAGGTCGATCTGGCCGCCAATCAGGTCGGTGATGGCGGGCGCCGCGCCCTTGTAGGCCACGGGCGTCATGTGCGACTGCAGCGCGTGCTGGAACATCAGGCCGCACAGATGGCCGGCCGAGCCCAGGCCGGAGTGGCCCAGGTTCACCTTTTCCTTGTTCTGCGCAATCCAGGTGGCCAATTCCTTGTAGTTCTTGGCCTCCAGCGTCGGGCGCGAGATGATGGTCATGGGCACGTCGTTGACGATGCCCAGGAACTCGAAGTCGTTCAACACGTTGAACGACAGCTTGCGGTACAGCGTGGGGATGGTGGCCATGCCGATGTGGTTCAGCAGCAGGGTGTAGCCGTCCGGCTGTGCACGGGCCACCTTGGCTGCGCCAATGGTGCTGCCTGCACCGGCGGCGTTTTCGACGACGACCGTGGCACCGCCCAGGGGCTTGCGCAGGGCCTCTGCCAGGTCACGGGCCACGCGGTCGGTGGGGCCGCCGGCCGAGAAGGGCACGACGATGGTGATGTTCTTGTCCTTGACCGGATAGGCCTGGGCGGATGCGCCGAATGCAGCCAGGATGGCGGCCGCTCCCACGGCGATCTTGAATGTCGTTCTCATGATGCTCCTTGGAAAAGAGGCGCAATCATAGAGAGGAATGGCGTGCCGGACATCAAGGAAACCCCCGAGTCCGCACCGCCTGACAAATGGGTGACGTTTGACCCCAGGGGGTTGACGCGGCTGCGGTGCGGCTTGTGTGCCGCGCACGACGCCGTGGCGACGGACGGCGCCGGCCGGCCGCCCCGCGGGGCATCAGCGGTAGCTGCGCGCGTCTTCGATGACCTTGCCGTCGTTGGGCAGGCTGCCGGGAGGCACCATCTGCACGTCGCCGCGCAGCTTGGTCACTTCGCGCAGCGCTTCGGCCAGTTGCTGGGCCATGCCTGCGGCGGTTTCGGTGGTCTCCACCTGCAGCACCATCTGGTCGTTGGCCATCTCGCCGCTGACCACCAGCCGCGCGCGCTGCACCTGGGGGAAGCGCTTGACCACGCTGGCAATCTGGCCGGGGTGCACGAACATGCCGCGCACTTTGGTGGTCTGGTCCGCGCGGCCCATCCAGCCCTTGATGCGGGTGTTGGTGCGGCCCGTGGGGCACTGGCCCGGCAGTACGGCCGACAGGTCGCCGGTGCCGAAGCGGATCAGCGGGTAGTCGGGGTTCAGCGTGGTGATGACCAGCTCGCCCACTTCGCCCTCGGGCACCGGGTCGCCGGTGCCCGGGCGCACGATCTCGACGATCACGCCCTCGTCCAGCACCAGGCCTTCGCGCGCGCTGGTCTCATAGGCGATCAGGCCCAGGTCTGCCGTGGCGTAGCACTGGTAGCCCGTCACGCCGCGCGCGGCCAGCCAGTCGCGCAGCGAGGGCGGGAAGGCCTCGCCCGAGACCAGCGCCTTGGTCACGCTGGGCAGCGCCACGCCGTGTTCGTGGGCCTTGTCGAGGATGATCTTCAGGAAGCTGGGCGTGCCGATGTAGCCGGCCGGGCGCAGTTCGGCCATGGCCTGCACCTGCTGCTCGGTCTGCCCCGTGCCGCCTGGAAAGACCGTGCAGCCCAGCGCGTGGGCGCCGGTCTCCATCATCGAGCCGGCAGGCACGAAGTGGTAGCTGAAGCTGTTGTGGATCAGCTCGCCGGGGCGAAACCCCGCGGCATACATGGCGCGTGCCATGCGCCAGTAGTCCGGCCGCGCGCCCTCGGGCTCATAGATGGTGCCGGGGCTGGCGAACACGCGGGGCATGTGACGCCCGAATCCCAGGGCGCTGAAGCCGCCGAACGCATTCTGGCCGCGCTGCGCCTGCTGGCGCTCCAGCAGTTCGTACTTGCGCGTGACGGGCAGGCGGGCCAGCGCGGCGCGGTCGGTGATGGTGGTGGCGTCCACGCCCGCCAGGATGCCGGCGAAGGCGGGGCTGGCCTGCTGGGCGTGGGCGATCTGCCGGGGCAGGGCCGCCATGAGGGCGGCTTCGCGCTCGGCGGGGGCGCGGGTTTCCAGGGCGTCGTAGAACATGCTCATGCCTGGGTCTCCTGTCGTTGGGAGGGGTTTAGGGCAAAATCGGCCTCCAGCGCTTGCCTATCAAGCGCTAGCAGCTATTAATTTGAGAGTAATTAGGCCAGCCAGCGCTTGCGGCGCTTGTAGCTCTTGACGTCCTTGAAGCTCTTGCGCTCGCCACCGCCGACGCCCAGGTAGAACTCTTTCACGTCTTCGTTGCTGGCCAGGTCCTGCGCGGCGCCGTCCATGACGATGCGGCCGCTTTCCATGATGTAGCCGTAGTCCGCGTACTTCAGCGCCATGTTGGTGTTCTGCTCGGCCAGCAGGAAGGTCGTGCCTTCCTTGGCGTTGAGATCCTTCACGATGTTGAACACCTCTTCCACGATCTGCGGCGCCAGGCCCATGGAGGGCTCGTCCAGCAGCACGATGCTGGGGTTGCTCATGATGGCTCGGCCGATCGCGCACATCTGCTGCTCCCCGCCCGAGGTGTAGGCCGCCTGGCTGGTGCGGCGCGTCTTCAGGCGCGGGAAGTAGTTGTAGACCTTCTCCAGGTTGGCGGCGATCTCGCCCTTGTCGGTGCGCGTGTAGCTGCCGGTGAGCAGGTTCTCCTCGATGGTCAGGTGGGCGAAGCAGTGGCGCCCTTCCATGACCTGCACCACGCCGCGCTTGACCAGGTCGGCGGGCGAGAGGTTCTGGATCTGCTCGCCGCGCAGCTCGATGCTGCCCTTGGTAACCTCGCCGCGCTCGCCCTTGAGCAGGTTGGAGATCGCGCGCAGCGTGGTCGTCTTGCCCGCGCCGTTGCCGCCCAGCAGGGCGACGATGCCCTTCTCGGGCAGTTGCAGCGACACGCCCTTGAGCACCAGGATCACATGGTTGTAGATGACCTCGATGCCATTGACGCTGAGAACGATGTTTCTGGACTCCATAGCCTTGCCCTTGTAGTGGTGCCAATCGGCAGGGCTGTCGCCACAGCCCTCTCGATTGGCGGCTGCCCTGCGCAGCCGCTTGAACCTGGCGCAACCCGCGCCAGCGGGCGCCGTGGAACGGGTCTTGCCCGACCACCGGCGCCATCCCCCTTCCCGACGAGAAGGACGATGGCGCGCAGCGCCTCAGGGGACGTCCTTAGGACTGGCAGTCGCCCGCTTCGCGGCGGGACATCTTCTTGTCGGCGAGGTACTTGTCCGCGCCGGCTTTGACCATAGGCTTGATGACCTGCTCATCGGCTTGGTACCAGTCGGACGAGAACTTCCACTGCTTGCCGTCCCAGGTGTGCACGCGGGCCCAGGTGGACCCCATGTGGTCCGCGCAGCTGGTGGACAGCGGGCGCATCAGGTCGGTGAAGCCCAGCGCGTCCAGTTTTTTCTGGTCCAGCGCCAGGTTTTCCATGCCCCAACGCACCTGCTCGCCGGTCATGACCTTGCCCTTGCCGAAGCGCTCCTGCGCGCGGCGCACGGCCTCCACGCCCAGCATCTGGATGATCACGCCGCGCGTGTACAGCACCGAGCCCACTTCGTCCTTGGGGCCCGTGCCCTGGTTGGCGCCATGCACGTGCTTGAGGATGTCCTGCATGACCTTGGACTGCGTGCCATGGCCGTTGAGCGCCAGCGCGTGGTAGCCCTTGGCGCCATCGCCCACGTCGCGCACGTCCGGCTCGGCACCGGCCCACCACACACCGTACATCTTGTCGCGCGGGTAGCCCGTGGCCTGGGCTTCCTTCAGGGCGGTGGAGTTCATCACCCCCCAGCCCCACAGCAGCACGTAGTCGGGGCGGCTCTGGCGCACCTGCAGCCAGGTGGCCTTCTGCTCCACGCCGGGCGCGGTCACGGGCAGCATCTGCAGCTCGAAGCCGTGCATCTTGGAGCGCTCCTGCAGCAGCGGGATCGGCTCCTTGCCGAAGGGGCTGTCGTGGTAGACCAGTGCGATCTTCTTGCCCTTGAGCTTGTCCAGGCCGCCGGCGCTCTTGCCGATGTGCTGGATCAGGATGTCGGCGCCGGTCCAGTAGCTGCCCATGTAGGGGAAGTTCCACTTGAAGGCCATGCCGTCTTGCGCGACCGACAGGCCATAGCCCAGCGTCATCAGCGGGATCTTGTCCACGGGCGCCTTCTCGGTCAGCGCGAAGGTGATGCCGGTGGCCTGCGGGTCGAACAGCGTCACGCCGGGGCGGCTCTTCAGACGCTCGTAGCACTCCACGCCGCGGTCGGTGGCGTAGCCGGTCTCGCACTCTTCCCAGGTCAGCTTCACGCCGTTCACGCCGCCGTCGCGCGCGTTGATCATCTTGATGTAGTCCTGCTTGCCGTTGGCCCATGGCACGCCGTTCGGGGCGTAGGGGCCCGTGCGGTACGACAGCAGGGGGAAGAACTGTTCCTTGGCCTGGGCGGCGGCGCCGCCTGCAAAGCCGGCCAGGGTGCAGGCCACCGTGGCGGCCGCAGCGAGTCGGGTGAATTTCATGGTCTTGTCTCCTTGTGGTTGGATGGAACGTCGCCTGAATTGCGCCGGTCGGCGCGGAACACACCTTGCAATGGCATCAATGGGGGAAGGGCCACACGCGCATCTTCTGCTTGCCGATGGACCACAGCTTGGCCAGGCCGTGGGGCTCCACGATGAGGAACCACACGATCAGCGCGCCGAAGATCATCAGTTCCGCATGCGACACGGCGGCGGTGGAGATGTCCACGCCGAACAGGCCGGCCACCGCGGGCAGGAACTGGTTCAGGAAGATGGGCAGCACCACGATGAAGGCCGCGCCGAAGAACGCGCCCATGATGGATCCCATGCCGCCGATGATGACCATGAACAGCAGGCGGAACGACACCTCGACCGAGAACGCTGCCGGCTCCCACGAACCCAGGTGCACGAAGGCCCACAGCGCGCCCGCCATGCCGACGATGAAGGAGCTGACAGCGAAGGCGCTGAGCTTGGCGTACATAGGGCGGATGCCGATCACCGCGGCGGCCACGTCCATGTCGCGGATGGCCATCCATTCGCGGCCGATGGCGCCGCGCACCAGGTTCTTGGCCAGCAGGGCCACGACTACCAGGAGCGTCAGGCAGAACAGGTACTTCGCCATGGCGCTGTCCAGCGGCATGCCGAAGACCTGCAGGTTGCTGACCGAGACCGAACCCGAGTCGGAATTGTTGGTGAACCACTTGATGCGCAGGAACATCCAGTCGCTGAAGAACTGCGCCGCCAGCGTGGCCACGGCCAGGTACAGCCCTTTCACCCGCAGGCTGGGCAGCCCGAACAGGATGCCGAAGAACGTGGCGCACAGCCCGCCCAGGATGAGGGCCGGCACCAGCGGCATCCCGGGGAAGCGCACGAAGAAGTTGAAGGCCCCGTAGGCGCCCACCGCCATGAAGGCGCCCGAGCCCAGCGAGATCTGCCCGCAGTAGCCCACGAGGATGTTCACGCCCAGCGCGGCCATGGACATGATGACCAGCGGGATCAGGATGGCGCGGTAGAAGTAGTCCGACGCCATCGCGGGCACCGCCACGAAGGCCACGGCCAACAGCAGCAGGATGGCGATGCGGTCCTGGGTGATGGGAAAGATCTGCTGGTCGGCCTTGTAGGTGGTCTTGAACTGGCCGTTTTCGCGGTAGAACATTATTTACTCCAAATCTTTCAACCAAGGGCGATGATCTTTTGGCTGCGGGCACTGCGTGCCCTCGCAGGAAGACCATCCTTCGCCTGCGGCGAAGAACCCTGCGGGTTGATCGCGTATGTCATACGCGATCGATGATCTTCTCGCCGAACAAACCTTGGGGCCGGAACAGCAGGAACACGAGGGCCAGCACGTAGGCAAACCAGATCTCGATGCCGCCGCCCACGAAGGGGCCCAGGTACACCTCGGAGAGCTTCTCGCCCACGCCGATGATCAGCCCGCCGATGATGGCGCCCGGCACCGAGGTCAGGCCTCCCAGGATCACCACCGGCAGCGCGCGCAGCGCCACCGTGGTCAGCGAGAACTGCACGCCCAGCTTGGAGCCCCAGATCATCCCGGCCACCAGTGCCACGACACCGGCGACACACCACACGATGACCCAGATGTGGTTGAGCGGGATGCCGATGGACTGCGCCGCCTGGTGGTCGTCGGCCACGGCGCGCAATGCGCGGCCGGTCTTGGTCTTTTGAAAGAAGATGCTCAGCACCACCACCAGGGCGGCGGCAATGCCTGCGGCAATCACGTCTTCCTTGTTCACGAGCACGCCGCCCTCGAACACGGTGTCCAGCAGGAACACCGGGTCCTTGGGCATGCCGATGTCGATCTTGTAGATGTCGCTGCCGAAGAAGGTCTGGCCCAGGCCTTCCAGGAAGTAGGTGATGCCCAGCGTGGCCATGAGCAGCGTGGCGCCTTCCTGGTTCACGAGGTGGCGCAGCACCAGGCGCTCGATGAACCAGGCCACTGCGAACATGCACAGGCCCGCGATCAGGAAGGCGGCCAGATTGGCCACGATGGGGTTGCTGATGCCGGTCCACTCCGGGATCCACTCGGCAAAGCGCGCCATGGCCAGGGCCGCGAACAGCACCATGGCACCCTGCGCGAAGTTGAAGACGCCCGAGGCCTTGAAGATCAGCACGAAGCCGAGTGCCACCAGCGCGTAGAGCATGCCGGCCATCAGGCCGCCGATCAGGGTTTCGAGAAAGAATGCCATTTGCTTGCCCTCAGTGGCTGGTGCCCAGGTAGGCGCGAATCACGTCTTCGTTGTTGCGCACTTCGTCCGGCGCGCCGTCGCCGATCTTTTTGCCGTAGTCCAGCACCACGACGCGGTCGCTGATGTCCATCACCACGCCCATGTCGTGTTCGATGAGGACGATGGTGGTGCCGAACTCGTCGTTCACATCCAGGATGAAGCGGCACATGTCCTGCTTCTCCTCCACGTTCATGCCGGCCATGGGTTCATCGAGCAGCAGCACCTGGGGTTCCATGGCGAGGGCCCGGCCCAAGTCCACGCGCTTTTGCAGGCCGTAGGGCAGCTGGCCGACGGGGGTCTTGCGGTGCGCCTGGATCTCCAGGAAGTCGATGATGTGTTCGACCTTCTCGCGGTGGGCGATCTCCTCGCGCTCGGCCGGTCCGATGCGCAGTGCCTGCAGGAGCAGGTTGCTTTTGATCTTGAGGTTGCGCCCGGTCATGATGTTGTCGATCACGCTCATGCCCTTGAACAACGCCAGGTTCTGGAAGGTGCGCGCGATGCCCATCTCGGCGACCTGGCGGCTGTTCATGTGGCCGAAGGTCTGGCCGCGGAAGGTGATGGAGCCCTCGGACGGCGTGTACACGCCGTTGATGCAGTTGAGCATGGAGCTCTTGCCCGCGCCGTTGGGGCCGATGATCGAGCGGATCTCGTGCTCGCGCACGTTGAACGAAATGTCGGTGAGCGCCTTGACGCCGCCGAACCGCAGGCTGATGTTCTTGACGTCGAGGATGACGTCGCCAATCTTCTTGCTGGTCATGTGTCTGCTGCCTCGTTGCGTGTCAGGCGGCCGCCCGGGTGGCGGGGAAGGTCTTGGCGTCGGTGATCTTCAGCGTGGCGCTCACGCTGCCCTTGCGCCCGTCCTCGAACTTCACCTGCGTTTCGATGAACTGCTCGGCCTTGCCCGTGTACAGCGCATCCACCAGCACGCCGTACTTCTCGGCGATGAAATTGCGGCGCACCTTGCGCGTGCGGGTCAGTTCGTCGTCGTCGGGGTCCAGCTCCTTGTGCAGCACCAGGAAGCGCGCGACCTGCGTGTCGGCCATGCCAGCTTCGGCGGCCAGGTCGGCGTTCACCTGCGAGATGCAGTCGGCGATCAGCTCGATCACCTTGGGCTTGGAGGCCAAGTCCACATAGCCGCCGTAAGGGATGCCCTGGCGCTCGGCCCAGTTGCCCACGGCCTCGTAGTCGATGTTGATGAAGGCACAGACCTGATCGCGCTGGTTGCCGAAGCAGACGGCTTCCTTGATGTGCGGGAAGAACTTGAGCTTGTTTTCGATGTAGTTGGGCGCGAACATGGCGCCGCTGGCTGTCTTGCCCACGTCTTTGGCGCGGTCGATGATGCGCAGCTGGCCGTTGGCGTCGATCACGCCGGCATCGCCGGTGTGGAAGTAGCCTTCGGCGTCGATCACCTCGGCGGTGGCGTCGGGCCGCTTGTAGTACTCCTTGAGCACCGACACGCCCTTGACCAGCACCTCGCCGTTGTCGGCGATCTTCAGCTCGATGCCGGGAGCCGCCTGGCCCACGGTGTTCAGATCCACCTGGCCATCACGCTGCAGGCAGACGTAGGCGCAGGTTTCCGTCTGACCGTAGAGCTGCTTGAGGTTGATGCCGATGGAGCGGAAGAAGCGGAACAGGTCGGGCCCGATGGCCGCGCCTGCCGTGTAGGCCACGCGGATGCGCGACAGGCCCATCACGTTGCGCAGCGGTCCGTAGATGGCGAGATCGGCCAGGCGGTACTTGAGGCGGTCAATTGCGCCCACGGGCTTGCCGTCCAGGAGATCGGAGCCCACGCGGCGCGCCAGCTGCATGCATTTCTCGAACAGCCAGCGCTTGGGCGCAGCGGCGTCTTCCATGCGGATGGAGACCGACGTCAGCATGCCTTCGAACACGCGCGGCGGGGCGAAGTAGTAGGTGGGGCCGATCTCGCGCAGGTCGATGGAGACGGTGCTGGCCGACTCGGGGCAGTTGATGGTGAAGCCGGCCACCATCCACTGCGCGAGCGAGAACAGGTGGTCCCCCACCCATGCCGGGGGCAGGTAGGAAATCACGTTGTCCTGCGGGCCCAGGCGGTCCACCTCCACCGCGCCTTGCGCAGAGGCGACGAAGCTGGCATGCGTCTGGCACACGCCCTTGGGCTTGCCCGTGGTGCCCGAGGTGTAGAGGATCACCGACACGTCCTGCGGGTCGATCTGCTCCACCAGGGCATCCCATGCGCCGGGGTGGGCCTTGTCCCACTCGGCGCCGCGCGCCACCAGCTGCGCGGTGCTGATGAGGCCAGGCTGGTCGTAGTGGCGCAGGCCGCGCGGGTCGTCATAGATGATGTGCTGGATGCCGGATACCGATTCGCGCACTTCCAGCAGCTTGTCCACCTGTTCCTGGTTTTCGGCAAACGCGAAGGCAATCTCCGCGTCCTGGATGACGAAGGTCATCTCGGCGGCCACGGCGTCCTGGTACAGCGGAATCGGCACGCCCCCCACGCTTTGCACGGCTACGAAGCCCATGTACAGGTGTGGCCGGTTGTCGCTGATCAGCGCCAGGTTCTGGCCCTTGGCAAAGCCCAGCGACAGCAGCCCGCAGGCCATGTGGCGCACCTCGGCCGCGGCGTCCTTCCAGCTCCAGGTCTGCCAGATGCCATATTCTTTCTCGCGCAGTGCTGCAGCGTCGGGGCGCTGGGCGGCGTGCTGCAGCAGTAGATGGGGGAATGTGGTCTTCATTCCGGTTCCTATCAGGGTCTGTGGAGGGCAGCGCACGGGAAATAAGAAGTCCGCTGCCGGTTTGCAACCAATGGTAGGAACGACTTTGACGTTATCTTGTCTTTACGATGACAATTCAAGGGTTAGTCCTCAGGGGTCTAACCCTGACCGCCCTCGATAGGTGGTGATCGCGGGGGGCTGAGGGGTTCATGGGCGCGACAGGCGAGGGCGCTATGCTCGCCGCCATGTACGCCCCGTTCTTCGGACTCGAACACCCGCCTTTTTCCATCGCGCCCGACCCGCGCTACCTCTTCATGAGCGAGCGCCATCGCGAAGCCCTGGCCCACCTGCTGTATGGCCTGGATGCGGGCGGCGGCTTCGTGCTGCTCACCGGCGAGATCGGCACCGGCAAGACCACGGTGTGCCGCTGCTTCCTGGAACAGATTCCGCCGCAGTGCAACGTCGCTTACATCTTCAATCCCAAGCTCACGGTGCCTGAGCTGCTGCGCTCCATCTGCGACGAATTCGGCGTGGCGCACCGCCCCGCCATACCGGGGGCGGAGACCGTGAAGGACTGCCTGGACCCGCTCAACGACTTCTTGCTGCAGCAGCATGCGGCGGGGCGCAACAACGTGCTCATCATCGACGAGGCGCAGAACCTCGCGCCCGATGTGCTGGAACAACTGCGCCTGCTCACCAACCTCGAGACCAGCGAGCGCAAGCTGCTGCAGATCATCCTCATCGGCCAGCCCGAGCTGCGTGCGATGGTGGCGGCGCCGGAGCTGGAGCAGCTCGCGCAGCGCGTGATCGCGCGCTACCACCTGGACGCCTTGAGCGCCGACGAAACACGCCAGTACATCGCCCACCGCATGGCCGTGGCCGGGCTGCAAGGGCCGCTGCCTTTTCAGCAGCGGGCGCTGGCGCGCGTGCACGCGCTCACGGGTGGCGTGCCGCGGCGCATCAACCTGCTGTGCGACCGTGCCCTGCTGGGTGCCTACGGCGCGGGTGTGCGCGAGGTGACCGATGCCATGGTGCGCCGCGCCGCGCGCGAGGTGTTCGATGCGCCCGCCACGGCGCGCCCGGGCACGGCGGGGCGCTGGCTCGCCGCTGGAACCGGCGGGCTGGTGGGCGCTGCGGCGCTGGGCGGGCTGGCCTGGGCCCTGGGCTGGTGGCCGCTCGCAGACGGTGGCGCCGGCTCCACACAGGCGCAGGCACAGACACAGACACAGAGGCCGACCATCGCCGCGTCGGCTGCGGCCGTGCCCGCGTCATCCCCCGCCTCGGCTGCTTCTGCACCCGACGCGCCGGCCCCGCCAGCGCCCCCCCCGACATTGGCGCAGTTCCTGGCCATCCAGCCCGTGGCGCAGGCGCCGGCGGCCTGGCAGGCGCTGGCCCGGCAGTGGCAGGCGAGCGTGCCCGACGGCGCCGCGGACCCTTGCACCGCGCTGGCGTCCGAGGGCCTGCGCTGCTACCGCAGCCGCCGCGCCAGCCTGAACCTGCTGCGCCAGCTTGATCGGCCCGTGCTGCTCATGCTGCGGCCTGCCGAGGGCGATGCGCAGGGCGAGGCCCTGGCGCCTGAGGTGGCGGTCTTGCTGCGCCGGCTGGATGACGGCACCGCCACGCTGGAAGGCGTGCAGGGCCAGACGCTGCAGGTGCGCGTGACGGAGCTTGCGCCGCTGTGGCGCGGCGAGGTTGCCACGCTGTGGAAGGCCCCTGCCGAGCTGGCCGATTCGGGCGACGTCACCGCCACTGCCGCGGGCGCCGCTTGGCTGGACCAGCAACTGGCGGCCGCCGGCGCGGGCGCCGCCGCAGCCCGTACCGCAACGCCCGCCGCGCGCCGCGCGCGCATCCACCAATTTCAGCTGGGCCAGGGCCTCACGCCCGATGGCCGCGCTGGTCCCTTGACCCTGATGTTGCTCAACCGCGCCGCAGGCGTGCCGGAGCCGCGTTTGCTCAGCGGAGCCTGAACCCATGTCCTACATTCTTGATGCGCTGCGGCGCGCCCAGGCCGAGCGCGGCCGTGGCAGCGTGCCCGGCCTGCATACCCCCGCGTCGCCCGTGGCGGTGCCCACCGTGCAGCGCGCCGCACCGGCGCGGGGGCTGCCCTGGATGGTGCTTGCAGCGCTGGCGGGCGTTGGGGCGGCAGCCGGCGCCTGGTGGCTGGTGCGTGCGCCCAGTGCGACGGTGGCCGCGGTGGTGCCGGCGCCTGCACCCGCAATACCGGCACCTGCCGCTCCGGCCTCCGCCGTGCCGGCCCAAGGGGCAGCGCCGTTGCCCGAAACTGCGCCCGCAACCACACCAGCGCCAACACCAACACCAACACCAGCGCCAACACCAGCGCGAGCACCGGCATCGGCATCTGCACCAGCATCCAAACCCACGCCCGAGCGCTCTGCCCGCGCCGAAGCGCCTGCCCCCCGGCCCGAGCGCAGCGCGCCGGCCCCCGCGGCGCCTGCCCGCGCACCGGCCCCGCGCGCTGCGCCGCCGGCTCCCGCGCCGCAGGAATCGACGGGAACCGTCTTTGCCCAGACCGACCTGCCGGCGAGCGTGCGTGAGCAACTGCCCACCCTGCAGCTCGCGGGCGTGACCTACTCGTCCAACCCCGTGTACCGCATGGTGATCGTCAACGGCCAGGTGCTGCACGAGGGGGATACCGCCGCCCCCGGCCTGGTGCTGGAGCGCATCGAGCCGGCGCGCACCGTGTGGGCGTTCCGCGGCTACCGCTATGCCTTGCCGACGCAGTGATAGGTTTGTAGTCAAACAGGGTTCAAACCCAGAATAAATAAGCGCTAGTAGCTACTAAATAAATAGCATTTGAGTGTGTCGATACCTCGGACCGGCCAGGCGTTGGTTCGTGGTATTCCCGCTGCCCCGCTGCGCGCTTTGACCGCATGCTTGCGCGCATGAGCCAAGACGCCTCCCTGCACCAGCGGCGCCGCCCGCCCACGGCCCAAGAACTCAGCGGCATTCCCTGGATGGCGTTGCTGCAGCCCGCCGAGCGCGAACGGGCGGTGGCCGCGCTGGCCGTCGGCGATGCCCAGCCGGGCGACTACGTGTGCCGTGTGGGCCGGCCGGTGACGTACTGGTTTGGGGTGGTCGAGGGCCTGCTCAAGATGAGCGCGGACAACGCCGACGGGCTGACGATGACCTTCACCGGCGTGCCCCCCGGCGGCTGGTTCGGCGAAGGCACGGCGGTCAAGCGCGAGCCCTACCGCTACAACATCCAGGCCCTGCGCAGGAGCGTGGTGGCGGGCCTGCCCATCGACACCTTCCATTGGCTGCTGGACCATTCCATCGGCTTCAACCGCTTCGTGATGAACCAGCTCAACGAGCGCCTGGCGCAGTTCATCGCCGCGCGGGAAATCGACCGCCTCACCAACCCCGACCTGCGCGTGGCGCGCAGCCTGGCGGCGCTGTTCAACCCCGTGCTCTACCCGGGCGTCGGGGAAGTGCTGCGCATCACCCAGCAGGAGCTGGCCTACCTGGTCGGCCTGTCGCGCCAACGTGTGAACGAGGCCCTGGCGACCCTGGAAGCGCAGGGGGCGATCCGCGTGGAGTACGGCGGCCTGCGCGTGCTGGACCTGCAGGCGCTGCGCACCAGCCTGTTCAGGCGGATGGAGGCGGCGGACGCGGGCCGCCCCGGGCCCCGGCGCCGCGCTTCACCGCGCAGGGCGCCGGCCGACGAGAACGAGCCCGCCGCCATGATCTGAAGGCGCGGTAGAGGGGGCGGGGCGCGGCGCGCTCCATGGCGCGAGACAATAGCGCCATGCCCGAAACGCCCGCCCGTCCCCCCGCACGGTCCGTCCCCGCACCGTCCGCTTCTGCTTCCCCCACTCCGCTGCGCCCGCGGCTGGTGCTGCGCAAGCCGACCACGCCCGCAGCACCTGTGGCTACCGGCAAGGCGCCGGGCCGGTCCGCAGGCCGCACGGCCGGCACGGCCGCACCCAGCGGCGCGGCAGGCGCCCCCCGTACGGCGAGCCAGCACGCGCCGGCCGCGCCGCGCCCTCCTGCCACCCGTGCGCCCGCTGGCGCTGCGCAGGCGCCTGCAGACGGCCGCATGCGCCTGAACAAGCGCATGGCCGATCTGGGGCTGTGCTCGCGCCGCGAGGCCGACGACTGGATCGCCCAGGGCTGGGTGCGCGTCAACGGGCAGGTGGCGGCCATGGGGCTGCAGGTGGGGCCGCACGACCGCATCGACGTGGACCGCGCGGCCCAGGGCCACCAGCGCCAGCAGGTGACCATCCTGCTGCACAAGCCCATGGGCTATGTGAGCGGCCAGGCCGAGGACGGCCACACGCCGGCCGTGGCGCTCATCAACCCACGTACGCACTGGAAGGACGATGAGAGCCGCACGCGCTTCGCGCCGGCGCAACTCAAGGGCCTGGCACCCTGCGGGCGGCTGGACATCGACTCCGTGGGCCTGCTGGTGCTGACGCAGGACGGCCGCGTGGCGCGCCAGCTCATCGGCGAGGACTCGACGGTGGACAAGGAGTACCTGGTGCGCGTGCAGTACGGCGATCGCGCGCAGGATGTGCGCGCCGTCTTCCCCGCCGACAAGCTGGCGCTGCTGAACCATGGCCTGGCGCTGGACGGCCAGCAGCTCAAGCCGGCGGTGGTGGAGTGGCAGAACCCCGAGCAGTTGCGCTTCGTGCTGCGCGAGGGCAAAAAGCGCCAGATCCGCCGCATGTGCGAGCTGGTGGGCCTCAAGGTGGTGGGCCTCAAGCGCATCCGCATCGGCCAGGTGCTGCTGGGCAAGCTGCCGCCGGGCCAGTGGCGCTATCTGGCGCCGGGTGAGCGCTTTTAAGCTATTAAATCAGGAGCTTCTAGCGCTCGCCAAAAGGGCGTTTGCACTTCAAAACCATTTGAAATGCAGAAAAGGAGAGCGCAAGCCGCTCTCTTTTTTGATGGCTGCGGTGGGCGTTCAGTCGCTGCTGCCGCTCGACAGCGGTGCGTTGTAGATCACCGCGCTCAGGATCGCGCCGACGCTGGGGCATGCGACCAGCGTGGCATCGGTTGGTGGCAAATCGTCGTGCCGCGCCCCTTGAAGCCGGCCGCGGCGCCCCCACCTGCGCATGCGTTCCGGCTGCGCCGGAGAACATGGTTGAATCCCCTGTGATTTCTTTCCCGTTGCCTTTGTTTGAAAAACACCTATGAGCAAGCACACCCATTCCTTCCAGGCCGAAGTGGCGCAACTGCTGCACCTGGTCACGCATTCGCTGTATTCCAACAAAGAGATCTTCCTGCGCGAGCTGGTCTCCAACGCCTCGGACGCCTGTGACAAGCTGCGCTTTGAAGCGCTGAACAATGCCGCGCTGTACGAGGATGCGCCCAACCTGGAGGTGCGCGTGTCCTTCGACAAGGAAGCGCGCACGCTGACCATTACCGACAACGGCATCGGCATGAGCGAGCAGGAGGCCATTGACCACCTGGGCACGATCGCCAAGAGCGGTACGCGCGACTTCATGAACCGCCTGTCGGGCGACCAGAAGGCCGACGCGCAGCTGATCGGCCAGTTTGGCGTGGGCTTCTACTCGGGCTTCATCGTGGCCGACCGCATCACGGTCGAGAGCCGCCGCGCGGGCCTGCCCGCCAGCGAAGGCGTGCGCTGGGCCAGCGGCGGCGCGGGCGACTTCGAGGTGGAGGCCATCGAGCGTGCGGCGCGCGGCACCAGCGTGATCCTGCACCTGCGCGAGGATGCCGAGGAGTTCCTCAACGCCTGGAAGATCAAGCAGGTGATCGGCAAGTATTCCGACCACATCAGCCTGCCCATCCTCATGGAGAAGGAGGAGTGGAAGGAGAGCGAGAAGGAAGGCGAGCCGGGCCAGATGGTGAAGACCGGCGAGTGGGAAACCGTGAACAAGGCCAGCGCCCTGTGGACGCGCCCCAAGAAGGACATCACCGACGAGCAGTACCAGGACTTCTACAAGTCCATCAGCCACGACTTCGAGAACCCGCTCACCTGGAGCCACAACCGCGTCGAGGGCAACACCGAGTACACGCAGCTGCTGTACATCCCCGCCAAGGCGCCGTTCGACCTGTGGAACCGCGACAAGAAGGCCGGCGTGAAGCTGTACGTCAAGCGCGTGTTCATCATGGACGACGCCGAGTCGCTCATGCCCAGCTACCTGCGCTTCGTCAAGGGCGTGATCGACTCCGCCGACCTGCCGCTGAACGTGAGCCGCGAGCTGCTGCAGGAAAGCCGCGACGTGCGCCTGATCCGCGACGGCTCGGTCAAGCGCGTGCTGTCCATGCTCGAGGACCTGGCCAAGCACGACAAGCATGAGGCAGCGGCGGAAGGCGCCGATGGCGTGCAGGACGTGGTCAGCGCCGAGGACAAGGCCAAGGAAGGCAAGTACACCCAGTTCTACGCCGAGTTCGGCGCCGTGCTCAAGGAAGGCCTGGGCGAGGACTTCGCCAACCGCGAACGTCTGGCCAAGCTGCTGCGCTTTGCCTCCACCACATCGGATACGCCCAGCGTTTCCTTTGCCGACTACAAGGCGCGCATGAAGGAGGGCCAGGAGGCCATCTACTACATCACCGCCGACACGCTGGCCGCCGCCAAGAACAGCCCGCAGCTCGAAGTCTTCAAGAAGAAGGGCATCGAGGTGCTGCTCATGACCGACCGCGTCGACGAGTGGGCGCTGAACTACCTGCAGGACTTCGATGGCACGCCCCTGCAGTCCGTGGCCAAGGGCGCGGTGGATCTGGGCAAGCTGCAGGACGAGGCCGAGAAGAAGGCCGCCGAGGAGGCCGCCGAGGCCTTCAAGCCCGTGCTCGCCAAGCTCAAGGAAGCCCTCAAGGACAAGGCCGAGGACGTGCGCGTGACCACGCGCCTGGTCGATTCACCCGCTTGCCTGGTGGTACAGGACGGCGGCATGAGCACGCAGCTCGCGCGCCTGCTCAAGCAGGCCGGCCAGAGCGCGCCTGACGCCAAGCCCGTGCTGGAAGTGAACCCCGAGCATGCGCTGGTCAAGAAGCTGGACGGCAGCGTGCACTTTCACGACCTGGCGCACATCCTGTTCGACCAGGCGTTGCTGGCCGAAGGAGGCCTGCCCGAGGACCCGGCCGCGTACGTGAAGCGCGTGAACACGCTGCTGGCCTGAGGCGGGCTTGCCACCCTCGCGCCCGGCCTGTGCCGGGCCGTCTCTACAGACCGACCACACCCGGTCCTGCGCAAGCAGGCCGGGTTTTTTTGCGCCACGGCGGTTCCGCGTGTCCCGGTCCACATCAAGGCTATCCCTAATGGTTGTCTGGACCTCAGATGGTGAATATCGAAACCTGCGTTCCGATCAAAAAGGGTTGTGACATGGGAATCAAGACATCGCTGGTTTTTTCTGCCCTGGTGTGGGGCTGTTCGGGGCTGGCCCTGGCCCAGAATGCGGCCGCGCCGCAGGACTATCCGCGCCGGCCCATCACCATGGTGATCCCGGCTGCCGCCGGGGGCGGCACCGACGTGGTGGGCCGCGTGCTGGCCGACGAACTCGGTAAGCGCCTGGGCCAGCCGGTGGTGGTGGACAACAAGAGCGGGGCCTCGGGCATGCTGGGCGCCAATGCGGTCGCGCGTGCGGCGCCTGATGGCTACACGGTGCTGGTGTCGTACTCCACGCCCGTGTTCTACGCGCACCACATGTTTTCCAAGGTGCCCTACGACATCCGCAAGGACTTCGAGTTCATCACCCAGATCGCTGCCACCAGCCTGGTGCTGATGGTCAACGCCAACGTGCCCGTCAAGAACATGAAGGAATTCATGGCCTGGGCGCAACAGAACAAGGGCAAGATCAACTACGGCTCGTACGGGGCCGGCTCGCCCGGCCACCTCATGAGCGCCTACCTCAGCGACTCGCGCAAGCTGGAGATGACGCACGTGGCCTACAAGAGCGAGGCGCCGCACATCCAGGACCTGTCTGCGGGCGTGGTCTCCTGGGGTATGGGCACGCTGGCCGCCGCGCAGCCGCAGATCAAGGCCGAGCGCCTGCGCCCGCTGGCGATCCTGGGCCCCCGGCGACTGGCCGATTTGCCCGACGTGCCCACGATGGCCGAGGCGGGCTTTCCCGACCCGGAGTTCAAGACCATCGCCTGGTTCACCATGCTGGCGCCGGCGGGCACGCCCAAGCCCATCCTGGCCCGCCTGGAGAAGGAGGCGGTGCAGATCATCCACTCCACCGCGATGAAGGCCCGCCTGCAGGTCTTCGGCCTGGAAGGGGTGGAAGGCGGGGCTGCACAGTTCCGCAAGGACTTTGAGGCGTCCAACCCCATCATCGATAAGCTGGTGAAAATATCCGGGGCCAAGCAGGACTGATGGAGGCGCACGGTCCTCGCGCAGTTCGTTGCAGGGTGGGCTAGGCAGGTCCAAAGAGGGCCAGCAGCGTGAGGGCTGAGCCTGCTGAGCCCCTGCTGCCGCACCCGATGGCAGCCACGTCGGGTCGATAGCGCTGGCGGTGTCCAGGCAGCCACGGATAATGCAGGCGCCTTGCGCAAAGCCTATCGCCCCGTGGCCTCCTGGGCCCTCACACCATGCTGCGCTTCTTTCTTCTCTTTCTCGCCATCCAGTTATCGCTGTTTGGCATCAACATGCTGAACTGGGTGCAACAGCATCTGGTGTTGCCGTGGACGGCGCTGTTGGCCCGCATCTGCGCAGGGCTGGTCACCTGGTTTGATACCACGGCCGCTGCGCAGGGCAAGGTGCTGTGGAACACCCTCACGGGTTTTGGCGTGTCCATCGAACCGGGGTGCAACGGGATCGAGGCCTGCATCGTCCTGTTCGCGGCCGTGATCGCCTTTCCTTCCACCTTGCGCCACAAACTGCTGGGGCTGGTCGCCGGCTTTGCTGCGGTGCAGGCGCTGAACGTGGTGCGGGTGATCAGCCTCTTCTACCTGGGCCAGTGGAACACGGCGGTATTCAACTTTGCGCACGAATTTCTGTGGCAGGGGCTCATCATGCTGGATGTGCTGATCGTCTGGCTGCTTTGGGTCCGTGCCGGTGCCAAGGCCCAGCCGCCCCAGGATACGCCGCCACCCGATGAGCCGCCCGCACCGCCAATGCCGCTGGTGATGCCACGCCTGGACAAGGGCCATGGGCAGGTGAGCACCTCGCTCGACCTGTCGCCGCGCTGAGCTCCCAGGCGCAGGAGGATTTCCCAGTGACAAAACCCGTGCAAACCGAAGCCCCTGCGCGCCGACCCTCCGTGCTCACGCGCTTTGTCCTGTATGCCTTTGGCGCCATGATTGTGCTCACGCTGCTGTGGACCAAGGCCTCGCCATGGCTCTCCTACCCCGTGGCATGGCTCTCCCATGTGGCGCTGGAGCAGGCGGCACCCATGTGGGTGCGCGGCGTACACCAGCAGCCGGGCAGCATGGAGGTGGACACCGCGGTGGAGATCGCCGTACCCAACTCCGGCGGGCGCCGGGCCGAAGTCACGCTGGAGGCCGACCCGGGCCGCTACGCCTATGGCCTGCCGATCTTTGCCGCCCTGCTGGTGGCGGCATGGGGTGCCGCGCGTGCGCCGGGGCGGGCCTCCCGCGCGGCGCTGGGCTATGTCTTGCTGTTGCCGGCGCAGGCCTTCAGCCTGGTGATGTACCTGCTCATGCAACTGGCGGGCGCGGCGCAGTTCGATGTGCGGGTGCTGCGAGTGGAACAGTGGCAGCTGGAGGCCATCGTCTACGGCTACCAGGTGGGCGTGCTGGTACTGCCCACGCTGGTGCCGGTGCTGGTCTGGCTCTGGCTGGACCGTCAGTTTTTCATCGATGTGATCGTGCGGGGCTGGAAGCAGTCCCTGGCTGCCTCGCCGGCCCCGCAGCGACCGGCTGGCTGACCGTCCTCAGGCGGCCAGGGGTGGCTCCTGCATGGCCTCGATCTGCTCATGCAGCATGTCCACCTGTCCGCGCCAGTAGTCGCTGCTGCCGAACCAGGGAAAGTTGATCGGAAAGATCGGGTCGCTCCAGCGCCGCGCCAGCCACGCGCTGTAGTGGATCAGGCGCAGTGTGCGCAGCGGCTCGATGAGCGCGAGCTCGCGCCGGTCGAAGGCGCGCAGCTGCTCGTAGCCGTCCAGCAGGGCGGACAGTTGCAGGGTGCGCTGGCGGCGCTCGCCCGACAGCAGCATCCACAGATCCTGCACGGCCGGGCCCATGCGCGCGTCGTCCAGGTCCACGAAATGCGGGCCGCCGTGGCCGGCGTCGTCCACGGGCGTCCACAGCACGTTGCCGGGGTGGCAGTCACCGTGCAGGCGGATGTTGCTCGCGTCCTTCAAGCTAAATTGGCCCTTAGCGCCCGATAGACAAGCGCCAGCAGCTATTAATTCGAGAGCTTGTTCGCAGGCGTCGCGCCATGCCGTCTGTTGGTCCAGGGGAATGATCTGTGCGTCCAGCAGCCAGTCGTGCGGCTCTTGGCCTAACGTCTGCAGGTCCAGCGCCGGGCGCTGCGCGAAGGGCCGGGCTGCGCCCACGTTGTGGATGCGTGCGAGGTAGCGGCCCAGCCACTCCAGCACCTCGAAGTCGTCCAGCTCGGGCGTGCGCCCGCCGCGCCAGGGACTGACGGCAAAGTCGAAGCCCGCATGCCGGTGCAGGCTGCGGCCGTGCAGCAGCAGGGGCGCGACCACGGGCACCTCGGCATCGGCCAGCTCCTGGGAGAAGGCGTGTTCCTCCAGGATTTGCGCCTCGCTCCAGCGCCCCGGGCGGTAGAACTTGGCCACCACGCGACTGCCGTCTTCCAGCGTGGCCTGGTACACGCGGTTCTCGTAGGAGCCCAGGGCCATCAGCCGGCCGTCGCCATACAAGCCGACGCTGGCCAGCGCGTCCAGCACCAGGTCGGGCGTGAGGCTGGCGTAGGGGTGGAGCGTGTCATCGGTGTGGGGCGCGGTCATGGCGTGATTGTCACGCTTGCGGCAGCCCCGCGGGGTCACTGGCCCAGCGCGTCGAAAGGCAGTTGCTGCTTGACCAGGATGACGGTGCAGGGGGCATCCCGCGCCACGCGGATGGGCACTGTGTCGATGAAGCGCTGCAACTGCAGCCCGTGCGTCGCCGCCCCCAGGATCATCATGCTCACGCGGTTGCCCTCGGCATAGCGGACCAGGGCCTGGGCCACGTCGCTGGCCTCCAGCACGTGGTAGCTGGCGCTGTGGCGCGACAGGTCCAGCCCCGCTGCCCACTGCTTGAGCCGCGCCAGGTGCGTGCGGTGCAGCATGGTCTCGCTGCGCGCGCTGTCGGACGTGCTGCTGGCCGAGGGCGAGATCACCGTCACGCAGGCCAGCCGCGCGCCGGGGCGTATGCCCAGCGAACGGGCAACCGCTTCGCGCAAGGAGTACAGCGTGGCGTCCGTCACGTCGTCGTGCGGCACGGCCACCATGAGGATAGGCACCTCGGCGATCTGGCGCGCCGGCAGCGGGCTGGGCTGGTAGTGCATGCCCGCAGCCTTGATCCAACGCTTGAAGTGCGCGCCCACGCCGGGCCCGCGCAGGCGCCGGCCGCGCTCGGTGATGGGCACCTGATCGGGGTTGGCCAGGTCAAAGGCCAAGTGCGCGGCCGAAGGGTAGCGCTGCGCGGCTTCGGGTTCCAGACAGCGCAGGATCACCTCCTGCAGCCACTCGGGCAGGTCGGGGCGGTACTGGCGCGGCGGCGCAGGTGTCATCCACAGGCGCTGGCGCATGCCGCCCTGTGTGGTGGGCGAGCCGAAAGGCAGTTCGCCCGTGGCCATCTCGTAGAGCATGACGCCGATCGCGAAGATGTCGCTGCGCAGGTCGCCGCGCACGCCCACCACCTGCTCGGGCGCGATCCAGGTGGGCGAACCCACGGCCTGGCGCATTTCCTCGGCCAGCAGGTCGGGGTAGTGCGCGTGGCAGGACAGGCCGAAGTCCAGCAGCACCACGCTGCCGTCGGGGCGCAGCAGCACGTTGGCGGGCTTCAGGTCCAGGTGGCAGACGTTCTGCTGGTGGATGCTGTGCGCGGCCAGCGCCATGGCGCCGCCGATGCGGGCGATGGTCTCCGCGCTGCGCGCAGCGGTGTCGCCCGGCGGGCGATCGTCCAGCCAATGCTGCAGCGTATCGCCCTGCACGTATTCCATGACCAGGTAGGGCAGCCGCATCAGGTCACCCGCCGCCACGAAGCGCGGCGCGTGGTGGCCCGACAGCGTGGGCAGGATGGTCAGCTCGACCTCGAAACCCACGATGTTCTCGGCCCCGTCGCCTGCCGTCATGCGCGGGATCTTCATGGCCATGGGAAAGCCCGGGTCGCGCGACGCATTGGCATAGCCCACGCGGTAGATGTGCGCCATGCCGCCCGCGTGGATGCACTCATGCACCACGAAGCCGTCGATCTCGGTGCCGGGCGTGAGCAGCTTCATGGGGCGGTGGTGCGTCTGGTCCTGAAGGGTGGAAAAGGCGGGCTCAGCGCCCGCGCTCCAGCCGGTCGGCAAAGAACGTAGGCAGGCCGCTGGCGCGCACGGCGGCCGCGGCGGCGGCATGGTTGTAGGCCACGCGCTGGAAGGTGATGGTGGCGGCGTCCGGGTCGAACAGGGCATACATGGCGCGCGTGTCGCCATCGCGCGGCTGGCCGCACGAGCCGGCGATGGCCAGCCACTGGCGGTGCGGCGGCACGGGCACAGGCACGCCCGGCTGGGGCGAAAAGCGCATCAACTTGGCCGTGGGCGTGAGGAAGTACAGCGCCTGCTCATGCACGTGGCCGCAGAAGACGTAGCGGATGGCCGGGTCGATGCGCGTGGCGGCGGTCATGCAGCGCTCGGCGGCGTTGCTATCGGTGATGTAGTGCCAGCGCTCGGGGCCGTCGGCGCTGGCGTGCACCAGCAGCGCGTCGGGCCCCAGGCGCTCGGTCAGCGGCAGGCCGGCCAGGAAGGCGCGCTGGCGCTCGTCCAGGTGCGGATGGGTCCACTGTGCGCTCTGGTCGCCCAGGTTCTGGGCAACGGCGGGCGGGGCGAGGGCGGCCGCGTCATGGTTGCCGCGCACGCACAGTGCGCCCGCGGCGGCCAGTTGCATGGCCCGGTCGAGCACCGGGCCGGGGTCCGCGCCATAGCCCACCAGGTCGCCCAGCAGCGCGAACTGCTGTGCACCGTGCGCTCGCGCATGCTCCAGGCAAGCGTCGAAGGCGGGCAGGTTGGCGTGGATGTCGGACAGCAGGGCAATCTTCATGGCGCGGGCAATGCAGGCGAAGCGGGGGACAGACCGCGCATGATGAACCCGGAAGCTGAGCGCTCGCTTGCAATGGGTATCCCGCCAGACTAGGGAAAACGCGGAGAACTGCGCCGCCCGCTACGGTGCCTCAGGCCAGGGTCAGCGTCACGTCGATGTTGCCGCGTGTGGCGTTGGAGTAGGGGCAGACCTGGTGCGCGTCGTTGACCAACTGCTGCGCCTGGGCGCGGTCCATGCCGGGCAGGTGCACCTTCAGGCGTGCGGCGATGCCGTAGGCATTGGGGATCGTGCCCAGGTCCACCTCGGCGTCGATGGCCAAGTCCTGGGGCAGGGTCAGCTTTTGCTTCGCGGCGACGGCCTTGATGGCGCCGATGAAGCAGGCCGAGTAGCCGGCGGCGAAAAGCTGCTCGGGGTTGGTGCCCGTGCCGCTGCCGCCGGGCGAGGACAGCTGGACCTGCAGCCGTCCGTCATCGCTGCGCGATGCGCCGTCGCGCCCGCCGGTGGTGTGGGCGCGGGCGGTGTAGAGAACCTTGTCGAGCGTGGTCATGAGTGCATCCTTTCAGAGTGGAACAAAGGCCCCGCCAACGGGGCATGAGGGAAAACGGTGTCAGGCCTGCGGCTGCACGAGCCGGTCGCGCAGCGCATGGAGCTGCGCGGTCAGGGCGCCAATGTCGGCGGGTGTGCACTGCGTGCGGGCCAGCACGCAGTGCGGGATGGGCTGGGCGCCATCACGCAGCGCACGCCCCTGGCCGGTGAGTGTGATGCGCACGCGGCGCTCGTCCTGCACGTCGCGCAGCCGCACCAGTAGGCCTGCGGCTTCCAGGCGCTTGAGCAGCGGCGTGAGCGTGCCCGAGTCAAGGAACAGGCGCTCGCCCAGCTCGGAGACGGTGAGCCCGTCACGCTCCCACAGCGACAGCATCACCAGATACTGCGGATAGGTCAGGCCCAGGGTGTCAAGCAGCGGCTTGTAGAGCTTGGTCATGGCCAACGACGCGGAATACAGCGCGAAGCACAGTTGGTTGTCCAGTAGCAGTTCGGGCGGGCTGGGTGGAGTGACGGTGTTGGGGGAGGGCATAGCTCGCATTATTTCCTATTACTAGCAATTTAATGGTTAAAAATTAAACATTTAGCTATTAAATTGTGTGATGTATATCTCGCGAGCTGCTTATGTCCAGTGAACCTGGGAGCGGTGCAGCTGATCGACGCTGGGGGTTCTAAGCTGCCTATGCGGCAGTGATGAGAACAGGGCCATTTCTGAGCTGCCTACGCGGCAGTGAACCAAGCTCCCTTCCCCATCACCGCCATCAACCTTTTCTGAGCTGCCTACGCGGCAGTGAACGTCGTCGGACCTCACCGACTGGAAGTGCGGCTTTTCTGAGCTGCCTACGCGGCAGTGAACGATGCCGCCAAGGCCGCAGATCAAACCAGCAATTTCTGAGCTGCCTATGCGGCAGTAAACCCTGCGGCCCAGCAAGCCCAGGCCAAGATGCATTTCTGAGCTGCCTATGCGGCAGCGAACTATTCATATCCGTCACTGTGTCGGCGGAACCTTTTCTGAGCTGCCTATGCGGCAGTGAACCCCACGGAATGATGCGATTGACGTTACGAAGTTTTCTGAGCTGCCTATGCGGCAGTGAACGTGCACGTCTGGCCTTGTGTTCCGCAAACATATTTCTGAGCTGCCTATGCAGCAGTGAACGGCGGATGGGGTGTAGGTGCCCAGTACCTGCATTTCTGAGCTGCCTATGCGGCAGTGAACGTGATTTTGTCGCCCAACCCTGCAACCTTCTTTTTCTGAGCTGCCTATGCGGCAGTGAACATCTCAAGGCCGTTCTGCTCGCGTACTTCAAGTTTCTGAGCTGCCTATGCGGCAGTGAACGCCGAACGTGCACCTGACGGCCGGGCGGTGATTTTCTGAGCTGCCTATGCGGCAGTAAACAAAGGCTAGCGGTGCATCTCGGCGCGGGCGTCTTTCTGAGCTGCCTATGCGGCAGTGAACAGGTTTCTGAGCTGCCTATGCGGCAGTGAACGTACCACCAGCGGCCGAGCCAGCCGGTGTCGCTTTCTGAGCTGCCTATGCGGCAGTGAACGCACCGAGTTGAGTCAGCAGCATGGCCGGCTTTTTCTGAGCTGCCTATGCGGCAGTGAACCACCCATCCCAGCGGCACGCCACTGGGTCTGATTTCTGAGCTGCCTATGCGGCAGTGAACGACTCAAAAGTGGCGAGCATGTCGGCAGTGTCTTTCTGAGCTGCCTATGCGGCAGTGAACGGCTACGGCTTGATGGGCACGCTGGGCGAAGATTTCTGAGCTGCCTATGCGGCAGTGAACTCGTTCTGTTTCATTTTTCTGAGTCTTCAATGTTTCTGAGCTGCCTATGCGGCAGTGAACCCAAGGCATTCCAGACGGCGCGCGACAAGGAATTTCTGAGCTGCCTATGCGGCAGTGAACGGCCAGGAGAAGAGAGGGCCTCGCTCACGCATTTTCTGAGCTGCCTATGCGGCAGTGAACCCTGACACCGCGTGGCGGCGTGTCGATGCCAATTTCTGAGCTGCCTATGCGGCAGTGAACCCTGGGGAGCTTCCGTATCCGACTCATCTCCCTTTCTGAGCTGCCTATGCGGCAGTGAACCCCATGGCAAACCCCATCTTCTGGACCAACGTTTTCTGAGCTGCCTATGCGGCAGTGAACGCTTCGCCGACATGCTCAACAACGGCAAGGATTTTCTGAGCTGCCTATGCGGCAGTGAACGAAGTAGTGTTTGCGCCACCACCGCCACCGCATTTCTGAGCTGCCTATGCGGCAGTGAACCGATCGCCCTGTGCGTTGCCGGATCATGCTCTTTTCTGAGCTGCCTATGCGGCAGTGAACGCG
The DNA here is from genome assembly GCF_056730635.1 of Diaphorobacter sp. B2A2W2. NCBI lineage: Bacteria > Pseudomonadati > Pseudomonadota > Betaproteobacteria > Burkholderiales > Comamonadaceae > Diaphorobacter > Diaphorobacter sp. B2A2W2. The sequence goes on from NZ_JBWZOR010000003.1 coordinate 150,689, forward strand.
TCCAGGGTGAGGTCCACCGGCGTCACCATTTTCTGAGCTGCCTATGCGGCAGTGAACTAGACCCTATCCCACCCAACCTTCTGATTTTTAAAGAACATTCCCCCATAAAGCCAGAACACCTCAATTCCTGGGGTGCTCCGTAAGTGCTTGATTCACAAGGCCCTGCCATGGCCCCTGAAAAAAAGGGTCAAACAGGCTCAAAACCAAGGCACGGTCGCGTCATGCCCCAGGCCATAGGCGTTGAAGGCCCCGGCCACAGGCAGCGGTTGCAGCGGGCCATGCTCCACGCACAAGCAAAACGACTGACCAGTGCTGCTGCTGCGCAGTTGCACAAACGGCAGGTCAGGGCGGCGCTCTACCGTGTCGGGGATAGCAGCTGCGGCCTGCTCGGCGGTTTCGCCCTTGCGCTGCATGCGGCGGCGGCGTAGGCGGTCTGCGTTGGTTTTGAACTGGCGGCGGCGCACGGTGCGGTGCTGTGCGTTGGCGGGCACTGGGAGAAACTCGCCCACCTGCGTGTGGTCACGCATGCCTTTGAGCCAGTCTTGCTCCATCAGGCGCTGCAGCGCCTCGGGCGTGCCGTGCAGGCGCAGCACCGCGCCCAGGGTGCGCTTTGTCAGCGGCTGGCTAACGTGCTGCGGGTAGCTCACGCCAATGTCAGTGGTCTGCCCTTGCACCAGCGCCCGGTGCAGTTTGGCCACCAGCGCGCCCAGCAGGTGTGCGTGGCTGAACTCCGGGTCGGGCAGCAGGGTGATGTTGATGTAGTGCGTGGTCATGGAGAGCGCCTCGCGCATCAGCTGGCGTCGCCAAACACGCCGCCACGGATCAGCACCGCCATCACAAAGTGCTGTTGCTCTGCGGGTGGCACCTGGTCTTTTAGCAGCCAGTTGTCCAGCAGGGTGTAGAAGTCCAGCTTTTGCTTGGGCTGGCGGTAGGCCTTGCCTTGGGTGGTGACGGAGCCGTAGGGCTCCACCGCGATGGGGCCCAGTTCTTCAGCGCCTTCATACCAGGTGTCGATGGTGCGGATGGCGTTGCCGATCTTTTGCGAGTGGATGGCCGCCACGCCGTCCACGTGGTACAGCGTCTTGCTCTTGCCTGCACTGTCCTTGTCCAGAATCAGCTCTTGCGATGGGAACACCTCCTGCCCCGCACCCTGGCGCACAAAGGCCGTGATACGCAGCAGCACATGCTGCGAACCGGCCAACCCGTCGGCAATGGCCTGGCCCAGCTCGTCGAGGTCTTTTGCCCCTGTATTGATAGCGTCTACCGCCCGTGTATTAAGCGCCAGAGCGTCAAAAGACCATGTGTGCGCAGCCTGCCCGTTCTGCATCTGCTCCACCGTCACTTCTACCTGCTCAGCCCCGGCGCGGTTGCGCCACAAGAAGCGGCCGTTGGCCAGGTTGGCCGCGTAGCGCCGGGCCAGCTCGCCAAAGCCGTGCTGCTGCACATAGCCTTGCACTGTGGCCAGCAGCTTGGCTTGGTAGGCCGCGCTGTTGCACGCCGATGGCGTCCCCGCGCCGCCCAGCACGCGCAGCGTGAACTGCACTTTGAGCGTGTCGGCCTCAGCGGGCAGGGCAGCCACGTCCACGGTTTGCAGGTTGGGGTTCTCGATGGCGGCGTCCAGCTTGGCGGGGTCTTGGTCTTTGGCCTTGAGGCGGTTGCTGATGGTGCCACGCACAGACTTTTCACGCACAGTGACGGGCGGCCAAGCGTGCGACTGCGAACGGTCGTCCCAGCGGCCGGCGTGGAACACGGCGTCGGATGGGTCCAGCTTGCGTTCAAAGGCCAGGACGGATGCGGTGGTGAGTTTGTCGTAAGCGGTCATCCAACTACGTCTTCCCACAGAGCGCCTGAGAGGGGAAGCTACGTGTCCATGTAGAACAAGGTGGACACGTATGTCAGAGATCGATGCAGAGGTGGTACGGCGCCTGGTCACGGGGCACAAGAACGATGGGCGGGCCGTGTACGACCCTCAGGCCAAGGCCGAAGTTGTACGGGCGTGCCAGAAGCCGGGCGTGTCGGTGGCGCGCATGGCGCTGCAATGCGGCATCAACGCGAACTTGCTGCGCCGTTGGATCACCCAGAGCATGGGCGCGGATACGAAGACAAGGCGGGCCAACATGCCGACCGTGGCCGTGGTCGGCACGGATGCTTTTGTGCCGCTGCGGCTTGCGGCTCCCGGGGCAGTGCCTGCCACTGCTGCTGCTGCTGCTGCGCTCAAGCTTCGGCTTCACGCCCGACTGCCCAATGGGGTGGAGGTCGACCTCAGCGATGCGGGCCCGGGCGAGTGGCTGCCTTTCCTTGAACTTCTGGGGCGCCTGCCATGTTCCGACTCGACGACACGCTGACGGTGTACCTGCACCGCCCGGCCATCGACTTCCGAACGGGCATCAACGGTCTGGCGATCCTGGTGGAGCAAGCCCTGGGCATGAACCCGTTCGCGGCGGCGGTGTACGTGTTCAGCAACCGCCAGCGCAACCGGGTGAAGATCCTGGTCTGGGAGCGCAACGGCTTCTGGCTTCTGATGAAGCGCCTGGAACAAGACCGCTTCATCTGGCCCGATGAGGCGGTGGTGCCGACACTGACGGTGGAGCAACTGCACTGGCTGCTTGATGGCATCGATCTGGCCGTCACGCAGCGTCACCCACAGCGGTTCTACGAGCGAGTTGCGTGAGGCGGGAACTGCCGAAATGAGCGGGGACGAGGCTGAGAATATTTATCGCAAAATGCCCGACAAAATGATCCGTAAAAGGAACCGCCTGAGCGACAAGTAGATCGAAGCAGGCGATGGTTCACATGCCCACCGCCGAAGAATTTGCAGCCTTGCAAAAGGCGCTGGCCCAGGCCACCCAGAACAGCGAATCGCTCGCTGGTGAGTTGCGCATCACGCGTGCAGAGCGCGACCTGCTCAAGGAGCAGCTCAACAAATTCAAGCGTCAGTTGTTCGCCGCCAAGAGCGAGGCCAGCGCCGGCCATCAGAAGGACATGTTCTTCAACGAGGCCGAGGCATTGGGCGCTGCGGCCCAGCCGACCCAGGAAGAAACCGAGGCCGACGACAACACCGTCGAGGTTCCCGCCCACAAACGGACCAAGCGCGGGCGCAAGCCGCTGGACCCAGCCCTGCCGCGCGAGGTGGTGCGCCACGATCTGCCCGAGTCCGAGCGGGTGTGCCCACACGATGGGGCCGTGCTGCGGGAGATTGGCGTGGAGGCCAGTGAACAGCTCGACATCATTCCGCAACAAGTGCGCGTGATCCGACACGAGCGGGTCAAGTACGCCTGCCCGTGCTGCGATGGCACGCTGCGCCTGGCAAGCAAACCCGAGCAAGTCATCCCCAAGGGCCTGTTCAGCGAAGGTCTGCTGGCCTGGGTGATCACCTCCAAGTACGTGGACGGTCTGCCGCTGTACCGACAGGCAGCCCTGCTGGGGCGCTTTGGCGGCGGTGACCTCTCGCGCAACACCATGGCCGCCAGCGTCGTGCGGGTGGGCCAGGCGGTGCAGCCAGTCATCAACCTGCTGCGCGACCTGGTGTTGGACGCCCCGCTGATCTTCGGTGACGAAACCGAGATCCAGGTGCTCAAGGAGGCCGGGCGCAGCGCCCAGTCCAAGAGCTACATGTGGGTGCAGATGACCGATGGCTCTGGCGCCAGCGGCACGGGCCCACCCATACGCTTGTTCGCCTACTCACCCTCACGCAGCACCGAGGCGGCGCAGCGTCTGTACGTCGGTGCGCGCGAGGGCGGCGTGCTGATGAGCGACGGCTACGAGGTCTACAACAAAATCGCCTTGGCCAACAAGCTCGTGCACATTGGGTGTTGGGCGCATTGCCGGCGTTACTTCAATGACGCGCTGCAGGCATTGCCCAAAACCAACCGGGGGCCTGAGCAATTGGCGGCCAGGTTCATCGCGCTGATCGGCAAGCTCTACCGTGTGGAGGCCTTGGCCAAAGAGCAAGGGCTGGATGCGCTCGCTCTGCTGCAAAGCCGCCAGACCCACAGTGTGCCGGTGCTGCAAGAGATTCAGGCCTTGCTGCTGGCCAACGTTCATGCGGTGCTGCCGGGCAGTTTGCTGGGCAAGGCGCTGCACTACCTGTCCTCTCAATGGGTCAAGCTGGAGCGCTTCGTCACCAGCGGCCACTTGCCCATCGACAACAACGGCTGTGAGAATTCGATCCGTCCGTTTGTGATTGGCAGACGCAACTGGCTCTTCGCCGACACCGTGGCCGGCGCCAATGCGAGCGCCAACCTGTACTCGTTGCTGGAGACCTGCAGGGTCAACGGCGTTGATGGGTACCAGTACCTGCGCTCGCTGCTGGTGGCGCTCCCGCGGGCCAGGACCGTCGAGGACTACGAGGCCTTGCTTCCTTGGCGCATCACTGCGCTCAAGACCTGAACTCCGGGACAGCGCAAGGGGTGCGGTCTATTGACCGCTTACAGTTTGTCGATCATGGTGTCAATCTTTCAAAAGTGGGTGTGTTGGGGATGGACGTACGGCGGGCGTTTGCTGGGGCTCAGGTGTATGCATAGGCCTCGTCATCATCCAACTCGTCCAGCGTGTCGGTGGTGGGGTTGCCGTCTGCGTCAGCGTCGTCCGCCTTTGGGGGCTGGTAGCCATTGCGGCAGCGGTACAGACCCTGTGCTTCGTCGGCTTCGGCGTGCCACAGCAACTGGCCCAGATGCGTCAGGCGGTGCGGGCTGATCCACTCGCCCAGCGCATAGACCGATTCCACAAACCGCATGGGCACGCTGGCATCGCGCGCATTGCGCACGGTGCCGGGGGCATGGCTGGGCGTGAGCGCCGCATAGCCCACGGGGATGGGCACGACCCAGCCACTGCCTTTGCGGCGCTGCGGGTCCTCCCACTTCACCTGCCCATCGGGTGCGGAGGCTTCGCCGTCAGGTACGACCGGCGCGTAATTGAAGCGGGCCGCATGCAGCCAGGCGTCCAGCAGCGTGGCGTCAGGCTGGGTGGTGCGCAGCGCTTGCAGGCGCACAGCCAACAGGTCATCCCGCCCCACCAAGGCAAAGCCCGGTAGCCACTGCCGCCGCCATTGGCGGAACTCCTTCTCTGCTGCCACAGGGTCTTCGGGCACGACGGCCATCCAGGGCCGCACGCGCTTGCCTGGCACCGGGCGCGATGGCAGCACGCTGCCCCCCGCCACTCGCATGCCCGCAAGGATGTGGCCCGCTTGCGCAGCCCAGTCGTCCAGCTGTGCCTGGTTGCTTTGCACCAGCGCTGCCGGGGTGCCGGGCGTGCGCTTTTCTGACACGGCCAGCACCAGCGTGATCTGCAGGTGCATGCGGCCTTCTTCCACGATGGCGGCGGTGCTGCCGTCTTTGTCCACCGGGTTGCGCGTGAGGTTGAAGTTGCGCACGTAGCCCTGCGTGACCTGCTCTTGATGGTGGTGGCACACCACGCCCACGCCCTGCAGTTGCAGGGGTACACCAGCCTGGGCCAGCTTGCGCTCCAGCGCCCACATCACGCCGGTAAACGCGGTGATGGACTGGAAGCCGTGCGTGAGTGGACTGCCAATGGCGTTGGCATTTTGAATGCGCAGGTGGGGCAGGACGAGGATGGCTTGGGGTTGCTTCATGGCGTAGCCTCCGTCGCCGTGCGGTCCAGCCGCTGGCGCAGTGTGTGCAGTTGCTGCTGAAAACCGTCCTCGTCGGTCAGCAACTCCTTCTGCCATGCACGCGCTTCCGCATCGCCCACAGGCAGCTTGCCGCGCAGCTGCGCGTTGAGCCAGTTGGCAAAGCGCTGGCCCACGGCGGCAGGCCAGTCCATCTGCAGCCACTCGCGGGCAAAGTCAGCTTCATCGGGTTGTTCTGCACGCAACGGGTCCAGCCACAGTTGCTCGCTGCGGTGCAGATCCGCAAAGCGCTCGTCATCCCGGCTCCAGCCCGGTGGCAGGATCTGTTGCAACTCGGCAGCCAGCGACACCAGCTCGTCCACCAGCGCGTCCAGTAGTTCCTCGCGCCGATCACGGGTGGCCAGGTTGGCGGCGGGGTCGGACTCCAAAAACACCCGCAGCGCCCGCACCGTACGGCGCACCTCGGGCCGTGCGATGAACAGCCGGTCAAACACCGAAGTGGCATGCGCCGGCATCCGCACCGCACTGGCTTGCCACTGCGGCGGCAGCGACGACAGCAGGTAGTTCATGCCCCGCCGTTCGCTGTTGAGCTGGCTGATGTTTTGTGGCTTGGTGCCCCCCATGTTCTGCACGGCCAGGCCGGGGTAGTCGTGGAATACGCCGTCATGCATCTTGCGCTCGCGCCGCGCCTGGCGGGCGGCCTTGTTGGCCTCGCCAAAGCGGTCTTCCTGCACCTGGGCATGCACCGCATGTGCGAGCGATGTGGCGTACAGCGGGGCCAGCAGGGTGTAGTGCGTGTCGTCGCTGGCGTCGGGGCCTGTTAGCCAGTAGATCTGCTTGCTCAACGTGTTGGCCGACACCGCTGTGCACTTGGGCTCTAGTAGTTGAATGCACAGAGCTGCAGCGTTGTCTAGTTGCGCAGAAGAGTTCACAGCCTCAGTCGCGTCTGGATCTTCAAGTCGCAACAGATCAATAAGTTTCTGCCCCTCAACGCGACATTCCAGCAGCAGATACAGCTCGTATGCAGCGGAGTTGTAGGAGCCATTGCCAGTCGTGTCGTGTAACCCATCTCGCTTCGATAGAACGTGTGAACCGACAACGTCCACCATTGGCAGGCTTGAAAAATCGACGGCAAGGTTTGTCGTCTTCTTTACGGGCAAGTCGGGGTGTACGCCTTTTGCGATGTGGCTCGCTACGGCGATTTGCTCAACAGTGCGAACTCCGCGTTCAAGTATGTGCACCAATTGGTACTTTTCTTGAGCTTCTATTCGGCGCTGCTTTGCAGCTGCGTCATCTTTGCCTTGCAGTTTTCTAAGAGCATGGGCGAGGCGATGCGCGACATGTTCGTGCATCGCTAAGCGTATTCGCTGACAGCGCTCGGTAGTTTCTCGGTGCGATTCCAAAGTGCTAGCCCTCCTTTCGATTGAAACCCAGTTGTTCGTGCCACCGCCAGCCAGCCTGCGATTCAGGCAGGCTGGCGGTGGCATAGCGTTCTGCACATTGCTCCAGCGACAAGCCCCGAGCCTGTGCCAGTGCAGCCAGTTCCTCCATCAAGCCCAACTGCGGCCAGGGCGATACGCTGGGTGATACCAGTTGCGCTGCGGGCACCGGGTGGCACAGGCTTTGGTGGATGGGTACGTACAGCTTGTCGTAGCGCCGCTCCCCGTCTTGCACGCGGTGTAGTTGTAGCGTTTCCTCCTCTTCGTCTGGCAGCAGGGCTACTTCATCGCGTTTTTGATCGTCCTGGCGGAACCGCTGGAACTGCGGCAACAGGCCGGTAAGCCACAGGGATCGGGGCGTGTCGGGCTGGGGTTCGTGCCATTGCAGGCAGGCCGCACGCGTGGGCGTTGCGGTGCCTTGGGGCTTGGGCAGCAGGCTGTCGTGCATGCGGGCGTGCTCCAGGTCGGTCCAGCGGCGGCTGGGCAGAAGCTTGTCGGCTGGCAGGGCAATGCGCGGTTGTGCGTCTACCGCCCATGCGGTGGTTTGGCACATCTCGCGTGCCAGCAGGTCGTGCAAATAGTGAGACTTGAGCTGGAACGGCGCGTGCGCTGTCTCGAACCCCGGCTTTTCATACGCAGGCTGGCCTGGCTTTTTGTAATGCCGTAAGTTGCTGTCCAACACCACCATGTTCACCCCGCCTATGGCCCCAGGCCGGTGCCGCCGCACGCGCCCGGCCAGCTGGATGAGCGAGCGCATGGACGAGGGCTCGACCACGGCCCAGTCGTAGTCGTGGTCGCGGCCCACTTCGGTCACGGGGCTCCCCAGCACGATGAACAGGTGGTGGGGCTCGGGGTGGGCGTCGATGAGGGCGCGCAGGTCGGCGCTGTGTAGCGCGGGGTCGTGCCCGTCTTTGGCACCCCGGCGGTTGAGCAAGGTGTCCAGCTGCTGCTCAATGGCCGAGCGCAGCAGCAGAGGGAACTGCGAGTGGTACACGCACAGGTGAATGCGGACCAGGCCTTGCAGCGCAGGTGGTAGTGCGTCTGGCGCGTACATGGCCAGCGCCACGTCGTACAGCGGGGCAATGTTGGCCATGCGGATGAGACCCAGGCTCACGCGTTTGCCGCTGGCGGTGTGGTCGTCGGCGTCGGCATCCGTGCTGTGGTTGTGGGGCTGCTGGTGCAGTTGCCAAGCCTGTTCCAGCATCAGGCGGGCAAAGTCTTTGCGGCGCTCGGCTTCCTGCATGCCGTGCCAGGTGTCGGGCAGGGGCGCAATCTGCGCCAGTCGCCGCACCTCGGCCTGCTGCAGCTTGGTAACGCGCTTTTGCACGTACTGGGTGTGCGCTTCGCGGAAGGCGGACCCGTCCGCGCAGTCCTGGGTGGTCTGGCGGAATTCGTCGACCCACAGGCAGCAGATGTTCACAGGCTCGCTGGGCCGTTCGCTGCGGTGGCGCTGGTACACGGCGCGCCCGGCACGGTAGGCCAGGAACAGCCCTTCCACCAGCGCGGGCGGCAGTGTGGCCGATGACAGCAGCACGCGGCTGCCCAGCAGGCCCGCCCAGTGCACCAGACGGGTGAGAGCGGGCAGGTCGGCCATGTCAAAGTCGTCGGGCTCGTCCAGCACCAGGTCGCTGGTCAGCAGGCGCAGCATGGGCGCAATCTGGCGGCCACCGCGCAGGCTTTCGGTGGCGGGGGTAAGGTGGTCTACGGTGCACACCAGCAGGGGCGCGGCAATCAGCGTACGGGCTTGGGCGTCGTCGGTCAGGCGCTGCAGCAGCGGGTGCTGGTCGTTGCCCTCGTAGAGCACGGTGCCCGCTTCGTCCAGCAGCGCCTGACTGGATGCCGAGCCGGTGGCCTCGGCCTGCTGCTCCCAGTATTCAAACAGCGCCCGGCTGGCTGCACCGCCGACCTGAATGGCCAGTTGCTCGTCGCTCAGTTGCAGGTCGTTCTGGAACACGCGCCCGGTTTGCAGCGTGAGCGTGCGCAGCCCCATGGCAAAGGCGCAACGCAGGCCGGTGGCGGGGTCGGCCAGCGCGTTCATGATGCGGGCATTGCCCAGTGTTTTGCCGCAACCGGTGGAGGCCATGTTGACGATGAACGCCCCTTGATGCGCTGCGCGGGCGCGCACGCTGGCGGCCAGGTCGGCGGCCTTGTCTTGCCAGGCAAAGCGCGGGTCGGCGCTGCGCTTTTTGAGGGGCTTATGGTTCTTGAGCGCCGGCAGGCTGCGCGTGAGGCTGGGCAGGGAGCGTGCCACCAGCGTGGCATGGGCCTGCACGCCCAGCAGATGTTCGTCCAACGTCTGATTGAAAATTGGGCTCTGGCGCTTATCCATCAAGCGTGAGCAGCTATTGTTTTGATAGTGATTGCTGCGGGTGTTGGCGTAGAGCGGGTAGCCGGGGCTGAGGTACGGGGCGCGTGGGGCTGCGTCGGTGAGTCTGGAGTAATGGTGGTCTGCCAGCATGAGACACAGGCGCGCAACGTGCATTGCAAAGGGGTCGTGCAGCACCGCGCCTTGTCCGGCGATTTGCGACAGCTCCAGCAGTTTGCGGGCGTAGCGGGCGGCCTGTTTGCGCCAGGCCGGTTGGGTGACGGGTAGCCCGTGCGGGAAGTGCCAGTGGGCTTGCACCGTGGAGGGCGCAGCGCTCTCACGTGGCTCGTTCCAGTCGGCGTTGATGCGCAGCAGCACGTCGTCCAAATCGCCGGTGTTGATGAAGCCGGGGCGCGCACCGAAACGGCGGTATGTGCGCCTGCCGTCTTCCATGTCCTCTGCGTCCACGCCTTGTGCCTGCTCCACAGGCAGGCAGGGCAGTCGATGGTGACTGAACACCAGCCACGCCACCGCCTGGGCCAGCAGCGGAAGGCGGGCAAATGGCAAATGTTGCTTGGCCTGGGGCTCGTCCAGCCCATCGCGCAACAGCCGCCCGCCCGCATGGTCCAGCCACGCTGCCTCCAGTGCCTGCGCATCGGTGTCTGCGTCGGCATAGGCCGCCAGCCGTTGCAGCCAGCCGGCGTCATCGTCCTGGCCCACGAAGGCCTGGAACAGCCGCACCGACACCCATTCATGCCGGTAGTGGTTGCGCTCGCGCAGGCCGGGGTTTTGGAGCCGATCTTGGAAGGCCTGCGTGGCCTTGCCCAGGTCGTGCAGCAGGGCCGCCAGTGCAGCCAGGGCGGTCATCAGCGGCAAATGGTGCCAGGCGTTTTCGTCGCCCGCGCGCAGCACGCTGCTGGCCGTGGTGTTGGTGGGCACCGCACCCTGGTCGTTGAATTGGCTGGCGTCGCCCACCACCCATAGCAACTCGCTGTGGTCACGCCCACGAATCCAATGGCAGGCCACTGCGGTGTTCTTGCGTGCGGTCTGGCGCAGCAGCTTGCGCACGGTGTCCAGCCCGGCTTGGGTGATGGGCGTTTGCCAGGTACGCTCGCCGCGCCGCTCCGCAAACTGATCGAGGATGCGGCGGGTTTCCGTCAATGCACGCTTGGTGCATTGCGCGACGAAGAGCACGTTCATGCATTTGGCTCCCGAACAGGAGGGGGCGCGTCGGCCAGCCGCGACGTCGTGCTGGCGATGTGTTTGAGTGTGTCGATGATGAAATCCAATGATTCGCTGCGCGTCAACGCCTCTATGCATTGGCGGCGGAACTGCTGTTCATCATCGCCCCGCATCGCCGACAGAAAGGCTTGCGGCAGGATGGCTGCATCCTTGATCAAGTCTGCTGCGTCGAATACCAGACCACCCCGTCGCGTCTTGCCGTGCAATACCGCCAGCCCGTGCGGCAGGCCCAACACCCAGGTCGCGGTAGCGCCCAGGCCATAGGCCAGATAGTTGCCATGGTCAAGGAAGCGGTTCGCAGCGTCGGTACCCGTTCCGCGTTTGGCCCGCGTGAATTCCCCGTAGCCCACGGCTTCCACGGCCAGCCTGAAGAGGGCCTTGGTCAAGCGTGCCTCGTCAGTCAGCAGCGCTGTCACATCAGGGGCGTTGCTGATCAGTGGTGTGAACTGCTGCACCAGGCTCTGCAAACGACCCAGATCGATGGAAAAACCGGCTTCACGCAAAGAGCGGCTGTTCCATTCGGCCGCCAGCCGCTGCAGTCGCCAGGTCTGCAACTGCTTCGCGGCGTGCAGGCGCAGTTCCTCATCGAACCAGAACTTCACCCAGTACTGCAGGTATTCGGTGGGCCGGTACTCACTCTGCGGTGTGAGCCAAGCTACTTCTACGTCGACTTCATTGGCTGCGAAAAGCGGCGTACCGCCACCACCGCAGAAGCCCACCAGTACGCCTGCCTTCGCCAGTTCTCGCATGGCGGCCTGCGTGATCGAGGTGCCCGTCCCCAGCAAGATGCTCGTGGTGTTGGCAATGGGAATGTTCCAGTACAGGCTTCGCTTGCCCGCGTCGGTCACGTACTCGACGCGGCCGCCATTGACGAGCACCCGGCAGTGCTCCAGATAGTAGATGTTGGCCCTCTGGGAATGCAGTATGGCCTTGAGGTCACCGGCAGCAATGTCTTCCATCAGGAGACAGTGTGCCCGCGCGCCTTGCTTGGCGCTTACGTCACCGCGCCCCGTGCATCCACGCGGATGACGCGCTCCACCACGCCGTGCGCCAGGCCGCCGCGCACGCCAATCAGGTAGTCGTGCAGGTTCACCGTGGGGTCACAGTGGCCGGGTACCAGCCACAGCATGCGGCCCAGGGCCGGCAGGCGCGCCTTGGGGCCAGTTGCGTGCAGGACGCCGTGTTCGTCGCCGCCGTTGGCGTAGCGCAGGGCGCGCTCGGACGGCAGCCCCCAGACCAGCGGCATGCCGGAGTCGACGGTGTGGCTCTTGTGCCCTGCGTCGCACACCACATGCGTGGGTCGCGCAGAGATCACCTGCGTCTTCACGAACAGCGCATGTTCGAAGGCGGGCTGGGCGCCTTCGCGTTCATTGGCGGCGTAGTCCGCGTCCATGAAGAGGAACGAGCCGGCCTGCAGTTCTCCATACACCCCGCTGGCGGCCTCGTGCACCAGCGTGCCGGTGCCGGAGCCCGTGACCAGCGGCACGGGCAGGCCCGCGGCCTCGATCAGCGCGCGGGTGTCGGCGGCGGCCTGCACTGCGTGGGCGATGGCTGCGCGCCGCTCGGCCGCGCCGCGCAGGTGCTGTGCGCTGCCGTGGTAGGCCTGCAGGCCCGCGAAATGCAGCCGCGGCTGGGTCGCTACGGCTTGGGCCAGGGCGAGCGCCGCCGGGCCGGGCGGCACGCCGCAGCGGCCCTGGCCGACGTCGATCTCCACGAACACGTCGATGCCGGCGTCGCTGCCCGCCACGCGCATGGCCTCGGACAGGCGGGTGATGCCTTCTTCGCTGTCCACCGCGATGCCCAGCCGGCCGCCGCGGGCGGCCAATTGCGCGGCCAGGCGTGCTGCGCGCAATAGTTTGGATCCCCCCAGTACCTCGTTGCTGATGTACAGGTCGGCCACGCCGCCGGCGGCGAGCGCCTCGGCCTCGGACACCTTCTGCACGCAGTGGCCGCGCGCCCCGGCCTTTTCCAGCTGCAGGGCGATCTCTGCGCTCTTGTGCATCTTGGCGTGGGGTCGCCAGAGCACCTGGTGCTTGTGCGCGAATTCGGCCATGCGCTGGATGTTGCGCTCCATGGCATCCAGGTCGACGACGAGTGCCGGCGTGTCGATCAGGTCCACGCGCAGCCCGACGGTGGCGCGCAGATGTTCGGGCAGATGCTCAGGAGTGGATCTCATCGCGGCTCGCGTTCTCCAGGTGTTGCGTGTCGGCCCAGCCCACCAGGGTGAGGCCGTTGCCCTCGGTCCACAGCAGCCGGTTGATGGCGGCGTTGGTCAGCTGCCAGGTGCGTGGGGCCTGCAGGTCCAGCCGCGTGGCCAGGCGGTAGAGCACGTCCATCACCCCGCCATGGGCCACCAGCACGATCTGCTCGCCGGCATGGCGCGCGGCAATGCCGTCCACCGTGACAGCAATGCGCTCGCGCAGCATGTCCAGCGACTCGCCGCCGCCGTCGGGCACGAAGTGGGGATCGCGCTTGCGCCAGCGCAGGGCCTGCTCGGGGGACTCGGTCTCTATCTGCTGGAAGGTGCGCCCCTGGAAGCTGCCAAAGCTGCGCTCGCGCAGGCCGGGCACGGGCGTGAGGGGCGCTCCCGTGGTGCGGGCCACGGCTTCGGCCGTGGCGTAGGCGCGCTGCAGGTCGCTGCTGTAGATGGCGGCCACCGCTTCGTCGGCCAGCGCCTGCCCTACCTGCCGGGCCTGCCACAGGCCGGTGTCGTTGAGCGGTATGTCCAGATGGCCCTGGATGCGGGTGTCCACATTCCAGGCGGTTTCGCCGTGGCGGATGGCGATGATGCGGGTGGCGTGCATGGAAAAGAGCGCAGGCGTGGGGTCAGAGCAGGGAACTGGCGTTGTCGAGCACGAAGTCGCAGGCCTTTTCCTTCAGGTCGCCCTTGAGGCGGTTCAGGTTGAACTGCTTGCCGTTGGAACCGCTGACCATGCCCGACAGGCCGCTCAGGTAGCCCTCGTCGCGGGGCTCGGGCTGGGCCGCGCCCAGGCCCATCTTGCCCAGCAGCTGCTGTTTGACCAGTGCGGCCTTGTCGGCATTCAGATAGTTGTTCTTCATGCAGTAAGTGATCACCCCGGCAGCGTTGCTGGGAGTGGCCGATCCACTCAAACCCATGGCGGACAGGGCCGACGGCGCAGCGCCCCCACCCAACATGCCGCCGAGCGTGGAGGGGCTGGCACCCCCGCTGGTCGCGCCGCGCAGGGTGTCGCCCAGGCCGGATGCCTGGGCGGCCAGGCTCACGGTGCCCAGGCAGGCGCACAGAACAAGGTGTCGGATGGAGCTTCGCATGGCGGGTCCTTTCAGGTCGTGGGGGAGTCAGCGTTGTGGCGTGATTTCTGTGCGGACCTTGCGCTGGCCCGCTGGGGGGCGCGGGAAGCCGGTGAGCGCCTGGTCGAACAGCACGCCGTAGATGGCGGGATCATCCGTCCACACGTCCTCGTACACGGCCGAGGTTTCGTACACCACCTGCTGCGAAGCGGCGTCGCGCAGCATCAGACTGACCTTGCGGTGGTAGAGGGTGGGCGGGCCGTCCATCATCCAGCCCATGCCGCCAAAGCCCCAGCCACCGCCGTAGCCCAGGCCCCAGCCGAAGCGGCCGTAGAACGGATCGGGCGCATAGGGCCAGTAGCGCGGCGTGGCGTAGCCGCCCTCGGCACCGATCTGTGCAACCAGCCGTGGCTGGGTGTCGTCGCGGCGCAGGCCCACGCGCGCAAGCGCCTGTTCGGCCAGGGCCTCGATGGGTGCAAACGCTGCGGCCTGTGCCTGCTGCGAGGGCAGCCGCTCGAAGCGGTAGGTGGGTGGGCTGGGCAGAGCGCTGAGGGTGGAGAAGCTGCTGACGTCGCTCTCCACCAGGCGCGGACCGGCGCAGCCGGCCAGCAGCGCGGCCGCGGCGCACAGCGCGAGGGCAGAAATGTGGCGCAGGAAGGCCATGGCGGTATCTCCCCGGGGCATCAGGCCCCGCGCCTGTGATGGTACGGCGTTGCGCGGCGCTGCGTTCAGCCCAGTTGCACCACCTGCAGGCCGGGCAGCGCGGGTGCGACCGGAAATTCCTCGTGATCGAACGCCATGTCGCCATTCGGGTCGGCAATGCCGGTGGCCTTGGCGTTCTTGAAGTCGTGCAGATGGGGGTCCATCAGGTGCGTGGTCACCACATGGCCCATGGCGCGCAGCATGCTCTCGATGCGGCCCGGGAACTTCTTGTCCCATTCGCGCAGCATTTCGTTGACGGCCACGCGCTGCAGGCCGTCCTGGCTGCCGCACAGGTTGCAGGGAATGATGGGGAACTGCTGGTACTGCGCCCAGCGCGCCGTGTCTTTCTCGGGCACGTAGCACAGCGGTCGGATCACCACATGCTTGCCGTCGTCGCTGACCAGCTTCGGCGGCATGCCCTTCATGCGGCCGCCGTAGAACATGTTGAGCATCAGCGTGGCGACGATGTCGTCGCGGTGGTGGCCCAGCGCCAGCTTGGTGCAGCCCAGGTCGTCCGCCACCTTGTAGAGGATGGCGCGGCGCAGGCGCGAGCACAGGCTGCAGGTGGTCTTGCCCTCGGGCACCACGCGCTTGACGACGCTGTAGGTGTCCTGGTTCTCGATGTGGTACTGCACGCCGATGCTCTTGAAATAGTCCGGCAGCACATGCTCGGGGAAGCCGGGCTGCTTCTGGTCCAGATTCACGGCCACGATGTCGAACTTCACCGGCGCGCGCTTTTGCAGCTTGCGCAGGATGTCCAGCAGCGTGTAGCTGTCCTTGCCGCCGGACATGCACACCATGATCTTGTCGCCTTCCTCGATCATGTTGAAGTCGGTGATGGCACGGCCCACCTCGCGGCACAGGCGCTTTTCCAGCTTGTGGGACTCGCGCTCGATCTTGCGTGTGTCGGCCGCATCGGGCGCGGCATCTTCGCCGGCCCAGTCGGCGGCGGTGGGAAGGGTGTTGTTGGAGGTGTTCATGGGTTTACCACTGTCCTGTCTCGACGCGAATGGCGACTTCGCAGTCATCAAAAATTTCCAGTTTGGCGATCTTCACGCGCACGCCCAGCACGCCGGGCAGCTGCATCAGCCGGTTGGCCAGCTTGCCGATCAGGCTCTCCAGCAGGTTCACATGCTCGGCCGTGCACTCGTCGATGATGATCTGGCGCACTTTGCGGTAGTCCAGCACGTGCTGGATGTCGTCGTCGCGCGGCGCCAGGGGCTGGGTGCCCAGGTTCAGCTCGGCGTCCACCTGGATGGGCTGGGGCGCGTTTTTTTCGTGCGCGAGGATGCCCAGGTTCGCGTCGAAGCGCAAACCGGTGAGCGTGAGGATCTGGGTGCCGGCGGCGGTGTGCATGACGGGGCGTGCGGGGTTCACATCAGGGAGAAGTCGCGCTCGAAGCGCATCAGGTGCTGGCCGCCGTCCACCAGCAGCGTGGTGCCGGTGAGCGAGCGGTTGTCCAGCGCGAAACGCACGGCGGCGGCCACGTCTTCCGGCGTGGACGAGCGGCCCAGCGGGCTCAGTGCGTGCATGCGCTCAAAGCGCTCGCCCGTCAGCAGATGGCTGGTGAGGGTGAGCCCCGGCGCCACGCCCACCACGCGCACGCGCGGCGCGAGTGCCATGGCCAGCATGGTGCCGGCCGCTTCCAGCGCGGCCTTGGAGAGCGTGTAGCTCAGGAAGTCCGGGTTCTGGTTCCACAGCTTCTGGTCCAGCAGGTTCACCACCGCGCCTTGCACGTCGGCTTCGCCCGCGGCGGCGCGCTGCTCCAGATGGGCATGCAGCGCCTGCGCCAGCAGCACGGGTGCACCGGTGTTGCTGCGCAGGTGCTGCTCCAGCAGCGCGTAGCTGAAGCTGGCGGCCGTGTCGTGTTCGAACAGCGAGGCGCTGTTGACCACCGCATCCACCGCACCGAAGTGCGCCACCACGCGCGGCAACAGGGCGCGTACGGCCGCTTCATCGGCAAAATCAGCATCAAAATGGGCACTAGAGCCCGACAGTTCTCCGCAAGCAGCTACGGTTTCAAGAGCTTCCTGTTGCGAAGACCGGTAATGCACGGCCACCTGCCAGCCCCCGGCCGCCAGCGCCAGCGCAATGCTGCGGCCCAGGCGCCGGGCGGCGCCTGTCACCAGCACGGTGCGGGGGCGGGGATGGGAGGTCATTGGGGGGACAATCGGGCGCGTGACGAGCAAACCCACAATTTTACCGAGCGCCCTGCAGACCCATGTCGCCAAGGCCATTGCCGAGGCGGGAGGCTGGATCGGCTTCGACCGGTTCATGGCGCTGGCGCTGTACACGCCGGGCCTGGGCTATTACGCGGGCGACCTGCCAAAGTTCGGCGCCATGCCCGCCAGCGGCAGCGACTTCGTGACCGCGCCCGAGCTGTCCCCCGTCTTCGGCCGCGTGCTGGCCCGCCAGGTGCGCGAGGCACTGGACGCCACCGCCACCGACGAGGTCTGGGAGTTTGGCGCCGGCAGCGGCGCGCTGGCCGCCCAGTTGCTGGGCGCGTTGGGCGACCGTGTGCGGCGCTACACCATCGTGGACCTGTCGGGTAGCCTGCGCGCACGCCAGCAGGCCACGCTGGCGGCCTGGGGCGACCGCGTGCACTGGGTCGACCGTCTGCCCGATCAGATGCAGGGCGTGGTGGTCGGCAATGAGGTGCTGGACGCCATGCCCGTGCAACTGCTGCAGCGCCGCGCGGGCCTGTGGCACGAGCGCGGCGTGGCCCTGGACGAGTCGGGCAACGGCTTTGTGTGGCAAGACCGTCCCACCCCGCTGCGCCCGCCGGTGGAGATCGACGGCCCGCACGACTACCTCACCGAGATCCACCCCCAGGGCGAGGCCTTCATGCGCACGCTGGCCCAGCACCTCGTGCGCGGCGCGGCCTTCCTGATCGACTACGGCTTTGGCGAGGACGAGTACTACCACCCCCAGCGGCACATGGGCACGCTGGTGTGCCACCGCGGGCACCAGGTGGATTCCGACCCGCTGGCGGACGTAGGCCTCAAGGACATCACCGCGCACGTCAACTTCACCGCGATGGCCCTGGCCGCGCAGGACGCGGGGCTGCAGGTGCTGGGCTACACGACGCAGGCGCACTTTCTCATCAACTGCGGTCTGCTATCCGAACTGGAGCGGTTGACGCAGGCCCAGCGGGCCCAAGCGGCCAAATTGATGATGGAGCACGAAATGGGCGAGCTGTTCAAGGTGCTGGCCGTGGGCGCAGGCGAGCCGTGGCGGCCCATGGGCTTTGCGCAGGGTGACCGGAGCCACCGGCTCTGAGGTTTCTATAGATGTTTTGGTGTTAAACAACCAAGAAAACAGTATTTTTAGAAATAAAAAGCGACGCCTACAGTGACTGCACGTCTTCACCCACCGCTGCACAGGAGCTGTCACGATGTCCGCTTTACCCCACGATCCGGGCCTTGCCTCACAGGCATCGCAAGAGTTTGAGATCCGCCGCCTGCCGGCCCCGTTGGGCGCCGAGGTGCTCGGGCTGGACCTGGCCCAGCCGCTGAGCGATGCGGACTTCGACCGCATCCTGCGCGCGCACTGGGAGCATGTGGTGCTGGTCTTTCGCAACCAGCGCATCACGCCCGCGCAGCAGGTAGCCTTCAGCCGCCGCTTCGGGCCGCTGCAGATCCATGTGCAGCGCAAATTCGCGCTGCAGGGCCACCCCGAAGTGCTGGTGGTCTCCAACATCCGCGACGAGAACGGCGAACCCACCGGGCTGGGCGACGCGGGTTCGCTATGGCATTCGGACCTGTCGTACAAGGACAAGCCCAGCCTGGGCTCGCTGCTGCATGCGCAGGAGCTGCCCAATGTGGGCGGCGACACGCTGTTTGCCGACCAGTACGCCGCCTACGACGCGCTGCCCGAGGCCACCCAGCAGCGCATCGCTCATCTGCGGGCGGAGCACAGCTACCTGGCACGCTATGAGGAACTGCGCCAGCGCAACCCCTGGCGCCCGCGGCTCACACCCGCGCAGATCGCCGAGGTGGCGCCGGCCGTGCACCCCGTGGTGCGCACCCACCCGGCGACGGGGCGCAAGGCGCTGTTCGTGAGTGAGCACTTCACCACGCGCATCCTGGACCTGCCGGAGGAGGAGAGCCGCGCGCTGCTGCAGGAGCTGTTCGCTGCCAGCGTGCGGCCCGAATTCGTCTACCGCCACCAGTGGCAGCCGCACGACCTCGTGTTCTGGGACAACCGCGCGGTGCTGCACCTGGCCGCCGGCACCCCCGACACCGAGCGCCGCAAGCTCTACCGCACCACGGTAGAGGGCGACGCGCCCCGCTGATCCCGCCGCCCCTTCGCACACTCACCAATTGATAGCTGTTGGCGCTTGCCGGGCAAGCGCCAGGGCCACTTTTTGCCTGAAAAAGGACAGAACCTATGACGACCCTCCCTTCCGCGACGCCCACACCGCAATCGCACAGCCCGGTGCACGGGCCCCTGCGCCATTTTTTTCTTCGTTTCCTGCGTCGCGCCACCCGCCGCGGTGCGGTGCTCTGCTCGGTCGCCGGCCTGCTGCTGGGCGCGCACGGTGTGGCCCAGGCGGCCGAGGGGCAATTGCGCATCGCCCAGCAGTTCGGCATCGTCTACCTGCTGCTGAACGTGGCGCAGGACCAGAAGCTCATCGAGAAGCACGGCAAGGTTGCGGGTGTGGACATCCGGGTCGAGTTCGTCAAGCTCTCGGGCGGCGCCGTGATCAACGATGCGCTGCTGGCCGGCTCCATCGACATCGCCGGCGCGGGCGTAGGCCCGCTGTTCACGCTGTGGGACCGCACGCGCGGCCGCCAGAATGTGAAAGGCGTGGCGTCGCTGGGCAACTTCCCGTACTACCTGGTGAGCAACAACCCAGCGGTCAAGACCATTGCCGACTTCACCGACAAGGACCGCATTGCGCTGCCGGCCGTGGGTGTGTCGGTGCAGTCGCGCATCCTGCAACTGGCCTCCGCACAGCGCTGGGGCGACCTGGGATTCAACCGCCTGGACAAGCTGCAGGTGGCCCTGCCGCACCCCGACGCGGCCGCGGCGATCATCAAGGGCGGCACCGAGATCACCGCGCACTTCGGCAACCCGCCCTTCCAGGAGCAGGAACTGGCCGCCAACCCGGCCGCGCACATCGTGCTCAAGTCCTACGACGTGCTGGGCGGGCCGGCCTCGGCCACGGTGCTCTACGCCACGGAGAAATTCCGCAACGACAGCCCCAAGACCTACCGCGCGCTGCTGGACGCGCTGGACGAGGCGGCGCGCTTCATTGCCGCGCAGCCCGAGCAGGCGGCCGACATCTACCTGCGCACCCACGGCGGCAACACCGACCGGCAGCTGCTGCTGCAGGTGCTGAAGAACCCCGAGGTGCAGTTCCAGATCCGCCCGCAGAACACGCTGGGGCTGGGGCAGTTCCTGCACCGCGTGGGCGCGCTCAAGCACCAGCCCGTGGCGCTGCAGGACTACTTCTTCGACGATCCGCGCATTGCAGGAGGCAACTGATGCGCACCGCATTCCAGGGCGAAGCGAGCGGCGCGACCGCCTGGGGCGGCCCGCCCGGCGCCAGCCCAGGCCATCAGCCAGCAGTCCATCCGGCCAGCCACCCAGTCAGTGTGGCCCCAGCAGTACCTGCACCGCTGTTGCAGGTGCAGGGCGTGAGCCTCGACTACCGCACACACGAGCGCGTGGTGCGTGCCACGCACCAAGTCTCCTTCGACGTGCATGCGGGCGAGCGCTATGTGCTGCTGGGCGCGTCGGGCTGCGGCAAGTCCACGCTGCTCAAGTCCATTGGCGGGTTCATCGCGCCTGCCGAGGGTGTCGTGCGCCTGCAGGGCCGGGCGGTCACCGCGCCGGGGCCCGACCGCGTGGTGGTGTTCCAGGAGTTCGACCAGCTGCCGCCCTGGAAGACCGTGCGCGAGAACGTGATGTTTCCGCTGCTGGCCTCGCGCCGCGCCACGCGCGCCGAGGCGGCCGAGCGCGCCGCGCTGTACCTGGACAAGGTGGGCCTGGCCCGGTTTGCCGACGTGCACCCGCACCAGCTGTCGGGCGGCATGAAGCAGCGCGTGGCCATCGCCCGCGCGCTGGCCATGCAGCCCCAGGTGCTGCTGATGGACGAGCCCTTTGCGGCGCTGGATGCGCTCACGCGCCGGCGCATGCAGGAGGAACTGCTGGCGCTGTGGGACGAGTTGCGCTTCACGCTGGTGTTCGTCACCCATTCCATCGAGGAAGCGCTGGTGGTGGGCAGCCGCATCGCCATTCTCTCGCCGCACCCCGGGCGCCTGCGTGCCGAGATCAACTGCCACCAGTTCGGGCTGCACAGCGCGGGCGGCGCCGATTTCCAGGCCACCGCGCAGCGGGTGCATGCGCTGCTGTTCGATGAGCCTGTGCACGGCGCCGCACCTTCCGATGCCCCGCACGCGCCTGTTCCGCCCACCTTCGCCTGACCTCTGCCCATGAGCCTTCCAACCTCTTCCGTCCCCGCGGCGCCCTTCGCGCTGCACCCGCCCGTGCGCCCCGAAGTGCTGCACACCCTGCCCCCGCTCGGACGCGTGGCGCCCGCGCAGCCGCTGCCGCTGGGCCGCCGCCTCTGGCAGCAGGGCGCGCTGCGCAAGGCGCTGATCCTGGCCGTGCTCGCGCTGCTGTGGGAAGCCGTTGCGCGCTGGCAGGACAACGACCTGCTGCTGCCCACCTTCCTGCAGACCGCGCAGGCCTTCGCACAGGGCGTGGCTTCGGGCGAGCTGCTGCACAAGACGGCACTGTCGCTGGCCGTGCTGCTCAAGGGCTACCTCGCGGGCATCGCCTGTGCCTTCGTGCTCACCACGCTGGCCGTGTCCACGCAGTTGGGACGCGACCTGCTGTCCACGCTGACGGCCATGTTCAACCCGCTGCCGGCGATCGCGCTGCTGCCGCTGGCGCTGCTGTGGTTCGGCCTGGGGCAGGGCAGCCTGGTCTTCGTGCTGGTGCATTCCGTGCTGTGGCCGCTGGCGCTCAACACCTACGCGGGCTTTCAAGGCGTGCCCGAAACGCTGCGCATGGCGGGGCGCAACTACGGCCTGAAGGGCCTGCGCTACGTGTTGCAACTGCTGGTGCCCGCGGCGCTGCCGTCCATCCTGTCGGGGTTGAAGATCGGCTGGGCCTTCGCCTGGCGCACGCTGATCGCGGCGGAACTGGTGTTCGGCGCGTCTTCGGGGCAGGGCGGCCTGGGCTGGTACATCTTCCAGAACCGCAATGAGCTCTACACAGACAAGGTCTTCGCGGGCCTCGCCATGGTGATCGCCATCGGCCTGGCGGTGGAGAACCTGGGCTTTCACACGCTGGAGCGCCTGACGGTGCGACGCTGGGGCGTGCAGCGCTAGGGCCTGTGAACACTAGGGAAGGGGATCGCGTTGCCTCGCAAAGGGGGTGGATGCAAGGCGCTTGCGCGCCGCAAGGCTCGTGCCTTGCAAGCGCGGGCAACGCCGCAGACGGCCCCTTTGCGAGGCAACCCGAAGGGAAGCTCATGACAGCCCCCCTCGGTGTTGCGTTCCTTGTGCGTGCGGGCGCACGCACTGCGTCACGCGCCTTGATGGGCAGGCTGTCATGAGCTTCGCGACTCCTTCCATCACAGGCCCTAGCGGCACGCCACGCGGGCTGCAGGCGCCTACACTCGGCCCATGCTGCGCTGGCTTCTCGTCGTCTTCCTCGCCCTGGTGCTCATCAACGGGCTCACCCCCTGGCTGCGCCGCCTGGGGCTGGGCCGGCTGCCGGGGGATTTTCAGTTCCGCCTCTTCGGGCGCGACTGGTTCATTCCGCTGGCCAGCACCGTGCTGCTGAGCTTCCTGCTCAGCCTAGCGGTCAAATGGTTGTGAGTCTTTTATGGCGCTAGCCCTTGCTGAACAAGCGCGGGCAGCTATCAATTGAGATAAACGTTTTTGCCCTACAGCCGAGGGCGCTACGGTTGCGCCATGATGGGCCCCATGCCGCAGCAACCTCCTACCTCCCAGCCGCCGGGCCTGCATGCCGGCGTGGACATTGGCGGCACCAAGGTGGCCGTGTGCCTGGCGGACCCTGCCAACGGCAGCGGGCCGCCGGTGTTGCTCACGCGCGTGGCGGAGCCCACCGCCAAGACCGGTGTGCCGGATGCGCTGGCCCAGCAGGTGCTTCGGCTGCTGGATGCCGCCTGCACGCAGCAGGGCATCAAGCGTTCGGACCTGGCGGGTGTGGGCGTGGCGTCCTGCGGGCCGTTCGTGCGGAGTGCGGGCATGGTCGAAGTGGTCAACCCCAACATCTGCGGAGGGCTCGCCGGTGCGCCGCGCGGCCTGGGCAACGACTGGACCCGGGTGCCGCTGCAGGCGCCGTTGGCGCAGGCGCTGCGCGCAGACCGCGTGCATGTTGCCAACGATGCCGTCGCCGCGCTGCAGGCCGAGCGGCTGTGGGGAGCGCTGCGGGGGGAGGACGATTGCGCCTATGTGACCTGGAGCACCGGCATCGGCGTCGGCCTGTGCGTGGACGGCTGCGTGCTGCGCGGCAAGAACGGCAACGCGGGCCATGCCGGCCACAGCTTCGTGGGCGACCTCGACATGGGGGGCGACCTGGCGCTGTGCGGCTGCGGCAACCAGGGCGATGTGGAGTCGCTCGTCGCGGGCAGTGCGCTGCCGCGCCGACTGGGCCGGGAGGCGCCCGCGCTGATGGCGGCGGCGGACGCGGGTGACGCGGCCGCGCTGGCCGAAGTGCAGGCGCTGTGCGTGCTGATGGGACGGCTGCTGTACAACCTGGTGGCCACGTTGGACCTGCGGCGCATCAGCCTGGGCGGTGCCGTGTTCCTGCACCACCAGGCGCTGCTGCTGCCGCTGCTGCGTGCGCAACTGGCGCGCTACTTCCCCGCGCTGACCGCCGGGGTAGAGTTGGTGCCTGCGGGCCTGGGCGCCCAGGTGGGCGACTACGCGGCGTTGGCTCTGCTGCAGCAACCCAGTTGAACTCACAGCGGCTGCCTTGACAGGCTGGGGCGTGGCGAGGCCACTGCGCGCAGGACGCGTGCACCCAGACAACCCTCAAGAGGCTGCCACGGCCCCTGCCGGCGCGGTGACCGGCGGCGCAGCCTCGTCGCGCAGCGCCTGCAGGAAGCTGTTGCGCCACCAGTGCACGTCATGGCGCTGGATGCGTTCCATGAGCCGTTCATGGCGCCACTGGCGCTCGGACAGCGGCATGCGCAGCGCGGTCTGGATCGCGTCGGCCATGCCCTGGGTGTCGTAGGGGTTGACCAGCAAAGCTTCCTTGAGCTGCTCGGCCGCGCCGGCAAAGCGCGACAGCACCAGCACGCCCGGGTCCTCGGGCTCCTGCGCCACCACGTATTCCTTGGCCACCAGGTTCATGCCGTCGCGCAGCGGCGTGACCAGCCCCACGCGTGCCGCGCGGCACAGGCCGGGCACGCGCTTGCGCGCGACGGTGCGGTGGATGTAGCGCAGCGGCATCCAGTCCAGATCGCCATAGTCGCCGTTGATGGCGCCGCACAGGCCCTCCAGCTCCTGGCGCAGGTCGGCATAGGCGTGCACGTCGTCGCGCGAGGGCGAGGCGATCATCACCAGTGTGGCGCTGTGCTCGTTCTCGGGGTAGCGTTCCAGCAGCTGGCGGAAGGCGCGCACGCGGTGGGGGATGCCTTTGGAGTAGTCCAGCCGGTCGATGCCCAGCAACAGTTGGCGGCGTGAATACTCCGCGCGCAGGGCTTCGCAGGTCTGCACGGCATCGGGTGCGCGGCCCAGGCGCTGGAACTCCTGCACATCGATGCCGATGGGGAAGGCCGCCACGCGCACGGTGGCGTTGAAGGCGCGCAGGCGCTGCCCGTCCAGCTCTTGCGCATGGGCTTCGTTGACCATGTAGCGTGTGAAGTGGACGACGTCGGCCTCGCTTTGCAGGCCCACCAGGTCGTAGGCAAAGAACGAACGCATCAGCCACTCGTGTTGCGGCAGCGCTGCGAGGATGAGCGGCGGCGGAACGGGCACATGCAGGAAAAATCCGATGCGCTGGCGGCAACCCAGCGCACGTAGCTCCGCCGCCAGCGGGATCAGGTGGTAGTCGTGCACCCAGATCACGTCGTCCTCGCGCAGCAGCGGCAGCAGCTTGCGCGCGAACATCTGGTTCACGCGGCGGTAGCCCTCGCTGTAATTGGCACTGAAGTCGGCCAGGTCCAGCCGGTAGTGCAGCACCGGCCACAGCACGCTGTTGGCGTAGCCCTGGTAATAGGCCGCGTGGTCCGCCTGGCACAGGTCCACGGTGGCCAGGGTCACGTTGCCGGCCTGGTGTGTTTGCAGCGCACCTTCGCCGGGCGTGCCGTCCGCGGTGACCGTGCCGCTCCAGCCGAACCACAGGCCGCCCGTGCGTGCCAGCGCGTCGCCCAGGGCCACTGCCAAGCCACCGGCAGCGCTCTTGCGCGGGTCGGCCAGGCGGTTGGAGATGACGACGAGTCGGCTCATGCAGGAAAGCTCCAGGTCAGATCACGCTGTCCCAGGGGGCGGACAGCCGCATGGCGGCATTGATGATGCCCACCATGGAATAGGTTTGAGGGAAGTTGCCCCACATCTCGCCCGTGGCGGCGTGGGTGTCTTCGGACAGCAGTCCCAACGGGTTGCGCACGGCCAGCATGGCCTCGAAGATCTCCTGCGCCTGCTCGCGTCGGCCGGTGCGCGCCAGCGCATCGATGCGCCAGAAGGTGCAGATGTTGAACGCGGTCTCGGGCTTGCCGAAATCGTCCGCGGCTTCGTAGCGGCGCATGAAGGGGCCGTCGCACAGCGTGTGTTCCATGGCGTCCAGCGTGCTCACGAAGCGCGGGTCGGTGGGGTGGATCAGGCCCACCTCGGCCATCAGCAGCACGCTGGCGTCCAGTTCGCTGCCGCCAAAGCTCTCAGCAAACACCCGGCGCTTGGCGTGCCACGAGAGCTCCAGGATTTCGCCATGCATGCGCTGCGCATGCTGCTGCCAGTAATGGGCGCGCTCGGGCAGTTGCAGGGCGCGTGCGATCTTGGCCAGCCGGTCGCAGGCCGCCCAGCTCATGAGGGCTGATGAGGTGTGGATGCGCGCGCGCGTGCGCAGCTCCCACATGCCCGCGTCGGGCTTGCCGTACACCTGCAGGGCCAGCTCGCCCACGCGCTCCAGGCGCTCGAACTCCGCGGCGCCGGCGGGGTGCAGCAACCGCCGGTCGTGGAAGGACTGCGCCGCGCCAAGCACGATGTTGCCGTACACGTCGTGCTGGAAGTGCTCTGCCGCCTGGTTGCCCACGCGCACCGGGCCCATGCCGCGGTAGCCGGCCAAGTGGGGCAGGACGGATTCGGGCAGCTCGTGCTCCAGCCCGATGCCGTACAGCGGCTGAATGTGGCCGCTGCCGGTTTTGGCCACGATGTTGCCGAGCCAGCGCAGGTAGTCCTCCATGGTGCCCACTTCCGACAGGCTGTTGAGCGCGCGCACCACGAAGAACGCGTCGCGCAGCCAGCAGTAGCGGTAGTCCCAGTTGCGGCCGCTGTGCGCCGATTCGGGGATGCTCGTGGTCATCGCCGCGACGATGGCGCCCGTGTCCTCGAACAGCGACATCTTCAGCGTGATGGCCGAGCGGATCACGGCCTCCTGCCACTGCAGCGGCAGATGCAGGCGCTGGGTCCAGTGCTTCCAGTACGACACGGTCTCTTGCTCATAGTGGCGTGCGGTGTCGCCAATGCCGCCGGAGAGCGTTTCGTCTGCGCCGAGCAGGAAGTTGTATTCGCGCCCCGCTACAAAGGGCTCGCCCGAGAGCACGTACGCCACGGGCGCGTCGGTGTTCAGCCGCAGCGTGAAGTCGCCCCCCACGTAGCGGATGTGGTTGCTGCCGCGCGTGAGGGCGGGCAGGGCCATGCCCCAGTCGTAGCGCGGCTGTACCAGCACGCGGATGCGCGGTGCCCCCCGCACCGGTCGCACGCGGCGCACCAGCATCACGGGGCGAAAGGCGCGAGAACGTGCGAAGAAGCGCGGGCAGAAGTCGGTCACTTCCAGGCAGTTGCCGTGCGCGTCGGTCAGGTGTGTGCGCAGCACGGCCGTATTGGGCTCGTACCACTGCTCGCTGCGGGCGAAGTCCTCCAGCTCGATGGCGAAGCGGCTGCCATCGGGGCCGGGCTGGACCAGCGCATTGAACACCGGGTCGCCGTCAAAGCGTGGCATGCAGCTCCAGACGATGCAGGCGCGCGCATCCACCAGCGCGCTGATGGTGCAATTGCCGATCATTCCCAGCGCCAGCGACGGTGCGGCCATGGCGGTGGCGCCCACGTGAGGTGCTTTGCTCGTCATGTGATCTCCTCGCCCACGGCATGCTGCAGCCACTGGCGTACGGCAGCAGGTGTGGCCAGCCGCGCGTGGGCGCGCGTGGCGCCTTCGCCCACCTTGATGCCCAGGCCCCCCAGCGACTGTGCAGCGGCAAAGCCGGCTTCGTCCGTCACATCGTCACCCACGAACAGCGGCGCGCGCCCGGCGAAGGGAGCCAGGCGCATGAAGTCAGTGATCGCGCGGCCCTT
Organism: Diaphorobacter sp. B2A2W2; assembly: GCF_056730635.1. Classification (NCBI taxonomy): domain Bacteria; kingdom Pseudomonadati; phylum Pseudomonadota; class Betaproteobacteria; order Burkholderiales; family Comamonadaceae; genus Diaphorobacter; species Diaphorobacter sp. B2A2W2. Next base: position 177,731 of record NZ_JBWZOR010000003.1, read on the forward strand.
GTCCGGTCCCACGGGCTTGACCTCGTACACGAACTTGCCGTGCAGCAACTCGGCGCCCGGCACCTCGCGCAGCGCCTGTGTGATCGCCTGCAGGCACAACGCCTGCAGTTGCGGCGCCTGTCGGTAGTGCAGCGCCAGGCCGGCGCTCTTGGCCTCCAGCAGCAACTCGGGGTGCTGCGCCATCAGCGGGCGCAGCGCGGCCAGCAGCGGCTGCAGTGGCAGCGCCGGCAGGCCACCCCTGCGCCCGTTGCCCAGGCGGTAATGCGCGCCATGCTCGCAGGCCACGGGTAGGCGCAACGGGTCCAAAAAATGGTCGATATCGGCCATGGTGCGGCCGGTGACGATGGCCAGCGCCCCCTCCAGCCGCACATGCAGTGCTTGCAGGCAGTCCACCACGCCGGGCGGCAGCTGCACGGCATGCGGCTGTGCGGCAATGTCGGCCAGCGTGCCGTCGAAGTCGAGGAACAGGGCGTGGCGGGAAGTCGGCAGAGGCGGCGTGGGCATCGCCCGCAACCTTAACCCTGCACGTGCGCGGCCACTGTAGGCCGGTTACCCGCAGGGCCGTAGGCATTGAAAACCTGACCCCTTACCCGCAATTGCCTGGTTTCGCCAACCCCCGCGAGGTCCTCCATGAGCTCCCCCGAAGCACTGCACGTCGTCTGCCCCCACTGCCACACCACCAACCGCGTGCAGGCTGCGCAACTGGGCGGTGCGCCCGACTGCGGCAGCTGCCACCGGCCGCTGTTCACGGGCGAACCGCTGGCGCTGGATGCGGCCAGCTTCGACCGGCACGTAGCGCGCAGCCATCTGCCGGTGGTGGTGGACTTCTGGGCGCCGTGGTGCGGCCCCTGCCGCCAGATGGCGCCAGCCTTCGCGCAGGCTGCGCGCGAGTTGGAGCCGCGCATGCGGCTGGCCAAGCTGGATACCGAGGCGCACCCCGCGATCGCGGCGCGCTACGGCATCCGCAGCATCCCGACGATGATCCTGTTTCGCGGCGGACAGGAGGCAGCGCGCATCTCTGGTGCGCTGGGTGCGGCCGATATCGCGCGCTGGGTGCAGTCGGTGTAAGGCGCTGCGGAACCAACCCTCGCGTGGCGCTCGCCCCTGTTGTGGGGCCGCGGCGCTAACGATTCGCCATACGAATGGCTGTTGCTGCGTACCCGCGGCCAATCCTCACCGGGAATCCTCACCGGGGCGAGGCACCACAGGTGCTCAGCCAGCGTTGCCCCGAGGCTCTGGGGCAGGCTGCGCGGTGGCATGAAGCCAGTCGGCCACGGCCTGTACGCGGGCGGCGTGAATCATCTCGCCCACCTTGGGGCCGCTCAGGCCCAGTTGCGCAGCGTGCGCAGCCACGCTGCTGGTGGTGACCGACTGCACGGCCGCGAGCGCGGCGTTGATGCGCGCGCGCTGCGGGTAGGGCCGATCGGCAAAACCCAGGCGTCCGCGCGCATCGCATTCACAGGCCAGCAGGATCTCGTCCAGCCGCGCGGGTTTGCGGATGGCGTCGCAGCGCTCCAGCAGGCGCACCAGCGCGGCAGCGCCCAGGTCGCCGCTGCGGTGGATGTTGCCGTGTTCGCGCGCCACCACGTCGGCCAGTTCGCGGCATTCCACCGGTACGCGCAAGCGTTCGCACACGGCCTTGAGCAGCCGCGCGCTGCGCTGCTCATGGCCGATATGGCGCGGCAGCACGTCGTGCGGCGTGGTGCCTTTTCCCAAGTCGTGCGTGAGGCATGCGAAGCGCACGGTGAGCGGGGCCTGCAAATGGGCTGCCATGTCCAGCACCATCATCAGGTGCACACCGGTGTCCACTTCGGGGTGGTATTCGGGGCGCTGGGGTACGCCCCACAGGCGCTCGACCTCGGGCAGCACCACGGCCAGCGCGCCACAGTCGCGCAGCACGTCGAACATGCGCGAGGGCTGCGGCTCCATGAGCCCGCGCGCCAGCTCCTGCCACACGCGCTCGGGCACCAGGTGGTCGGCCTCGCCGTCGTGCACCATCTCGCGCATGAGCTGCATCGTCTCGGGCGCTACGGTGAAGTCGGTGAAACGCGCCGCAAAGCGCGCCACGCGCAGGATGCGCACCGGGTCCTCGCGGAAGGAGTCGGTCACATGGCGCAGTACCCGCGCCTGCAGGTCGCGCGCGCCGCCATAAGGGTCAAAGAGGTCTCCAGCGCCCGTCCAGTCAGCGCTGGCAGCTATTGCATTGATAGTAAGGTCGCGCCGTGACAGGTCTTCTTCCAGTGTCACGTCGGGCGACGTCTGCACCACGAAGCCGCGGTAGCCGCGCCCGCTCTTGCGCTCGGTGCGCGCCAGCGCGTATTCCTCGCGCGTCTCGGGGTGGAGGAAGACGGGGAAGTCGCGCCCCACGGGCAGGTAGCCGCGTGCCACCATGTCGTCGGGCGTGGCGCCGACGACGACCCAGTCGTGGTCATTGACGGGGCGGCCCAACAGCCGGTCGCGCACGGCGCCGCCCACCATGTAAATCTGCATGGGGGCAGTGTATTCAACCTGGAATCGGTCGCTGTCCGCACGTCATCGCCAGGACTGCCGCCATGCTGGATGAGGCAGGGCGCAGGTGGCAGTAGCCGACGCGTTCTTCGCTGCGCAGATCGTCCTCGTCGATGCCGGCGTCCACGGCCACCGCTTGCAGCGGTGCGACCGCCGCCGGTTTGCAGGCGCAACGCGTAGGCTTGTCCAGGTGAAAAGCCATGTGCCCTCGGCCAGCGGGACGCGGGCACGCAGGTTTTGGGGGGGCGTCGGCCGTGGTGCAAGCCTTTCGACGCGTTGGCCTGACTGGTGGTTACGCCACCTCTACAACCAGGTGGGGGTTGAACCGCGCGTTCTCCACCTGCCCATCCTTGGCATAGCCGCGCGGGTTGCACAGCACGCGTGTGCCGTGCAGCCGGTAGTCGAAGCTGTCGTGCGTGTGCCCATGCACCCATAGCCGCGCGCCGCTGCCCTCGACCAGGGCCTGTGCATCGGACACGAAGGCGGCGTTGATGGGCGAGCCCGCAAAGCGCGGGTGGATGCTGTGTGGCGAAGGCGCGTGGTGGGTGACGACCACGGTGAGGCCGGCAAAGGGCTGGGCGAGTTCGCGCGCCAGCCAGCGGGCGTTGGCGTCGAACAGTTCGGCCGCATGCTGGGGCGTGAAGAGCGCCCCGCCGTCTGCGCCACCCGTGCGTATGCGGCTGAAGTCGCGCATGAACTGCTGGGCCTGGGCCATGGCCTCGGTGCGGGCGGCGCCATCGCCGGCCACGCGGAAGTCGCTCCACAGCGTGCTGCCGATGAAGCGCACGCCCTGCAGCACCAGGCTGCGGTTGTCCAGCAGGTGCACGGAGCTGTCCTCGCACAGACGGCGCAGCTCTTGCGCGGTGTCCTGCAGGCTGGAGCCGTAGAACTCGTGGTTGCCCGGCACGTACAGCACCTGCTTGGCGAAGCCCTGCGCCCAGGCCACGGCGGCCGCGGGGCGGGCAATGTCGCCCGCGAGGATCACCACATCCGCGTCGGTGCGCGGGTGCTCCATGCCCTGCACGCCCAGGTGCAGGTCGGACAGGATGTGCAGTTTCATGGCACCGCGCCGGCGGGCTAGCCGCGCCGTGCGCGGTAGGGCTCGTCGAACGGCACGAAGTCCTGCTCGGCCAGTGCGCCGTCGATCCAGGCCTTCACGCCCGGCAACTGCTGCACGCGCTGCACATAGGCGGTGATGTGTTCAGGCACGGGCAGGGCAAAGGTGGCCAGACGCATGCACACTGGCGCATAGAACGCGTCGGCAATGCTGAACTGGCCGAACAGCATGGGGCCGCCGTGCTGGTCCAGCAGCTCGCTCCACATGTCCACCAGGCGCTGCACGTCGGCGCGCACGGCGGGCTGGTCTCGCCACACGATCTCGCCCACTTCGGGCAGGCGGGCCTCGATGTTCATGCCGCAGTGGCTGCGCAGCGCGCCGAAGCCACTGTGCATCTCGGCCACCACGCTGCGGGCGCGGGCGCGCGCGGCCTTGTCCTGGGGCCACAGATGCTTGTCGGGGTACTGCTCGGCCAGGTATTCGGCGATGGCCAGGCTGTCCCAGACGGTGATGTCCCCATCCACCAGCACGGGCACCTTGGCCACGGGGGTGACGGCCTTGAGCTGGCGCTTGAACTGCGAATTGGCATCGAAGCTGTCAAAGCGCACGGGCACTTCCTCGAACGCGATGCCGGCCTGGCGCAGCAGCACCCAGGGGCGCATGGACCAGGAGGAGTAGTTCTTGTTGCCAATGTAGAGCTGGAGCATGGAGGGGTTCCTTGATGCTGTGGTGCTACGTTAAAAAGAGCTGCTCGCGCCCGTAATCACAGGGTTTGAGCTCGTTATTTGCTTGAAAGCACCGTATGCCAAGCGCAAACCGCTCTTGTTTTTGAAGCGTCAAACCGGCCAGACCACGCCGTTGTCGTTGAGTATGGCGTCCAGCGGCAGATCGTGTGCCTCGGGCTCGAAGTCGTCCAGGTAGCCGTGGGTGAACCCCAGGCCCACGGTGGCGGGGCGGGGCTGCAGCGTCGCCAGCGTGCGGTCGTAGAAGCCCCCGCCGTAGCCCAGGCGGTAGCCGCCCGGGCCGTAGCCCACGCAGGGCACGAACAGCAGCGTGGGGTGGATGAGCTCGGTGTCCTTGGGCTTGGGGATGCCGTAGGCGTCTTCCTCCATGGGGCAGCCGGGATACCAGGCGTGGAAGGTGAGCGTCTTGTGCACCTTGTCCACCACGGGCAGGCCGATGCGGCGCAGCTGGGGCTCGTCCAGCAACTCGCCATCTTCCTTCCAGCGGTGCAGCGCGGGCAGCGGATCGAACTCACCCTTGATCGGCCAGTAGGCGCCGATGATGGTGTCCGGGCGGTCCACCAGCCAAATGCGCATCACGCGTTGCAGCTGGTCGGCGCGCTGCAGGCGGTCCGGCAGATTTAGGCGCTGTTCTACCAATGCGCGGCGCAGGGCTGCTTTGTCCATCACATAATCCCCCAATGCTTTGGATGAAGATTCTGACACCGCTGATCGCCGGCGCTGCGCTGGCCACCGCCGCGCCGTGGGCCGGGGCGCAAAACCGCGGCGATGACACCGTCCTGGAGATGCAGAAAGCCTTCCGCAAGGGCGACAAGCAGCGGCTTGCCGCGCTGCTGCCGGGCGCGCGCGGCCATGCCCTGGAGCCCTGGGCCGCGTACTGGGAACTGCGTGCGCGGCTGGAGGAGGCCCAACCCTCCGAAGTGACCGCCTTCCTGCAGCGCTGGGCGGGCACCTACCAGGAAGACCGCCTGCGCAACGACTGGCTGCTGCTGCTGGGCCAACGCCGCGACTGGGACCAGTTCGCAGAATTTCACCCGCAGTTCCGCATGGGCGATGACCGCGAGGTGCATTGCTACGCGCTCGCGATCGAGCAGATCAAGGGCACGGCCGCCGAGAGTGCCGGCGCCGAGATGCTGCGCCACTGGTATGCGCTGCGCGAGCTGGACGACGGCTGCTCCAGTGCCGCCGCCGAGATGCTGGCCGCCAAGAAAATCAAGCCCCTGGACGTGTGGCGCAAGGCGCGTCTGGGCGCAGAGGCCAACCGCCTGCGTGTGGTGCGCAAGGCGGTGGAAATCGTCGCGCCCGATGCGCTGCCGCAACTGCGCGAGGCGCTGGATTCGCCCACCAAGTACCTCACGGGCCGTGCCACGGCGCGTGGCAAGGAGCGCCAGGAACTGGTGGTGCTGGCGCTGACCCGCATGGCCATGAGCGATGTCGCCAACGCCGCCAGCTTGCTGGACAGCAAATGGGGACCGCACCTGTCGGCTGAGGAGCGCAACTGGCTCTGGGGCCTGATCGGCAAGCAGGCCGCCACGGCGCTGTCGCCCGATGCGCTCAGCTACTACGCCAACGTGGGCCGCGATGCCGACCTGACCGACGACATGCTGGCCTGGCGCGCGCGCGCCGCGCTGCGGGCCGGGCAATGGAAGCTGGTGGGCCGCAGCATCGATGCCATGAGCCCCGCGGCGCGCCAGGAAAGCGTCTGGACGTACTGGAAGGCGCGCGCCCTCATGGCCAACCGACCCGGCGACGAGGATCGCGCGGCCGCGCGCCAGCTGTATGCGCGCATCGCCGGCACCACGGGCTTTTATGAACAGCTGGCGCTGGAGGAACTGGGCGAGCGCGTCACGCTGCCCCCGGCGCCCGCACCGCTGACCGAGGAAGAAAAAACCACCGCGCGCGCCAACCCCGGCCTGAACCGTGCGCTGTACGCCATCCTGATGGGCCTGCGCAGCGAAGGCGTGCGCGAGTGGAACTACACCACCAACCTGCACACCCCTGGCGGCATGGGCGAGCGCGAGCTGCTGGCCGCGGCCGACTTCGCCTGCCAGCGCGAGGTGTGGGACCGCTGCATCAACACCAGCGAGCGCACCAAGGGCGTGATCGACGCGGCGCAGCGCTTTCCGATGCCGTTCCGTTCCGCCGTGGTGGAGCGCGCGCGCGGCATCGGGCTGGACCCGGCCTATGTCTATGGCCTGATCCGCCAGGAAAGCCGCTTCATCATGGATGCCCGCTCGGGCGTGGGCGCGTCGGGCCTGATGCAGGTGATGCCCGCCACCGCGCGCTGGACGGCGCGCAAGATCGGCCTGGAGGGCTTCTCCCCCCAGCAGCTCTACGACCGCGACACCAACATCGCCATCGGCACCGCCTATCTGAAGCTGGCGCTGGACGACTTCGACGGTTCCATGCCCCTGGCGGCGGCAGCCTACAACGCCGGCCCGGGCCGCCCGCGCAACTGGCGCAACGGCCCGGTGCTGGACGCGGCCATCTGGGCCGAGAACGTGCCCTTCAGCGAGACGCGCGACTATGTGAAGAAGGTGCTGGCCAATACGGTGAACTACGCCGCCATCCTCACCGGCCAGCCGCAGTCGCTCAAGAGCCGGCTGGGCACCGTGGGCCCGCGCGACGCGCGCGCGCCGGAGCCGAACAAGGATCTGCCTTGAATCTGCCTTGAGGGCCTGCTGCGCTATATAAAAAGGAGCTTTCAGCGCTTGCAGGGTAAGCGCTGGAGCCATTTTCATGCCACATCGTCACCCCGCGGCGGCGCCTTGCGGCCGGTGACCATGGCGCGCACCAGGTTCTCGCGGTGCTGCAGGCAGGTCCACAGCACGCCCCCCACATGCAGGGCCACGCAGGCCAGCAGGGCCCAGCCCAGGGACTGGTGCAGGTGGGCCAGCCAGCCATAGCCCCAGAACCGGTCGGTGGTGTAGAGCCAGCCCGTGAAGCCCAGCAACGCCATGATCGCCAGCAGTGCCAGCACCATCCAGGCGCCCAGCGGGTTGTGGCCGAGGTAGCGCGGCGCATGGCCCGCCAGCGCCAGGCGCGCATAGGCCAGCGTGGCCGCAGGCGTGCGCACGAACTGGGCGAAACGCGCATAGCGGCTGCCGCCGAATCCCCACGCCACGCGCGCGGCCAGCAGGGCCAGGGCCACGTAGCCCACGCGCTCGTGCAGCGGACCGGTGTCGTCGCTGCTCCACCAGGCCATGGCCACGCACGCGGCCAGGCCCCAGTGCAGCAGGCGCACGGGCCGGTCCCACACGCGCAGCGGTGCGCCGGCGGCGCGCGCACCGTCAGTCTTGAACGCGCTCAAGCGTCTTGGGGTCGAAGAAGGCTTCCACGCGCTTGCCCTGCGGGTCTTTGCCGTAGACCTCGTAGCAGGTTTCGGTCTTTTCCATGCGGCGCACGGTCCAGCCTTCCTTCACCAGCTTCTGCTCCAGCTCGGTGTGCGGTCGCCATTCGGCGGGGGGATGCTCGGGGCAGGTGACCTTGCCGTGGGCGAAGGCGCTGCTGGCCGAGACGGCGAGCGCCAGGGCGGCGATGTGCGGGATCCAGGATGTCATGCGGGGCTCTCTTTCTTGCCGGAAAAGAATGGGTTGCGGTGATCGTTCGCCGGTGTGCTCAGGGCCTGGCCCAGCGGCGCAGCAGGTTGTGGTACACGCCCGTGAGCTGTACCAGGCGCGGGTCGTCGGGCGCCACCAGCGGCGTGAGTTGCTGGATGGACTGGTCCAGGTCGAACAGCAGCGTGCGCTCGCCCTCGTCCTGCACCAGGCTCTCGATCCAGAAGAACGATGCCACGCGCGCCCCGCGCGTGACGGGCGTGACGCGGTGCAGGCTGCTGGAGGGGTACAGCACCATGTCGCCGGCGGCCAGCTTCACGGCCTGCACGCCGAAGGGGCCCTCCACTTCCAGCTCGCCGCCGTCGTATTCCTCGGGCTCGGCCAGGAACAGCGTGGCCGACAGGTCGGTGCGCATCTGCTGGTGGCTGCCGGGCAGGAACATGAGCGCGCTGTCCACGTGCGCGCCGTAGGTGCCGCCGTCGGCGTAGCGGTTGAACTTCGGCGGGTAGATGGTGCGCGGCAGCGCGGCGCTGATGAACAGCGGCGTGCTGCTCAGCCGGCGCAGGATGTGCTGGCCCAGGCGCTGGCAGAGTTCGCTGCCGTCGGTGATCTGCTGGTTGCGCTTGACGCTCTTGGCCAGCGTGCCGGCGGTGGCGGCGCCGTCGTCCCAGGCGGCGGCGTCCAGTTGGGCGCGAAAGTCGCGCACCTCCGTCTTGGAGAGGACCTGGTCGATGGAGATCAGCATGGTGGTTGCGGTGTGAGGCAATTGGGGGTGATGTCGCAGAGCTGGGCACAGCCGGCCTGGGCCATGCAGGCGTGCAGCTCCTCGGTCAGCAGCTGCAGCATGTGGGCCACGCCCAGCGCACCCGCCACGGCCAGGGCGTACATCTGCAGGCGGCCGATGAGCACGGCGTCGGCGCCCAGTGCCAGGGCCTTGAAGGCGTCGGCGCCGCTGCGCACGCCGCCGTCCAGCAGCACGGGGTAGCCCTCGCCCACGGCGGCGCGCACGGCGGGCAGGCGATGCAGGGACGCGGGCGCGCCGTCCAGGCTGCGCCCGCCGTGGTTGGAGACGATGAGGCCGGCCGCGCCCGCCGCCTGCAGCGCGCGGGCGTCGTCGGAGTGCATGACGCCCTTGATCCACACAGGCAGGCGGGCCTCGCCCAGCAGCCAGCGCAGGTCGTCCCAGGTAGGGGCGTGGCGCATGGCGCCCTGGAAGATGCGGCTGTCGTCCGCGCCCAGTACGGGCGGCGCGGGCGGTGGGTAGGCCGCCAGGTTGGCGGGCGTGCAGTCGGCGGGCATCACAAAACCCGCCTGCAGCGCGCTGCGGCTGGCCAGCTGGATGCTGGCGTCCAGCGTGAGCACGATGGCGCGGTAGCCCGCGGCCTCGGCGCGGCGCAGCAGGGCGAGCGTGTGTTCTCGCTCGGTCTGCAGGTACAGCTGGAACCAGCGCGCGGGGCCGGCGGCACCCGCGATCGTCTCCAGCGTGCACGACGACAGCGTGCTGGCCACCAGGCAGGTGCCCGTGGCCTGGGCGGCGCGGGCGGTGGCGACTTCTGCCTCGGAGTGGGCCAGGCGCTGGTGCGCCACCGGGGCCAGCAGCAGCGGGTGGGGCAGGTCCAGCCCACCCAGCGTGAGCCGCGTGTGGCCGCCGCGCACGTCGCGCAGCAGGCGCGGCACGATGGCCCAGGCGGCGAAGGCGGCGCAGTTGGCGGCCACCGTGCGGTCCCAGCCGCAGCCGCCGGCCACATAGGCAAGACGGCCCGCGTCCATGTGCTGGGGCGCGAGCCGTTCGTAGTCGATGGCGTTCCAGACGCCTGCGGGAATATGTGGTGTCATCAAATTTGATAGCTGCCAGCGCTTGCCCATCAAGCGCTAGCAGCCTATTTGATTACAAGTCCAGGTTCAGCGTCAGGCGCACTGCGCGGCCGTCGCCCTTGTACAGGAAGGCGCCCGAGCGGTACACGGCGGTGTAGTAGTCCTTGTCGGTCACGTTCAGCACGTTCAGGCGCAGGTCGGCGTGCTTGTTGATGCGGTAGGACGCGAACAGGTCGTACACGCTGAACGAGGGCACCGGCTGCGAGCACATGCCGTTGGTGTAGCCGGCACCGGTGTCGGGCTGGCCGCCGCAGCGGCTGCTCTCGTAGCGCGCCACGGCGCCGAAGGAGAAGTCGCGCGTGAGCTGGTACTTGCCCTGTACGGTGAAGGAGCGGTCGGCGAAGTTGGACAGCGGGTTGCCCACGTTGGACGCCACGGCCGAGCGCAGCACCTTGGATTTCATGATCGCCGCTCCGGCTTGCAGCTGGAAGTTCTTGGTGAGATTGCCGGCCAGGCCCAGTTCGATGCCGCGCACGCGGTTCTTGCCGGTATTAAAGGTGCCTTCAGTGTCGTAGTTGGCGCCCTCCATCACGTCGTCCTTGGTGGTCTGGAACACGGCGGCGGTGGCCAGCAGCTTGTCGTCCAGCAGGTTCCACTTGGTGCCCAGCTCGATGTTCTGCGAGGTCTCGGGCTTGGCGCCGGCGGCGCTGCCGTTGTGGATCACCAGGCCGCCGTAGCCGCTGCTCGTGCCGGTGTCGGGTTCGCCGCCGTTGATGTCCTGCGCCGTGCCGTAGCTTGCATAGACCATACCCATGGGGTTGATCTTGTAGCTCACACCCAGGTGGCCGTTGAGCAGTGTGTCGTTGAAGCCGTAGTTGCCCGTGATCGCGCCCGTCTGGTTGTTGCGGGTGTCCAGCGACAGGTCGTAGTGGTCGGCGCGCAGGCCGCCGAACACGGTCCACTGGTCGGTCAGGTCCACCGTGTCCATGGCCGACAGTGCGAAGGTCTTCACGCGCCAGTCGCGTGTCCAACTGCGGCGTTCGTAGCTGCGGCCGGCCAGGTCGCCCAGGTTGCTCACGGGGTTGCCGTTCAGATCAGTGATGCACCAGCCGGCCTGCGGGCCGTTGCGGCCCGAAACGCGGCAGTTGGTGGCGCCGGTGTTGGTCACGCCGTAGTTGCCGGACTTCACCTTGTGGTCGGTGTATTCGAAGCCGAAGATGAATTCATGCTTGAGGCTGCCGATCTGCTTGTCCCAGCGCAGGTTGCTCTGGTGCGCGAAATATTTCACGTCCTGCCAGCCGGTGTGGCCGCCGTCCAGCACGCCGGCCGTGCCGATCGGGTTGTTGGCCGCGTCCAGCACCGTGCCGTTGGAGGCTCCCGTGGTGGCGTAGCGGTTGTCCGACTGGCCGTATCGCGTCAGGCTGGTGAGTTTGAGGTCGGGCGCAAAGCGGTAGGCGATGCGCGCGGTGACCGTGTCCACGTCGGAATTCAGGAAGTCGCTGTTCTGCGCATAGACCGGCACACCCGTGGCGGGGCGGCGGTTGGGCACCGTGCCCACGAGGTAGCCGCCCAGGTCGGGATGCTTGTCCTTGGCGCGCAGGCCATAGTAGTCCAGCGTGACGGACAGGTCTTGGTTCATCTCCCATAGGCCCGACAGCGCCAGGCCGTCGCGGCGGCGCTGCGAGGGGCTGCGGCCCGGCACGTCCTCGCCCGAGGTCAGGGCGTTGGCGCGCAGGGCGAACTTGTCGGTGAAGCCCTTGTTCATGTCCAGCGTCACGCGGTGGTGGCTGTCGGTGCCCACGCCGGCGGACACGCGTGTGAAGTCATAGTCCAGGGTGGCCTGCTTGGTCACGGCGTTCACCGCGCCGCCTGCCGAGCCGCGGCCCGCGAAGCTGGAGTTGGGGCCCTTGGTGACTTCCACCTGCTCGATGGCGAAGCTCTCGCGCGTGGTCATGCCGGGGTCGCGCAGGCCGTCCACGAACACGTCCGAGCGCGCCTCCTGGCCGCGGATGATGTAGCGGTCGCCAAAGGCGTTGCCGTTTTCGCCCGTGCCCAGGGTGATGCCGGGCTGCGCGGCCAGGATCTGCTTGAGGTCGGTGGCGCCGGAGTCGCGGATGGCCTCGCCGGTGACCACTTGGATGGTCTGCGGCGTCTCGGCCAGCGGGCGGGTGTGGCGCGTGTCGGCGGAGGTCTTGGCCTTGTAGGGCGCGCCGACCTCGGCGTTGGGGTTGGGATCGATGGCCTGCTCCTGCACCGTCACCGTGGGCAGCGTGGTGACGGGGGCGGGCGTAGGCTGCACCTGGGCGATGGCGCTCAGCGGCAGCAGGGCTGCGGCCATGCGCAGGCTCTTGGGCTTCTTGAGAGGGGAGGAGGAGGGCATTGCTGGAAACGAGAGGTTGGAATTATTCGCTAGGGATTATTGTTGCGAATCAATCTCGTTTGCGTCAATAAGTGCAAAAATGCCTCACCCACAGTGGCGGAAACGTCAGCAGCAGTGGTGTTTTGTGGTGGTTTGGCAACAAACCCACGGTTGGGCGCGCGAAGTCCCGCCCAGCGCGGCAAGTATTCGGCCAATGCTGGCGCGTGCCCCGTTACCGGATGGCACACGGCGGCAGGGCGATCAGGCGTTGAGCAGCGCGCCGCCCTCGCGCCGGGCCGCGCCGGCGTCCACCAGTTCCTGCATCAGCTGCTCGGCCCAGACGGATGCGGTCTGCTGCGCAAAGTGTCGCTGGTGCAGCAGGCCGAAGTACGGTGTGGCCGCCAACCAGGCATGCACTTGCGCCAGCGGCGCCTGCTGCCATTCCAGCAGCTTGTACTTGAGCAGCACCTTGGCCGCGTGGCGCGCGTGTTTGACCGGGTCGGCCTCGAAACCCGCCAGCCGGCGCCGCGCCCGCGCCAGCGCGGCGGGCACGTCGCCAAACACGCTGCCGTGGCCGGGGATCACGGTGAGCGGGTCCAGCCGCTCGATCAGGTCCAGCGTGGCGCCCACCTCGGCAAAAGCCTGCTCGCCGTCCAGTTCGGGGAACACCACGCCGAAGCCGTTCTCCCAGAGCGCGTCGCCCGAGATCAGCACGCGGGCGTGCGGCTCGAACAGCACCACGGCATGGGTGTCATGCCCCGGGGCTGCGTGCACCTGCCACGCGCGGTCGCCCAGCTGCACCTCGGTGCCGCGGGGCAGCACGCCGTCGGCACGAAAGCGCGGGCACTCCTGGCCGGTGGGCACGTAGCTCAGCGCCACCGGGTCCCAGTCCTGCACCTGTGCCCACTGCCCCGGGGGGATGCGGGTGGCAAGCTGCGGCCAGCGCGCCTGCAGCGCGGCATTGCCGCCGCAATGGTCGCTGTGCAGGTGGGTATTGAGCAACTGGTCCAGCACACGCCCGTCCAGCGCCGACTCCACCAGCGCCACGGTTTGCGGCGCGTGGGCGCAGTAGCCGCTGTCCACCAGCGCCGTGCAGTCGCGCCCCAACAGCAGCACGTTGTTGGCCGACAGCCAGCCGCGCTCGATGACAATGATTTCCGGCGGTAGGGCAGGTGGAACAAGCGGCATCAGCTATGAAAATTGGAGTAACCGGGGCGCGGCATCACTTGCCGTCGCGCAGCTCCCGTCGGAGGATCTTGCCCACGTTGGTCTTGGGCAGTTCGTCGCGGAATTCGATGTATTTTGGCCGCTTGTAGCCGGTCAGGTGTTCATGGCAGTAGCGCACCACGTCGTCCTCGGTCAGCGAGGGGTCGCTGCGCACCACGAACACCTTGATGGCCTCGCCCTGCTTGTCGTCGGCCACGCCCACGGCGGCGCATTCCAGCACGCCCGGGCACAGGGCCACCACCTGCTCCAGTTCGTTGGGGAAGACGTTGAAGCCGCTCACCAGGATCATGTCCTTCTTGCGGTCGATGATGCGCGTGTAGCCCTCCTCGTCCATCACGCCGATGTCGCCCGTGCGCATGAAGCCGTCGGGCGTGAAGGCCTTGGCATTTTCCTCGGGCTGGTTGTAGTAGCCGGGCATCACGTTGGGGCCCTTGATGCAGATTTCGCCCGCCGAGCCGATGGGCAGGCTCGCGCCTGCGTCGTCCTTGATGGCGATGTCGATGCCTGGCAGCGGCAGGCCGATGCTGCCGCTGAAGGCGGTGCTGTTCACCGGGTTGTTGGTGCCGATGGCGCAGGTCTCGCTCATGCCCCAGCCTTCGATCATGGTGGCGCCCGTCACGGCCTTCCACTGCTGGGCCGTGGCCTCGGTCGCGGCCATGCCGCCGGCCTGCGCCACGCACAGCTGCGAGAAATCCAGATGGCGGAACTGCGGGTTCTGCAGCAGTGCGTTGAACAGCGTGTTCACGGCGGGCAGCATGTGGAAGGGGCGCTTCTTCAGCACCTCCACGAACTTAGGGATGTCCCGCGGGTTCGGGATCAGCGTCAGGCGCGAGCCCTGGCGGATGGCCAGCAGGCACAGCGTGAGCGCGAAGATGTGGTACAGCGGCAGCGCGGCAATGCTGTTGGCGCGGCTCAGATCGCCGATCTTGCCCAGCGCGGGGGTGAACCAGGCCTCGGCCTGCAGCGTCGCGGCGACGATGTTGCGCTGGGTGAGCACTGCGCCTTTGGACAGGCCCGTGGTGCCGCCCGTGTACTGCAGAAAGGCCGGCGTGTCGGGCGCGACGCGTGCCGGGGTCAGCGTGCGCCGCTCGCCCAGGGCCAGCGCGCGCTTGAAACTGATCACTTGGCGCCCGCCCGTCAGGGGCAGCTCGTACGCGGGCACCATCTTGGCCAGGTGGCGCACGGCAAAGGTGATCCAGCGTCCGTACCAAGCGCCCAGCAGGTCGCCCATGGAGGCGATCACCACATGCTGCACGGCAGTGTGGTCGATCACCTCGGCCAGCGTGTGCGCGAAGTTCTCCAGGATGACGATGGCCGAGGCGCCCGAGTCCTTGAGCTGGTGCTCCAGCTCGCGCGCGGTGTACAGCGGGTTCACGTTCACGCACGTGTAGCCCGCGCGCAGCACGGCGGCCATGGTCACCGCGAACTGCGGCACGTTGGGCAGCATGATGGCCACGCGCGCACCGGGCGCGAGACCCTGGCCCTGCAGCCACGCGCCAAGCCGGGCCGACAGGCGGTCGAGTTCGCGGTAGCTCATCCACCGGTCCATGCATACCGAGAACGGGCTGTCGGCGTGGCGGTGGAAGGACTCCTCCAGCATCTGCGCCACCGAGGGGTAGGCATCGGCATCCACGTCGTGCGGCACGCCAGCGGGGTAGTTCTTGAGCCAGATTCGTTCCATGCAAGGGTCCTCGTTGCGGTATGGGGCAAGATCGCACCGATTGTGGAAGTGGCCTTGGACGCGCCATACCGGGCTTGTCCTAGTCCGGATGCCGCAGAGGTCACCCAAGCGACACACCACAACCACCACAAGGGAGCTTCATGACGAACGCGCGTTGGCAACGCTGGGCGGTGGCCGTGCATCTGCTGTTGATCGCGGGCTGGATGGCCTGGTTCTGGGCCCGTTCGCCGGCGCTGGCGCTGGCGGGCGTGGCCGCGGTCCCGCTGATATTCCGCCTGGGCATGGCGCCGCAATTTTTCTTGATGGCCTGGGTTTGCCGGGGGGATGCGACGCCGCGTCCGCGCGCCGGGCAGCTGCTGCGCGCCTGGTGGGCCGAGTCACGCTGGGCCAGCCTGGTCTTCGGTTGGTGGCAGCCGTTCCGCCACCAGGCCGTGGCGGACTGGCTGCCACCGCGCGCGTCGGACGTACCCGGCCCGCGCGGCGTGGTGCTGGTGCACGGCTTCCTGTGCAACCGAGGGTTCTGGACGCCCTGGCTGGCGCTGCTGCGTGCGCGCGGCCATGCCTTTGTGGCCGTGACCCTGGAGCCCGCCTTCGGCTCCATCGACGTTTACTGCCGCACCATCGACGATGCCGTGCGCCGCGTGGCCGAGGCCACTGGGCGGGCGCCGCTGATCGTGGGCCACAGCATGGGCGGTCTGGCCGCACGCGCCTGGCTGCGCGCCGTGCCGGGCAGCGAGCAGCGCGTGCACCGCATCGTCACGCTGGGATCGCCGCACCACGGCACCTGGCCCGCGCGCGGCGCACGCAGCACCAATGGCCGGCAGATGCGGTTGCACGGCCCCTGGGTGCGCCAGTTGGGGCAAGACGAGCCGCCGGCACGCGCCGCAGTCTTCGTGTGCTGGTACTCCAACTGCGACAACGTGGTCTATCCGCCCGCGGCTGCAATGCTGCAGGGCGCGGACAACCGCTTCATTGAAGGCGTGGCGCACGTCGAGATGGCGTTCCACCCGCGCGTGCTGCAGGACTGCCTGGCGCTGCTCGAGCAGCCCTGAGCGTGTCGGCGACGCGCTTCAGGCCGGGAGCGGCTCGCGCGCATCGGCCGCGAACTCGGGCTGGCCGCGCAGCCGTTCGTAGATCGGCGCGAAATCCTGCGCCGTGAGTTCGAACAGCTGCTCGAAGCTGTCGATCACGAAGTAGGTCTGCTGGTAGGTGTCGATCTTGTAGCGCGTGCGCATGGTGCGTTCCAGCTCCAGTGGCAGGCGCTGCGGCTCGGGGCTGTGCACGGCGTAGGGCAGTTCGCCGCGCGAGCTGAGGATGCCCGCGCCATAGGCGCGCAGCCCGCCTTGCTCGCGGATCAGGCCGAACTCGATCGTGTACCAGTACAGCCGCGAGAGCATCTCGCAGGCGCCCAGTCCCGCCGCTTTCAGGCCTCCTTCGCCATAGCGCTGCACATAGTCGGCAAACACCGGGTTGAACAGCAGCGGCACGTGGCCGAACAGGTCGTGGAACACGTCGGGCTCGACGATGTAGTCGAATTCCTGGGGCGTGCGGATCCAGTCGGTGACCGGGAATTTGCGGTTCGCCAGCAGCGAGAAGAACGGCACCTCGGGGATCAGCCCTGGCACGGCCACCAGCTCCCAGCGCGTGGCGCGGTACAGGCGCTCGTTCACGTCATCGAAGCGCGGGATGCGCTCCTTG
Organism: Diaphorobacter sp. B2A2W2; assembly: GCF_056730635.1. Lineage (NCBI taxonomy): Bacteria > Pseudomonadati > Pseudomonadota > Betaproteobacteria > Burkholderiales > Comamonadaceae > Diaphorobacter > Diaphorobacter sp. B2A2W2. Next base: position 194,376 of record NZ_JBWZOR010000003.1, read on the forward strand.
GCGCCCAGCAGCGGCAGGGCCTGGATGAAGGCCTCGCTCGCCAGGCCCTGCAGCTGGGCGGACTGGCGCTGGTACAGGCGGTGGTAGGTGTCGTGGTCGGCGGCGGTGTACGCCGCGAAGTTCTGCGCGCAGGTGTAATCCTCCTGCGCACGCGAATAGTCGCCGCGCGGCGGGCGGCTGGATTGTCCGTAGACGACGGGGGCTTGTCCCATGGTGCTTGTCTCCTTGTTGGAACCACGCCGTCATCGTGCACCGCCGGCCTGGTGTGGGCCGGCGGGCGGGAGTGCAGGACGGCGTTCAGTCGATGTGGATCTTGGCGGCCTTGATGAGGAATTCGTACTTGCCCAGTTCCGAGCGCACGAAGCTGCCGAAGCCGCCCAGCGTGAGTTCCTCGGGCGTCAGGCCCATCTTCTGGAACTGCGCCTTGCCGGCCGGCGAGTGCATGGCTTTCGAGAACGCCGTGGCGTATTTCTGTGCATCGGCGGCGGGCAGCGTGGCGGGGGCAAACAGCCCGAACCAGGTGGACACGTTGAAGCCGGGCACCTCGCTGTTGATGCTGGGCACGTGGGGCAGGGCGTCGTCGCTGCCCAGCGATGTCACGCCCAGCGCCTTGAGCTTGCCGCCCTGGATCAGTGGCAGTGACGACGCTAGGTTGTCGAACACGATGTCCACGCCGCCGTCCTGTAGCGCTTTGAGCGCCGGACCCGCGCCCTGGAAGGGCGCATGGGGCATGCGCGTGTTGGTGAGCGACTTGAACATCTCCCCGGCGATGTGGCCGATGCTGCCGTTGCCGCCCGAGCCGTACTTGAGCTGGTCCGGGTGGGCCTTCATGTACTTCACGAGGTCGGTGGTGGTGCTGATATCCAACGCCTTGGCCCGTTCGGCGCTCATCACCAGCACGTTCGGTGTGCGGGCGACGAGCACGATGGGCGTGAAATCCTTGACCGGGTTGTAGGGGAAATTCTTGTACAGCCAGGGGTTCACGGCATGGGTGGCGACCGCGCCCATCACCAGCAGGTTGCCGCCCTTGGGCGCCTTGGCCACCGTGTCTGCGCCCAGGTTGCCGCCGGCGCCCGGCTTGTTCTGCACCTGGATGGGCCCGAGTTGGGCCTGTGCCCCTTCGGCCAGGATGCGCGCGCTCTTATCGAGCGGGCCTCCGGCCGCGTAGGGCACCACGATGGTCATGGGGGCGGATGCGTTCTGTGCCTGTACGGCGCAAGCCATGCACAGCGCAAGGGAACCCACCAATTGACGGCGACGCAACATTGAATTTCTCCCGAGTCTCTTTGAAAGGGCGCTCAGTATAGAAAGCCGTTGTTGCAGTGCGTCATTCCATGGCGGGCCGCGCCCAGGGCTCACGCCTGGGTCTGCAGGACGCCGCGCCGGATCTGGTCACGCTCCAGCGATTCGAACAGCGCCTTGAAGTTGCCTTCGCCGAAACCCTCGCGGTAGTTGCCCTGGCGTTCGATGAACTCAAAGAACACCGGCCCCAGCATGGGCGTGGAGAAGATCTGCAGCAGCAGACGGGGTGTGCCGTCAGCCGTGGTGCCGTCCAGCAGGATGCCGCGCGCCTGTAGTTCCGCCACGTTCTGGCCGTGACCCGGCAGGCGGGTGTCCAGCATGTCGTAATAGATGTCGTTGGGCGCCGGGGCCAGGGGCACGCCCGCCAGCCCCAGCTTGTCCACCACCTCGACGAGCGAGTCGCAGATCAGCGCGATGTGCTGGATGCCCTCGCCGTTGAACTGCATCAGGAATTCCTCGATCTGCCCGCCGCCCTGCTTGGCCTCTTCGTTCAGCGGGATGCGGATCTTGCCGTCCGGCGCGGTCATGGCCTTCGACGTCAGGCCCGTGTACTCGCCCTGGATGTCGAAGTAGCGGATCTCGCGGAAGTTGAAGAGCTTTTCGTAGAAATTGGCCCAGAATCCCATGCGGCCCCGGTACACGTTGTGCGTGAGGTGGTCGATCTCGTTCAGGCCGTGCCCCACAGGGCGCCGGTCCACGCCGGGCAGGAAGTCGAAGTCGATGTCGTAGATGGACTTGCCGTCCTCAAAACGGTCGATCAGGTACAGCGGCGCGCCGCCGATGCCCTTGATGGCCGGCAGGCGCAGTTCCATGGGGCCGGTGGGGATCTCGATCGGCTGGGCGCCCAGCTCCAGCGCACGCCGGTAGGCCTGGTGCGAATCCTTCACGCGAAAGGCCAGCCCGCAGGCCGAGGGGCCGTGTTCGGCGCCAAAGTACGCGGCCTGGCTGGCCGGCTCGCGGTTCAGGATGAAGTTGATCTGGTTCTGCCGGTACAGCAGCACGTCCTTGGACCGGTGGCGCGCCACGAGCGTAAAGCCCAGCTTCTCGAACACCGCTTCCAGCAGCCCCGGGGTGGGCGAGGTGAACTCCACGAACTCGAAGCCCATCAGGCCCATGGGGTTCTCCCAGGCGTCGGCGTCGTGGGTGGCGCGAAGGGGCAGGGCGGCAGTCATCGGCAGTCTCCTTAGGGTGTGTCGCTTCACTGTAGGAGGGGCGGGGCTCATGTTTCTGGCGAATGCGCACGGGTTTGAGTGTGGATATGCAGGAATGTTGCGCAACGTCAATGCGATGTGCAGTCATTTCGCGTTAGGGAACACGCGGGTGCGTCTCGTGCGGCGCTTGCCTAGAATCCGCCGCCATGAGCGAACGCACCCCCGCCCTCGACAAGCTGGACCGTGCCATCCTGCGCCGCCTGCAGGACAACGGCCGCGAGACCTATGACGTGATCGGCGAACAGGTGGGCCTGTCGCCCAGCGCCGTGTTGCGCCGCGCCAAGCGGCTGGAGGAAGAGGGCGTGATTGACCGCTACGTGGCACTGGTACGCCCCGAGCGCGTGGGCCTGGGACTGACCGCCTACCTGAACGTGCGCCTGGAAAAGCACACCGAGAGCCACAAGCGCAACCCGATGGACCTCTTCCGCGCCAGCGTGCAGACCTGGCCTGAGGTGGTGGAGTGCGCGTCGCTCACCGGCGAGATGGACTACCTGCTGCGCGTGGTGGTGGCCGACATGGCGCACTACAGCCGCTTCATCATGGACACGCTGCTCAAGCACCCCAGCGTGCAGGACTGCAAGACCAGCTTCGTTCTGGACCGGGTCAAGGCTACTACCGCCCTGCCGGTGTAGATAAAAAAGGCACGGCAGTCGCGTGGCGGACAGAGGCAGTCCTGTATTGATAGCTGCTTGCGCTTACTGGGTAAGGGCTAGAGGCCATTTTTCCCTTGGATCTGATTTCCCCTACTTTTTTGTTGCATTGCAGCATATGCGCCCCAGATTCCTAGGGAAAACCCTAGAATCGGCCGCATCATGCTTTCAACCAAAGACTGGCTTCGCGCTTCCTGGAACGCAGGGCGACAAATGCTGCGCCCCACCGCCGGGGGACGCTTCCACCGAGGTTTTGCCATGAACACTGTGATGGTGCCCATCCGTTCGCTCGGCCCGCAGCACCGCGAGCGCATTGCCGCCCACCTGCTGCGCCTGGAGCCGCGCGACCGCTACCTGCGCTTTGGCTACGCCGCCAACGACGACCAGGTGCGCCGCTACGCCGAGTTGCTGGACTTCTCGCGCGACGAGGTGTTCGGCATCTTCAACCGCCGCCTGGAGTTGATCGCCATGGCCCATGTGGCGTTTGCGCCATCGGGCGAGTACGAAAGCTGCGCCGAGTTCGGCGTCTCGGTCTCGGCCACGGCCCGCGGGCGCGGCTACGGCGCGCGGCTGTTCGAGCGCGCGGTGATGCTGGCGCGCAACCGCGGCGTGAGCATGATGTTCATCCACGCGCTCACCGAGAACACGGCCATGCTCAAGATCGCGCGCAATGCCGGCGCCACGGTGCGCCGCGACGGATCCGAGTCCGAGGCGTACTTGCAGCTGCCGCCCGCGCGCTTCGACACGCGCGTGTCCGAGATCATGGCCGAGCATTTCGGCGAAGTGGACTACCAGCTCAAGAAGCAGGCGCGGCAGTTCTGGCGCTTCCTCGCCGACCTGCAGGAAATCCGCCAGGGCGTGCGCGACGGCCGCCACCAGGCCGCCGAGTAGGCAGGCGCGCCCCCGGCGTGCCCCGCGGGTGCGCGGGGCGATCCGCTATCCTTGGGGGCTGATCCACTCTCTGCACAACCTGCACCCGTCCCCGTGTCCGACCCCCACCCTGCGCGCGCCTCCGACAAGGAGGACAAGCGCACGTTCCTGCAGCGCCTCGTCGAGTTCATCAACCCCGGGCCGGACTCGACGGCCGAGCTCATCGCCACGCTGGCCGAGGCCGAGGACAACGACGTCATCAACGCCGATGCGCGGGTGATGCTGGAGCGCGTGCTGCGCATGGCCGAGATGACTGCGGGCGACGTGCTGGTGCCCGCGCCACGCATGGACATGCTGGACATCGACGCGCCGGTGGACGAGCTCATGCACCAGGTGCTGCACACCGCGCACTCGCGCTTTCCTGTGTACCAGGGCGAGCGCGACAACATCATCGGCATCCTGCTGGCCAAGGATCTGCTCAAGCTCTGGCGCTCGCCGGGGCTGAACGTGCGCACGCTGGTGCGCCCGGCGCTGTTCGTGCCCGAGAGCAAGGGCCTGCATGACCTGGGGCGGGAATTCCGCAACACGCGCAACCACATGGCCATCGCCATCGACGAGTTCGGCCGCATCGCCGGTCTGGTGACGTTCGAGGACGTGATCGAGCAGATCGTGGGCGAGATCGAGGACGAGTTCGACATCCCCGAGGACGAGGGCGACATCTTCGGCCTGGCCGACCGCACCTTCCGCGTGAGCGGCGACACGCCCGTGGAGCGCGTGGCCGAGGCCTTCGGCGTGGCGCTGCAGGGCAGCGACCCCGATGAGAGCTTTGACACCATTGGCGGCCTGATCGCGCACGAGCTGGGCCGCATGCCGCGCAAGGGAGAGTCCGTGGTGCTCGGCGGCCTGCAGTTTGTGGTGATGCACACCAAGGGCGGGTCGGTGCGCTGGTTCAAGGTCGCACCGGCGGCGGGCACGCCCGAGTCCGAACGCTGATGGCCGTCGCACCGCCCCTGGCCGCGCACGCACCGCGCCGCGGCCCGTTGCCCTGGGTGCTGGCCCTGGTGGCCGGGCTGGCGCAGGCCGCATCGCTGGCCTGGCCCTGGGGCGGACAGCCGCTGTGGTGGCTGCAGATCCTGTCGCTGGCCTTGTGGGCGCATGTGCTGCTGGGCGCCGGCGGTACACGCCGGGCCGGCCTGCTGGGCTGGGTGTTCGCCACGGCGTGGCTCGCGGGCACGTTCTGGTGGCTGTTCATCTCCATGCACACGTATGGGGGACTGGCCGCGCCGCTGGCCGTGCTGGCGGTGCTGGGGCTGGCGGCGTTCCTCGGCAGTTATTACGCAGCGGTTTCTGCATGTTTTTGGGCTCTAGCGCCCGTCCATAGAGCGTTGGCAGCTATCGTTTTTGCTGCGCTGTGGTTGTTGGCGGAATTGGCACGCGGCCAATGGTGGACCGGCTTTCCGTGGGGCGCAGGCGGCTACGCGCATGTGCAGGGGCCCCTGGCCGCGCTGGCGCGCAGCGTGGGCGTGTACGGCATCGGTGCTGCGGCGGCGCTCTTGGCCATGTTGCTGGCGCAGGCGCGCCGCGCCGACCTGCGCAACGCACGTGCCTGGGCGCTGGTCCTCGCGCTCACGGCCGTGGGGGCAGGGGCCGCCTGGCAGCGCCACTGCGCCGTCGAGGGCTGCGGTGCCCCGCCGCCCGTGCATGCGCCGCTGTCGCTGGCGCTGCTGCAGGGCAACATCCCGCAGGACGAGAAGTTCCAGCCCGGCAGTGGCGTGCCGATGGCGCTGCAGTGGTATTACGACCAGATCCACGCGGCCAAGGCCAGCCTGGTGGTGGCGCCCGAGACGGCCATCCCCCTGTTGCCGCAGCAGCTGGTGCCCGGCTATTTGGAGGGCATGGCCGAGCGCTATGCCGCGGGCGGCCAGGCGCTGCTGCTGGGCATCCCGCTGGGCAGCCTGGAAGAGGGCTATACCAACTCGGTGCTGGGCTTTGCGCCAGAGCAGTCGCAGCCCTACCGCTACGACAAGCACCACCTGGTGCCGTTCGGCGAGTTCATCCCGCCGTTCTTCCGCTGGTTCACCGAGATGATGAACATCCCCCTGGGCGACTTCAACCGCGGCGCGGTGGGTCAGCCGTCGCTGGCGTGGGCCGGCGAGCGCATAGCGCCCAATATCTGCTACGAGGACTTGTTCGGCGAGGAGATCGGCGTGCGCTTTCTCGACCCGGCGAGCAGCCCGACCATCCTCGTGAACCTGAGCAACATCGGCTGGTTCGGCAACACCGTGGCAGTGGACCAGCACTTGGCCATCAGCCGTCTGCGCGCGCTGGAGTTCGAGCGTCCCATGGTGCGTGCCACCAACACCGGCGCCACGGCGGTGATCGACCACCGCGGGCAGGTCACGCACCGCATGCCGGCTTATCAGCGCGGCGTGCTGCGCGCCCAGGTGCAGGGGCGTGGTGGCGCCGCCACGCCGTACGCCCGGTGGGTGGCGCGCTGGGGGCTTTGGCCCCTGTGGGCGCTCGGGTTTGCAGTGGCGGGGCTGGCCTGGTGCCTGCGCGGGCGCACAGGGCGGGTGCGGGCTGGAAATTGATCCAGATCATCCCAGCGCGGTAGCCAGCGGGCTTTCCCGGGGCACGGTTACAGGCCAGAGCGCGCGCGAGCCTGGATAATAGAGGGCCTTCGCCGCCCGTGGCCGCGGGCCGCGCGCTGATTTTTTTGCATCAACGACAACCACCTACCGCGACGGCACGGGCCGTCTGGAGCACGATTGACAATGGCTGATTCCTTCTCGTACGAACAACTCATCGCCTCGGGCGAGGGCCGGTTGTTCGGTCCGGACAGCGGGCGCCTGCCCCTGCCCCCCATGCTGATGTTCGATCGCATCACGCACATCGACACCGACGGCGGCGCGCATGGCCTGGGAAAGATCGTGGCCGAACTCGACGTCAAGCCCGACCTGTGGTTCTTCGCCTGCCATTTCCAGGGTGACCCGGTCATGCCCGGCTGCCTGGGGCTGGATGCCATGTGGCAGCTCATCGGCTTCTATCTCACCTGGCTGCGCCTGCCGGGCCGTGGCCGCGCGCTGGGCGCGGGCGAGGTCAAGTTCACCGGCGAGGTGGGCCCGGACGTGAAGCTCGTGACCTACGAAATCGACATCAAGCGCGTCATCAAGCGCAAACTCAACATGGCCATCGGCGATGCACGCCTGCTGGCCGACGGCAAGGAAATCTACGTGGCCAACGACCTGCGCGTGGGTCTGTTCCTGCGCGAAGGCGACGCACAGGGAAGCGCAGCATGACCAAGAAACGGGTGGTGATCACGGGCGCGGGCATCGTCTCGTGCATTGGCAACGATCTGCAGACCGTGGAGGAGGCGTTGCGCGCCAGCCGCTCCGGCATCAAGGCCGTGCCCCAGTTCACCGAGCTGGGCCTGCGCAGCCAGGTGGCGGGGGTGCCTGAGATCGACGTCGAGGCGCGCATCGACCGCAAGCAGCTGCGTTTCATGGGCGACGCCGCGGCCTATGCGCAGATTGCCCTGGAAGACGCCATCCAGCAGGCCGGCCTCACCCCCGAACAGGTCAGCCACCCGCGCACCGGCCTCATCATGGGCTCGGGCGGCGGCTCTCCCGCCAACCAGATCGAGGCGGCCGACACGCTGCGCGAAAAGGGCATCCGCCGCGTGGGACCCTACCAGGTCACGCGCTGCATGAGCTCCACCGTGTCCGCGTGCCTCGCGACCAACTTCAAGGTCAAGGGCATCAACTATTCCATTACCTCGGCCTGCTCCACGTCGGCGCACTGCATCGGCGCCGCTGCGCAGCAGATCGCCTGGGGCCTGCAGGACGTGATGTTCGCCGGCGGCGGCGAAGAGCTGTCCTGGGGCATGTCGCTGCTGTTCGACGGCATGGGCGCCATGTCCAGCAAGTACAACGCCACGCCCGAGAAGGCCTCGCGCGCCTATGACGCCAACCGCGACGGCTTCGTGATCGCCGGCGGCGGCGGTGCCGTGGTGCTGGAAAGCCTGGAGCATGCACTGGCACGCGGCGCCACCATCCTGGGTGAGGTCGTGGGCTTTGGCGCCACGAGCGACGGCGAAGATATGGTGGCCCCGTCGGGCGACGGCGCCATCGCCTGCATGCAGCAGGCCATGGAAGGCCTGGGCGCGCCCATCGACTACATCAACACCCACGGCACCTCCACGCCTGTGGGCGACATGCAGGAAGTGCGTGCGATGCAGGCGGTGTTCGGCGAGGCCGTGCCGCCGTTCTCCAGCACCAAGTCGCTCACCGGCCATTCGCTGGGCGCCACCGGCGTGCAGGAAGCGATCTACTGCCTGATCATGCTGAACAAGGGCTTCATCGCCGGATCGGCCAACGTGGAGACGCCGGACCCGCTGCTGGGCTCCATGCCGCTGGTGACCCAGACGCGCGACGCGCAGTTGACCCACGTGCTGTCCAACAGCTTCGGCTTTGGCGGCACCAACGCCAGCCTGGTGCTGCGCCGCTGGCAAGGCCAGTGACGGCCTCGGGCCAGGTACGACGGGGGCTGCGGCCCCCGTTTTGCTTGGACGCCTAAAATTGCCGGTTCGCGCGTGCGAGCGCGCCCGCTCTCTCAGACACACAGCCATGCTGACATTCCAACAAATCATCCTCAAACTGCAGTCCTACTGGGCCGACCAGGGTTGCGCACTCTTGCAGCCCTATGACATGGAAGTGGGCGCCGGTACGTCGCATACAGCTACGTTTTTGAGAGCTCTGGGCCCGGAGCCCTGGAAGGCTGCCTACGTGCAGCCCAGCCGCCGCCCCAAGGACGGCCGCTATGGCGAGAACCCCAACCGCCTGCAGCATTACTACCAGTACCAAGTGGTGCTCAAGCCCGCGCCCGACAACATCTTGGAGCTGTACCTGGGCTCGCTCGAAGCCCTGGGCTTTGACCTCAAGAAGAACGACATCCGCTTCGTGGAAGATGACTGGGAGAACCCCACGCTGGGCGCCTGGGGCCTGGGCTGGGAGGTGTGGCTCAACGGCATGGAGGTAACGCAGTTCACCTATTTCCAGCAGGTCGGCGGCATCGACTGCAAGCCCGCCACGGGCGAGATCACCTACGGCCTGGAACGCCTGGCCATGTACCTGCAGGGCGTGGACAACGTCTACAACCTGACCTGGACCGAGGGCCCGAATGGCGCGAAATTGACCTATGGCGACGTGTACCACCAGAACGAGGTGGAGCAGTCCACCTACAACTTCGAGCATTCCGACGCCGAGTTCCTCTTCACCGCCTTCGGCGCCCATGAAAAGCAGGCCAACCACCTGATGGGCGAGCAGCTCGCGCTGCCGGCCTACGAGCAGGTGCTCAAGGCGGCGCACACGTTCAACCTGCTGGATGCGCGCGGGGCGATCTCCGTGACCGAGCGCGCCGCCTACATCGGCCGCATCCGCAACCTGGCGCGCGCCGTGGCCAAGGCCTACCTGGACAGCCGTGCGCGCCTGGGCTTCCCCATGGCGCCCAAGGCGCATGCCGACGAGGTGCTGGCCGAGCTGGCCAAGGCCGCGGAACAACAGAACAAGAAGGCCGCCTGAGCGCACGCGCCGCGCAGCGAGAAACACACCATGAATCACCAGAATCTTCTTGTCGAACTGTTTGTCGAAGAACTGCCCCCGAAGGCGTTGCAAAAGCTCGGCGATGCCTTCGCGGGCGTGTTGCTGGAGCAACTGCAGGCGCAAGGCCTGACCTCGGCACATTCGCAGCTCACCGCCTTTGCCTCGCCGCGCCGGCTGGCGGCGCATATCACCGAAGTGCTGCCCGCCGCGGCCGACAAGGCGGTGTCGCAGAAGCTCATGCCCGTGGCTGTGGGTCTGGATGCGAGCGGCCAGCCCACGCCGGCGTTGCTCAAGAAGCTGACCGCGCTGGGCGCCGACGCCGCCAGCGTGCCGCAGCTCAAGCGCGTGCACGATGGCAAGGCCGAGGTGCTGTTCTTCGAAAGCATGGCCAAGGGCGCGCTGCTGGCCGACGGCCTGCAGAAGGCGCTGGACGAAGCCATTGCCAAGCTGCCGATCCCGAAGGTGATGCGCTACCAGCTGCAGGACGGTTGGACCAGCGTGCATTTCGTACGCCCGGCGCACGGCCTGGTGGCGCTGCATGGCAGCGAGGTGCTGGTGGGCGTGCAGGCCCTGGGCCTGACGGCCGGCAACACCACGCACGGCCACCGCTTCGAGGCCTCCGTGGACCCGGTCGTGATCCAGAGCGCCGACAGCTACGCCGAGCAACTGCGCAGCGAAGGCGCGGTGATTGCTAGCTTTGCCGAGCGCCGCGCCGAGATCGCGCGCCAGCTGCAGGCGGCCGCCGACCGTGTAGGCGGTGGCGTGCGGCCGATCGAAGACGCCGCCCTGCTGGACGAAGTAACGGCGTTGGTCGAGCGCCCCAACGTGCTGGTCTGCGAATTCGAGAAGGAGTTCCTCGCCGTGCCGCAGGAGTGCCTGATCCTCACCATGAAGGCCAACCAGAAGTACTTCCCGCTGCTGGATGCCGAGGGCAAGCTCACCCACCAGTTCCTGGTGGTGAGCAACATCAGCCCGCAGGACGCCAGCGCCGTCATCCAGGGCAACGAGCGCGTGGTGCGCCCGCGCCTGGCGGATGCCAAGTTTTTCTTCGATCAGGACCGCAAGAAGACCCTGGTCAGCCGCGTGGACCAACTGGCCAAGGTGGTCTACCACAACAAGCTGGGCACGCAGGGCGAACGCGTGGAGCGCGTGCGCCATATCGCCAAGGCCATCGCCACGCAGCTGTTCACGGCGCTTGCGCAGGGCAACGCGGCGCTGGACTCCCAGGAAGGCGAGATCGCCCAGGACTATCTACTGACCTGCGTGGACAACGCCGCGCTGCTGGCCAAGACCGACCTGGTCACCGACATGGTGGGCGAGTTCCCCGAGCTGCAGGGCATCATGGGCGGCTACTACGCGGTGAGCGACGGCCTGCCCGACGAGGTGGCGCACGCCATCGAGGACCATTACAAGCCCCGCTTTGCCGGCGACGCGCTGCCGCGCGAGAACGTGGGCGTGGTCGTCGCGCTGGCCGACAAGCTGGAGACGCTGGTGGGCATGTTCGGCATCGGCAACCTGCCCACGGGCGACCGCGACCCGTTTGCGCTGCGTCGCCATGCGCTGGGCGTGATCCGCATGCTGGTCGAGAAGGAGTTGCCGCTGGATCTGGATGCGCTGCTGGCCAGCGCGGTGCCGGCTTTCGGCGACAAGATCGAGGACACCAGCGCTCAGCTGGCCGACTTCATCTACGACCGCCTGGCTGGCTCCCTGCGCGAGCAGGGCTACAGCGCCCAGGAGGTGGACGCCGTGATTGCCCTGCGTCCGCAGCGCTTGGCGCTGGTGCCCCGGCAGATCGAGGCCGTGCGTGCATTCGCCACGCTGGAGCAGGCGCCCGCGTTGGCCGCGGCCAACAAGCGCGTGACCAACATCCTCAAGAAGGCCGGCGAGGTGGATCCGCACGTGAACGAGGAACTGCTGCAGGAGCCCGCCGAGAAGGACCTGTACGCCGCGCTGCAGCGCTTCGTGCCCGAGGCCAACGCCCAGTTCGACAGCGGCGACTACACCGCCAGCCTGCAAACCCTGGCCGTGCTGCGCGCGCCCGTGGACGCGTTCTTCGACGACGTGATGGTCAATGCCGAGGAGCTGGCGTTGCGCCTGAACCGCCAGGGCCTGCTCAAGAAGCTGCACATGGCGATGAACCGCGTGGCCGACCTCTCGCGCCTGGCGGTGTGACCGTGCGCGGCTGTGGGGCCTGGACCGTTACGCCGGTGACGGCGGACGCGGGCGGCGCGGCAGCGTTGCTTTGATAATCGCGCCATGAAACTCGCCATCCTGGACCGAGACGGAACGCTCAACGCGCTGGGCGATGGCTTCATCGCCTCGCCCGACGAATGGGTGCCGGTGCCTGGCGCGCTGGAGGCCGTGGCGCGGCTGAACCACGCGGGCTGGCATGTGGTGGTGGCCACCAACCAGCCGGGCCTGGGCCGCGGCCTCTTCGATGCGCAGACCCTGGTGGCCATCCACGCGAAGATGCACCGGCAGCTGGCCACGCTGGGAGGGCGCATCGACGCGGTGTTCTACTGCCCCCACACCGAGAGCGAGCAATGCCACTGCCGCAAGCCCGCTCCGGGCCTGATGGAGCAGATCCGCGATCGCTACGGCGCGGAGGGGCAGGAAATTTTGGTGGCGGGCAGCAGTGCGGCCCATCTGCAGGCGGCGAGCGAGCTGGGCGCGCAACTGCACATGGTCTGCACCGGTCGCTCGGCCCACCTGGACCCGCGCCAGAGCCTGCCGCCCGGCTGGCCCGCCGGCACGCGCGCCCATGCCAGCCTGGGCGCGCTGGCGGATTTCATCGCACCGCAGAACGGCGCCAGCCTGCCCGTGGCCCTGTGATGCGAAAACTATTGAATTGATAGCTGCTGGCGCTTACTGCATGGGCGCTAGAGGCCAAAAACACTGAAAACTGCTTCATGGCACTGATCCGCTCCATTCTTCATTTGCTGGTGATGGTCGTCACCGTAGTCCCCTACACCCTGGGCATCCTGCTGGTGCGTGCGCTGGGCGGCAGCCCGGCGGCGCGCTACCGCGTGGCGCGCGCCTGGCTGAAGCTGTGCATCGACTCGGCGCGCTGGCTGCTGGGCATCCGCACGCAGATCACCGGCATGGAGCACCTGCCCCAGGGCGAGCAGCAGGGCGCGGTGCTGCTGGTCAAGCACCAGTCCACCTACGAGACCTTCCTGATGCCGGCGATCATGCCGCACCCGCTGGCCTACGTGTTCAAGAAGGAACTGCTTTCCGTGCCGTTCTTCGGCTGGTCCATCGGCAGCCTGGACATGATCCACATCGACCGTGGCCAGCGCGCCCGCGCCTTTGCCAAGGTGCTGCAGCAGGGCCGCCGCCTGCTGTCCAAGGGCACCTGGGTCATCATGTTTCCCGAGGGCACGCGCACGGAACGCGGCGCCAAGGGCGACTACAAGAGCGGCGGCACGCGCCTGGCCATCGACGCCGGCGTGCCCGTGGTGCCGATCGCCGTGACCTCGGCCACGGTCTGGCCACGCAAGGCCTTCATCAAGCGCCCGGGGGTGGTGCACGTGTCCGTCGGCCGGCCCATCCCCACCGAGGGGCGCAAGCCTGACGAGCTGATGCGCGAGGTCGAGGCCTGGATCGAAGGCGAGATGCGCCGCCTGGACCCCGACGCCTACCCCCCCGCCGCCGGCTGACATGCAGCGGTTGGTGCAGCTGGCACTGGACTTCCTGGGCGGCGGGAGCAGCCCGGATTCCGGGGTGCCACAGCCGAAACGGGCGATAGCGCCCGTCCAGCAAGCGCCAGATGCTCCTTTATTGGTAGCGCCAGCGCCACCGCTCGGCGATCTGCTCACGCCCGCCGTGTTCCGCCACCCGGCGGCCAGCCGCGAGGTGCTGCTGGGCGACGCGGTGGTGGCCTATGCGCTGCAGCGTGCGCGCCGGCGCTCCATCGGCTTCACCGTGGGGCCCGAAGGCCTGTCCGTGCGCGCGCCCTCCTGGGTCACGCTGGCGGGCGTGGATGCCGCGCTGCGCGACAAGGCGCCGTGGATCCTGCGCAAGCTTGGCGAGCAGCAGGCGCGCCGCCAGCAGGAAGAGCGTGCGCGCATCGTCTGGGGCGACGGCGCCGTGCTGCCCTACCTGGGCGAGCCGCTCACCGTGGTGCTGGACCCCACGCACGGCTTCGCCGCGCGCGGTGGAGCGCTCGAGGAGCAGGGCGGCGCAACCGGTCGCGCGCTGCGCATCGCCCTGGCGCGCAGCGCCGCGCCCGCCCAGGTGCGCGACGCGGTGCAGGCCTGGCTGATGCGCGATGCGCGCCGCTGCTTCACCGAGCGGCTGCACCACTTCGCGCCGCTGCTGGATGTGCGCTGGACGCGGCTGCGCCTGTCCAGCGCCAACACCCGCTGGGGCAGCGCGCGGGCCGACGGCTCCATCCGGCTGAACTGGCGGCTCATGCACTACCGCCCGGCCATCATCGACTACGTGGTCGCGCACGAGCTGTCGCACCTGCGCGTGATGGACCACAGCCCGCGCTTCTGGGACACCGTGGCCACCGTGGTGCCCGACTACGCCGCGCTGCGCCGCAGCCTGCGCGAGCAGCCCGCGCCGCCCTGGGACTGATGGGCGCGCGGCGGCCATGGTCTGCCAGAATGGCCGCCATGAACACGCCCACGCCCGACCTCCACGCTTCTGAGCAACCCCTGCCCGCCGAGGGCTACGCCGGCGACGTGAGCCCGCCGCTGGCGTGGCAATGGGTGCGCGCCGGCCAGGCGGTGCTGGTGGACGTGCGCACCGATGCCGAGCGCGACTGGGTGGGCTTCGTGCCCGGCGCCGTGGCCGCGGCCTGGAAGCAATGGCCCGGCATGCAACCCAATGCCGATTTCGACGCACAGCTGCGCGCGGCAGTGCCGCCCGGCGGCACGGCGGTGCTGCTGTGCCGCAGCGGCGTGCGCTCGGTGGCCGCGGCGCGGCGCGCGACCGAGCTGGGCATCAAGGCCTACAACATCCTGGAAGGCTTCGAGGGCGAGCCGGACGAGAACGGCCAGCGCAACCGGCGCAGCGGCTGGCGCTTTCGCGGCCTGCCGTGGCGGCAGGGCTGAGCGGATTGCTGCAGTTTTTTTGCTCTCAAAAAAATAGCTGCCAGCGCTTGATGTGCAAGCGCTGGCAGCCGTTTTGGCTTGAGATTGCGGGGGCTTACTTGGCCAGCGGTGGAATGCGCAGCTTCTGGCCGGGGTAGATCTTGTCGGGGTGGGTCAGCATGGGCTTGTTGGCTTCGAAGATCACCGGGTACTTGTTGGCGTCGCCATAGAACTTCTTGGCGATGGCGCTCAGCGTGTCGCCGCGCACCACGTCGTGGTACTGCGCTTCGGGCTCGGGGTTGGTCACGCTCATCTGGTTGTCCACGCTGGTCACGCTGGCCACGTTGCCGCAGCACAGGGTGACCTTTTCCTTGGCCGCCTGCGTAGGTGCGGTGCCCTTCACCGTCACCTTGCCCTCGGGGCCTTCGAAGTGGACTTGTACGTCGCTCACGCCCAGGTTCTGCGACGCGATGTAGGCCTCGATGGCCTTGCCCGCCTTGTCGTTGAGCTCGGCCTGCGTGGGCGCGGCGGCTGTGGAAGCCTGCGCGTCCTTGCCGCCAAACAGCTTCTCGCCGGCTTCCTTGATGAAACTGAAAAGACCCATGGCTTTCTCTCCTTCTGGGGGTTGCAGAAACGGTCGGGACCACTATAGCCGTACTGTCCGGCACCGCCATGTCGGAAAAACGCCCGCGCCGGCGGCAGCGCGTGCATTTGCGGCGCTTTGCGGGAAGCAAAGGCAAAAAACGGATAATCCGCGCCATGACTTTCCTGGCCATCGACGTGGGCAACACCCGTCTCAAGTGGGCGTTGTTCGACGCAGCGCAGCCCGGTGCCGGCCTGCTGGCCCATGGCGCTGAATTCCTGGACCATATCGAACGCCTGGCCGAGGGCCCGTGGTCCCACCTGCCCGCGCCCCGGCATATGCTGGGCTGCGTGGTGGCGGGCGACGCGGTCAAGCGCCGCGTGGCCGAGCAGATGGAGCTGTGGGACGTGCCCGCGCGCTGGGTGGTGCCGTCCGCGCAGGAAGCCGGCGTCATCAACGGCTACGACCATCCCACGCGCCTGGGCGCGGACCGCTGGGTGGCCATGATCGGTGCGCGCCACCGCCTGCTGGCCCAGGGGCCCGCGCGGCCGCTGATCGTGGTGATGGTGGGCACCGCCGTGACGGTGGAGGCCCTGGACGCGGAGGGTCGCTTCCTGGGCGGCCTGATCCTGCCCGGCCACGGCATCATGCTGCGCGCGCTGGAGTCCGGCACCGCGGGGCTGCACGTGCCCACGGGCGAGGTGCGCCTGTTTCCATCCAACACCAGCGATGCGCTGACCAGCGGCGGCACCTATGCCATTGCCGGCGCGGTGGAGCGCATGTACCAGCACCTGCGGCAGCACTGCGGGCAGGAACCCGCCTGCATGATGACCGGTGGCGCGGGCTGGAAGATGGCGCCAAGCATGACGCGCCCGTTCGAGTTGGTGGAAAACCTGATCTTTGACGGCCTGCTGGAGATCGCGGCGCGCCGGTTTGCCGAGCTGCCGGCCTGACACGGCCCGCCAGCGCGGGTGTTAAGTGGCCTGGTCGTAGGCCCCGACCAGCCGCGCCAGGTGCGCACGCTGGGTGGGCTCCAGATAGGGCATGAGCAGTCCCAACACATGCCGCGCGCCGTGCAGCAGCGCAGCCTGCGCGCTCTCGGGTTCCAGCGCCTGGCGCGGGGCGCGCACATACTCGAAGCTGAGCCAGTAGGTCAGCACCACCACCATGCTGGTTGCGGTAGGCTGCATGGCGTCCGCCGGTTCCATCTGCAAGGCGCCACGGCGCCGCAGTGCCTGCAGCAGATCGTGCATGGCGGCGGTCTTGGCTTGTAGCAGCACGGGGAACTGCTCTTCCAGCCGGCGGTTGCACGACAGCAGGTTGTTCAGGTCGCGGTAGAAGAAGCGGTACTGCCAGATCAGCTCGAACAGCGTGTGCATGAAGAACCACGCGTCCTCCACGTCCTGCACGTCCGCACCCGCGTGCAGCAGGCCGCTCAGCGCCTCGTCGTAGCGCGCGAAGAGCGCGTTGACGATCTCGTCCTTGGCAGGGTAGTGGTAATAGAGGTTGCCTGCGCTGATGTGCAGGTCCGCGGCGATGGCCGTGGTGGAGACGTTGGGCTCGCCAAAGCGGTTGAACAGCGCCAGGCTGGACTCCAGGATGCGCTCGGCGGTGCGGCGGGGAGCTTTCTTCGCCATGGGCTGTCTCCTCCCATCGGGGGCGTTGTCGTGCTCCGGAAATCTACTCCAGTCGCCCGCGGGTGCACAGCCGGGTTGATGCGGAGGGTCGTTCAACCCTCGTGGGTGGATGGGCGCGACGGCGGCGGCGCGGTTGTCACGCCGTCGCGGTCGGCTTGGCGCTCCTGCAACGCTTGCAATTCCTGCGTGAGGGCGTCGATGCGCTCGTGCAGGGCCTGCACTTCCTGCGCGGTGGGTACGCCGAGGCGCTGCAGTGCTTTGGACACGCGCTCCTCGAAGATGCCCTCCAGCCGGTCCCACTGGCCGGCGGCGCGCTCGCCCAGTCCCGAGGCCATCTGCCCCATGCGCTGCGCGGCCTCGCCCCAATGCTCCTGGGCGGTGTCCTGGGTTTTGCGCTGCAGTGCCATGCCCTCGCGCACCAGGGCCTCAAAGACCTTGCCGCCCTCGGCCTGGGCCTTGGCAAAGGCGCCCAGGCCAGCCAGCCAGATTTGCTGTGCGGACTCCCGGGCCATGCGTGGGAATTCGCGCGCGGGGTCGATGTCGTCGTCGGGAGGAACGTGGGGCATAGGAGACTCCTTGTGCATTGGCCTGAGTGGTGATTGTGGGCGCCCTTCAGCGTGCGCATGTAGGTGCAGCGCCCTAAATCCCGTCACGGGAGTTTGTTACAGGCATGTGTATGCCGATGGGATAATCCAAGGCTTTGTCCCCGCAGGCAGTCCGGTCTGCAGACGGTTCTGGCGAAGGATTTCCACCCATGATTCTGGTAACAGGCGGCGCAGGCTTCATTGGCGCCAACTTTGTGCTCGACTGGCTGGCTGTCGGTGACGAGCCGGTGGTGAACCTGGACAAGCTCACCTACGCGGGCAACCTGCACAACCTGGACAGCCTGCAGGGCGATGGCCGTCACGTGTTCGTGCAGGGCGACATCGGTGACCGCACGCTGCTGGATCGTCTGCTGGCCGAGCACCAGCCACGCGCCGTGATCAACTTCGCCGCCGAATCCCACGTAGACCGCTCCATCCACGGCCCCGAGGACTTCATCCAGACCAACGTCGTCGGCACCTTCAGGCTTTTGGAGGCCGTAAGGCACTACTGGCAAGCGCTGCCAGCTACACAAAAAGAAGCATTCCGCTTCCTGCACGTGAGCACCGACGAAGTCTATGGCAGTCTGGCGCCGGCTGCTGCGGCCTTCACCGAAGAGCACAACTACGAGCCCAACAGTCCGTACTCCGCCAGCAAGGCGGCCAGTGACCACCTGGTACGGGCCTGGCACCACACCTACGGCCTGCCGGTACTCACCACCAACTGCAGCAACAACTACGGCCCGATGCACTTTCCGGAAAAGCTCATCCCGCTGATGATCGTCAACGCCCTGGCAGGCAAGAGCCTGCCCGTGTATGGCGACGGCATGCAGATCCGGGACTGGCTGTACGTCAAGGACCATTGCAGCGCCATCCGGCACGTGCTGCAGGCGGGCCGGCTGGGCGAGACCTACAACGTAGGCGGCTGGAACGAAAAGCCCAACATCGACATCGTCAACACCGTGTGCGCCCTGCTGGACGAGTTGCGCCCGCGCAGCGACGGCCAGAGCTACACAACCCAGATCACCTACGTTACCGACCGCCCTGGCCACGACCGCCGCTACGCCATCGACGCACGCAAGCTCGAGCGCGAACTGGGCTGGAAGCCCGCGGAAACCTTTGAGACCGGCATCCGCAAGACCGTGCAGTGGTACCTGGACCACCCCGAATGGGTGGCCCAGGTGCAAAGCGGTGCCTATCGCGAGTGGGTGCAAAAGCAATACGAAGGCGCTGCGGCATGAACATCCTCTTGCTGGGCAAGAGCGGCCAGGTGGGCTGGGAACTGCAGCGCAGCCTGGCCGTGCTGGGCCGGGTCACCGCGCTGGACCACGACAGCACCGAGCACTGCGGCGACTTTGCCAACCCTGAAGGCGTGCGCGAGACCGTGCGCGCCCTGCGGCCTGACGTCATCGTCAACGCCGCCGCCCACACTGCCGTGGACAAGGCCGAGAGCGAACCCGAGATTGCCCGGCTGCTCAATGCCACCACGCCCGGCGTGCTGGCAGAAGAAGCTGCGCGCCTGGGTGCCTGGCTGGTTCACTACAGCACCGACTACGTGTTCGACGGCAGCGGCACGCGGCCTTGGGTGGAAACCGATGCGCCGGCTCCGCTGTCAGTCTATGGCGCCACCAAGCTGGAGGGCGAACAGCACATCCAGCAGACAGGGTGCCACCACCTCATCCTGCGCACCAGCTGGGTCTATGCCGCACGCGGCGGCAACTTTGCCAAGACCATGCTCCGCTTAGGCAGCGAGCGCGAGCGCCTCACCGTCATCGACGACCAATGGGGTGCGCCCACGGGGGCTGACCTGCTGGCCGACGTGACGGCACATGCCGTCCGCCATCTGCAAAGCCGCCCCGGGGACGGCGGCCTGTACCACTGCGTGGCGAGCGGCGAGACGAACTGGCACTCCTATGCGAAATACGTTCTGGAGCATGCCAGGCAAGCGCAACCAGCTATTGAATTGAAAGCAACCGAGGTGGCGCCCGTGCCCACCAGCGCCTTTCCTACGCCGGCGCGGCGCCCGCACAACTCGCGCTTGGACACCACCCGGCTGCAAACCACCTTCGGCCTGGTGCTGCCGCCTTGGCAGCAGGGCGTGGCGCGCATGCTCACCGAAATCCTCTGACCGAACCCCCCCCAATGCAATGACGACACCCACGCGCAAGGGCATCATCTTGGCCGGCGGCTCCGGCACCCGCCTGCACCCGGCAACGCTTGCCATCAGCAAACAATTGCTGCCGGTGTATGACAAGCCCATGATCTACTACCCGCTGAGCACGCTGATGCTGGCGGGCATCCGCGAGATCCTCATCATCAGCACCCCGCAGGACACGCCGCGCTTTGAGCAACTGCTGGGAGACGGCAGCCAGTGGGGCCTGCAATTGCAATACGCCGTGCAGCCCAGCCCCGACGGACTGGCCCAGGCCTTCCTGATCGGTGAAGACTTCCTGGCCGGCAGCCCCAGCGCGCTGGTGCTGGGCGACAACATCTTCTACGGCCACGACTTCCACGAACTGCTGGCCAATGCCATGGCCCGCCCGCAAGGGGCCAGCGTCTTTGCCTACCACGTGCACGATCCCGAGCGCTATGGCGTGGCCGAATTCGATGCCAGCGGCAAAGTGCTGAGCCTGGAGGAAAAACCCCAGAAGCCTAAGTCCAGCTACGCCGTCACGGGCCTGTACTTCTATGACAGCCAGGTGGTCGAACTGGCCAAGGAGCTCCAGCCCAGCCCGCGCGGCGAACTGGAAATCACCGACCTCAACCGCCTGTACCTGGAGCAAGGCCAATTGAGCGTCGAGATCATGGGCCGCGGCTACGCCTGGCTAGACACCGGCACGCACGACAGCCTGCTGGACGCCAGCCAATTCATCGCCACGCTGGAGCAGCGCCAGGGCTTGAAGATTGCCTGCCCCGAGGAAATCGCCTGGCGCAACGGCTGGATCGATGCCGCCCGGCTGGAGCGACTGGCCCAGCCGCTGGCCAAGAACGGCTACGGCCAGTACCTGCAACGACTGCTGAAAGAGACGGTGTACTGATGAAGGCAACGCGACTGGCCATCCCCGAAGTGGTGCTGATCGAACCCCAAGTGTTCGGCGACGCACGGGGATTCTTCTTCGAGAGCTTCAACCAGAAGACCTTCAACGAGGCCACAGGCACAAACCACCCGTTCGTGCAAGACAACCACAGCCGCTCCAGCCAGGGCGTGCTGCGTGGCCTGCACTACCAGATCCAGCAGCCACAGGGCAAACTGGTGCGTGTGGCGCGGGGCAAGGTATGGGATGTGGCAGTGGACATCCGCAAGAGCTCACCGACCTTCGGGCAATGGGTGGGGGCAGAGCTGTCCGAGGACAACCAGCACCAGTTGTGGGTACCGCCGGGCTTCGCGCATGGCTTTGTGGTGCTCAGCGAAAGCGCGGACTTCCTGTACAAGACGACGGACTACTACGCACCCGAGCATGAGCGGTGCATTGCGTGGAACGATCCGCAGTTGGGGATCCGCTGGCCGTATGAAGGCGAGCCCAGGTTGTCGGCCAAGGATACGCAGGGGCTGACGCTTGCTGCGGCGGAGGTGTTCGTCTGAACTATCGGCGCAAGGCCTCTTGCGTCGACCGGTAGAGTACATCCGAACCGAACTGGGGGTTCAGGGGATCGAACGAAAAGATGTTGTGGCCCCGGGGCACGCGTTCCCCCTCCCATTCCGGTTCGAGGAAGAACGACAGAAACTCTGCGCCCTGTTGCGCATGCGTATCAAAAACTTGGGCAAGCCCCTGGGGGTCCAAAGCCTTGAGGGGGTGGAACTCTGTGATGCCATAGCGCGACTGGCCTGAGCGGCGCAGCCAATGGGCAAAGGACCGTCCGTAGGTCGGCTCGCCATACAGGCTCACCCCTAGCCGCATGGAGCCGTGAGGGCGCAGCGAGTCCTGGATAGCGAAGCGCGTCGCGTCCCAACTGGGGTTGGTGAATGGAATGATCTGGTGTGTGTAGCGCGGCACGGGAGCCAAGCAGGATTCACCTACGAGTTCATCAAAGAAGGCGAGATAACGTGTGACCTGCTGTGCACGGAACGTGTGCCACAGTGGAACCAGGGGGTTGTAGTAGAACGCGGCACGGTCGCGTGGAAAGTCAATATGGAATGTGGCGTTCTGCGCAGTGCGGGAAGGCGCAGTCCAAGGGAGAGGTTGCTGCGGCTGGTCTTGCGGAGTGCTCTGGTGCCGATCCATGACGGCGATCTGGCGTGCGCCCATGGAGACCAACTGGCCGGGGCGGCTCTCCAGAAACAGGTTCAGCGTGTGCATGCCTGGTGTTAGCCTGCGAAAGTCCAGGTCCAGGCGCCAACCGGTATTGGCATCACCCAACTCAGGCCGTGCCGCCAGCACGTCCTGACGGCCCAGTTCAACAAAAGCCTGACCAAGCAGCTCCCCATTGAGATACACACGGACTCGAGGTGTGTAGTCAGGTGTCCTATCGCTTATATGCGCCCAGCCAGAGATCGGCAGACTGCCGTGTGCGAAGGCGTCAATGTGTTCGGTGAAGCGTTTCAGCGGTTCGGTCCGTATGTCCTTGGATGGGGGGTGTACATCGTCGAAAGATGCATAGTCACTTCCCAGGAACCGGTTGAGCCGGTCAATCCGGCGAAATCGCTGGGCCAGGTATTCGCGAAAGCCTTGTACGGATGCCGAGGAGTAGTCGGTGATGCGATAAGGGGCATCAAATCCCATGCCAGACTGGAAGTTCGGAAATAAATGGTGCAACTCGCCGAGTAGCGTCACACCGCGAATTTTTGCCCTGTCTTGTTCCGGTAGCCGGCACGTTGCATTGAGCACAGCCTGCACAGCCTGAACTCGACGTGCAGTGAGGGTATTGCGCGTGCTAACGAAGCTCCAGTTATAGATATGGTCGTCGTAGTAGCTGTCAGTGCCGAGAGCACCGTCACGGGTCTGTGCCATGTTCGCCTCATCGCCCGCCAGTTCGTTCTCTATGGGGGCGTGTGCCTCGAAGTGCGTCGAGAATAAATACATGATCACCGGGCGCTGTACGTCGCGCACCGTATTCACCAGGCGTTGCACCATGGCATCGTCAATTGCCCAGCCTGTCGGCTCTTGCCGGAACAGTTTCAGCAAGGGAATTGGCAGCGTGTAGCCCACTTCATATTTCGTCGCTCGCGCTCCCGCTTGTGAGAGGGATTGCAGGGATGCCTCTACCAGCGCGCCAGCAGAGCCTTCGTCAGCGACGCAGCGTCGTGCCAGCGAGGCAGGCACCGTGCCACGCGCAGGCGGCTGTTCAATGCAGGCATCGATCACTCCGACCATGGGGGCCAGAAACATGGCGCGCGCCTTGCCTGACGACTGCGCCGTCTCCTGGAACCACAACGCCCCCGCTATGCCCAATGCAGCGACGGCGAGGCCGGCTGCGCAGAATGCTAAACGGTGGAGGGAACTGGACATCGGATGCATGGAACTATGGTGGTCTTGCGGACGCAGGTATGGGGCGTCACTGTAAGACAGTCATGAACCCCTGCCGTGGCTGAGATAAAGAATACAGAAGAGGGTCGAGGAGCCTCGCAGGCTACACTTCAAAGCTTGCCCCATTGTTTCCCATGACGACTCCATCTGTAACAGAGACCACTGACCCAGTGTCGGCGGAGACGGTATTGACCCTGCGTCCCAGGTTGGGCGAATTACTTGTCCAGGAGGGCAAGGTCAGTGCCCGCGACATTGAACGCGCCCTGCTGGCTCAGCAGGAAATGGGTGGGCTGCTGGGACGGGTGCTGGTGCGCTTGGGATTGGTGTCCGAGATCGATGTGGCTCAGGCCCTTTCTCGGCAGCTGGACATTCCCTTCGTTGCTGCGGACGATTTTCCCGAACTAATGCCCGAGGTGGAGGGCCTGCTGCCTTCTTTCCTGCAGGCCAACCATGTGTTTCCGCTGGCGCTGCGCGATGGCGCGTTGCATGTGGCCATGGCCACGCCGCAGGATCCCTTTGTCGTCAAGGCCCTGCATCTCGCCACCGGCCGGGAAGTTGTGCCGCATCTGGCTCTGGAGAGCGCCATCGAGAAGGCGTTGGCAGAGCCCATCGAAGAAGCGCAGGACGAGGACGACGACGGCTTTTTTGGTGATGGCGCTGACGGTGGCGATTTTGTCGAGCACCTCAAGGATCTGGCCAGCGAAGCGCCTGTCATTCGACTGGTCAACAGCATCATCGGCCGCGTCACCGATCTGCGTGCATCGGATATTCACCTGGAACCCTTCGATGACGGCTTGCATGTGCGTTACCGCGTGGACGGGGTGATCCATCGTGGCGAACTGGTACCGCCGCGCCTGTCGGCCGCCGTCAGTTCGCGCGTCAAATTGCTCGCACATCTGGATATTGCCGAGCGCCGTTTGCCACAAGATGGGCGCATCAAAACCCGCGTGAAGGGACGCGAGCTGGACTTGCGTGTTTCCACTGTTCCCACTGTGCACGGCGAAAGCGTCGTGATGCGGGTGTTGGATCGGGCCAGCGTACGCCTCAATCTCGACACTATGGGCTTTGCCCCGGATACGCTCTCACGCTTCAATGAACTGCTGGCGCGGCCCCACGGTATTCTTCTTGTAACGGGGCCGACCGGCTCTGGGAAGACCACCACGCTGTACGCAGCGCTGTCGAAGATCGACTCGGAGGCCAACAAGATCATCACCGTGGAGGACCCGGTTGAGTATCAGCTTGAAGGAATCAACCAGATACAGGTGCATCCCCAGATCAACCTGACCTTCGCTAATGCCCTGCGCTCAATTTTGCGTCAGGACCCTGACATCATCATGATTGGTGAAATGCGCGACGGCGAAACCGCGCAAATTGCCGTGCAGTCGGCACTGACGGGACACTTGGTGCTCTCCACCCTGCATACCAATACCGCGGCGGGTGCCGTGGTCCGCATGCAGGACATGGGCGTCGAGAGTTACCTCATTACCTCTTCTGTCAATGGCGTGTTGGCCCAGCGTTTGGTGCGCACGTTGTGCAGCCACTGCAAGGAGCCCTATGAGCCTGGTCAACACGTTCGCGAAAGCTCGGGCTTATCGCGCTTTTCCGAAGTGGGCCGCCCGATTTATCGCGCTGTGGGCTGTGATCAATGCCGCCAAACGGGATACCGGGGGCGCACCGGCATCCACGAATTGTTTGTGCTCGACGAGCCGATGCGCCGAGCCATCATTGATGGCCGCGATGCCAATGCATTGCATGCGCTCGCATCGCAGAGCGGGATGCTGAGCTTGCATGAGGATGGACTGCGCAAGGTTGCAGGGGGCGTCACCTCGTTGGATGAGCTGGCGCGCGTGACGCAGGACCAGTCCGATGCCTGATTTTGTGTGGAGGGCTGCCACGGCAGCCGGCAAGGTTGAGGAAGGGCGTTTGTCTGCGCCTAATGGTGCGGTTGCCCTGCGACAGTTGAGGGAGCAAGGGCTGACGCCGCTGCGCATGGAAGAGGCTCATACGATCACTGTAGGCGCCGCTGTGAACAAGGGCGTTACGGGTACGGCGTTGCTGGGACACGATAAAGCTCGCCAAATCAAGGGCCCAGTCAATGCCGCCGATGTGCTGGCACTTACGTCCGAACTGGCCATCATGCTGCGCGCTGGCCTGGCGCTGGACAACGCCCTGCGTGTACTCGTCGATATGAGCCACAAACCCAGCGTCGCCATGCTTGTGCAGGGCGTCCTGGATGGCGTGAAAGGTGGCACTCCCTTATCGCGAGCACTAGCCGAGCATCGGGCTCTATTCAGTGATTTCTACATCAATATGGTGCGCTCCGGCGAGGTCAGCGGCCAGATGTCTGCCGTGCTCGATCGCCTTGTCGAGCATATGGAGCGACAGCGCGCGCTGCGTGACAGCGTTATCTCCGCCACCATTTACCCTGCTATCTTGTTGGGGGTTGCGGTACTGTCGCTTATCGCCATGTTGGGTTTCGTGGTGCCACAGTTTGAGAAGCTGTTTACGGACATGGGCGATGCCTTGCCGTTACCAACACAATGGGTAATGGCGCTGGGCCATGCGTTCAAGAGCTATGGGCTTCTCATCGCCGTGGCGCTGTTTGGGCTGGGCTCACTCCTTGCACGATGGTTTCGTTCGCCGGCCGGGCGGAACTGGTGGCAGGCGCGATTGCTCAAAATGCCGCTCATGGGGCCGCTGGCGCTGAAATACCAGCTCACATTGTTTTCCCGTTCGCTCGGAACCCTGCTGGGTAATGGAGTCCCCCTGCTGACGGCATTGCATATTGCTACCGAGACGGTAAGTAACGTCATCTTGCAGCAAGCCCTGGCGAAGGTGGTGCCTATCGTGAAAGAGGGCGGGAAAGTGGTTCAGGCGATCTCCGTCGCTGGCATCTTCGAACCTTTGGCGATCAATCTCATCCGCGTCGGTGAGGAAACTGGGCGCATAGGTCCCATGATGCTCGAACTGTCCAATATATTGAACCGGGAAGTGGAAACGGGCATCAAACGATTGCTTACGCTGGTCGAGCCTGTTCTCATCCTCGTCCTGGGCGTATTGATTGCCGCCATCATCGTTTCTATCCTGTTGGGGATACTGTCCATTAATGACCTCGCCGTATAATTTTCGTTTATCCAAGGAGTCTTCCTTCATGGACCAACCGCATGCATGCCGCACTGCCGACGTGCTGAAGTCCCGCAAGTCTGCAAGCGGCTTTACGCTGATCGAACTGCTGGTTGTCCTGGCCATCCTTACGCTGCTGGCCGGTTTGGTGGGGCCCCGGGTGCTCAACCAATTAGGTGGGGCCAAATCGAAGACGGCTGCCGTGCAGATCGCCGACCTCGACAAGTCGCTGGAACTTTTCAAGCTGGATGTGGGGCGTTACCCCACTACGGAAGAAGGACTGGAAGCGCTGGTCAAGCGGCCAGGTTCGACCAATGGCTGGACGGGCCCCTATCTCAAGGGCGGCGTACCCTCCGACCCATGGGGCCATCCCTATCGCTACGCGAATCCAGGCCCCAATGGAGGCATTGAGATACTCTCCTTGGGGGCTGATGGTGCTCCGGGGGGAGACGGCGAATCAGCCGACATCCGCAACGCGCAGTAAGCGGCCGCGTTTCTCCTCTTGCCCGACGACGCATGCGGCGCGCGCGCGGCTTCACGCTGGTCGAGTTGCTGGTGGTCATTGCCATCATGGCGCTCGTTATCGGCTTGGTTCCTGTGGCATTCGACCGGCTTCGCGATGCTGCGCAGTACCGTGACGCTGTGCGCACCATGCTCAGCCAGATGCGTGGAGCGCGGATGGCGGCCATGACGGAAGGTCGGGAGGTTAGTTTTTCCGTGGACCTGAGTCAGCGTATGTATGGAGTGGATGCCGCGCTCAAGCCCTTACCGGAGTCATTGCAGGTGAGGGCCATCGTTGCGGGACGTGAGATCGGTCCCCAAGGCCAGGCTTCCATCCGCTTCCTGCCCAGTGGTGGAGCAACGGGCGGGAGCATAGAAGTACTGCGGGCTCCAGGCGTGGGTACGCGGCTACGGGTCGACTGGCTTTCGGGCCGCGTAACGCGGGAAGCCTTATTCCAATGAAGGCGCTTTGGCGGCAGCGGGGCCTTACCCTGCTGGAACTGCTAGTGGCATTTGCCATCATGGCGTTGTCCCTTGGCATGCTCTACCGGGCGATGGGGGGCAGCATGCGCAGCGTTGGCGACGTAGATCGGTACCAACGCGCAGTGGTTCTTGCGGAATCTCTACTTGCCATGCGAGATGCGGTGCCTGAGCGGGGCTGGAACCAGACGGGAGAATCCGCAGGCTACCAATGGCGTGTGGTGTCGGCACCCTTTCTCACGGGGGTCGAAGGCCCCACCGTGCCTCCGCTGCACGAAATCGGTATTGTCGTCACGTGGTCGGACGGGGGGAGGGCTCGAAGTTTTGAACTGAGCACATTGCGTCCCCAGCGTAAGCCGCCGGAGCCGGGGCGAAGGCCATGAACGCAGAGAGGATCTCCGTGTTCGAGTGCCTGCCGCGTCGTGAGCCCCAAGGGGGATTCACGCTGGTGGAGCTACTGATCGTGATCTCCTTGCTTTCGCTGATCATGCTAGCGCTGGGTTCCGCGCTCAGAACGACTGCACAAACCGAGGAGCGTGTCGATGCGCGACTGCACCGGACAGATGAACTGCGCGTTGCTAATGGTTTCCTACGCTCCGTTCTGGGGCGGATCTCTGCACAGAAGATGGGGGCCATGGTTGCGGCCGACGCCAGCCCGTTTTTCTTTTCAGGAAGCTCTGGAGAAATGGTGTGGGTGGGGGTCATGCCCGCCCGCTATGGCGCAGGCGGGCGCTACCATTTCCGCCTGGGGCTGATGGATGGTGAGGGGGGTACCCGGACGCTGATGCTGCAATACGTACCTTGGGTTGATGCTGCGGTGCAGCCGAACTGGGGCCAGGCTGCAAGCTATGCATTGGTAACGGGTGTCACGGCCTTATCTATGCAATATGGCGACTTCTCCGAAGAGCCTCCCGTGTGGACGCAGCAGTGGTCTGTGGTTGATCGGCTCCCCCAGCGGGTCATCATCTCCCTGCAGACTGTTTCTGGCCCGTGGCCGGAATTCGTGGTCGCCATGCGCACCATGCCGGGCAGCGATCCGGCTTCAGGCGGTGCCGTATTTGGGGGGGGGCGGCGATAGTGACTAATGCGCGTTTCCATCATGCGCATATGCATCTCCGCGGGATGGCGCTTGTCTCCGTGCTGTGGATGGTCGCAGCCCTCAGCATCATCGCAACGGGACTGACCCGCTCGATCCGCGAAGAAGCACGCCTGATGTCACTCGCACGACAGGATGTGCAAGCGCAGGCTCTGGGGGATGCTGCCATTCAGGTGGTACTGCAGGCGATAGTGGCGGGCAACAAGCCTGTGGTGCAGCTGGTTCAAACGAACGTTGTTTACAAAGGGGTGTCGATGCAGGTCCAGGCGATGCCCCTGAATGGCCTCATCGACATCAATTCGGCGGGAATTCCGCTGTTGGAACGTCTGTTGTCCGTCGGCGGAGGGATGCCACCCGCAACAGCGCAGGCCATTGCGCAGGCCATCGTGGATGCCCGCGAACGCAGAGATGCCAAGGGAACTCCACAGCGATTCGAGGCGGAGGAAGATCTGCTGCGGGTGCCTGGGGTGGACTATGACCTCTATGCTAGACTCGCCGCGCTTCTCACTGCGGACTTGCGTGGTTCAGGGAAAGTCAATCCCATGGCCGCGCCTGTTGAGGTACTGGCAGTGCTTGCCAATGGAAATGCTGGCGCGGCGATACAGATTGCCGCCAATCGTGAGGCTGGCCAGGTTGGAGTGGATACTTCCGCACTGGATGCAAATTTCATTGATAGCGTGACTGTGCGGCGATTGCGCATCCAGGCGCGGGTGCCTATGGCCGATGGATCAGTTGTACGCGTTTCACGCAGCGTCGATTTTGGCGCTCGAACGCAAGATGGCGCTCCATGGCATACCTTCCGCACTACTTCCGGTGTCGAGCCTGTGCGCCGAAAAAAATCCTAAGACACCATGCCATCCATCACATCTGATGCCCGTTTCCTGGGGATTGATCTTCATGCGCTATGGCGTGAAATCCGCCAGACATGGTCGGGCATGCATGACTGGCCGCTGTTGTCCTGGCTTACGCCCGCAGTTCCTGTCGTGCTGCTCCATCCGGTGGAGGGGCAATCCCTATGGCGAGGCGAATCTTCATTCGCTCAGTCCTCGGGCTTTTTGACAGCTCGGTTTACGGCGGTCGCACTACCGGAAGAGTATGTCCTGAGGCGGGAAATGATCTTGCCCGCCATGGCGGCGGCGGATGTGGCGAGTGCTGTCGCACTTGAGGCAAGGGCCAACAGCCCTTTTGCGCCACAAGATTTGGTCTATGGGCATAGGGTGCAAACCCCATCGCAGGGCGGACACCGAGTGGAGCTGGCCCTTGCTTCGCGCAGGCAGATTAGTCTCTACCTTGAAAGCCAGTCTTCCCGGCTGGAAGGAGTTGCAGAGCCAGAAGTCTGGGTGCGCAACCTCTCTTCTCCGCCGACGGTACTGGAAGGCTATGGGGAGGGTTTGCGAAAGGCGTATATCAAGCGCCAACGTAACGCGGGCTATAGCCTACTGGCGCTGGCTATGGTGCTGCTGAGCGTGATTGCAATCACGCCGACGCTGCAACTTCGCATGCGCGCTTTGGAGGCTGCAGCGGCCTATCAAGACGCTGTCCGGCGCACCGCCCCGCTGGTCAAGGAGCGCGAAGGGCTCATGCAGTCCATTGAGACGATCGGAGCTTTGTCCGAAGTGCTGTCTGGGCGGATCGAACCGCTGAAAGTTCTCGATCGTCTGACGCAGGTACTGCCGGACGATACGGCCGTGCAGAGCTTCAAACTGCAAGGCCTGAAGGTGACGCTTGTGGGGGTCACGGCCAATGCGTCAGCGCTGATGCAACTGCTGGGTGACCAACCTGGATTACGGGACGTGAAGGCCCCCAGCGCCGCCACGCGTCTGGGAGGAGCAACAAAGGAGAATTTTGTGATCGAGTTCATGCTTGATCCGCAACAATTTGGCGTCGTGGATAGGCCGCTTTCAGGTGCAACGTCGGCGGACCCTCTTGCAAAATCTAATGGATCTGTGGCACCGTCGCCCGTCATGCCCTCCAGCGCAGCAGTCGCTCCGGCGGGGGCTGCGTCTGCGGCTGTTGCGCCAGCATCCAAAGCCGCAGCGCCTATGACGTCGGGCGCTGGTACGCGTGCAGGAGGAGCAACGTTCGGGGGAGGTCGGGCCTCATTTGGCGGTGGCCGCGTGGCGCCTGCTTCTTCGCCTGCGGTTGCCGCGAGCGGGAGTGCTCCATGAAGCGAGTCTCCTCCCGTGAGGTTGCTATCCTGATGGGCACCCTGGCCCTGATCATGCTGCCTGTGGCATTGCTGGGCTGGTATGTTGTGGGCAAGCACCAGTGGGCGCAGCAGCAACTGGAGCAGCTGGAACCGCGCTACGCCCGTCTGTTGGGATTGGAGGCACAGCGCGCCGAGATTGAAACGGTCAAGGCCAAAGCCAGCGCTGCCCGTACGCAATTCGTGTACCCCTCGACGCAGGATGCCAATCAGACGGGCAATTCGGCACAGCAGCGTGTGCGGGACATCTTCAGCGCCGCGGGCCTGCAAGTCATAAGCAGCCAGGTGCTCCCGGCGAAGGAGGAGAAAGGATTTGATCGCATCCCCCTGACGCTGCGTACTGAAGGAGAACTGCTGGCGGTGCAGAGTGCGTTGGCTGTATTAAGCAGCCAGCTGCCGGTCATCGTGATCAATGAGCTGGAGGTGCAAGTACAGGGCGGGATCGCCAACCAGAATCCCAAAATTGCGCCTAAGCTGTCTGCGCAATTCAGCCTCAGCGTGTTGAGGGAGCGCTCATGAAGCGGTATGCGCTGTACATTCTGCTGGCACTGAATGGCGGATTGGCTTTGCTTCTGGCCTGGCTGTGGATCGGTGCAGATGGCTCGCTGCGTGATGTGCACTGGAAGCCGCCGGTACCCCATACCACGGATTTTGCCGCCATGCTTCCGGCGGTGCCAGGAGTGGCGCCCGCCGATACCAGCCAGTTCATTGCCATGTTGGACCGCCCACTATTTTCCGCTACGCGCAAACCGCCACCGCCGCCTGCGCCGCCGCAAGCAGCGGAAGAGCCTCCTTCCGACAATCTGAGCACAGCCCGTCTTTCGGGGGTGTTCGTGGGTGAAGGAGCAGGAGGCATCATCATTCAGATCGCCGGCAAGCACCGCCGTGCGCGCTTGAATGAAGCGGTGGACGGATGGACGCTGAAAACCATACAGGGCCGCAATGTGACCTTTGTTAGAGGTGGGCAAAGCCGTGTTCTGCAGCTTCCTCGGGCCGCGGTCACCACTTATACAGGTCTCGCGACGGCACCAGCATCTGCACAATCGCCGCAGCCTGCGATACAGCGCGCTGTTGCGCCGGGGAACCCAGGTGGTTCGCCACAGGCCAACAGCGCTGGCGCCCCCCAACCGGCAGGCAGGGCGGCTACACCGCCGCGAGCATCTTTTGGCGGACGCAGTAGTCGCCGGTAGGTGTTTAGTTGCTAGTGTTTTTTGAACTTTCTAAAGTCTCGGGCCTTGATATATGACCCTCTCTCGCTATGTTCTGTCGGTGGCCGCCCTGACGGTGTGCCATATCGCTACAGCACAAGGGCCCATGGTGCCTGGCTCGACGGGTGCCACGCAAACCAAAACGCAGACGAGCGCATCAACAGGCTCCGTTACTGAGGCTGATAGCGTTGATAAGCCCGCTCAAACCCGGTCCAATGAGGAGGCTGCCGACACAAAGGCGACTGAGCCGCGCTACATCCGTGGTAACGACCGTGTGATAGCGCCCGCTAAACCGGTGCAACGCGTCGAAGGTGCCCCCTTGTCCTTCAGCTTTGAAGAAGCGCCCGTAGCCGAGGTGGTACGTACGATTCTGGGAGATATTCTCAAAGCCGACTACGTGCTGCATCCGCCGCTCAGCGGAACGGTGACGCTGGCGACACGGACTCCCATACCTCCCGATCAGGCAGTTTTCCTGCTGGAAAGCGCTTTGCAGGCCAACGGCCTTGCACTCCTGCGAGACGCGCGGGGTACCTATCACGTAGGACGACCGGATACGCTCAAGGGCATCGGCGGTGCGATCCGCCAAGTCGGCAGTGGGCCGCTACCACCAGGCTATGGGGCCATTGTGGTTCCACTGCAATACATCGGGGCAGGCGAAATGGCATCCATTCTGCGCCCGATGGCGTCAGCAGATGCCATCGTACGTGTGGACAATGTGCGCAACCTGCTGGTGCTGGCCGGCACGCGTACCCAGGCAGAAGGCTGGCTGGACATCATCAACACCTTTGATGTCGATCTTCTCAAGGGCATGTCGGTGGGCGTCTTTCCTCTCAAGCATGCCTCGATCCAAGAGGTAGAAACGGCATTGCGCTTGGTGAGTGGCGGTACTGGTGCGCCTGGTGGTGCGGGCGTTGTCGGGGGGGCTGCGGCGGGTACCCAGGGTGCAGCCGGTGCGGCGCCTGGTACAGCCGGAAGCGCCCAGGCCATGCTGGGCGAGGGAAATCCGCTGTTTGGCGCGCTGCGTATCATGCCCATTGAACGCCTCAACAGCATTCTGGTGGTGACACCCCGTGCCTCCTATCTGGAAGAGGCGCGGCGTTGGATAGAAAAATTGGACCAACCCAGTGACGGCGGGGCGGAGCCTCAGTTGTATATCTATCAGGTACAGAACGGAAATGCGAAGCACCTGGCCAGCGTGCTGAATGGCATATTTGGCGGCGGTGGTACGCCTGTTGTGGCGAACAGTGGGGTGGCTCCTGGACTCAACAATGCCATGGGCAATTCATCGGGGCAGGTGGGAGGCGGAGCCGTGTTTGGAAATACCGGTGGCTTCGGCCGCAGTAATGCCTATGGCAGCAACGGCGCCTTTGGCTCGGGTCAAGGGGGCTTTGGCGGCGGACTTACGGGAAGCATCGGTCTCAATAGTGCCAACAACGCTTTTGGGGCCAGAAACGTGATTGGCGGCACGCA
Organism: Diaphorobacter sp. B2A2W2; assembly: GCF_056730635.1. Lineage (NCBI taxonomy): Bacteria > Pseudomonadati > Pseudomonadota > Betaproteobacteria > Burkholderiales > Comamonadaceae > Diaphorobacter > Diaphorobacter sp. B2A2W2. The sequence continues at coordinate 227,398 of NZ_JBWZOR010000003.1, forward strand.
GATCCAAGGGGGTGGCGTCGCTGGTGGGCTGGGCTCGATACGGGTCATGGCAGACGAACTGAACAACTCCGTGCTGGTATGGAGCACCAAGGCGGAATACACCAAGATCGAATCCACACTGAAGCGGCTCGATCTGCCGCCAACCCAAGTGCTGATCGACGCGAGCATCGTGGAAGTTTCGTTGAAAGATGACTTGGAGTATGGCCTGCAATGGGCCTTCAACGGCGGGGTGGGAGGGGGGTACTCCGGGCGAGGTGTCATTAGCGGTCTGAAGGACGGTGCGTTGGGCGGCGTAGGACAGGGTTTCTCTTACACGCTTCGCAATGCGGCCGGCCTCAAAGCAGTTTTGAATGCGCTGGCGACCAAGTCGTTGGTGAAGATGATCTCTAACCCATCTCTGATGGTATTGGACAACCACACTGCGACGATTGCCGTCGGAGACCAGACGCCTGTGAGGACCAGCGAGACGAGGTATGTGGAGAGCTCAACGGGCGCCACTACCAGTACCATTCAATATAAGGACACGGGGGTGAGCCTGATGGTCACTCCATCTGTCAACGCTGGCAACATCGTTTCATTGCAGATTGATCAGACGGTCACTGACGTGGGTGCGCAGGACGAAGTCAGCGGTCAGCGTGCCTTCATGCAGCGGCAGATCAGCAGCAAGGTTGCCGTCCGTTCAGGAGAGGCGATTGTGCTGGGGGGGTTGATCAAGGACAGCTCGACGACGGGTAAAACTGGGGTGCCATTGCTGCAGGACATTCCTATCGTGGGCAACCTGTTTGGAACAAACAGCAAGATAGGCAACCGCACTGAATTGATCGTTGTGATCACCCCGCGTGTCGTTCGCACCGACATCGACATTCGCGAGGTGAGTGAAGACTTGCGCGATCGGCTGAAGGGGCTGCGCGCTGTTGATATGCGGGACCAATTGCAGAAACAATCCAATGGCGAAGCTGCCTCTGCGGTAGTGCAACCTTTACCCCCCAATTGAATCAATGTGTTCCGTTATGTTGTTGAAGGATGATCACATGAGTGTGTCAACGCCCAAGCGCCCTTGGGGCATGGCTGCGGTTGTTTTTACGTTTTCGCTATTTGCGACAGGCTGCGCAACATTGGCCGGCTCGCCCGAGCAAATTGTGGAACGTCGTGCCAACGAGTATTGGAAGGCAAGGGTGGCAGCAGATTACGCCAAGGCCTACGAGCTCTCCACGCCGTCATATCGCAAGCTGCGTACACAAGAGCAGTTTCGCCGCCAGTTCGGTTCGGGAGCGGCAGTGAATGCTGGGGAAGCACACAAGGTGACCTGCGAGCCGGAAAAGTGCTCCGTACGCATAAAACTCACCGCTACGCCTGCTTTGATGGGGGTGAATGTGGGTACAGTAACCACGTACGTGGACGAGATCTGGCTGCTCGAGGACGGTCAGTGGTGGCGACACCAGGAGCTGTAATGGAGCACCAGTTCTTGGGCGTCAGAGGAGGCTGCATAGAGTCGTTCTGACATCGGTGTTGCGTTTCTTCAACAGAGAGATTTTTTACGATCTATCTGTTGGATGAGTCCCCAAAGCGCTGTGCTACCATCAACCAGCGTAATCAATCGTGGTAGTTGCGCTTACCAACTTTTCAACTGGAGTTTTTTGTATGAAAAAGAATGTTCTGGCCCTGAGCATTGCTGCCATGATTGGTGGCCTGGGCTTTGCTGGCGTTGCGTCGGCTGACGTGATCGTTGGCTCTGGCACTACCGTCAGTGCCACTACGCTGCAGCAGGCCGACGCCACTGCTCTGTCGCTGTCGGAAGGCGGCGTTGGTCACATGCTGTTGGTGCCCTACTACAGTGCTCAGAACGGCAATATGACCGTGTTGCATGTGGTGAACACCGACACCGTGAATGGCAAGGCCGTGAAGGTGCGCTTCCGTGGTGCCGCCAACTCCGACGACGTGATGGACTTCCAAGTTTTCATGTCGCCTGGCGACGTGTGGACCGCTGCCGTGACGGCTGGTGCCGATGGCATCGCACAGGTTCAGAGTGCGGACAACACCTGCACGGTGCCTGCTCTGGGTAACAATACGCCTCAGGCCTTTGCCACGAGCCGTCTTGATCCGCTTAAGTCTGATGCAGAGCGTGCCAACGGCACGCGCGAAGGCTACGTTGAAATCTTCAATATGGCCGACATTCCTTCCGAGAAGCTGTGGACTGTGGCGGGTGTGACCGGTGCCACCAATTCGCCGCTGTACACCGCAATCAAGCACGTGAACGCCGTGGCACCTTGCTCGGTGGCTGGCTCGGCTGCTGAAGCCACCCTGTTCGGTGTGGCTCTGACGAACTACACGACTGAAGGCGACGCGGCCGCCGCTGGCTTCAACACTCCCACGGGTGGTTTGATGGGCGATTGGTACGTTATCAACGTGCCAGAAACTACAACGTTCTCGGGTGCATCCACGGCTGTGGTTGCAACGGGGGGTACGGGCCGTGCAAACTTCGTGCATTTCCCGCAGATTGATTCCGCAGTGCCTGCTACTCCCGGGATTGACACTTTTACGGCTGACCCGCTGTTGCGCACGGATGCTGTGAAGGCTGACGGCTCGGCTTTTGGAACCACTCCCGCGGTGGCGGCTGGTTTCTATGACCTGCCCGACATGTCCACGCCTTATCTGCCCGCTGACCTTGGTCTTCCCAAGAACCAAGCTAGCGCTCTTACGACAGCTCTGGCGGTGTCTTCGGTGACGAACCAGTATGCTAACGACGAATCGATCACCGCTAAGACCGACTGGGTGTTCTCCATGCCCACCCGGCGTTATAGCGTGGCGGCCAACTATGCGGCTGTTGATGCCAGCACGCCCGCAACAGATGCTAACGTTGCCTATCGTTTGTTCTCCAACTTGGTGGGTCTCCCAGCGTCTGTTGCTGCGACTGCTACTCAAGACGAATGGTTCTTCGCTGGCAATACGTCTTTGGCTACGAACGGTTCCGGCAATATCTGCGTAAAGGCTGATGACCAGCGCTTCTGGGATCGTGAAGAGACGACGCCTGGTAAGGGCACGCCGGGCCCAGTGTTCTCTCCTCGTACTCCGGGTGCGAAGTCCGTGGTTTCGCTGTGCGGCGAGGCTTCGGTGCTGGCATTCAAGGATCTGGGTAACTCCGTCCTGGCCTCTTCTGTGGCACGTTCTACAATGACCAGCGGTACTTACGTCAATGGTTGGGGTGTGGTGCAAACGACCAATGCCGGCTTTGGTCTGCCGCTGATGGGTGCTTCGTTCATCAAGCTGACGAACCCCCAAGTGGCTGCTGGCCTGTCCGGCACGTACGGTATCACCTGGCCGCACCGCTTCACGCGTTAATTCTCGTGGGCACTTAATCGCAGCGACGCGATCCAAAAAGGCGGGGGAGACCCCGCCTTTTTTTATTACCTTTTAGATTGACGATGAACGCAAGCATGACACGAGCATTTCTTCTTCCTCTGTGTGCCGCCGTGACGGCGGTATGTGCGGCGGGTGTGGCATCCGCAGAAGAGCAGGCGCTGGTCCAAGGGCCGCGCATCTCCATTACAGAGGCGGACATTCAGGCCGACTCGCTGCGCATGCCTGTTGAAATGCGCAGCATCGTGTTGGCTCGCCCGCAGACTGTGACGCAGATCGCCACCAATCTGTATGCACGTCGCGCAATGGCTGAGTCAGCGGAAGCGCAGAAGTTGGCAAAGGATCCCGACGTGCAGGCCGCATTGCGCATTGCGCGAGATAAGGTCCTCTCCGACGCGTATCTCGCCAAGCTGGACAAGGCGCACACCCCCAGCGCTGAAGCCGCAGAAGGCTTGGCTCGCAATGTCTACAAGGCCAAGCCCGAGCGCTTTCAAACGCAAGAAGAGGTGCGCGCGCGCCATATTCTGATCGCCGGGGAGGGCGATGAGCAGCGTGCGCAGGCTCAGAAGCTGTTGGTGGAGCTCAAGACTGGCGGTGATTTTGCCAAGCTCGCGCGCGAACATTCGGCGGACAAGGGTTCGGCGGCAAAGGGAGGTGACCTGGGCTTCTTCGGCAAGGGGCGCATGGTGCCAGAGTTCGAAACGGCTGTATTCAGCCTGCAGAACCTCGGGGATCTGAGCGGCGTCGTGCAATCCAAGTTCGGCTATCACATTATTCAGTTGCAAGACAGGCGCCCCGCCGGCATCCGCCCCTACGAGGAGGTGCGTGAGGCCCTAATCAAAGAAGTGCGCGACGCGGCCATTCAGGAGGCACGCGTAGAGGAAGCGCAAAAAATGCAACTAGGTGTGAAAATTAATGAAGAGGCTATTAAGGCCGTAGCCGCCAGATACGACGCACTGCCCAAGCCAGCTCCTACCCCTGTGGGCAAGTAACCAGGTCGCTCGCAGCAGGTGTGCAGGCTTTCAAGGCGTGTTAACTTCGCGGGTTGCTTGGTTTGCACACTGGTTGCTGAATGCTGACTTATTTGTGGAATGACGCGCGTGCGGTCTGGGGGGCACGTGCGCTCGTTGGAGTCATGACCCGACGAGAAGTAGCTGCGCGCCATGCGGGAACCGCAGTCGGCATCCTGTGGCCATACCTGCAGCCGTTGCTCACCGTTGCAGCCTACTATTTGGTCTTCGACGTCGTGTTCTCCATGCGTCTGGGTTCCGGGGCGCCTACGCATGCCGTGGGCACCTTTTTGATCGTGGGGGCCTTGCCGTGGATGGCCTTTTGCGACGCCGTTTCCCGGGGGATGAACAGTCTGATCGAAGCGGGCGGGTTGTTGCAGAAAAACCCTTTGCCCCCCATTCTCTTTACGACACGGGCCGTGTTGGCAAGTGCCGCCATCTATGGGCCGTTGCTGCTTCTGGTCGCGCTGGCCTACATGCCGCTGCATCGATTCCAGTGGCCCGCGCTGGCGCTTCCGGCGCTGTTGGCAGTGCAGTTGCTGTTGTGTCTGTTGTTGGGCTATATGTTGGCTATTCTGGCAGCAGCCCTCCGGGATACGGTCCAGGTTGTAGGCTTTCTACTCTCGGTAGGCATTTATCTCTCGCCGATACTGTTTCCGCTGAGCATGTTCCCTGACGCCTGGGCCTGGGTGCTTTGGCTCAATCCCATGACGGCACTCGTGCAGGGCTATCAGCAGGTGCTATTGCAGGGAACGTGGCCGCCAGCGAGCGTATGGTGGGTCTCTGCCGTGTGGCTTGCTTTGCTGGTGGTGACGCTGAATCCGCTCATCGCGCGCAGCCGCGACCAATTGGTGGATTGGCTATGACGGACTTGAGTGTGGGTGGCCCCAGCGGTGGCTTGGGCTCGCAAGTGGTGTTGCGGGTGGACGGCGTCAGCAAGGAGTACAAGCTGTATCCATCGCCCCGCTCCCGCCTCCGGGCACTGGTGACCGGCAAGGCCACGCATCGGAGCCATTGGGCACTGCGAGATGTTTCGTTCGAGTTGCGACGCGGGCAGTGCATCGGGGTCATTGGCGACAACGGCGCGGGCAAGAGTTCGTTGCTTAAGCTGTTGGCGGGCACGTTGCAGCCGTCCACTGGGCGCATCGAGCGCGTGGGCCGCGTCACGGCCATACTGGAATTGGGCGCGGGGTTCCATCCGGATTTCAGCGGGCGCGACAACCTGTACTTCGGCGGAAGCCTGATAGGGATCGACCGGGCGGAAATGGCGCGCCTGGAGCCAGAGATTATCGAATTCTGCGAACTGGGTGAAGCACTGGACCGGCCGGTGAAGACCTACTCGTCGGGCATGTCTGTGCGACTGGCGTTTGCGCTGGTCACGGCGGTTCAACCAGACGTTTTGATCATTGATGAGGCATTGGCCGTGGGCGACCAGCATTTCCAGAAGAAATGCATCGAGCGCATCATGGCCTTCCGCAACAATGGCTGCACCATTCTGTTCTGTTCCCATAGTCCTTATCACATTCGTCATTTGTGTGACGCAGCCTTGTGGCTGCGGGCCGGGCAGGTGGTGCAGATGGGGCCCACGGAGCCGGTGCTGGCCGCCTATGATCTGCACACGCGCCAGCGGCAGGCGCAGGACGTGCTGCACGGCGAGGAGGCGCCTGAGCCCATTCCGTATGCACAGGGGTCGGATGCGAACGCCACGTCGGGAGAACCGAGCGGCCCCGCGTCAGAATCACCGGTGGCCGCGGTCGAACGCGGCGACGCTTGCATCTTGTCGGTGGACGTCAAGGATTTGGGTACACCCGAAGGAGATCAACCGGCCGTTCTGCACAGCCAGGATCTGGTGGTCACCATTACCGTGCGGGGGCGGGGGGACGAGCGGCCGCATATTGGTTTCATGATCGAGCAATCCAAGGGCGTGGGAATCACATCTTTGGCGACGCATGAAGATGGCGCCACTCCCGAGCAGTTGCCGGATGGAACGTGGCGCTCGATATTGACATTTCCTGATCTGCCGCTGCACAGCGGCGACTACGTCATCAGCGCATTTCTGTTCGATGAGACGGGACTCGCGGTTTATGACGAGTGGTTCCAGTTCCTGCATTTCCGATTCATTTTCCCAAAGCCCTTGCCGGGGCTCGTTCGCTTGCCGCACCACTGGAGCTGATGCAAGCGCCACATAGCTATGAGTTCACAACATGACAACGCGCCCAGTTCTGGGCAGGCACTGCTACAAGAAGGCCGGGAGCTGCTGGCGCGGGGAGACCGTACCGGAGCGGCCCAGGTACTGGCGCGAGCGCGGGCGGAAAAGGACGTGGTGCTGCAGGCGCACGCATTGATCGAGCAGCACGGCCTCGTGGGGTCCTTCACCAACATGATGGGCCTGGAATGCCGGATTTCGGCGCATGACGACATCTTCGGTTTCTTTGCGGGCCATCCCTCCAGCATGAATCCGCTGAGGGACTATTTTGCCGATGGATGGCGCACGCTGTCGGAGCTACTGGTGCTGCTGGAGGCGGTGGACCAGCCCCTGCTGAAGATGAACCATGTGCTGGAATTTGCCAGTGGCCATGGCCGTTTCACCCGGCACTTGGTGAAGGCGCTGGGGGCTTCGCGTGTCACAGTCTCCGACGTGGTGGCGGATGCGGTGGATTTTTCCCGCGCCACCTTCGGCGTGCAGGGGTTCCCATCGGCCAGCGTTCCCGAGGACGTGCAATGGCCCCGTCAATATGACCTGGTGTTCGTCCTGTCGCTTTTCAGTCATCTGCCGCGCCATACGTGGACACGTTGGCTCCAGGCTTTGCATGGTGCAGTAGCTCCAGGAGGTGTGCTGGTGTTCAGTACCCATGGGCAGAAGGCGGCCGATTTCGACCATGTGACGTTGGAGGACGACGGATACTTCTTCGCCCCCTCCAGCGAATCACAGGCAATTGACGTGCACGAGTATGGCACTGCCTTTACGGCCGAACCGTTCGTGTTGGCGCAGATCGAGAAGACGTGGGGCCTTGGCGCGCTGGTGCACCAAGTGCCAGTGCACTTCTGGAACCACCAGGACGCCTATGTGCTGCGCAAACGATGAGTCTGCATCAATGAGCGGGGCGTCGACATGAGAACGTTAAACCATTGGCAGGAATGGCTGTTTGGGGTGTCTCGGTGGGATGCCGGGAAGATCACCGACGAATGGTTTCGCGCGCATTTTGAGTATGCAGCGGACGTCGTGAACCATTGGGTGGGGGGGGTGTTGGATCTCCCCACGGCGCGTCTGCTGAATTTTGGCTGCGGCGACGGGATCACGGATCTGGCGCTCGTTCTGCGGCACGGCGCGACGGCGATCCATGGTGTGGACATCCGTCAGGAATATGCCAAGCTGCCGCGCATTGCACGTGAGCAGTTGGGAATGCAACGGCTGCCGGCTGCTCTGAGCTTTGAGACCATTCGTTCCGGAGCCTCACTGGCCCAGCGCCATGCGGGAGTGGATGGCATTATGAGCTGGTCCACTTTCGAGCATGTGCAGCGCGAGCAGCTGACACCGATCCTGCGGGATCTGTATGCCTGCCTACGCCCGGGAGGCTACTTCTTCATTCAGATCGAACCGTTGTTCTATTCCCCTTTCGGCTCGCACCTGCGCCGGTATGACGACGTTCCCTGGCACCACCTGCTGGCCAGTGAAGAAGAGCTGTGGAAGATCATCGAGGCCCATGAGGGGCCGATCGACGCGGCCGAGGTGGACTTCGGCTTTGCCGACTTCGGTGTGGACGGGTACAAGAAGTTCGTCTTCAACGAATACCGCGCGCTCAACCGGCTCACGGCCGATGAGCTGGTGGAGGCCACCACCGATGTGGGCTTTCATGTCGTGCGACAGGAGCGCCGCCATCTGGACATGGAAGTCCCGCAGTCCCTGCGCGGTCGCTACCCGCAGGATTGGTTGCTCAACAATGAGATATTTCTGCTGTTGAGCAAGTGATGCTATGAATTAAAGAGCTGCTCGCGCTTGATATACGGTGATTTCAGATTGATTTCCATGTGAAATCACCGTATGGCAAGCGCCATAAGCTCCTGTTTTTCACATCAAGCTCTGAGCCAATTCTTGACCTGCCGCTGCCAGTGCGCGGGGATGCGGCGCGCCACGCCACGTAGCACGGGCAGGGAGCGCAGATAGACGACCGCACCCAGCAAGCCGGATTTTGCGGCGTCGGCGGGCGTCGGCTTGGGCAGGTAGGCCAGCAGGGCTGCATGGTCGAGGCCGGGCGTATCCGCCGGTGCGGCGGGCGCCAGTCCGGTCAGGTAATTGCGGCGGTAAGTCCAGTCGTCCTCTGTGGACGGGATTTCCGTCCCGGGCTGCGCATCTCCTGGCACTGGGGCATTGGCGGTGGAGAAGTGCTGCGTGTGCAGGGTAGTGAAAGCGTCCACCCAACCCTTGCCGTCCAGCTCCCAGTCGTACACCCAGCTCCAGGGCCGCCCGGCGATGCGTTCGGCAAAGGCGCCCAGGTTCGGCACTGCCACGGGCAAACCGGCCAGCAGTGCGGCGCTCAGCGTGTAGCTGTAGGTTTCGGGCCATTGGGCGGGGAACCAAACCAGATCGGGCTGCAGCCATGCGAGCAGGCCGGGCAGATCCTGCTCTTCATAGGCGCCGTGCACTGTCAAGCGTGCGCGCGGCTGGGTTTGCAGATGGCGGTAGGCAAAACCGAGCAGGTGGAACTCTATGGGGGCATTGCGCCGCGCCGCCTCCAGGGCGGCGGCTTCCAGCACATCGGCGCCCTTGATGGCGCTCAGGGCACCGATCACCGCGATCCTCAGCGGTGCGCCCGGCTGCAGAGGTGCCGGCGCTGGCGCGGGTAGCGCGGCGTTCGTGGGCACGTCGGTGTGCGGCACGGCGTGCACGCTTGCCGCCGGAGCGAAGCCGGAAATGCGGCGGGCCGTGTCGTGGCTGGGTGCCAATACGTGGCGCGCACCGGTGAGCAGCCGCGCATTGGCACCGCGCCATTGCGCGACGGTGCCATGGAGCGGCGCCGCCATGTCCGGTGGGCAGCATTTGCACTGCCCGGGTGCCAGTTCGCCCACATAGCGGTTGTCGCTGCCAGTCATCGAGATGTGGGTGCAGTAGCTGTAATAGTCGTGCGCGGTGAAATCGTAGGGCACATCCAGCAGATGAGGCAGATCGCGGATCGCCTGTCCGTGTCCGAGCAGGTGATGGAAGTGCACATGCCGCACACCGAGCCGGCGCAGCACGTCGATCAGGTCGTCGTACTGCTCGGGCAGCCGGAAGGCGAGTTCGAAGCCCTCGTTCTCTCCGGCCATGCGCAGCAGGACGCTGTGGCCAGGCGCCGGGGTGAGTGTGAGGAACTGCGCTTGGTCCGCGAGGTGAGCGGCCAGCTCGCGCACATGGCGCACGGTACCTCCCGCGCGGTCGTGCAGCACGGCCAGCACCACGGGCAGGCCTGCGTCCCGAATGCGGGCCACGTCCAGCGCCAGGCGGTAGGGGCGGGCCGGGTCTGTCTGGACAAAGGCGTGGACATCCCGCGCATAGCCGGGGTGCAGGCGTGCCAGCGTTTCCATGGCCGCGCGCTCGCGCGGGCTCTTGCTGTCGCCAAAGCTCACACCGCCCGTGTGCAGCACGAAGGTGTCGAGCAGATGCAGGTTGCGCCAACCCTTGCGGATGGCGCGCTGGCAGAAGTCGTTCTCCTCGCCATAGCCCTTGCCGAAGTTTTCGGTATCGAACAGGCCCACATCGCGCAGGCTGTCACGGCGGATGTACATGCAAAAGCCCACTCCCGTGGGCACATCCACGACCGCGCCGGGGTTCGTGCGCGCACACAGCGCATCCATGCGGGCCGTGTCGTAGCCCGGAGGGAGGGCGTTGTCCTTGCAGAATTGCGGGTAGCTGCAGATGGTGGCATTGGTGGAGAACGGGGTGACGGACGCTACCTTGCTGTCGCCATAGGCAGCGGCGCGAATGCGATCGAGCCAGTCATTGGCGACCTCGGTGTCGCTGTTGAGCAGCAGCACATCGTTGTCTTCATTCAGGGCCATGCCCCGGTTGACGGTGCCTACGAAGCCGAGGTTCTCCACGTTCTCGAGCAGGGTGATGCGTTCGTCCTGAATGGCACGTTCGCGCAGCCAGGCGGTGACTTCGGGCTCGGGGCTGCAGTCGTTGATGACGATCAGCCGATACGGCGTGCGTACGGGGCTGGCCAGCACGGAATCGATGCACAGCCGTGTGTCGGCCAGGCCCCGGTAGACCGGCACGATGATGTCCACTGGATGCGCGGTGGGCGGCAGTGGCTGGGGCACCCGTTCTGTGGAGGCAGCCGCATGGCGGGGCGCGCGGCCCAGCAGGCGGTCCAGGCGCATCTTGGCGTGAACGATGGGACGGGTCGCACGGAACACGGTGGAGCTTTCGATGGTTTTCAGGTGGTTGGCCAGCTCTCCAAAATCTCGCTGCAACTGAGTGAGCTCGTACTGCAGACGGGTGGCGTTACGCTGGAACTGCGCCGACTCATCTTTGAGATCGGAGCGCTGTTGCATCAATACGGTGTTGGTGCTGGCAAGTTCCTGATTGGCGGCCTGTGCTACCTCTAGGGAATGGCGGGCTTCGCCCAACTGGCCTTCCAGTTGCCCTTGCATGGCATGTGCCTGGGCTTCGATGCGGGTGATTTTGGCCTGGAGGGGTTGGACCGTGCTGGACAGTGCCAGGTAATCGGCCGACATCGGCCAGCCGCATTCCACTGTCAACATGGCGCCGGCTTGTGCGCCGGTCGCCAGCACGTCTTGCGGAATGGGCAGTTGGAGCCAGGGGTCCTCGCCCGTCAGCAGGAGCAGTGTGGCTGGCGCAGCCGCGGCCAGCGGGGCCTGCCAGACGATCTGGCTATGTGCCGTGCTGTCGAGCAGGGGTTCGATGGCGCTGGCTGCATCCCAGGACCAGATCGTTTCGCCCTGGGGCCCTTGCAGGGCCAGGCCATACAGATGTAGGAAGCCTGGCCGGTCAGCGGGGTCCAGCCGCAGGTGGGATATGGGCACGCCGGTCGCGGGCAGCACGAACTGCAGGGCTTGGCGTTCGCGGCCGATGATGCCGGTGGCTGTGAGCTTGCGGTCCTCGGCGTACTGGCCGGCATGACCGAAGTAGAGCTGCGCAGTGAACAGCGCGTGGACGGGATCGGCATCGGGCGGCCCAGATTGGTCTGCGGTGACCGGTTGCGCTGCGGGGTGTGCCACGCCAATGAACTGGTAAGCGAGTGCATCGGGCGCGCCCAGCAGATAACGCGCAACGGCTGGCGGGAGTTGATCGAATGCAGCCTGGAATTCGGACTCGGGCATTTCGCGGCGGATCGTATCCAGGCTGTCCAGGGCCCACGCCTGATCGCCCAGGAAGCGCGCGAGTGAGCGGCGTGTGAAGAAACGCAAGTGAGTGCGGTCCAGCAACCCCTCTTCACGGTAGCGAAACTCGCCCTGCAGCAACTCGGCCACCAGGCCCGCATAGCCCGCGTTGGGTACCGAGATTAGCAACCCGCCACTGGGTTTGAGCAACTCGCGACAGGCAGCCAGCACACGCTCGGGGGCGCGCAGGTGTTCCAGCACGTCGGCGCACACGATGTAGTCGTAGTGCTTTGTCGTAAAAGTTGTAAGAAGGTTACAGGTTTCCAAGTCGTCTACCACCACTTGGCGGTAATGAGGGCGGGCGTGGGCCGCCTCGGCCTCGCTCCAGGTCAGGCCATCGCAGATGCATTGATGGGTTTCATACAGATATTGGCCCAGCGCACCGCTGCCGCAGCCCAAATCCAATACGGTGGCGCCCTCATGCACCAGACCGGCCAATACGGAAAGAGAGGTGCGCTCGTCCGGGCGGATGCTGCGCAGATATACGTGCAAATCCTCGATGTTCTGTGTCATCCCCAGATTATGACCAAGGGGGTAGGTGGGGCCCTGTGGTCTGGCGGCCCTGTCAGTGACCTTGGTTACAGCGACAATACCGACCCGATGCAAGCAGCTTCCTCATGTTCCGGCGGCCTGGTGGTGTCCGTGGTCAGCCACGGGCATGGACCGCTCGTGGGCGCTTTGCTTCAAGACTTGGCGCGATATTGCAAAGCCAGTGTCACCCGGGTAGTGCTGACGCTCAACCAGGCGGATGAGCCGTTGCCATCTCACCAGTTGTGGCCGTTTGAGTTTCAGGTGCGACGCAATCAGCAGCCGCTGGGTTTTGGGGCCAATCACAATCGGGCCCTGTGCGATGCAAAGGAGCATTGCGTTTGTGTGCTGAACCCCGATGTGCGCTTAACTTCGGATCCCTTTGGCGCTTTGGTGGCTGCAGTACTGCAGCCAGGCGTGGGGTGCGCGTACCCCGTTCAGGTGGATGGCGTGGGAAAAGAGCAGGACAGTGAACGGGCATTGCCCACCCCTGCTGCACTGTGGCGCCGCCGCATCTTGAGACAAGGTGAAGCCCGAGTGGATTGGGTTAACGCCGCATGCTTGGTGTTGCCACGTACTGTCTGGCAACAAGTGGGGGGATTTGATGAGCGCTATTTTATGTACTGTGAGGACGTGGATTTGAGTTTGCGTATCCGTTTGGCGGGGTGGGCCATACGTCGCGTCCCGGTGGTAATAGTCCACGGCGGGGAGCGCGCCAGCCACCGCCGCCTGCGCTACCTCCTGTGGCATGTGCGCAGTTTGCTGCGGCTATGGCTTTCACCTGTTTACCGCCAAGCTAAAGATTTGTTGCCTCTGGATATCCACAGCTCCCGTAGGATCGGCCCCCCATGATTTGGTTGTCTCTGGTGGGTTTTCTGTGTGCTGGGCTGTCGGCTGCCTACATCATCCGCTGGGCGGGTGGCCGCACGGCCGCGTACAGTGATTCCATGCCCCAGCGGTTCCACGTGGGCGAGATACCGCGCCTCGGCGGCGTGGCGGTGTTGGTCGGCTTGTGCAGCAGTTGGATGCTGGGTGTATGGCAGACCCGGGCAGGGGACCCGGGATCGTTGCGCCTAGGCTACTGGGTGTTCTTGTGGATGGTAGCGCTGCTGCCTGCTGCGTTGGGCGGCATCACGGAGGACATCACCCAAAGACTGTCGGTGCGCTATCGACTGCTCCTGACATTGGTCTCCGGGGGGTTGGCAGTGTGGTTGCTGGAGTTGAACGTACCGCGCCTGGGGCTGCCTTGGCTGGACGCGATGCTGCGGCGGGAGCCTTGGCTTGGGATGGGTATCGTGCTGTTGGCGATTGCCGGCTTGCCCCATGCTTTCAACATCATTGATGGCTACAACGGTCTCGCGGGTATGGTCGCGTTGATCGTGACCCTGGCGTTGGCCCATGTGTGCCTGCAGGTGGGCGACCGGGCCTTGGCCTCCTTGCTGGTCTGCATGGCGGCGGCAACCGTAGGTTTTCTGGTGTGGAACTACCCCCGCGGCATGCTGTTTGCCGGCGATGGGGGGGCTTATATCTGGGGCGTGGTGATTGCGTTGGCAAGCTTATCGTTGGTGCAGCGCAATGTGGAGGTTTCGCCCTGGTTCCCCATGCTGCTGCTGATCTATCCGGTCTGGGAAACGCTCTTCTCCATTTATCGCAAGCTGGTGCGTGGCGTATCACCGGGGATGGCGGACGCATTGCATTTCCACCAGTTGATCTACCGCCGTATCGTGCGGCGGGTGTTCCATGAGGACGAGGCGCGTCGCATGCTCAAGCGCAACAACCGTACATCGCCTTACCTCTGGGCGTTCACCATGCTCACGGTGGTGCCCGCCGTGTTGTTCTGGAATAACACGCCTGTGCTCATGGCGTTCTGTGGCTTGTTTGGTGCGACTTATGTGGCGGCCTATATCGGAATCGTGCGCTTCAAGGTGCCCGACTGGATGCGCTTCTGAAGGCGGCGCGCGTGCGCCGGATGCGGCACAATTTGCGCTGTTTGTAATCCACGCTTGTCAATCTTCCCGTACACATGACCGACCTTCTTTCGATTGCGCCGCGCGACAAGGCTGAGATCCTGGCCCAGGCGCTGCCGTACATCCGCAAGTTCCATGGCAAGACCATGGTCATCAAATATGGCGGCAACGCCATGACCGACCCGGCCCTGCAGGCCGACTTTGCGGAAGACGTGGTGCTGCTCAAGCTGGTGGGCATGAACCCGGTGGTGGTGCACGGCGGGGGCCCGCAGATCGAGCAAGCCCTGAACCGTCTGGGCAAGAAGGGCGAGTTCATCCAGGGCATGCGCGTGACCGATGCCGAAACCATGGAAGTCGTGGAATGGGTGCTGGCCGGCGAGGTGCAGCAGGACATCGTGGGCCTGATTCACCAGGCGGGCGGCAAGGCTGTGGGCCTCACGGGGCGCGATGGCGGCATGATCCGCGCCAAGAAGCTCAAGATGGTGGACAACAAGGACCCGAGCGTCGAACATGACGTGGGGCAGGTCGGTGACATCGTGGCGATCGACCCGAGCGTGGTCAAGGCGCTGCAGGACGATGCCTTCATTCCCGTCATCAGCCCGATCGGGTTTGGCGAGGAAAACGAAAGCTACAACATCAACGCCGACGTGGTGGCGAGTAAATTAGCTACGGTGCTGCAGGCAGAGAAACTGGTGCTGCTCACCAACACCCCTGGTGTGCTGGACAAGGAAGGCAAGCTGCTCACCGACCTGACGGCGCGCGAAATTGATGCATTGTTCGCTGATGGCACCATCTCCGGTGGCATGCTGCCCAAGATCAGCGGGGCGTTGGATGCGGCAAAGGCTGGCGTGAATGCCGTGCACATCATTGATGGCCGCGTACCGCATTCGATGTTGTTGGAAATTCTGACCGACCAGGCCTACGGCACCATGATCCGGAGTCACTAGGCTCTTTTCGGGCACGGCCCGGGTGTATTGGAGTCAAAAATGGCTGCAGCGCTTGTCCAGAAAGCGTTAGCAGCTATTTTTTTGGAAGCGGCTCCAAGGGTTGCGGCAACAGCGAGCAGCCGTCACGATGCTGGAGTGGTGGTGTGCGAGAATCAATTGCACACACTTGTTGCTCTCCCTCCCCAATCCATGCCCCATGACTGAATTCACGCCTGCTACTGACGCGCCAGCCTCCACCGACGACGCGCCCACCGCGCGCCGCCGGCCGCGGCCGGGCGAGCGGCGTGAGCAGATCCTGCAGACCCTGGCGGCCATGCTGGAGCAGCCCGGGGCCGAGCGCATCACCACGGCAGCGCTTGCGGCGCGCCTGCAGGTGAGCGAGGCGGCGCTGTACCGGCACTTTGCCAGCAAGGCACAGATGTTCGAGGGGCTCATCGATTTCATCGAGCAGAGCGTCTTTACCCTTGTGCACCAGATCATGGAGCGCGGTGGAGAGTTTGAGGGCGCGCAGCGCGCGGCGCGCATCACGGCCATGGTGCTGCAGTTCGGCGAGCGCAACCCCGGCATGGTGCGCGTGATGGTGGGGGATGCGCTGGTTTTCGAAAACGAGCGCCTGCAGCAGCGCATGAACCTGTTCTTCGACAAGGTGGAGGCCACGCTGCGCCAGTGCCTACGGCCCGTGGCCGACGCGGACGGCTCGGCGACACCCACGGTGCAGACACAGGTGCGGGCGGCCGCACTGTCCGACCTGATCCGCGGACGCCTGCAGCGCTACGCACGCACGGGCTTTCGCCGCATGCCGACGGAACACCTGGACGCCACTCTGGCACTGTGGCTGTAACGCCGGCGCAGGCAAGCGTGATGGCATGACCACCCGCGAAAGGCGCGGTAAGCATTTCGCCCTTGGCACGGTCCCCCGCGATGGTGGGGCTCGATAAATCATCCACTTAGGGGTTTACCCCGAAGCGCGTTCTGCGCGCCTGGAAATACTGGCGTTACCTGCCTGTTTTATGCAAAATAGAACGATCGTTCGTTTTATTTTGCTTCATGTCTCTTTCTCCTTCCCCCATCAAGACGGTTCGCGCGCCACGCCGCGAGGGCCGGGCGCTGCACAAGGGGCAACACACCAAGGCCGTCATCATCGATGCCGCCCTGGGACTGGCTACGCACATCGGCCTGGAGGGGCTGTCCATCGGTGCGCTGGCCGACGTGACGGGCATGAGCAAGTCAGGCGTGTTCGCGCACTTCGGCTCGCGCGAGGAACTGCAGATCTCGGTGATCCGCGAGTACCACACGCGATTCGAGCAGGAAGTGTTCTACCCCGCGATGCAGGCCCCGCGCGGCGTGCCGCGCCTGCGTGCGCTGTTCGCCAACTGGATGAAGCGCACCTCCATCGAGATCGACTCCGGCTGCATCTACATCAGCGGCGCGGTGGAGTTCGACGATCGCACCGGCCCGGTGCGCGATGCGCTGGCCAACTCGGTGATGACCTGGCAGGCCGCGATGAAGCGCGCCATCCAGCAGTGCAAGGAGTGCGGCGAGATCCGCGACGACGTCAGCGAAGACCAGATGCTGTTCGAGATTCACGGCCTGATCCTGGCGCTGCACTACGAGGCGCGCTTCCTGCACACCCCTGGCTCCATCGACCGGGCCAACACGGGCTTTGACAACATCCTGGCGCGCTACAGCGCGCTGCCCGGCCACCGCGGTTGAGCCCTGCCACCCGTATTTCGGTTTTTCTTCTTTTCCACCCTTCCTTCTTCCCAGGAGTCTCCACATGCCTACTTACACGCCTCCGCTGCGCGACATGCAATTCGTCCTGCATGAAGTCTTCAAGGTCACCGACGAATTCAAGGCCATGCCCGCGCATGCTGAAGTGGATGCCGACACGATCAACGCCGTGCTGGAAGAAGCCGGCAAGTTCGCCGCCGGCGTGGCGTTCCCGCTGAACATCAGCGGCGACACCGAGGGCTGCACGCTGAACCAGCAGACGCATGAGGTGACCACGCCCAAGGGCTTCAAGGAAGCCTATGCGCAGTATGTGGAAGGTGGCTGGGCTGCGCTGTCGTGCGACACCGCCTATGGCGGCCAGGGCCTGCCCTTCGTGATGAACCAGTGCCTGTACGAGATGCTCAACAGCGCCAACCAGGCCTGGACCATGTACCCCGGCCTGTCGCACGGCGCCTATGAGGCGTTGCACGCCCATGGCACCGACGAGCAGAAGAAGCTGTACCTGCCCAAGCTCACGAGCGGCGAGTGGACCGGCACCATGTGCCTGACCGAACCGCACTGCGGCACCGACCTGGGCCTGTTGCGCACCAAGGCCGAGCCCCAGGCCGATGGCACCTACAAGATCACCGGCAACAAGATCTTCATCAGCGCCGGCGAGCACAACTTCACCTCCAACATCGTGCATCTGGTGCTGGCTCGCCTGCCCGACGCGCCCAAGGGCAGCAAGGGCATCAGCCTGTTCGTGGTGCCCAAGTTCAAGGTGAACGCCGACGGCTCGCTGGGCGAGCGCAACCCCATCTACTGCACGGGCCTGGAGCACAAGATGGGCATCCACGGCAACGCCACGGCGCAGATTGCCATCGACGGCGCCATCGGCACCCTGGTGGGCGAGCCCAACAAGGGCCTGGCCGCGATGTTCGTGATGATGAACGCCGCCCGCCTGGGTGTGGGCAACCAGTCGCTGGGCCTGACCGAAGTGGCTTTCCAGAACGCGCTGGCCTACGCCAAGGACCGCATCCAGATGCGCAGCCTGTCGGGCACCAAGGCGAAGGACAAGGAAGCCGATCCCATCATCGTGCACCCCGACGTGCGCAAGATGCTGCTCACCGCCAAAGCCTACGCCGAGGGCGCGCGTGCGCTGCAGATTTTCTGCACGCTGCTGCTGGACAAGGCCCACAGCCACCCCGACGAGAAGGTGCGCAAGGACAGCGACGAGCTGGTGGCGCTGCTGACTCCCATCGTCAAGGCCTTCATCACCGACAACGGGCACATTGCCACCAACGCCTGCATGCAGGTCTTTGGCGGCCACGGCTTCATCAAGGAATGGGGCATGGAGCAGTTCGTGCGCGACAACCGCATCAACATGATCTACGAAGGCACGAACACCGTGCAGTCGCTGGATCTGCTGGGCCGCAAGGTGCTGGGCAACAACGGCGCCACGCTCAAGAAGTTCGGCAAGCTGGTCGGGCAGCTGGTGGCCGAAGAAGGCGTCAACGAGAAGATGGCCGAGTTCATCAACCCCATCGCCTACCTGGGCGACCAGATGACCAAGTTCACCACCGAGATCGGCTTCCGCGGCTTCCAGAACCCCGATGAGGTGGGCGCCGCCGCCGTGGACTACCTGCGGGTGGCCGGCCACCTGGTGTTCGGCTACATGTTCGCCCGCATGGCCCAGGTGGCGCTGCGCGAGATTGCCGCCGGCAACACCGACCCGTTCTACCAGGCCAAGCTGCAGACGGCGCGTTTTTACTTCGCCAAGCTGTTCCCTGAAGTCCACACGCTGATGCGCACCGCCCGCGCCGGCAGCAAGGTGCTCATGGACACCGACGCCGCCCTGGCCTGAGGCAGCGACTGCACGCATTGCTATTTCTGAATGTTTTTGCACTGGAGGCCTTATGAGACAAGCGTTAGCAGCTATTATTTTTGCAGCAATCGCGGCCCCTGCATGGGCCCAGATGTCCCCCGTGGGCCTGTGGCGCAGCGTGGACGACAAGACGGGCGAGGCCAAGGCCGAGATCCGTATTGCCGAAACCAGCGGCGTGCTGAACGGCCGCATCGAAAAGTCCCTCAAAAAGGACGCCGACCCTGCTGCCACCTGCACCGAGTGCAAGGACGACCGCAAGGGCAAGGCGATCGCGGGGCTGGAGATCATCCGCGGCGTCAAGAAGGCCGATGACCGCGAGGTCTGGGAGGGCGGCAAGATCCTCGACCCCGAAAACGGCAAGGAATACCGCGCCAGCCTGACCCCCATCGAGGGCGGAAAGCGGTTGGAGGTGCGCGGCTTCCTGGGCCCGTTCTGGCGCACCCAGACCTGGCAGCGCGTGCAGTAAGCAAAGCAGTGAGCGCCACGGCGCCGCAGCCGGCCCGCCCGCGTGGCGCGGGGCCTGGCGCGCGGCCCCGTGCGCATCCCACCATCCAAGGAACAAGCAAATGTCCCGATTCCAAGTGAAGAAAGTCGCCGTGCTCGGCGCGGGCGTGATGGGCGCGCAGATCGCGGCCCACCTCGTCAATGTGAAGGTGCCGGTGGTGCTGTTCGATCTCCCCGCCAAGGAAGGTCCGAAGAACGGCATCGTCACCCGCGCGGTGGAGAACCTCAAGAAGCTCAAGCCCTCGCCCCTGGGTGTGGCGGACGACGCCGCGCTGATCCAGCAGGCGAACTACGAGGAGAACATGGCGCTGCTGGGCGAGTGCGACCTCATCATCGAGGCCATCGCCGAGCGCATGGACTGGAAGCTCGATCTGTACAAGAAGATCGCGCCGCACATCGCACCGCACGCCATCGTGGCGTCCAACACCTCGGGCCTGTCGATCACCCAGCTGTCCGAAGCCCTGCCCGACGCCATCAAGCCGCGCTTTTGCGGCATCCACTTCTTCAACCCGCCGCGCTACATGGTGCTGGTGGAGCTGATCAACACCCCCACCACCCGTCCCGAGGTGCTCGACCAGCTCGAAGCCTTCGTGACCAGCGGCCTGGGCAAGGGCGTGGTGCGCGCGCACGACACCCCCAACTTCATCGCCAACCGCGTGGGCATCGCCGGCATGCTTTCCACGATGAAGGAGGTGGAGAACTTCGGCCTGACCTTCGACGTGGTGGACGACCTCACCGGCAAGAAGCTGGGCCGCGCCTCCAGCGGCACCTTCCGCACCGCCGACGTGGTGGGCCTGGACACCATGGCCCACGTCATCAAGACGCTGCAGGACAACCTGAACGAGCAGACCGACCCGTTCTACGGCAGCTTCGGCACGCCCGCCGTGCTGCAAAAGCTGATTGAGATGGGCAACCTGGGCCAGAAGGCCAAGGCGGGCTTCTACAAGAAGGTGGGCCGCGACATCCTGCGCTTCGAGCTGGAGAGCGAGGAATATGTGCCCGCCGGCGCCAAGGCCGACGAGGTGTACGGCCGCATGCTCAAGAAGCCCGCTGCCGAGCGCCTGAAGCTGCTGCGCAATGCCGAAGGCGCGCAGGGCCGGTTCCTGTGGGCCATCCTGCGCAACAGCTTTCACTACGCTGCGGTGCATCTGGCCACGATTGCCGACACCGCGCGCGATGTGGACCAGGCCATGCGCTGGGGCTTCGGCATGAGCCAGGGGCCGTTCGAGCTGTGGCAGGAGGCGGGCTGGCTGGAGGTGGCCAGGATGGTCCAGGAGGACATTGACGCGGGCAAGGCACTGTCCAAGGCGCCGCTGCCCGAGTGGGTGTTCAAGGGACCGGTGGCGGATGCCGGCGGCGTGCACACGGCGCAGGGTTCGTGGAGCGCGCGCCAAGGCAAGTTCGTGCCGCGCCGCCAGTTGCCGGTGTACGAGCGCCAGTACTTCCCCGAGAAACTGCTGGGCGAGGACAACCTGCCCGACTGGCGCAAGGCCGGCACCACCATCAGCGAGACCGATGCGCTGCGCACCTGGACGCTCGATGGCAAGGTATTGATCGCCTCCATCCAGAGCAAGATGCACGCGATCAGCCCCGACGTGATGGAAGGCCTGATGGAGGCCGTGGACCTGGCCGAGCGCGAGTACGACGGCATGGTCATCTGGTCGGGCGACGCGCCGTTCAGCGTGGGCGCCGACCTGCAGGCCACCATGCCTGCCTACGTGGTGGCCGGCATTGCCGCCATCGAGGGCGTGGAGCATGAGCTGCAGAACCTGATGCTGCGCCTGCGCTACGCCCAGGTACCGGTGGTCTCGGCCATCCATGGCATGGCGCTGGGCGGCGGCTGCGAGCTGGCCGTGCACAGCGCACGCCGCGTGGCCCATATGGAAAGCTACATCGGCCTGGTGGAAGTGGGCGTGGGCCTGGTGCCCGGCGCCGGCGGCCTGACCTACATCGCCCGCCGCGCGGCCGAGAACGCCGCCGCCAGCACCGGCAAGGACCTTTTGCCCTTCCTGACCGAAGGCTTCACCGCCGCGGCCATGGCCAAGGTGGGCACCAGCGCCCTTGAGTCGAAGAAGCTCGGCTACCTGCTCGATAGCGACCTCATCGTGCCGCACAAGGACGAGGTGCTGTTCGTCGCCATCAACGAAGCCAAGGCCATGGCCGCTGGCGGCTGGCGCGCGCCGCACAAGCGCCTGTTCCCCGTAGCGGGGCGCAGCGGCATTGCCACCATCCGCGGCTCGCTGGTCAACATGCGCGACGGTGGCTTCATCAGCGAGCATGACCAGCACATCGCCACGCTGATCGCCGAAGTGGTGTGCGGCGGCGACGTGGACGCCGGCACGCTGGTGAGCGAGGAATACCTGATGGCGCTGGAGCGCAAGGCGTTCTGCGCCCTGATCGAGCACCCCAAGACCCAGGAGCGCATCCTGGGCATGCTCAACACTGGCAAGCCGGTGCGTAACTGAGGCCGCCCGAGGAGAGAAACCATGAAACAGATCCAAGACGCCTACATCGTTGCCGCCACGCGCACGCCCATCGGCCGTTCGCACAAGGGCTTTTTCCGCAACTACCGCCCGGACGACCTGCTGGCCACCACGCTCAAGAGCGCGCTGGCCCAGGTGCCGGGGCTGGACCCCGCCTCGATCGAGGACATCATCTGCGGCTGCGCCATCCCCGAGGCGCAGCAGGGCCTGAACGTGGCGCGCATCGGCGCCGTGCTGGCGGGCCTGCCCACCAGCGTGGGCGGCATTACGGTGAACCGCTTCTGCGCCTCGGGCCTGTCGGCCGTGGCCATGGCGGCCGACCGTATCCGCGTGGGCGAGGCCGAGGTGATGATCGCCGCCGGCGTGGAGAGCATGAGCATGGTGCCCATGATGGGCAACGCGCCCAGCCTGTCGCCCAGCATCTTCGAGCGTGACGGCGACGTGGGCATCGCCTACGGCATGGGCCTCACCGCCGAGAAGGTGGCCCAGCAGTGGAAGGTGAGCCGCGAGGCGCAGGACGCCTTCGCGCTGGAGTCGCACCGCCGCGCCATCGCCGCGCAGCAGGCCGGCGAGTTTGCCGACGAGATCACGCCCATCGAGGTGACCGACCGCACGGCCAACCTGGAGACGGGCGAAGTCATTGCCGGCACCCGCACCGTGAGCCTGGACGAGGGCGCCCGCCCCGACACCAGCCTGGAAGGCCTGGCCAAGCTGCGCACCGTGTTTGCCGCGCGCGGCACGGTCACGGCCGGTAACAGCTCGCAGACCAGCGACGGCGCTGGCGCGCTGATCCTGGCCAGCGAATCCGCCGTCAAGCGCTTCGGCCTCACGCCGCTGGCGCGCTTCGTCAGCTTCGCCAGCAAGGGCGTGCCGCCGTCCATCATGGGCATCGGCCCGATCGAGGCCATTCCCGCCGCGCTGCGCTATGCCGGTTTGAAGCAGGACGACATCGGCTGGTACGAGCTCAACGAAGCCTTCGCCGCCCAGTCGCTGGCCGTCATCAACACGCTGGGGCTGGACACGGCCAAGGTCAACCCCATGGGCGGCGCCATCGCGCTGGGCCACCCGCTGGGCGCGACGGGCGCCATCCGCTCGGCCACCGTGGTGCATGCACTGCGCCGCAAGCAGCTCAAGTACGGCATGGTCACCATGTGCGTGGGCATGGGCCAGGGCGCGGCGGGTATCTTCGAGCGCGTGTAAATAAGCGCCACTGCCGCGCGGCAGCGCGCGGGGATTGCAGCCGAGCCGGCGCAGACCGGCCGCCTTCATGGAGACAAGCCATGCAGAGTGAAACCCTGATGGTCGATGGCGCAGTGCCGCTGGCGCTGCGCGTGTACGTGCCACGGCCCGGCCCCGCGCGCGCCAGCGTCGTCATTGGCGGCGCCATGGGCGTGCGCCAGGCCTTCTATGGGCCGTTCGCCGCCTGGCTGGCGCAGCAGGGCCTGCGGGTCACCACCTTCGACTACCGGGGGCAGGGCGAGTCGCTGAGTGGTGGCATGCGCGAGGTGCGGGCCAACCTGTTCGACTGGGCGCGCGACTACGACGCGGTGATCGCCCATGCAGCCCAGGCGCTGCCTGGCCAGCCGCTGCTGCTGCTGGGACACAGCCTGGGCGCGCAGCTGCCCGGGCTGCTGCGCGAGCATGCGCGCGTGAGCGGCCTGCTGAGCGTCGCCGCGGGCAGCGGCTACTGGCGCGACAACGCACCCCGCATCCGCCGCGCCATGCCTGCGTTCTGGCATGTGCTGGTGCCGTTGTCGGTGCGGCTGTGCGGCTACTTCCCTGGGCGGCGCCTGCGCGCCGTGGGCGACCTGCCCGCGGGGGTGATGCTGCAGTGGCGCCGCTGGTGCCTGCACCCGCGCTACAGCGTGGGGGCGGAGGGAGAATCCGCCCAGCGCAGCTACGCGGCGGTGCGCTTTCCAGTGCATGCATGGTCCATGCAGGACGATGAGCTCATGACCTGGCGCGGCACGCAAAGCCTGTTGGCGCTGTATGCGAACGCGCCGTGCAGCGTGGAGCGCATCGCGCCGCACGAGGCGCAGGCGCGGCGCATCGGGCACTTTGGATTTTTCCGCGAACAGTTCCGCGACACGCTGTGGCCCCGCGCCTTGCAGCAGCTGGAGGCGTTGGCCCAGGCGCAGCCGCAGGGCACCGCAGGTGCCACCGCCACCGCAGGCTGAGCCGAATCACGGCACACTCGCACCCATGACTACGCACCACAGCATTCATCCCCTGGACGCGGCGCTGGCGCTCTCGTCCAGCCATTCCGAAGGGGCCGGGCAGTACACCGGCCACACCTCGCCGGCTTACTGGAACATGGTCGGGCCGTTTGGCGGCATCACCGCGGCCACGCTGCTGCAGGCCGTGATGCAACACCCCGACCGCCTGGGCGAGCCCCTGTCGCTCACGGTGAACTACGCGGGCGCTCTGGCCGAGGGGCCGTTCACGCTGCAGGCCACACCGGTGCGCACCAACCGCTCCACCCAGCACTGGACGCTGTCCATCCTGCAGGCGGGGGCGGACGGAGCGCCCGTGGTCACCACCACGGCCACCGTGGTCACGGCCGCGCGGCGCGAGACTTGGGGTGCCGCCGACACGCCCATGCCGCAGGTCCCCGCGCCGGCGCAGTGCAAACCCGTGCAACCGGCGTTCCGCTCGGAATGGCTGCAGCGCTACGAGATGCGCCCGGTGACCGGCGCGCTGCCCGAACAGTGGGACGACAGCGGCGACACCAGCCTGTCGCAGCTGTGGATGCGCGACGCGCCCGCGCGGGCGCTGGACTTCTGCGCGCTGGCGGCGCTGGCCGATGTGTTCTTCCCTCGCGTGTGGCTGCGCCGCGCGCGCCAGGTGCCCGCGGGCACCGTGTCCATCACCGTGTACTTCCATGCGGGCGCGGACCTGCTGGCGCAGACCGGCACGGGCTACCTGCTGGGCCAGGCGCGCGCGCAGGAATTTCGCAACGGCTTTTTCGACCAGACCGTGCAGCTGTGGAATGAGGCCGGCGCCATGCTGGCCACCAGTCACCAGATCGTTTATTACAAGGAATGACCCCGGAGCAACACCCATGAGTACAACGAAAGCAGACATCCTGGTCCACGCCGAAGAGGGCGTGACCACCATCACCTTCAACCGCGTGGAGAAGAAAAATTCCATCACCACGGCCATGTACGCGCAGCTGGCCGATGCGTTCGAGGCCGCGGCGCAGGACGCTTCGGTGCGTGTGGTCGTGCTGCAGGGCGACGTGGCCATCTTCAGTGCGGGCAACGACATCGGCGACTTTTTGCAGCAGCCGCCCGCCACACAGGACGCGCCCGTGTTCCGCTTCCTGCGCGCCATCGCCACCTTTCCCAAGCCC
This sequence comes from Diaphorobacter sp. B2A2W2, assembly GCF_056730635.1. Taxonomy (NCBI): domain Bacteria; kingdom Pseudomonadati; phylum Pseudomonadota; class Betaproteobacteria; order Burkholderiales; family Comamonadaceae; genus Diaphorobacter; species Diaphorobacter sp. B2A2W2. The sequence goes on from NZ_JBWZOR010000003.1 coordinate 252,521, forward strand.
GTGCTGGCGGCGGTGTGCGGCCCGGCAGTGGGCATCGGCACCACCCTGTTGTTCCACTGCGACCTGGTGTACGCGGGGGACAACGCGGCGTTCTCGATGCCCTTCGTGAACCTGGGCCTGTGCCCCGAGGCCGCCTCCAGCCTGTTCGCGCCGCAGATGCTGGGCTACCACCGCGCGGCCGAAGCGCTGCTGCTGGGCGAGCCCTTCATGGCCGAGGCGGCGTTGGAAGTCGGCTTCGTCAACCGTGTGGTGCCGCCGACCGAATGCAACATGGTGGCCCAGGCCCAGGCGCGCAAGCTCGCGGCCAAGCCGCTGTCGGCCCTGATCGAGACCAAGCGCCTGCTCAAGAAGAGCCAGACCGCCGCCGTGTTGGAGCGCATGGCTGAGGAGGGCCAGAGCTTTGGCCGCATGCTGCGCGAACCCGCCGCCCGCGAGGCCTTCACCGCGTTCATGGACAAACGCCGCCCGGATTTCAGCGCCTGCTGACATCCTCCCCGCCACCGGACAGGGCAGGGTGGCGCCGGCATCCACGGCACGTTCGCGCAAGGCGCTGGGCGATCACCGCGGCTGTTGGATAGGATGGCTGTGCATTTGAAAGAAAAGTGGCTCTAGCGCTTATCCAGTAAGCGCTAGCAGCTCCTGATAAGAGAGCAAAATTCCATGAACAAAACTGCCAGCCTGCCAGCGGCTTTCGAGCCCGAGTTCATCGCCGGCCTGCGCCAGATCTTTGAAGAGAAGATTCCCTTCAACCACCTGTTGGGCCTGAAGATCACGCGCCTGGAGCCCGCGGCCGTCGCGGCGCGCATCGACATGCGTCCCGATCTGGTGGGGCACTTTGCCTACAACCGGCTGCACGGCGGCGTCATCAGCGCGGGGCTGGATGCCATGGGCGGTCTGGCCGTGATGGCGGCCATCGGCGCCAAGCACATGGACGAGGCGCCCATGGACCGCCTGCACCGCTTCGCCAAGCTAGGCACCATCGACCTGCGCATCGACTATCTGCGCCCCGGCATCGGCAGCCACTTCGAGCTGCGGGCCGAGGTGCTGCGCCTGGGCTCGCGCGTGGCCACCACGCGCATGGAGTTCCTCGGCCCGCAGGGCGAGCTGATGTCCGCGGGAGCCGCGGCGTACATCGTCTCTTAGCGCGACCGTGCGAAGACGGGCCGCGCCGGGCACGCGCCGTTTGGGGATACGCGCTGTGTGCTGCTGCAAGCCCTGCAAGTGCATGCAACCATCGAACGGTTTGGTTACCGTTCTTGCGTAACAGGGGCGGTTTTGATCTGTGGCAACTCCTAGCATCTGCGGGTCTTTTCTAGGAGATCCGATCCGATGGCCGTGCAAAACCCCTTCTTTGGCAAACGCGAACCCGACACTTTCCAATCCCGCCAGCCTTCGTCAGCGCTGGGCGGCACCACCACCACCGCAAGCACCCCAACCGCCGCTCCCGCAACCAGAACCGCTGTGTCCACGGCCTCCAGCGCCACGGCCGAGGGCAGCGGCAGCAAGCTGACCGTGGGCCCCAACATCAAGCTCAAGGGTGTGGAGATCACCGATTGCGACACTCTCGTCGTGGAAGGCACCGTGGAGGCCACCATGGATTCGCGCGTGATCCAGATCACCGAGCAGGGCGCGTTCCGCGGCTCCGCCGAGATCGACATTGCCGAGATCCACGGCGAGTTCGATGGCACGCTCACCGTGCGCCAGAAGCTGGTGATCTTCAGCACCGGCAAGGTGAGCGGCAAGATCCGCTACGGCAAGGTGGTGATCGAAGAGGGGGGCCAGCTCTCCGGCGAGATCGAGGTGGGCCTGGGTGGTGGCGCGCGCATGAGCGCGGCCTCGGGTTCGTCGTCTGCCGCATCCTCGGCCGCGCTGGCCGCGGCCTGACGCCGGCACACCCATCGCCGCCAGCGGGAGGCCGTGAGGCGCTCCCGTTTTTTACGGCGCGACGCTTTCGTCGCCCGGCTTCTGAATGGGGCGCGGGCGGCCGTTTTCGTCGATGGCCACATAGGTCAGCGACGCCTCGGTCACCTTCACGTAGCTGCCCTGCGTGCGGATGTGCTCGGCATAGACCTCCACCTGCACGGTCATGGAGGTGTTGCCGATGCGCGTGACTTCGGCAAAGAACGACAGCAGGTCTCCCACGCGCACGGGCTGCTTGAAGATGAATTCGTTCACCGCCACCGTGGCCATGCGGCCGCGGATGTACCGCGCGGGCAGCACGGAGCCGGCCAGATCCACCTGCGCCATGACCCAGCCGCCGAAGATGTCGCCATTGCCGTTGGTGTCGGCGGGCATGGGTATCACCTTGAGTACCAGTTCCTTGTCGGCGGGCAACTGGCTGTGGGAGGCGGGGCGATCCTGGGACATGGGCACAATCTTTGGTTTTGCTTGACTCCACGGATTGTCCATCATGCGCCGCTACGGCGAAGCCATCGCCTCCGACAGCCCACGCGTTCGTTCCGACCGGGCCACCCTGCAGCGCCTGCTGCCCTATCTGTGGCAGTACAAATGGCGCGTGGTCGCGGCCATGGCCTTCATGGTCGGCGCCAAGCTGGCCAACGTGGGGGTGCCGCTGCTGCTCAAGAGGCTCGTCGATGCCATGACGCTGCCCGCCGGCAGCACCACGGCACTGCTGGTGGTGCCCGTGGGGCTGCTGCTGGCCTATGGGGCGCTGCGCCTGGCCAACTCGGTGTTCAACGAGTTGCGCGAGCTGGTGTTCGCCAAGGCCACGCATGGCGCGGCGCGCGCCATCGCGCTCAAGACCTTCGAGCACCTGCATGCGCTGTCCCTGCGCTTTCACCTGGAGCGCCAGACCGGCGGCATGACGCGCGACATCGAGCGCGGCGTGCGCGGCATCGAGTCGCTGGTGTCGTTCGCGCTGTTCAACCTGGCCGCCACGCTGGTCGAGGTACTGCTGGTGCTGTTCATCCTGGCGCGCCAGTTCGACGTCTGGTTTGCCGTCATCACGCTCACCGCGCTGGTGCTGTACGTCGCCTTCACCGTGGGCGTGACGCAGTGGCGCATCCAGTTCCGGCGCCAGGCGAACCAGTTCGACTCGGCCGCGCACAGCAAGGCCATCGATTCGCTGCTGAACTACGAGACCGTCAAGTACTTCAACAACGAGCAGTTCGAGGCGCGCCGCTACGACGAAAGCCTGGAGCAATTGCGGCAGGCCCAGCTCAAGAGCCGCAGCACCCTGGGGCTGCTCAACAGCGGGCAGCAGCTCATCATCGCCGTGGGGCTGGTGGCCATGCTGTGGCGCGCCACCGAGGGCGTGGCCGCGGGGCGCATGACGCTGGGCGACCTGGTCATGGTCAACGCCTTCATGATCCAGATCTACATCCCGCTGAACTTCCTGGGCGTGATCTACCGCGAGATCCGGCAGAACCTGACCGACCTGGACAAGATGTTCACGCTGATGGACAGGGAGCAGGAGGTGGCCGATGCGCCCGGCGCCCAGCCGCTGACGGACCTGCACACGCCCACCGTGCGTTTCGAGGATGTGCACTTCGCCTACGACCCCGCACGGCCCGTATTGCAGGGAGTGAGCTTCACGATTCCCGCTGGCAAGACGGTTGCCGTGGTCGGCCCTCGGGCGCAGGCAAGAGCACCCTGAGCCGCCTGCTGTACCGTTTCTATGACCTGCAGGGCGGGCGCATCACCATCGCGGGGCAGGACATCCGGACGGTCACGCAGGACAGCCTGCGCCGCGCCATCGGCATCGTGCCGCAGGACACGGTGCTGTTCAACGACACCGTGGCCTACAACATCGCCTACGGCCGCACCGGCGCCAGCCAGGCCGAGGTTGAGCAGGCAGCGCGTGCCGCGCACATCCATGCCTTCATCGCAGCCCAGCCCAAGGGCTACGACACCATGGTGGGCGAGCGCGGACTGAAGCTCAGCGGTGGCGAGAAGCAGCGCGTGGCCATTGCGCGCACGCTGCTCAAGAACCCGCCCATCCTGATCTTCGACGAGGCCACCAGCGCCTTGGACTCTGCCAACGAGCGTGCCATCCAAGCCGAGCTGGCCAGCGCCGCGCAGAACAAGACGACCCTGGTGATCGCCCACCGCCTGTCCACCGTGGTGGACGCGCATGAAATCCTGGTCATGGAGGCCGGCCGTATCGTCGAGCGTGGCACGCACGCGCAGCTGCTGGCCCACGGCGGGCACTACGCGCGCATGTGGGCGTTGCAGAAGAATGATGGTCAAAACGGGCTGTAGCGCTTATGTGGCAAGCGCAAGCAGCTATCAAAATGAAAGCACGGAGCGTTGAGCATGGATATCGTCGCCCTGCAGCGTGAACTGCGCGCCTTCGCCGCCGCGCGTGACTGGCAGCCCTTTCACACGCCCAAGAACCTGGCCATGGCGCTGATGGTGGAGGCGGCCGAGCTGCAGGAGCTGTTCCAGTGGCTCACGCCGGAGCAGTCGCGCACCTTCACCCAGGACGCCACCGCCCACGAGCGGGTGGGCGACGAGATGGCCGATGTGCTGCTGTACCTGCTGCAGCTGGCGGACTACGCGGGCGTGGACTTGGAAGTTGCCGTGCGGCGCAAGCTGGCCAAGAACGCCGTCAAGCATCCCGTTCCCTGATGCGTGAGGCGTAAAAAAGCGGCTAGCGCCCGTGGTTAGGGCGCTAGCCGCTTTTGATTTGATAGCGCTGGCAGAGCCTGCGCTATGGGGCAAGGCGCCCCATTACTGCCCCATTACTGTTTGCGCGCCGCAATCGCCTTCTCGGCTGCGCTTACCAGGTCGGCGCCGATCTGGCCCTTCCACTTCTCGAACACGGGGCGCGTGGCCTTCACGAAGGCGTCGCGCTCGGCGGGGCTCAGCTGCGTCACGGTCACGCCATTCGCGGCGATGTCCTTGAGCAGGGGCTTGTCGGCCTCGATCATGCCTTTGCGCGCGATGGCAATTTCTTCCTTGCCGGCTTCGATGGCGGCCTGCTTGACGGCTTCGCGGTCGGCGGGCGTCCAGCTGTTCCACACGTCCTTGTTCACCACGAAGATCAGCGGGTCGTTCATGTAGCCCCACATGGTCACGTGCTTCTGTGCCACGGTGTGCAGCTTGGCGGCTTGGTACACGGCGATGGGGTTCTCCTGGCCATCCACGGCGCCGCTGGCCATGGCGGGCTGCGCGTCGGCCCAGCTCATCTGCGTGGGGTTGGCGCCCAGCGCGGTGAAGGTGTCGAGGAACAGGGGCGAGCCCACCACGCGGATCTTCAGACCCTTGAGGTCGGCGGGGCTCTTGATGGCGTGCTTGGAGTTGCTGATCTCGCGGTAGCCGTTCTCACCCCAGGCCAGTGGCACCACGCCGGCCTTTTCCAGCGTCTGGAAGATGCTCTTGCCGACTTCGCCCTGCGTGACCGCATCGACAGCCGCGTAGTCGGGAAACAGGAAGGGCAGCGAGAACAGGTTCAGCGCCTTCACCTGGGGCGACCAGTTGATGGTGGAGCCCACGGCCATGTCGATCACGCCCTGGCGCAGCGCGGAAAACTCACGTGTCTGGTCGCCTTGGATCAGCGACACGCCCGGGTAGAGCTTGATGTTGATGCGGCCCTGGGTTTTCTCTTTGACCTTCTGTGCCCAGATCTCGCCGCCCTTGCCCCACGGGAAGGCGGTGCCCAGCACCAGCGACATGCGGTATTCGCTCTTGTAGTTCTGCGCCAGCGCGGGTGTGCCGAAGGCAAGGGCCGCAGCAGCGGCGACGGCGGAAGTGAGGAAAGTGCGAAGTTTCATGGGACAGGTCTCCTTGGAAAAAATGCGAATGAATCAATAGCCCAGCTGGGCAGGCAGCCACAGGGCCAGCTGCGGGAAAGCGATCACGGCCACCATCACCAGGAACATGGCCAGCAGCATGGGGCCGACCCAGCGCACGGTGGACTCCATGCGCACGCCTGCGATGCGGCAGCTGACCATCAGGTTCACGGCCAGCGGCGGCGTGAACTGGCCCAGTGCGACCTTCAGGGTGAGGATCACGCCGAACCACACAGGGTCCCACTGGTAGTGCTGCATGATGGGCAGCAAGAGCGGCACGAAGATCAGGAAGATCGAGATGCCGTCCAGGAACATGCCCACGGTGATGAGCAGCAGGATCAAAAGCGCCAGCACGCCGTATTCGCCCAGGCCGGAGTTCACGATGGCGTTGGCCACCGGGTCGATCACGCCCAGTGTGGACAGTGAGAACGCGAAGATGCCCGCCAGCGACACCACGATCAGGATCACGGCCGACAGCTCGCCCGCTTCGCGCAGGATAGTGAACAGGTCGCGCACCTGAATGGTGCGGTGGATCACCATGCCCACGAACAGGCCGTAGAACACGGCCACCACGGCGGCCTCGGTGGGTGTGAACCAGCCTGCGCGCATGCCGCCCAGGATCAGCACCGGCGCGGCCAGGCCCCAGGAGGCTTCGCGCAGGCTGCGCCAGAACGGCGGGCGGGGCATGTCGGCTTCCAGGTGGCCCATGCGGTGGCGGCGCGCCATCCACACGGCCGGCACGATGAGCGCAATGCCCGCCAGCACGCCCGGCACCATGCCCGCCGCGAACAAGGCCGGCACCGAGGCCCCGGGCACCAACACCGAATAGATGATGAACGCCACCGAAGGCGGGATGAGGATGTCCGTGGCTGCGGCCGCCCCCACCACACTCGCCGAGAAGCTGCCGGGGTAGCCCGCGCGGCTCATGGCCGCGATCATCACCCCGCCCACGGCGGCCGCGTTGGCCGGTCCCGAGCCGGAGATGCCGCCCAGGAACATGGCCACGGCAATTGCCACCAGGGGCAGCATGCCCGGTCCGCGCCCGACCATGGATACAGCAAAGTTCACCAGGCGCAGCGCCACGCCCGAGCGGTCGAAGATCGAGCCCACCAGCACGAACATGGGAATCGCCAGCAGCGGGTACTTGCCCAGCCCGGCGTAGAAGTTCTGCGGCACGGCGAGCAGGCCAAACCATTGCGTCTCGGCATTGGCCAGCGCAATGGCGGCGGCGCCGGCCAACCCCAGGGCGGCACCGATGGGCACACCCACAAACATCAGCACCAGGAAGGCGACGAAGAGCAGCGTGGCGATCATGGCTGGCGCTCTCCGTTGTCGTCTGCGTCATTGCCGAGAAACTCCACGTCCGGCTGGCGCGTGCGGCGGATCAGCAGGCCAATGGCGCGCCAGGTGATGAGCAGCGAGAGGATGGGCAGCCAGACCGAGTACCACCACTGCGGCACGCCGATGCCGGGCGAGGTTTCTTCGAAGCGGTAGTCGTCCCAGACCACGCGCACGCTGAGCACGGCGATCACCGCGAACAGCACGGCCACCAGCAGTGCGCCAAGTTGCGCCAACCGGCGGCGGCGGGCTGCGGAGCCGCTGTCGCAGAAGAATTCGATGCGGATGTGGCGGTCGCGCGCCACGGCGGCAGAGCCAGCCACCAGGGCCAGCACGATCATCAGGAAGACCGAGAGCTCCTCGGTCCAGGCAAAGGACGAATTGGTGAAATAGCGCACGAGCACGTTGGCAAACGTGATCAGCGCCAGCAGCGCCATGACGATGACGGTGAGCCAGTCCTCGATGCGCAGGGAACGGGGTTCGCTGGAGGCGGGGGCGCTAGAGACGCGCGCGCCATCCGGGGCGGCATCGTCGGCCGGCCCGGGTGTAGGTAGGGAGGACATGGGGGCAGAGAACAGAAAAGTCGAACATGAAAGGCTGGCCGCTCTGCCCTCCGGTGTTGTGCACCAGGGGCCTGGTCGAAGGATTGCGCTGTGGGCGCGAGAGGGCCTATTTTGCAATCAAACGTACGGTGCTCCGCCGCAGGGTGTTCCCCAGGAGGGCGCTGGGGCGGCCCAGTCGCGCTCAACAGGGGGAGAAGGCCTGCCTGGGCGCATCGATAATGCGGGCCATGGAAACCAAATGGCTCGAAGACTTCGTCAGCCTGGCAGAAACGCGCAGCTTCAGCCGCTCGGCGCAATTGCGCCATGTGACACAGCCCGCTTTTTCGCGGCGCATCCAGGCGCTGGAGGCCTGGGCCGGCACCGATCTGGTGGACCGCAGTTCCTACCCCACGCGGCTGACGGCCGCGGGCAACACGCTGTACGACCAGGCGCTGGAGGTGCTGCAGGCGCTGCAGAACACGCGCGCCATGCTGCGCGCGCACACCAGCGCGGGCACCGACATGATCGAGTTCGCCGTGCCGCATACGCTGGCGTTCACTTTTTTCCCGGCCTGGGTGTCGGCGCTGCGGGCGGACTTCGGCCCGCTCAAAAGCCGGCTGATCGCCCTGAACGTGCACGACGCGGTGATGCGTCTCGTGGAGGGCGGCTGCGATCTGCTCATCTCCTACCACCATCCATCGCAGCCCCTGCAACTGGACCCCGACCGCTACGAGATGGTGACGCTGGGGCAGGAGGTCCTGGCCCCCTACGCCAAGGCGGGCGCTGATGGTCAGCCGCTGTTTTGCCTGCCGGGCCGGCCTGGTGAGCCGTTGCCCTACCTGGGGTATGCGCCGGGGGCCTACTTGGGGCGCGTGACGGAGCTGATCCTCAAGCAGGCGGGGACGGCCATCCACTTGGACCGCGTGTACGAAACGGATATGGCCGAAGGCCTGAAGGCCATGGCGCTGGAAGGGCACGGCGTCGCCTTCTTGCCCTACAGCGCGGTGAAGAAGGAACTGCGTTCGCGCAAACTCCTGAGCGCGGCACCGCCCGATGCGCAGGACCTGCAGATGGTGATGGAAGTGCGCGCCTACCGCGAAAAGCCCTCGCGCAAGGAGCCTGCCAAGGGCCTGGCCCAGTCCCTGTGGACGTACCTGCAGACGCGCGCCGGACAGAACCCCATCTGACGCGAGCGCACCACACTTGGCATGCAAGTCTTGCATGCAAACCCACATCCCTGGCATTGGATTGCGCGGTCGCGCGACATTACAGTCTTTGAAACTAAATGTGGCAACGCACGGTCGCACCGAAACATGGCGCGCACCTGGTGCGGAGATTGCTAAGCCATGCACAAGGGAGACCCTCTGAATGAATTGCAAGCAAGGATGGAAGGCGCTGGGCGCCGCGGTGGCGCTGTGCTGCGCCGTGGGCGCGCAAGCCCAAGGGGTGCTGGAGCGTGTGCGCGGCGGCGGACCGCTGGTGCTGGCACACCGTGAATCGTCGGTGCCGTTTTCGTACGTGCACGAGGGCAAGCCCATGGGCTACGCCCTGGACCTGTGCCTGCATATCGCCGAAGTGGTGCGCAAGAAGACCGGCATGAAGAACATGCCGGTGCAGTTGGTGCAGGTGACACCCGCCAATCGCATTGAGATGGTGAAGACCGGCAAGGCCGATATGGAATGCGGCTCCACCACCAACAACGCCGAGCGCCGCAAGGATGTGGCCTTCACCATTCCGCACTTCATCACGGGTGCGCGCCTGCTGGTGCCCGCGGCCAGCACGGTGACGCGCATGGAGGATCTGGAAGGCAAGAAGCTCGTGTCCACCAAAGGCACGACGCCCTACAAAGCGGCCGAGCAGGCCAACCGCGAACGGCTGATGCGCATCCAGCTGGTGGAGGCGCCCGACCATGAGGCTGCGGTGGTCATGGTGGAGAAGGGCCAGGCCGACGCCTTCGTGATGGACGATGTGCTGTTGTATGGCTTGGCGGCCAACCGCCCCGACCCCAAGGCGCTGAAGGTGGTGGGCCGCTTCGTCACCACTGAGCCGCTGGCGATCATGCTTCCCAAGAACGATCCCGAGTTCAAGAAGTTGGTGGACGAGGAGATGCGCCGCCTGATCGTGAGCAATGAGATCAACGCCATCTACGACAAGTGGTTCATGCAGCCCATTGCGCCCACCAACCGTGCGCTGAACCTGCCCGTGAGCTACCTGCTGCGGGACTTCTGGAAATACCCTACCGATCAGGTCCCCTTCTGAACCCACAATACGCCCCTGTCTTGAACGTGCCGCAGGGTGTGGTTTGACCGCCATCGGTTTCTCAGAACGGTCGTTCGATTTCAATACACTTCGCTTTTCGCTTCACCCACAAGGAGATATTCATGAAGAAGCATTTGCTGGCCGCAGCCATTACCGTCCTGGCCGCTGGTAGCGCGTTCGCACAGGCTAACGACACCCTGGCCAAGATCAAATCTACGGGTGCCGTGACGCTGGGCGTGCGCGAGTCCTCGGGCCTGGGCTACACCCTGGGCAACGGCAAGTACGTGGGCTTCCACACCGAGATGGGTGAGCGCATCCTGGCCGACATCCAGAAGCAGCTGGGCCTGGCCAACATGGAGATCAAGTACCAGCCGGTGACCTCGCAGAACCGCATTCCGCTGGTGACCAACGGCACGGTGGACATTGAGTGTGGCTCCACCACCAACAACACTGCACGCCAGAAGGACGTGGCCTTCGCCGTGACCACCTACGTGGAAGAAGTGCGCATCGCCGTGAACGCCAAGTCGGGCATTACCGGCATCAAGGACCTGAACGGCAAGACCATCGTCACTACCACCGGCACGACGTCGGTGCAGACGCTGCGCAAGAACAAGCGCGCCGATGGCTTGACCTTCAAGGAAGTCATGGGCAAGGACCACGCCGACAGCTTCCTGATGCTGGAGACGGGCCGTGCCGACGCCTTCATCATGGACGGCTCCATCCTGGCGGCCAACATTTCCAAGTCCAAGAACCCTGCCGATTTCAAGATCGTGGGTGAAGTGCTGTCGGTGGAGCCCATTGCCTGCATGCTGCGCAAGGACGATCCCGCCTTCAAGAAGGCCGTGGACGATTCCATCAAGCGCCAGATCGCAGATGGCAGCCTGGCCAAGCTGTACGACAAGTGGTTCATGCAACCCATCCCGCCGGCCAACGTGAAGATCGGCCTGCCGCTGTCCGAAGCTACGAAGAACGCATGGGCCCACCCCAACGACAAGCCCATGGAGTCGTACGAAGTCAAGTAATCGGCTTGCATTGCATCGCCCCTTCGGCCTCTGGGTCCGAAGGGGCGTTTTTTGTTGTTGCGCCAGCGCCGCCATGCGCTGCCGCGGCAACACGGATCGAAGAATAGAAGGGGTGCTCCTATGAATTGGGATTGGCAGGTGTTCTGCCAGGACACCATTACCCAAGAGGTCGGTCAAAGCTGCTTCGGCAAGAACGGCGACATCACCTACCTCGACTGGATGCTGTCGGCCTGGGGCTGGACGGTATCCGTTTCCTTGCTGTCGCTGGCCGTTGCGCTGGTGGTCGGTTCGCTGGTTGGCACGCTGCGCACGCTGGAAGGCCGTCCATGGACGGTGCGCCTGGGCAATGCCTGGGTCGAGCTGTTTCGCAACATTCCGCTGCTGGTGCACATCTTTGTGTGGTACCACGTGGTGCCGTCGATCTTCCCGGCCATGAAGTCGCTGCCGGGCTTCGTGCTGGTGGTGTTTGCGCTGGGCTTTTTCACCTCGGCGCGTATCGCCGAGCAGGTGCGCTCGGGCATCCAGGCGTTGCCGCGCGGCCAGCGCTATGCGGGCATGGCGCTGGGCTTCACCACGTTCCAGTACTACCGCTACGTGCTGCTGCCGATGGCGTTTCGCATCATCATCCCGCCGCTCACCAGCGAGACCATGAACGTGTTCAAGAACTCGTCGGTGGCGTTTGCCGTTTCCGTGGCCGAGCTGACCATGTTCGCCATGCAGGCGCAGGAAGAGACTTCACGCGGCATCGAGGTGTACCTGGCCGTCACGGCGCTGTACATCATCTCGGCCTTTGCCATCAACCGCATCATGGCGTTCATCGAAAAGCGCACGCGGGTGCCGGGCCTGATTGCCGCTGGCGGGGGAGGACACTGATATGAACCTGAATATCGATTGGTCCTTCTTCACCTGGGAGCTGTTCAGCAACTTCGTGATCAAGGGGCTGTACTTCAGCCTGGTGCTCACGGTGATCGCCACCGTGGGCGGCATCCTGCTGGGCACGGTGCTGGCGCTCATGCGCCTGTCGGGCAAGAAGTGGCTGGACGTGCCGGCTACCATCTATGTCAACGGCATGCGCTCGATTCCGCTGGTGATGGTGATCCTGTGGTTCTTCCTGCTGGTGCCCATGATCATCGGTCGCCCCATCGGCGCCGAGGTGTCGGCCGTGATGACCTTCATCGCCTTCGAAGCCGCCTACTTTAGCGAGATCATGCGCGCCGGCATCCAGTCCATCCCGCGCGGCCAGGTGTTCGCGGGGCAGGCGCTGGGCATGACCTACGGGCAGAACATGCGCCTGGTGGTGCTGCCGCAGGCCTTCCGCAACATGCTGCCGGTGCTGCTCACGCAGACCATCATCCTGTTCCAGGACACGTCGCTGGTGTACGCCATCGGTGCCTACGACATGCTCAAGGGCTTCGAGATCGCGGGCAAGAACTATGGCCGCCCGATCGAGGCCTACCTGGCCGCGGCCGTGGTCTATTTCATCCTCTGCTACGCGCTGTCCTGGCTGGTCAAGCGCCTGCACAAGAAGATCGCCATCATTCGCTGAAGCGGCGTTCCAAGGAATTGCAATGATTGAACTGAAGAACGTTTCCAAGTGGTACGGCAGCTTCCAGGTGCTCACGGACTGCTCCACGAACATCCAGAAGGGTGAGGTGGTGGTGGTCTGCGGGCCCTCCGGCTCCGGCAAGTCCACCCTCATCAAGACCATCAACGCGCTGGAGCCCTTCCAGAAGGGCGAGATCTTCGTGGACGGCGTGGCCGTGCACGACCCCAAGACGGACCTGCCCAAGCTGCGCAGCCGCGTGGGCATGGTGTTCCAGCACTTCGAGCTGTTTCCCCACCTGTCGGTGACCGAGAATCTGACCATCGCGCAGATCAAGGTGCTGGGCCGCAACCCCACCGACGCCAAGGCCCGCGGCCTGAAGATGCTGGAGCGCGTGGGCCTGACGGCGCACAAGGACAAGTTCCCCGGCCAGCTGTCGGGCGGCCAGCAGCAGCGCGTGGCGATTGCGCGCGCACTGTCGATGGACCCCATCGTGATGCTGTTCGACGAGCCGACCTCGGCCCTGGACCCCGAAATGGTGGGCGAGGTGCTGGACGTGATGGTGGGCCTGGCCCACGAGGGCATGACCATGATGTGCGTGACCCACGAGATGGGCTTCGCGCGCAAGGTGAGCAACCGCGTGATCTTCATGGACGTGGGCGGCAAGATCCTGGAGGACTGCTCGAAGGAGGAATTTTTCGGCAACCCCGAGGCGCGTCAGCCGCGCACCAAGGACTTCCTCAACAAGATCCTGCAGCATTGATTCCGCACACCCCCTGAGGCGCTTCGCGCCTTCCCCCACACTCGCAGCGCTGCGCTGCAGGAGGGGGGCGCAGCCGGCGGCAGGGCAGAGCCAGGCCTAGGGTTGCCATGGTCCGGGGCGCGCCAGTGGGATGGGCCGTGGCCCAGGCTTGCCCGGGTGGCGTACAAAAGCAAAAGGGCAAAAGGGCAAAAGGCGTCATTGGCGCCTTTTGCTTTTATTTTGATAGCTGCTAGCGCTTGATGGACGGGCGTTAGAGCCTGATTTGGCTTGAGGCGGTCAAGCCACGCGCCGCAGCCGCGTGCGGCCTTGGACGCTCGCACCGCGCGTGCGGCCGAACAGGTCCTTGGGGTCGTCTGTGGGCACCAGCTCCACATCCACGCCCAGGCCGCGCGCCTGGGCCTGCTGGTACAGGTAGCGCAGTGCGGAGTAGTCCTCCAGCGCAAAGCCCACGGAATCAAACACCGTGACTTCGTCGGCCCGCGTGCGCCCCGGCGCGTCGCCGCGCAGTACCCGCCAAAGCTCCGTAACGGGATGGTCCGCGGGCAATTGCTGGATCTCGCCCTCCACGCGGCTTTGTGGCTCGTATTCCACGACCACGCGCGCCCCGCGCAGCACATCGGGGTGCAGTTCGGTTTTGCCGGGGCAGTCGCCACCCACAGCATTCAGGTGCATGCCGGGCTCCACCATCGCGGGGGCCAGGATGGTGGCGCGGCTCTTGTCGGCGGTGACCGTGGTCACGATGTCCACGCCGCGCACGGCCTCGGCCGTGCTGGCGGCGCGCTCCACGGTGAGGCTATCGACGTGCGCCAGGTTGCGCACCAGCTTGTCGGTGGCGGCGGTGTCGGTGTCGTACACCCGCAGTTCGCGGATGCCCAGCAACGCGTGGAAGGCCAGGGCCTGGAACTCCGCCTGTGCGCCGTTGCCGATCAGCGCCATGCGGCGGCTGCCGGGTCGTGCAAGCGCCTGCGCCGCCAGCGCCGACGTGGCAGCGGTGCGCAGCGCCGTGGTCAGCGTCAGCTCCGACAGCAGCAGCGGATAGCCGGTACGGACCTCCGCCAGCACGCCGAAGGCCATCACTGTGGGCAGTCCGCTGGCAGGGTTGCCGGGATGGCCGTTCACATACTTGAAGCTGTAGAGCGCATCGTCAGCCACGGGCATCAGCTCAATCACGCCGCGCGGGCTGTGGCTGGCCGTGCGGGCGGACTTGTCAAAAGACTCCCAACGCAGGAAGTCGGCGCGAAGCTCGGTCGCCAGCTCGGTCATGCAGCGTGCGGCACCCCGTTCATGCACGAAGGCAGCAAGGGTCGGCAAATCAATGAGGCGTGTCATGGTGTCGGTCCAACGTGTTTCCCCATTGTGGACAGGCCCTGCGCTTGCGGCCAGCCTACAAACTGCTCAATAAGCGCAGAAAACTGGCGTTTCGCCAGCAACCCGTGGCACTATGCGCAACATGGACGACGTCGACCGCGAGATCATTGCCCTGCTGCGTGCGGATGCCCGCATGCCGGTGGCGGCGCTCGCCGCACGTCTGCGCGTGGCCCGAGGCACCGTTCAGAACCGCCTGCGTCGGCTGGAGGAAGAGGGCGTCATCGTCGGCTACACCGTGCGGCTGCGCCCCGAGTCGGAGCCCCACCGGATCCGCGCCTGGATGAGCATTGCAGTGGAAGGGAACGCGGCGCCTGACGTGATTCGCGCCCTGCGTGGAGAGCCGCTGGTCGGCGCGCTGCACAGTACCAACGGCCGCTGGGACATCGTGGCCGAGCTGCATGCGCAAAGCCTGGAGGAATTCGACCTGGCGCTCACGCGCATTCGGCTCACGCCGGGCATCGCGCGCACCGAAACCAGCATCCTGCTGTCCACGTACAAGCTGTGATCGTCCCGGCCGAGCGGGCAGTGCTTCACTGCATCGACGAGACGTACGCCACCAGCGACTCGATGTCGGCGTCCGTGAGGAGCTTGGTGTTGGGCGTCATGATCGAATTGGCGCGCGTATTTGGGCCGTCGCGGTAACGCTTGAGAGTGCTGCGCAGGTAGTCGGTCTGCTGGCCGGCAATGCGTGCGATCTGGTCGTTGCCCCGGCCCATGTCGCCATGGCAGCGAAAACAGTTCTTGCCGAAGATCTCCTGCCCCTTGGCCAGCAGCGCTGCGTCCGCCACGGGTTTGGGAGTGACGGGCTGCGCGGCGTAGAAGAGCACCATGCCGATCTTCTCGTCGCTGTTCATCGCGCGGATCATGCCTTCCATGAACTCGTAGCGGCGGCGCCCGTCTGCGAACTGCCGCACCTGCTCGAGCAGATAGGCCGGGTTCTGGCCCGCGAGGTTGGGTACCGAGGGTTTGGTGCTGTTGCCTCCGTCGCCATGGCAGTTGGCGCACACCGCAGAGACCTTGCGGCCCACCTTGTAGAGTTCGTCGGCAAGCTTGGGGTCCGCCATGGCTTGCTGCAAGCGCGTGTCGATGTCCATCTTGCTGCGGCCGGCCTGGGCCATCGCCGCGGGTTGCCACGCCAGCCCGGCGAACAACGCCAGCGCCAGCATTGCGGGAATGCGCCTTGCCATGGTGTAACCCTTTTTGTGAAAAGGGTCATTTTAGAAGGCGAGTTGTGGAGCCCCGGTGGCGTTTTGTTAGTGCAACGCGCACCTGGACGGTCGATGTCAGCGATCGTTGATGGCGAGCAAGGATTGCGCAAGTTCTGCAAACCCTGCCCCGCGCTCGCCCTGCGTCACATAGCGCGGCAGATGCTGCAGTTGGGGCACGAAACGCGCAATATTGGCCACACCCACACTGTGTGGGAAGTGCGCAAACATGAGTTGGTCATTGGTGGAGTCTCCGATGTAGACCCAGCGCTCCAGCTCGGCGTCCAGATCGCGCCCGAACAGCTCGCGCACGATCCAGCGCGCACCCTCCAGCTTGTTGTGCGCGCCGAACCAGCCGTTGATGTGGATGCTGCTCACTGTGGCGTTCATGCCCGCGGCATGCATCAATGCAACCGCCTGATCGATGGCCGCCTGGGGCAGATGCGTGAATTCACTGTGGTCGATCGCGATGTCCGTCTCGCGCCCCGGCGAGTCGGTGGCGCGCCGGGCGCCGGGCACGGCGGCTTCAATCTCGGCCAGCACCTGCTGCATGCGCGCAAAGTTGGCGCTGCGAGCGGGAGCGTCTTGCTGGTAGAGCCTATCGAGCCCCCCTTTGGCATTGCGTCGCAGCGCGACGGCGCCGTTCTCTGCCACGATGGCATCCACAGGCCAGGCCAACGCGAAGGGTTCGCTCCAGCCCACGGGGCGGCCGGTAATGGGAACAACCGACAACCCTGCCTGCTTCAAGGCAAGCATGGCATCGAGCGCATCCTGTGTGATGGCACCGTCGGTGGTCAGGGTGTCGTCGATATCGGTCAATACTCCTACAAGAGGGAAGGGGCTAGACCATTGGCCCAATGGCGCCATCGATACCCTGTCGGTGCGCTGCGGTTGGGTTGCTCTGTCCGGATTTTCCGCGGGGCTGCTTGGAATGGTTTGCATGAAAACTATTGACTGCAAGGCTGTGTGTGTCCGGCTCAGGCTAGGTGTTTGGCTGGGGTATCCCTGTTGCGCGTAGCCATGGCTGGCAGCAAGACCATTGGAAGAACAAAAAAAGGCAGAAGATATCTGTACTCGCCGGCGATGGAGAACATGAAAACTCCTCCTAATTGCACAACCATGGGAATGGTGATGAGCAAGATGCTTTTGTCTTTATGCCTCACTCCCCAGGACGTAGCCCATAGCAGAAGGGCCAAACCCAGCCAGGGGGTCCAAAGGGCCCATCTCCATGCGTAGCTTTTGGCATGTACCTTTTGCGCCCAAGATTCTGCGCTGTCCCAATGGAATCTTCGGTAGGAGGATTCGGAGGGCACGCGTGGCAATACGTTCGAGGCGTAAGACAAAGCAGGGAAACCGCCCTGGGCCAATGCCGCAGAGAGAAACACATTGACGCGGCTGGCGGCGAAATCCGGGAGGTTTTGCCACAGGTTGTATGTCCAGAATTCGCGGACGATGGTGTGTTTGTCTTCAGGAGATAGGTGGCCTATTTGAGGGCCATCAGGATGGAATACCAACATATCCCAGTAGGCCGGGTCTCTGTATTGTTGGATTTTTTCGGGAGAGGACTGGCGGCTCAGTGCGTCGATGGTGGCGGGCGAGACTTTGGGGTCTTGCAGCACCCATGGATCGTTCATGTGTGGATACTGCTTCCACAGTTCATTCATGGCCCGCTTCTGTAGAAAACCCGCCGTTTCAAATGCTGCCAAGGGGAACTGCGTTTCCTGGGTGGTCGAGCGGTGAAATTGAGTGCTTATAAAACCTACGACGCACCACATGCCCGTGATCAGTAGCCACCACGTGCGGCTACGCGCCTCTATCCAAAACGCCGCAAGTGCGGCGGGTAAGAGAAATATCAGTCCGTTCGGGCGAACGAACGCAGCAAACGGCAAAGCCAACGCCAGCATGATTAAGGAAGCAGCTGACGCTTGGCGACGCTTCGTGCATAGCCAGATTTCGAACAGCAGTGTTACCGACGCGATAGCAAAAAGGCCGTCGGGGTACAACGTTCCCATGAAGTAAATCATGTGCGGTGCGAGCGCGATGGCAGCTAAAGCAAAAAGCAGAGTTTTGCGTAGTGATTGCTCCCAATACCACGCTAGCATGCGCGTCAGCATGAGTGCGCAAATCAGCATGGCTGCCGCGATGGGTGCCTCAACCCGTGCTGTGGTGCCATAGAGCAGCTTGACAAAGCCATACCACACGACGGTCTTCCCGGAACGGAAGGCGTCAGGGTTGTGTGCCTCTAGCAGGATGGCTACGCTGTCTTCACCAAGCACTCCGGGCCAGAACGTTATCAACCAAAGGCTATAGGCACAGAATAGCAACAGAAACAATGCCAGGAAGTGGGCGATAGCTTTGGCTGGGGTGGTGGAGGGCATGGAGTCTCGGGAGTGGCGATTATGCTCGCGCCAGAAAAAGCCCGTACATCGGAGGCTCAAACATCGCTTTCATAGTGGGTTTTTCTCTATTCCCAGTACCGCGGCAAGCGGAATATGGGGCGCCGCGAGAGGCATTAGTCCGAGGTATTTGCAATATTTCCACTAATATTGAATGAGGGAGTGCATATCAAATAAGGGTTATAGATAGCATTGCCCACAGCCGCTGGCCAGACGGGCGGGGTGCACTGTGTTTGCTCCAAGATAAGTATCAAAGTCAACGCTGAAGGCAATAGTAAACTCCATCGCCAACGATTCGGCCGAAGGCGGTCAGTTGTTTCGCATGTTGGAGACCGCAGTTGTAATACCGTTCAAGGCTTGGATACAGTGATTGTTATAATGGGTGCTTAATGATCATCGATCAGTTCCGTGGTGAGTGCGTCATGGGGTACATTACTCACATCGTAGTGCAAGAAGGCAATAAGGAACTGAATGCCGATAATCAGTGGTAGTGCTGCGGCCATCACCGTGCCGCTAGATGCGGGCTGGCCACTGGACATGCTGTGGATCCAGTGCACTCCGCCAAAGACGAGGCTCACCATGCACAGCAATACGCCCAGGATGCTGTACAAACTACCGACATTGAAGTCGCGCAGCAGGTAAAGATAGAAATAGCGTCTGAAGATGCGTGAGACATGCTTGCCCAGGAATTCGGGGAGCACCTTGGATACCTTGAGATTGGATTCCTCGTCCGCATACACCGCATCCATGGGCACGTCGTGCACCACTGCGCGGATGGTGTTCAGGCGGTACAGCATGTCGGTCTCGAAGAAGTAGCGCCGCTCCAGCTTGTGCAGCGGCAGCTTGCGTAGCACGGCTGTGTGGATGGCGGTATAGCCGTTGGTTGGGTCCATTGAAGACCAGTAACCGCAACTGAACTTGGTCAGCAGCGACAGCACTGCGTTGCCAAAGAGGCGCACGGGAGGCATGCCGCTCAGAGATTCGGGGCGGTAGAAGCGGTTGCCCTTGGTGTAGTCGGCTTGTCCACGCACGATGGGACGCACGAACAGCGGCAACAGCTTTGGATCCATCTGTCCGTCGCCGTCGATCTTGACCACAATGTCCATGTCATCGGCGATGGCTGCTTCGTAGGCTGTCACGATGGCACCGCCTACGCCTCGGTTCTCCGGGTTATAGAGGACGCGTACACGCGGATCACGGTTGTGCTCCTCGATGTAATGGCCGCTGCCATCGGGACAAGCGTCGTCCACGGCATAGATGGCCTCCACTTCGGGACCGATGGCAGCAATCACACCCAGGACGTGCTGGGTGACTTTGTAGCAGGGGATGGCGACCGCGATGCGCATCAGGTACGACTCCTTAACTCGTAGAGGCCAGTGCCACGCCGGCCATGATCAATGCGCCGCCTGCGAGAGTGCGCCAATGCAGAGGTTCGCCTAGAAACAACCAGGCTAGCGTGGGAACGATCAGGAAGGCCAGTCCCATAAAGGGATAGGCCAGATGCAGCGGAGCATGGCGAAGAATCCACACCCAGCCGAGCGTGGTGATTCCGTAGAGCGCGAGGGCTGCGATCAGCCAGCCATTTTGGAGCAGCGCAGGTAGCGATAAAACATCAGGTAGAGCGGCCGCAGCTTTTTTGAACAAAAGCTGGCCAATGGAGATGCCCAGTACGCAGACGAGGGTGTAGAAGCTTAGTGCGATGTTCATGGCGAATTGCTTATGTTCCATGACAAGGGTGTATAGGGGTCAATCTCGACGCTATCGCGCCACAGGGCACGTGCTGCTTCTGGCATCGTCGAGCGCAATAATTCAGCGCCTCCCCAGGAAATTTCGGTGCCCGGCGCACAATTTATTGACAACCATAAACGGCCTGGTTGTACAGGTCGCAGATGGTGGTTGCCGTGTATGGCGTAGGTGCGCCACTGCCCGTCGGCAATGATCGGCAATTCAGGTTTGGGCCAGTCCGATGCACTTGCTGCGTGCTCTAACCTCAGATTGACGGTGCGACAGCGCGTGGGTGCTGGGGCCAGGACGCGCAAATGAAAGCGCCATACGCCATCCATGAAGTTCATGGACGGATAGGGGGTAGTTTCGTTCTCATGTAATCGAACTTCCAGCGTAGCGATCTCGCGCTCGAGGCGCCACTGTTGGGGGCCTATCGCCAAAGCATCGGCACTGGCTGGGCCGATGCTCGTCGAATTCAGGACCGAGGCTACAGGGCCGAGTCGCTCAGGGTCAATACGCAAGACTTCATGCCGGTTTGATCGACCAGTTAGAGTATTGGTGATCGCCATCAAGGCCAGTAAAACAGCTGCCTGACGCCAGCGTGGTGAGCGCCAGGTCCAATCGTGCGTCATCCGCCAGGCAGGTAATAGTGAGCCTACCGCTGCTGCCGTCAGCAATATCAACCACGGCTCAATAAACCCTGCGTTGTAGCGCGTGTTGTAGAGAAGTGGTGTTAGCTGCATGAGCATGCCCGTGACGCCCAAGCCCAGTAGCGTTACCACCACCTTTAGTTGTCCTGCCCGAAGTGGGGCTGATGAATGTGTAGGTCGGCGACGCAGTAGCCATGCAATAAGGGCGGCGGCAATACATAACCATTCGAACAGCCGGAACTTGCGTAAACGTGCTTCGAAAGCCAATTCCGGCGGGCTGTAAAGTAACCACGACCGAAGCTTGAGGCCGAGGAAGGCCAGCAAGTCCTGCATGCGAGTGTTTTGCAACACACTGATAGCCACTTTGCGCTCAATCTGATCTGCAGTCCTATCGAGTGGTTCTCCCCCAGTCGTAGGCTCGGCTACGCGTACAACCTCACCAATATCGTATTCGAATCCAACAAACGATGGCTCATGGCCCAGTCGTAGCGGGTTAACGCCATAGTACAAACCGGCACCGCTGCCAGTGCCCATACTCCAAATGCCAAATTGCATACCATTTTTTATTACTACGGCCGCCGGTAGGGCACATGCCGCAATTAACGTCACCAGTATCTTGCGCAGGAGAGGGCGCCAATCTCGGAGACTTGATCTCGTCAGGAGCAGGAGCAGCCATGTCATAACAATGGCTCCTATCACCATGATCTGCAAAACTGGGCGTGTCAGCAGTGTGATGGTCAAACCAATGCCAGCCAATACGAACCAGCGCGCACGGTCAAGGCCGGGTCGAAGCAGAATCTCAATCAATGACCAGCTCAACAGCAGTACACCAAACAGGTATAGCGGCTCAGTCAATACCTTGGGCATGTAATACGCAATGCCTGGGTTATAGAGCAGTAGCAAAACAGCGACCACTGCGCCAACCCAACCCCCTAGTCGCCGCGCCGCCTGAGCCATCATCAAGGCTGAGATGACAAACAGGCCGCCGTTGGCCCAGCGCACGGCGGTGACGTCAGCCTGCCAAAGTGCGGGCCACAAATAGCCTAAGGGCGCAACCCTGGTACTGAACGGATCGTGTAAAAAAAAGCCCCAACCGTCCGCAAGCCATTTTCGTGCGCCTGGCAAGTAGGTATGGAAGGCATCCGAATTCCCTGAAGCATCTAGATCTAGCGGGTAGTACTGGCGCAATCGCATGATGGCCAGCACGACGATCATCAGCGCCCCAAGCCAAGGGAGAGCACGTACGATTCTTGAATTGCGGGTGAGAAAATTCATGTCACCTGCAGCGCCAGTCCCGCATGCTCCCGCAGCGGATGGAAATGAATCTTCGGGAACCGCTCCTGCGCCAGCCGTACGTCATATGGGCTCGTGCACAGATAGGCCAGCGTGTCCGCTGCATCGCGCGCCATGCGCATCGGATAGGCATTCTCGAACTCGCGCAATTCGGCTGGCGTGTCGGCGGTAATCCAGCGGGCTCCCGTGTACTGGCAGGCTTCCAAACGGATGTCGCAGTCGTATTCGGTGTTCAGACGGTGCTGCACCACTTCGAACTGCAGCTGGCCCACGGCACCCAGCAGCATGTTGCCGCCGGCCTCGGGCTTGAAGACCTGGATGGCGCCTTCCTCGCCCAGCTGCATCAGGCCCTGCTGCAGTTGCTTGGTGCGCAGCGGGTTCTTCAGCACCACGGTCATGAACATCTCGGGTGCGAAGAACGGCAGGCCGGTGAACTGCAGGTTGGCGCCGTCGGTGATGGTGTCGCCTAACTGCACGCCGCCGTGCGTGGTGAAGCCGATGATGTCGCCGGCGTAGGCCTCTTCCACCGCCTCGCGGCGCTGGCTCATGAAGGTGACCACGCTGGTGGGGCGCAGTTCCTTGGCGGTGCGCTGGACCTTGAGCTTCATGCCGGGCGTGTACTTGCCGCTGGCCACGCGCACGAAGGCGATGCGGTCGCGGTGGTTGGCGTCCATGTTGGCCTGCACCTTGAACACCACGCCCGAAAAGCCTTCGTCTTCGGGCAGGATGGTCTTCTCGACGGTCTGCTTGTTGACGACGAGCGAGCTCTTGCGCGGGCCGGGCGGGGGCGACATGTCCACCACCGCATCCAGCACTTCCATCACACCGAAGTTGTTCACGCCCGAGCCGAAAAACACCGGTGTGAGCTTGCCGGCCAGGAAGGCTTCATGGTCCCAGGGCGCCGAGGCGCCTTGCGCCAGCTCCATGCTTTCCAGTGCGTCGTCAAAGGCCTGACCGAAGCGCGCGCGCAGCTTGTCGGCATCGGCCAGCGGAATGACCTCGAAGTCCTGCGGGCGCTTTTCGCTGCCCGGCTGGAACACGGTCATGCTCTGCGTGCGTAGGTTGATGATGCCGCCGAAGCTCTTGCCCTGGCCCACGGGCCAGGTGATGGGGCAGCAGGGCATGTCCAGCTCACGCTCCACCTCGTCGAGGATGTCGAGCGGGTCGCGGACCTCGCGGTCCATCTTGTTGACGAAGGTGATGATGGGCGTGTCGCGCTGGCGGCAGACCTCGATCAGGCGGCGCGTCTGCGCCTCCACGCCGTTGGCCGCGTCGATCACCATCAGGGCCGAATCGACGGCCGTGAGCACGCGGTAGGTGTCCTCGGAGAAGTCCTTGTGGCCCGGCGTGTCCAGCAGGTTGATCACATGGTCGCGGTAGCTCATCTGCATCACGCTCGATGCCACCGAAATACCGCGCTGCTTCTCGATCTCCATCCAGTCGGAGGTGGCGTGGCGGCTGGCCTTGCGGCCCTTCACGGCGCCGGCGATCTGGATGGCGCCGGAGAACAGCAGCAGCTTTTCCGTCAGCGTGGTCTTGCCGGCGTCGGGGTGGGAGATGATGGCAAAAGTCCGGCGGCGCCGGGTTTCTGGGGCGTACGACACAGTGATTCTGGGTGAGGGCCGCGCGGTGCGCTGCGGCCGGTGCGAGAAGAGGCGGGCGCACCCTGCGGGAGCGCCCTGGCATTGGGCGGGGATTCTACGGCGCGGCGCGTGGTGCGGGGGCACCGGTATAATCTTGCACTTTCCGAGGAGCGTTGCAGCGTCCCCAGCACGGCGGGGCGCGAGGCTCGGAAGTCATACCCAGCAACGACGCTCACCCACGCCTTGCGGTGCGGTGAGTCCCATCCCCCAGGCGCGGTTTTTTCAGATACCCATCAAGGAAACCACCATGAGCGCTGTTCTCAAGTCCCCAGCCGACTCCGCGATTGCCGATATATCTCTGGCCGACTGGGGCCGCAAGGAAATCCGCATCGCCGAGACCGAGATGCCCGGCCTGATGGCCATCCGCGAGGAATTCGCGGCCAAGCAGCCCCTGAAGGGCGCGCGCATCACCGGCTCGCTGCACATGACCATCCAGACGGCCGTGCTGATCGAGACCCTCAAGGCCCTGGGCGCCGATGTGCGCTGGGCCTCGTGCAACATTTTCTCCACCCAGGACCACGCCGCCGCCGCCATTGCCGCCACCGGCACGCCGGTGTTCGCCATCAAGGGCGAGACCCTGGTGGACTACTGGGACTATACCCACCGCATCTTCGACTTCGGCCCCAAGGGCAGCGAGGGCGAAGGCCCGAACATGATCCTGGACGACGGCGGTGACGCCACGCTGCTGATGCACCTGGGCAAGCGCGCTGAAAAGGACGCCTCCGTGCTGGCCCACCCCGGCAGCGAGGAAGAGCGCATCCTATACGCCGCAATCAAGGCCAAGCTGGCCGAGGACAGCACCTGGTACAGCCGCAAGAGCGCCCAGATCATCGGCGTGACCGAAGAGACCACCACCGGCGTGCACCGCCTGAAGGAAATGTCGGCCAAGGGCACGCTACTGTTCCGTGCGATCAACGTGAACGATTCGGTGACCAAGAGCAAGTTCGACAACCTGTACGGCTGCCGCGAGTCGCTGGTGGACGGCATCAAGCGCGCCACCGACGTGATGATCGCCGGCAAGGTGGCCGTGGTGGCGGGCTATGGCGACGTGGGCAAGGGCTCGGCCCAGGCGCTGCGCGCCCTGAGCGCCCAGGTATGGGTGACTGAGATCGACCCCATCAACGCCCTGCAGGCCGCCATGGAAGGCTTCAAGGTCGTGACCATGGAGTGGGCGGCCGACAAGGCCGACATCTTCGTCACCACCACCGGCAACCGCGACGTCATCACCTTCGAGCACATGAAAGCGATGAAGGACCAGGCCATCGTGTGCAACATCGGCCACTTCGACAACGAGATCCAGGTCGCCAAGCTCGAAGAGCACTGCCAATGGGAAGAAATCAAGCCCCAGGTCGACCACGTGATCTTCCCGGACGGCAAGCGCATCATCCTGCTGGCCAAGGGCCGCCTGGTGAACCTGGGCTGCGGCACGGGCCACCCCAGCTTCGTGATGTCCAACTCGTTCGCCAACCAGACGATCGCGCAGATCGAGCTGTTCACCCACCCCGAGGGCTACGACGTGGGCAAGGTCTACGTGCTGCCCAAGCACCTCGACGAGAAGGTGGCGCGCCTGCACCTGAAGAAGGTGGGCGCCATGCTGACCGAACTGAGCGACGAACAGGCCGCCTACATCGGTGTGCCGAAGCAGGGCCCCTACAAGCCCGACACCTACCGCTATTGATTGTCAAAAAGCATAGCTGCTTGCGCTTGCCAGTGGCTGTTTTCAGCATGAAAAATTGCTGAAAGTGGCTCACTGCAAGCGCTACCAGCTATCGATATGAGAGGACAGCGCGATGCGCGCGGACGTATTTCTGGTGGAAGGCGGCTACGCGGCCACCCGGTCGCAGGCCCAGCGGTTGATTGCCGCCGGCGTGCAGTGGCGCCTGGCGCCCACGCTGCCGTGGCAGAAGGTGGCCAAGAACGGCGACGACATTCCTGCGGGGGTCGAGGTGCAGCTGCTGGACGCTGCGGAGGCCAAGTACCTCTCGCGCGGCGGCCTCAAGCTTGAAGGTGCGCTGGCTGCCACGGGCCTGCAAGTGGCTGGCCTGCGCTGCCTGGACGTGGGGCAGAGCACCGGCGGTTTCACCGACTGCCTGCTGGCACATGGCGCTGCCCAGGTGATTGGCGTGGACGTGGGCCACGGCCAGTTGCACGAGCGGCTGCGCGCCGACCCGCGGGTGGTCTGCGTGGAAGGCGTGAATGCCCGGGCCCTCACGCCCGAGGCGCTGCAGGACGCCTGCGACGTGGCGCTGTCCGAAGTCATCGAGGACGCGGAAGACAACGACACCCAGCCCCAGGCCCCCTACGCCTGGATGCGCAACGGCGGCGTGGTGGACGATGAGTACGACGACAGCGACGACGCCAAGGAGCATGAGATCGAGAGCTTCAAGGCTGAGCGCGCCGCCAAGGCCAAGGCACGCGCTGAGGGCTCATTGCCCGTGCAGCGCCGCCGCCGTCCCGGGTGCGAGGACGTGGACATCACGCCAGCGTTCGATCTCGTCACCGGCGACCTGTCCTTCATCTCGCTCACGCTGGTGCTGCCTGCGCTGGTGCCGCTGTTGAAAGAGCAGGGCCAGCTGCTGATGCTGGTCAAGCCGCAGTTTGAGTTGCAACCCGGCCAAGTGGGCAAGGGCGGCATCGTGCGCGATGCGCAGCTGTATCCGCAGGTGGAGCAGCGCATCCGAGACTGCTGCACGGAGCTGGGGCTGCACGTGGTGGCCTGGATCGATAGCCCCATCGAGGGGGGCGACGGCAACCGCGAGTTCTTCATCCATGCAAGGAGGAAGGCATGAGCCTTTCCACGGCCTTTCCGGTCAGCTTTGAATTCTTCCCGCCCAAGACGCCCGAGGGCGCCGACAAACTGCGCGCCGTGCGCCAGCAGCTGTATGCGCGCCGGCCCGAGTTCTGCTCCGTCACCTACGGCGCGGGGGGCTCCACGCAGGCGGGCACCTTCGGCACGGTGCGCGAGATCCTCGCCGAGGGCGTGAGCGCGGCCTCGCACTTCTCGTGCATCGGCGCCACCAAGGACGGCGTGCGCGCGCAGCTCGCCGAGCTGAAAGCCATGGGCGTGAAGCGCCTGGTTGCGCTGCGCGGCGACCTGCCCAGTGGCTACGGCATCGGGGGCGAGTTCCATTACGCGAGCGATCTGGTGGCGTTCATCCGCGCCGAGACGGGGCGCGACTTCCACATTGAGGTGGCCGCCTACCCCGAGGTCCATCCCCAGGCCCGTTCGTCTGATGCCGACCTGCAGGCCTTTGCCACCAAGGTGCGCGCGGGCGCCGACTCGGCCATCACACAGTACTTCTTCAATGCCGACGCCTACCTGCGCTTCGTGCAGGACGTGCGCCGCCTGGGGCTGGACGTGCCCGTGGTGCCGGGCATCATGCCGATCATGGGCGCGTCGCAGCTGCTGCGCTTTTCGGACGCCTGTGGCGCCGAGGTCCCGCGCTGGATCCGCCTGCGCCTGCAGGGCTATGGTGACGATGTGGCGAGCATTCGCGCCTTCGGCCTGGATGTCGTCACGCACCTGTGCGAGCAACTGCGCCGCGAGGGCGTGCCGGGCCTGCACTTCTACACCATGAACCAGAGCGCGGCCACGTTGGAAATCTGCGACCGCCTGGGGCTCTGAAGCGGCGGGGATGGGTAATATCGGCAGCTTTTTCCCGTCCTCTTCCTCCTATCCCCTGCGCGTTTGCGGTATGAGTCCCGTCATTGCCTTCCTGCTGTTCACCACGCTGTCGCTTGCGATGGCATCGCCCGCGTCGGCCCAGACGCGCTATTCCTGCCGCGACGAGCAGGGCGCCGTCTACACCCTGGCGCGCCCGTGCCCCAAGGGCATGGTGACCACCGCCGTCTCGGCGGGGCCGGTGGAGCCGCGTGCAGAGCCCCGCAGCTATGCGCCCGCTCCGTCCCGGCGCAGCAGTGTGATGCGCGAGGTGCCGGAATACGAGAGCTACATGAGCGGGCGCTGCCGCACGCTGCAAAACAGCATCCGCGGGGCATCGGCCAACGGCTCCAGCTACGACGTCATCGCGGGCATGCAGCGCGAATACCGGCGCGACTGCAGCGACGAGGAGAGCGATGCCGCCTCGCGCTACTACCGCGAGCGCCGCGAGGCACGCAGCCAGCGCCGCACAGAGCGCGAGCGCGAGGAACAAGCCCAACTGGCGCAGGAGGAGCAGGAAAGCCGCAAGGCGCTGCAAT
This sequence comes from Diaphorobacter sp. B2A2W2, assembly GCF_056730635.1. NCBI lineage: Bacteria > Pseudomonadati > Pseudomonadota > Betaproteobacteria > Burkholderiales > Comamonadaceae > Diaphorobacter > Diaphorobacter sp. B2A2W2. Next base: position 280,221 of record NZ_JBWZOR010000003.1, read on the forward strand.
GCGCGGAGTCCAAGCGCATCCTGGCCGTCAAGAGGGCGCGCACCGACCTGACACCGGGTGAACGCAATGATCTGCGCCGTTTTGAGACCAACGTCATCACCCGCTGCGGCGACTTCTGACCCTTTGCACCCCGGCCGCATGGGACGGTGGTTGGCCGGCGTGCTGTTGGCGGCCGTACTGGCGGGTTGCGCAGCGCCACCCGCCGATGCGCCCCCTGTGGTAGCACCTGGCCCGACGCAGGCGCTGCCGGGACCGGCGGGCGCGCAGGCGGACAGCCCACCCGACTCCGGCGTATCGGCCCCGCCGCGGGCCCGCAAGGAGGGCAGGGTGCGCTCGGCACCGTCTTCTCCGCGTGAAGCCGATACCGCCATCGAGCGCGGCCGCGAAGACGAGGAAGAAAGCGGCGTGCTGCTCGGGCGCGGGCTGGCCTCCTGGTACGGCGGCAGCCTGCATGGCCGGCGCACGGCCAGCGGCGAGCGTTTTGACCGTGGGGAACTCACCGCCGCGCACCGCACGCTGCCTTTCGGGGCGCGGGTGTGCGTGCGCAGCCTGGTCAACGGCAAGGTGGTGGTGGTGCGCGTCAATGATCGCGGACCGTTCGCGCCAGGCCGGGTCATCGACCTGAGCCAGGCCGCGGCGCAGGAACTGGGCATGGTGGGCCTGGGTATCAAGCCCGTGGAGATCTGGCACATGGGGCCGGACGACGACAGCTGCCCCGAAGATCTGCCAGAGCTGGACCCGTCGTCCACGCCCGCAGCCTCGCCGGCCGCTGCTCCAGCGGGCGCCGCGCAAGCGCGCACAAATCAGGGCGCAGCGCGCACTACTCCCCGCAAGAGCCGGGCCCGGCGGCGCTAAACCACGGCATCCCAGGGACCGTGTGGACGCCCCTGGCCAGGGGCTTAACCCACCTCCAACGTGTGGGACGCGTTGCGGTCCTGGGCCAGCAATTGCGCCATCTGCGGCAACGCCTCGCGCAGCACGCCCTGCAGCGTGAAGGGAGGGTTGACCACGAACATGCCGCTGGCCGGCAGGCCGGGCCGGCGCGCGCCTTCGCCGGCCGCAGGGGAGGCCAGTTTGCTGGATTTCACTGTCAGCGTCGCATGCAGCCAGGGCTTGCCCGCCTTCTGGGCCAGCGTCTTGAGCCGGCGCGGCAGATCGTGCGCCTCCGCCCGCGGAATGATGGGGTACCAGGCGGCATACACGCCGGTCGCAAAGCGCTTCAGCGCATCCTGCAGCAGCGCCTGCACGCGCAGGTAGTCGCTCTTGATTTCATAGCTGGGATCGCACAGTACAAGCGCGCGGCGGGCCGGTGGGGGGATGAACTTCTTGACGCCCTCAAAACCGTCCTCCTGCAGCACGGCCACCTGCCTGCCTGCTTCAAGCTGGGCTATGTTGCCTGCGAGGGAGCGGGCGTCGGTGGGGTGCAGCTCGAACAGTTTGAGCTTGTCCTGGGCGCGCAAGAGGCGCTGCGTGATGAAGGGCGAGCCGGGGTAGACGCGCGTCGCATCGCCCTGGTTGAAGGCGCGCACCATGTCCACGTAGTCCTGCAGCGCGGGTGCCAGGGCGGGAAGAGCCGCTGGCGGCACGAGGCGCAAGATGCCGTCCGCGGATTCGGCGCTGGTGGAGGCATAGTCTCCGTCCAGCCGGTACAGGCCCGCGCCGGCGTGGGTGTCCAGAACGGTCAGGGCCGCGTCTTTCTGTAGAAGGTGTTGCAAGGTGGCAATGAGCACCGTGTGCTTGAGCACATCGGCGTGGTTGCCTGCGTGGAAGGCGTGGCGGTAACTGAACATGCACCCAATGGTAACCAGCGCCATCGCGGGCACAATGCGGGTCCGCCTGGTAGGGGAAGTGATGTTTTTGGCAGACAGGATGCGCTTTGTTGCGCGTCGGCCTGGCTGCCTGGCGCATCATGGCGTCCGCTGCGGCGTGCCGCGGTGCTTCCTCTGCTTCCTCGTTAGACTTCGCTGCCCTCGCTGATCCGCATCCCTTGTCCGCAACGCCCTCCATGTCTTCGCTCCCCCCCCGCTTCACGCCCGCCAGCGTCGCGCACCACGTCGACGCCCTCCCGGCGGGCACCCGGTTGGGAGAGTTCGAGATCGTGGCGCTGCTGGGCGTGGGTGGCTTCGGCATGGTGTACCAGGCGTTCGACCATTCCCTGCTGCGTTTTGTCGCGATCAAGGAATACATGCCTGCCGCCCTGGCGGGCCGCGCGGACGGGCATTCGCTCTGGGTGCGTTCCTCGTCGGACGAGCAGTCCTTTCAGGCGGGACTGGCCTCGTTCGTGGACGAGGCGCGCCTGCTGGCGCAGTTCGACCATCCCTCGCTGGTGAAGGTCTTCCGGTTCTGGGAAGCCAATCACACGGCCTACATGGTCATGCCCCTGTACAGCGGCTTGACCCTCAAGCAGGCGCGCGCGCACATGCGCACGCCACCCCCCGAGGAATGGCTGCGCAAGGTGTTGTGGTCGGTCACCAGCGCGTTGCGGGTGCTGCACGAAGGACAGACGCTGCACCGCGACATCTCGCCGGACAACATCTTCCTGCAGGACCATGGCCCACCAGTGCTGCTGGACCTCGGCGCCGCGCGGCATGCGATCAGCGACCGGGACCAGAAGCACACGGCCGTGCTCAAAGTCAACTACGCGCCCATAGAGCAGTACACGGACGCGGCATCGCACCTGCACCAAGGGCCGTGGAGCGACCTGTATTCGCTGGGCGCCGTCGTGCATGGCTGTCTGTGCAACGACACGCCGTTGCCCGCCACCTTGCGCGCCATACGTGACCGCATGGTGTCGTTCTCCCGCGTAGCACGCACGGTGCGCAAGCAGTTCGGCGTGGAATACTCGCGTCCGTTCGTCGATGCGGTGTCGCAATGCCTGGCGCTGCAGCCGCAAGACCGTCCGCAATCGATCGACGCGTTCCTGCAGACGATGGGCATGACGGCGGCGCCCGCGGGACTGGACGGGTTCGACTTCCGTGCCGAACTGGGCTCCATCTGGGTAGAGCCCTCGAGCAAGGATGCGCAGGGCGTGGCAATCCCGATGATCGACCTCACGGCGATGTCGCAGCCGCAGGATTCCCGGCCGCAGGCCGCCACCGTTGTGGCGGCGCCGGCTAGCGCGCCGGCAGACCTCATGGTGTCACCCGTGGAGCCTGCGACCGTGTTTGCGGAAACCGTTGCCGATGCGGGCGACACGCAGGCCTTCGCAGATACGCGCGAGATGCCGCAACATGACGCGCCGACCGGTTCACGCCACCCGACGCACGCGCGCACACCCCGCCCCCAGAAGGCTGCACGCCATGCATCAGCCCCCCGTGTTGTCAGAGCAGGCCATGGCGGACGGGCACGCCTGGTGTGGGGTATGGCTGCCTCCCTGGCGCTGCTGGTCATCGCCAGCAGTCCGTGGTGGGGAGGCCGGGAGAGCACGCCGCGGTATACGCCCGAAAACGAGATCATCACGGAACTTGCGTCACCAGCGCCAGCACCGGAGCCGGCAGAGGTGGTGATGGTGTCGCATGAGGCGGCGGACCCCGCGTCGGCGCCAATGGCAGTGCAGCAAGAGGCTGCGTCGGTGGCTGAGGCCCGGCCGGCGGTCGTTTCCAAACCCCGGCTTGTGCGCAAGGCTGCCGAGGCGACCGCGCCTGCCCCAGCGCCCGCCCCTGTGGTTCCGGCTCCCGAGCCGGCGCCACCTCCCCCTGCGCCGTCACGCCCTGCGGTGCCCGCAAGGGTGCCCGGGCCTGACGAGGCCTGCGAGGCATCCAGTTTCTTTGCACGCCCCTTGTGCATTCACGAGCAATGCCAGAAGCCGGGGCTGGCCAACCATCCCGTTTGCGTGGAAAACCGCCGCCGGCAGGAAGCCGAGGAGCGCAGGCGACAGCTTTACTCGCAGTAGAGCACTGCGCAGCGGTCGATTTTGTATAATGGCCGGCTTCGCAGCGATTTTTAGGTCCCGCGGCGAAGCGCGACATCCCACCTAAGAGGCTTTCATCAGAAAAGCACCGACCGTGGAAAAGGACCGCCAAACCACCTCTAGAAAAGAGAAACTCATGTCCACATTCAGCGCAAAGCCCGCTGAGGTCGTGCACGAGTGGTTTGTGATTGACGCCACCGACAAGGTGCTCGGCCGGGTAGCCAGCGAAGTTGCCCTCCGTCTGCGCGGCAAACACAAAGCCATTTACACGCCTCACGTTGATACCGGCGACTACATCGTCATCATCAACGCCTCCAAGCTCAAGGTCACCGGCACCAAGTCCCTGGACAAGGTGTACTACCGCCACTCGGGTTATCCCGGCGGTATCACGGCCACGAACTTCCGCGATCTGCAAGCCAAGCACCCCGGCCGCGCGCTGGAAAAGGCCGTCAAGGGCATGCTGCCCAAGGGCCCGCTCGGCTACGCCATGATCAAGAAGCTCAAGGTGTACGGCGGCGCGGAACATCCGCACACCGCTCAGCAGCCTAAAGCGCTGGAAATCTAAGGAGCCTTGAATGATTGGTGAATGGAACAATGGCACCGGCCGTCGCAAGTCCAGCGTCGCCCGCGTGTTTCTGAAGAAGGGTTCCGGCAAGATCACTGTGAATGGCAAAGACATTCAGCAGTACTTCGGCCGCGAAACCTCGATCATGATTGCCAAGCAACCCCTGGCGTTGACCAACCATGTCGAAACCTTCGACATCCAGATCAACGTGCACGGCGGTGGTGAATCCGGCCAGGCTGGCGCTGCCCGCCACGGCATCACCCGCGCTCTGATCGACTACGACGCGACGCTGAAGCCCGCACTGAGCCAAGCCGGCTTCGTGACGCGTGATGCCCGTGAAGTTGAACGTAAGAAGGTCGGCCTGCACTCCGCACGCCGCGCCAAGCAGTTCTCGAAGCGCTAAGCCTCGGCCACTGCCTTGCGTTATGCTGCAGCGCCCCTCGGCGTGCTGCAGACTGCAGAAACCGCCCTTCGGGGCGGTTTTTTGTTTTTGGGCGTTGCCGCGGGCGGCGACCATCCCACTGAAAGAAACGTGCACTGCCCATGCGTTACCGACTGCTGCGCCGTCGCCTCACGATCTCCGCTCCGCGCGTCACCGTGCGCAGCGCGCTTCCATGGCCGCTGCGCTGGGCGGCCGTGGCCATCGTCCTGGGCCTGTGCGCGGCCATGACGCTGTGGGCCTTCGACCTGGGCAAACGGATCGCCGGGCTGGACGCGGGCAGCCGGGAGGAATTGCAGCGCCTTCGTGCAGAGGTGTCGCAGTTGCGCGAGCACAACCGTCTCCAGCACGAAAAGCAGGAAGCCGCGGGCAGCCTGCGCATAGCCGAGCAGGCGGCCATGGATCGCCTGCTGGAGCAACTGCGGCAACTCGAAGCCGACAACCGTAGCCTGCGGGAGGACCTGGGTTTCTTCGAGAAGCTGACCCCCACCGGCAAGCCTGGCAACCTGACCATCCGCGGGCTGCACGCCGAGACTTTGGAGGGAGGTGGGCAGTTGCGCTGGCAGGTGCTGGCCATGCAGCCCATGCGCAATGCGCCGGAATTCAAGGGCCGGCTGGAACTGCTGCTGGCGGGCACGCTGAACGGGGCGGAGTGGTCCTCCACGTCTCCAGCGGTCATCCAGCCGCTTCAGTTCCGGCAGTACCGGCGGGTTCAGGGCGTGGCGGCCCTGCCGCCGGGCGCCATGGTAAAAACCGTGACCGCGCGCCTGATAGATGGAACCTCGTTGCGCGCCGCCCAGACTTTTTCACTGGAGCCATAGGGCCCGGCTGCGGACCCGCATGGCAATCACCAATACACCCGAGGGAGTACCACATGTTTTCGCGCAAGAAGCCACCCCCGATCAAGAGCCTGATTGCGCAAGGAACGCGCGTGCAGGGCGATGTACTGTTCGCGGACGGATTGCGGGTGGATGGCGAAGTGATCGGCGACCTGCGGTCTTCGGCTGAACCCAGCATTGTGGTGGTGTCCGAATCGGCAAAGGTGGAAGGTGCGGTGCATGCCGCCCATGTCATCGTCAACGGAACGGTGGAGGGGCCCGTACATGCCACGGAGCTGCTGGAGGTACAACCCAAGGCGCGGATCACCGGTAACGTGCATTACAAGGCCCTTGAAATGCACCAGGGCGCGGTGATTGCCGGGCAGCTCTGCCCGGCCGCGCCGCTGCTGCTGGAAGAAAAGCCCACACTGAAACTGGCGTCAAACGCACAGTGAACGGAGCGCTGGGGGGCTATGCCTTACCATCGAAACAAAGACTGACCCAAGGAGCCCTTCATGAGCGCCGTTGCCGAGAACACCACGACCGAGATGCCCGCCCCCATCCTTTTCACCGACAGCGCCGCCGCCAAGGTGGCCGAGTTGATTGCCGAAGAAGGCAATCCTGACCTCAAGCTGCGGGTCTTCGTGCAGGGCGGGGGATGCTCGGGCTTCCAGTATGGTTTCACATTTGATGAAATCACGAACGAAGACGACACCACCATGACCAAGAACGGTGTGTCACTGCTCATCGATGCCATGAGCTACCAATACTTGGTGGGTGCAGAGATCGACTACAAGGAAGACCTGCAGGGTGCGCAGTTCGTCATCAAGAACCCGAATGCCGCTTCGACATGCGGCTGCGGCTCCAGCTTCTCCGTGGAAGACCACTGACGCACAGCCCATGAGAATCCGCCGCCTACGGGCGGCTTTTTTATGGCTGCGTGGCAGGTTGCTCAGGCGGGGTAGATGGCGCCGAGGATGCGCTCCCCGCGGGCGCCTGTGACCGCGGGCAAGCTGGCTGTCTGGCCGCTGACGCATTGATGCGCCAGCCACGCGAAGGCAGCCGCTTCGACCTGCAGGGGAGGCAGCCCGTGGTGATCGGAGCTTTCGACGTGAACCGTCGGCGCCAATTGCTGCAGGCGCTCCATCAGATAGCGGTTCAGTGCCCCGCCGCCGCAGACGATCAACTGCCGGCAGTCGCGTGCGTGCCGTGACAACTCCTGGACGCACGTAAGGGCCGTGTACTCAGCAAGGGTGGCCTGGACATCCTGGGGCGCGGCGCCCAAGGCGCTGGCCGCAAGACGTGTGGCCAGCCATTGCGGATGGAACAGGTCACGCCCTGTGCTCTTGGGGGGCGCAAGGGCGAGGAATGGCTCGTCCAGCATCGCCTCCAGCAGGGCGGGCAGGACATGGCCGCTGCGTGCCCAGGCGCCTTCGTGGTCGTAGGGCTGCCCCGTATGCCGCTCGCACCAGTGATCCATAAGGGCGTTGGCCGGGCCGCAGTCAAACCCCACGGTGGTCCCGTCGGCCCGCAGGATACTCAGGTTGGAAATGCCCCCCAGGTTCAGCACCGCCACGGTGCGTCCGGCTTGGCCGAACACGCCGCGGTGGAAGGCGGGCACCAGCGGCGCGCCCTGGCCGCCCGCCGCCACGTCCCGGCTGCGGAAGTCGGCCACGACGGTAATGCCGGTGATTTCGGCGAGCAAGGCGGGCTGGTTGAGTTGCAGCGTGTAGCCTGTGCCATCGAACGCCTGCGGCCGGTGGCGCACCGTCTGCCCATGCGCGCCCAGGGCCTGCACTGCGGCCGCCGTGAGGCCCGCTTGGTCCAGCAGACGGTGGACTACCTTCGCATAGGTACGCGCCAGCGCATTCGCGGCGAGCGCCGCGCGGTGCAGTTCGTCGTGGCCGGTGCTGTTGAGAGCGAGGAGTTCTGCTCTTAAATCAGGAGCTAGTGGCGCTGATGCATGCTGGGCTACAGCGCATTTTTGGTCTGAAAAATGCGCGAGCACACCATCCACGCCGTCCAGCGACGTGCCCGACATCAGCCCGATGAACCACCGCGGCGGCGTATCCATGGGCGAAGGGCGTTACTCGGCGCTGGCTTGCAGGATCTGTGCGGCGGAGGACAGCTGCACGCGCATGTTGCCGGCCAGGCGGTCGAATGCCGGACGTGCGGCGGCCGAGACCGGCTGGGCTGCCTCGCTCTGGCGCGCAATAACCATCGGGTCCTTGTGCTCGCCCGCGACGCGGAATTCGAAGTGCAGGTGCGGGCCCGTGGCCCAGCCGGTGGAGCCCACGGCGCCAATCTTCTGGCCCTGCTCTACGCTTTCGCCCTTGCGCACGTCGATGCGGCTCAGGTGCGCGTAGACGGTGACGTGCTGGTTGCGGTGCTTGATGTACACCACGTTGCCGTAGCCGTTCTGCACGCCGGCGAAATCCACCACGCCGTCGCCTACCGTGCGTACGGAAGTACCGGTCGGCGCCGCGAAATCGGTACCCAGGTGCGCGCGCCAGGTCTTGTGAATGGGGTGGAACCGCATCGCAAAGCCGCTGGAGACGCGGGAGAACTCGACCGGCGACGACAGGTAGGCGCGGCGCATGCTCTCGCCGTCCAGTGTGTAGTACGAGCCCTTGGTGGCTCCCGGCTCCTGGAACCAGACGGCGCTGTGGGTCTTGTCGCCATTGTGGAACTCGGCGCTCAGCACGCGGCCGCTGCGCAGGGGCTCGCCATCTGCCTCCAGGGTTTCATACACCACCGAGAAGCGGTCTTCCTTGCGCAGGGCGCGCCGGAAGTCGATGTCGCCGGAGAACACCTCCGCAAGCTGCACGGCGACGGCGTCGGGAATGTTGGCGGCATCCGTTGCTGCAAACAGCGAGCTGCGGATGATGCCGCCCGCCAGGCGGCTGCCCACCGTCAGCGGCGCCGTCTCGATGCGCGAGGCGAAGCTGCCGTCCTGCTGGCGCTCGACCACCAGGCGCTTGAAGCTCCCGCTGTCGTCGGGGGCCCAGCGCGCCGTCAGGCGGGTGAGGCGGTGATCGTCGGTCGTCTCGGCGGACATCGAGCGGCCGGTGCGTCCCAGCAGGTTCTGCCGCACGTTGGCGTCACTGCGCAAGAAGGCCGAAGCCGCGGGGTCTGCCACGCCCAGGCGCTGCAGGATGCTCTCGGCGGTATCGGCGCTGCGGGTGACGTCGGAGCGGTACAGCGCGTACTGCGGGATGTCCACCAGCGACGACAGCGGTTCGTCTGCCGCCAGCGACTGCACAGCCTGCGTGACGGTGCGCACGGGCAGGTCGGCCGGGTCGGGAGCGAACGAAGCCACTGCGAAGGCACCGCCGCCGCCGGTGAGCAGCAGGGTGGCCACGGCGGCGGTGATGCGTTTTGGATGTTTCTGAACGGACTGCTTCAGTTGGTTGAGCAATACCAGGCAGGCGGTCGTCAAGCCGTTGTTCAAGAGTCTTACCCCAGGCGTCTGTGTGCTTCCAGGCCCCGGGCCAGGGGTCTTAAAGGGCGGGAGGCACTGTCAATGTCGTAGTGCAGTGGAAGGGAGCGAACGCCGGGCGTACGGGTGGCCCACTAGAATCCACGGCTGGAAAGTGCCCGGAAGTATAGTCGTTGGGGCCCTGGCGGCACCCCAAAAAACCCTTATGAATCAATCTGCTGTTACAACATTCCCGGTGACCGATGGTGTAGGACGGGCGCTTGAAGTCTCCCTGCGCGGGGTCGACGAGCTTCTGCCCCAAGAAGAATGGACCCAGAAACTTGCGCGTTCGGAGGCCACGGGCCAGCCGCTGCGCATCAAGCTCGGGCTGGACCCCACGGCGCCGGACATCCACCTGGGCCATACGGTGGTGCTCAACAAGATGCGCCAATTGCAGGACCTGGGCCACCAGGTCATCTTCCTGATCGGCGACTTCACCACGCTGATCGGCGACCCGTCGGGCCGCAACAGCACGCGCCCGCCTCTGACGGCCGAACAGATCAAGGTCAACGCCGAAACCTACTACACCCAGGCGGCCAAGGTGCTGGACCCAGCGCGTACCGAGATCCGCTACAACAGCGAGTGGTGCGACCAGTTGGGCGCGCGCGGCATGATTCAGCTGTCGGCCAAGTACACCGTGGCACGCATGATGGAGCGCAACGATTTCCACCAGCGCTTCACCGACGGCAGCTCCATCAGCCTGCACGAGTTCCTCTACCCGCTACTGCAGGGCTATGACTCGGTAGCGCTCAGAAGCGACCTGGAGCTGGGCGGCACCGACCAGAAGTTCAACCTGCTCATGGGACGCCATCTGCAGCAAGAATGGGGGCAGGAGCCGCAGTGTGTGCTCACAATGCCGCTGCTGGTGGGGCTGGATGGCGTGGACAAGATGTCCAAGTCCAAGAACAACTACATCGGCATCACGGAGGACGCCAACTCCATGTTCGCCAAGGTGCTCTCCATCTCGGACACCCTGATGTGGGACTGGTACACGCTGCTGTCGTTCAAGAGCCTGGACGAAATCGCCGCGCTCAAGGCCGAGGTGGCGGCAGGCCGCAATCCCAAGGATGCCAAGGTGATGCTGGCCAAGGAGATCACCGCGCGCTTTCACAGCGCCGCGCTGGCCGACGCGGCCGAGCAGGATTTCGTCAACCGCAGCAAGGGCGGCATCCCCGACGACATTCCCGAAGTCCGCCTGGCGGGCGCGCCCCTGGGCATCGGTGCGCTGCTCAAGCAGGCCAACCTTGCGCCCTCGACCAGCGAGGCCAACCGCCTCATCGACGGCGGCGGCGTGCGCGTGGACGGCGGCGTGGTCAGCGACAAGGGCCTGAAGCTGGAAGCGGGCAGCTACGTGGTGCAGGTCGGCAAGCGCAAGTTCGCGCGCGTTATCCTGGCCTGACGCCCGGCGGGGCGCGACCGCGCTACCGCTTTGCCAAGCCACTCCGCGCAGTGGCTTTTTTCATGCCCTTTCAGGCCAGGGCGGCGGTGCGTTGCGCCTGCAGCGCCTCGCGCATGAACGGCAGGTAGGCGCGGTCCACCTTGCAGATGTGGTGCACCAGCCATTGCTTGAGGAATTCCAGCGCCTCCAGCGTGACCTCCTGTCCGCCGTCAAAGCGCGTCAGCAGATCCATGGCCTTGCGCGTGAAGCCGTCATGCTCGGCCTTATGGGCGGGAGTCTCGGCGTAGTCGTGCTGCTGGAACAGCACCTCCTCCACGATGAAGTGGTTGTGCGTGTAGTCCACCAGGCCTTCCAAAATTTCGCCCACGGCGCTGCGGCGCGGGCTCGCCGCGCTCAGTTCATCGTGCAGGGCGTTGGTCAGCGCGACCAGTTGACGGTGCTGGTCGTCGATTTCGGGCAGGCCAAGCTCCAGTTCCGCGGTCCAGGGCATGAAAGGCATACAGGGTCTTCTCTTTTGTCTATTGGTGTTGTCGGGGGCGGGGCACAGCCTGCCGACGGTCGCAGACCTTTGCGTGACAACCCATAGGGGAAGACCATGCCATCCGCATGGATTTACATGGGCCTTGATCTTCGTCAGACGAAGCGCCCGGCTGCGTGAGCGGTTTGCCACGCATTCCTGAGCAAAAAAGCCAAGCGCGCCCGCCCATCGCGCGCTAGGCGCTATAAATAGAGGAGCAATCGTGCCGCGCTCAGGAGATGTCGTCGTTCAGATCCGTGTCCGGCACTTCGCCGACGGCTTGGCGCGTGGCTTCGGCCTGCAGCAGCAGCCAGGCGCTGAACGCCTGGATTTCGGGGCGCTGGCCGCTGCGCGGGCCGACGACCAGCCAGTACACCAGCGGAGAGTCCAGCCGGTGGCCCGGCAGCACCTCCTGCAGGTCGCCCGAGGCGAGGCTTTCCGCGATCAGCGGCATGCGCGCCAGCGCCAGACCCTGGCCGGCCAGCGCGGCCTGCACGATCTGCTGCGCGTAGTTGAAGTACAGCCAGCGCTTGGGCTGCAGCCGCCCCAGGCCGTGCAGTTCGAACCAGCGCCGCCAGGTGATCCACTCGAAATAGGGCATGCGGTGCGCGTCGCCTGCCTCGATGAGCGTGAACTGCGCCACGTCGGCCGGCGTGCGGATGGGCGGCATGCTGTTGAGGAGCCAGGGGCTGGCCACCACCGCCAGTTGCTCGCCAAACAGCCGCTGCGCGCCCGCAGTCTGCGTGCCGGGCACGCTGGAGCGCAGGGCCAGGTCCACGTCGGCCGTCTCCAGGTCCACGATGGTGTCGGTTGCGTCGATGCGGATGTCGATGTCGGGGTTGTCGCGCTGGAATTCCTCCATGCGCGGGATCAGCCACATGGACGCAAAGCTGGCCCAGGTGGTGATGGCCACGCTCTTGCGCCCCGCCGTCTGGCGCACCAGGCGCACGGCCGCGTCCATGCGCTCCAGCGCGGGCGCCACGGCGCGCTGCAGCTGGCCGCCGGCGCTGGTGAGCTCCGCGGCGCGTGTGTGGCGCAGAAACAGGGGCACGCCCACTTCGTCCTCCAGCGCCTGGATCTGGCGGCTCACCGCCGACTGGGTCAGGGCCAGTTCCTCGGCCGCGGCGCGGAAGTTCAAATGCCGCGCCACGGCCAGAAATGCGCGCCAATGGCCTACGGCCACGGGCCGGGTGCGCAGATGCGCGATGGGAGGAGCGCTGGCGGGCAAGAGGGGGGAGTTCATGGCAGATTGATGACCATTGGGAATCAAAATGCTAGCGCTTTTTCATCGATCGCGCAGCAGGCTGCTCAGGCAGCGGGAGCGCCGCTGGCGGTTGCCGTCCCCCGGGGCATGGGGTGATACAGTGATTGATGCCGTTCCGTAATTGATGAGGCCTTCCGTTTTCATTGGACGGTGCCCGGGTCGCAGTCGCACACTGGCGTCACTTCAAAGGGTTTACCAGGAGATGACCGTGACCACCTCGCAAGTTCTGCATTCGCAAGCCTCCAGCGTTCCCGCCGGCGTTGCCGGACCGGAACTGTGCACCATTCCCCAGGGCGCGGCGCGCAGCCTGCACCCCCGCGCGCCGATGCAACTGCGCGTGGTCAGCGGCCTGGCCTGGGTGACCTTGAGCGACGGCCCCCATGGCTGGCGCGAGGATTCGGGGGACCTCATGCTGCACGCGGGCCAGAGCGTGTGCGTGGCCTCCGGCCAGCACGCCGTGGTCGAGCCGATGGGCCGCGAGCCGCTGCAGTTCCAGTGGCGCAGCGCCGCCGCGGTGCGCGCATCATCACCGCAGCACGCGGCCCCCCGGGGCGATGTCTGCCGCGCCTGACCGTCCGGCTATCGCATCAAACTGGCTGCTAGCGCCCGCCATTCAGGCGCTAGCAGCTATTTCTTTAGGAGCAATCAGGGGCGGTGGTGCAGCCGCGTCGCAGAGGGGCAGCGCATGGGCGGCGGGATAATGGCGGAGGGCTGCCGGCCTGGGCTGGCAGGACACGACGACCTTCCACTCTCCACACCTTCATGACAGCACTGGACATCATCATCATGGCCGCGGGCAAGGGCACGCGCATGAAAAGCCGCATTCCCAAGGTCTTGCAACGCCTGGCCGGCCGGCCCCTGCTGCACCATGTGCTGGGCCAGGCCGCCAGCCTGCAGGCGCGCCGCGTGGTGGTGGTAACGGGCCATGGCGCTACAGAAGTAGAAGCTGCTTGCGCAGGATTGGCGGGCCATGAAGGCACTTTTGACTTGAAATTCGTGCGCCAGGAGCCGCAGTTGGGCACGGGCCACGCGGTGCAGCAGGCCACGCCCGCGCTGGCGGGCGATGGCACGGTGGTGGTGTTGTCGGGCGACGTGCCGTTGACCCAGGCCGCGACGCTGCGCGCGCTGGTCGAGGCCGGGGCGGGCGAGCGCCTTGCGCTGCTCACCGTGCGCCTGCCCGATCCCACAGGGTACGGCCGCATCGTGCGCGGCGAGGGCGGAACGGTGCAGCGCATCGTGGAGCACAAGGACGCGAACGATGCCGAGCGCGCCATCGACGAGGTCTACAGCGGCATCATGGCCGTGCCCGCGCAGCGCCTGGCGGGCTGGCTGGCGCGTCTGACCAACGACAACGCGCAGGGCGAGTACTACCTGACCGACATCGTGTCCATGGCCGTGGCGGACGGCGTGCCCGTGGCGGCCCACTGCATTGGCGATGCGCTGCAGGTGGCGGGCGTGAACAGCCCCGCGCAACTGGCCGAGCTGGAGCGCGCGCACCAGCGCGCCCAGGCCGCGGCACTCATGGAGCAGGGCGTTCGCCTGGCAGACCCCGCGCGCTTTGACCTGCGCGACGATGCGCGCAGCGGCGCGCGCGGCGAAATCCTCTGTGCGCAGGATGTGGAGATCGACGTGGGCTGCATCTTCACCGGCCGCGTGGAACTGGGCGAGGGTGCGCGCATCGGCGCCTATTGCCACATCAGCAACGCCACCATCGCCGCGGGCGCTGTGGTCCACCCCTTTACCCACATCGATGGCGAGAAGGCCGGCGCCCATGTGGGCGAAGGCGCACTGATTGGTCCCTTCGCGCGCCTGCGCCCCGGCGCGCAATTGGGGCGCGAGGTGCACATTGGCAACTTCGTGGAGGTGAAGAACAGCACGCTGGCCGACGGCGCCAAGGCCAACCACCTGGCCTACCTGGGCGACGCCAGCGTGGGCGAGCGCGTGAACTACGGCGCCGGCAGCATCACCGCCAATTACGACGGTGCCAACAAGCACCGCACGGTGATCGAGGCCGACGTGCACATCGGCAGCAATTGCGTGCTGGTGGCGCCCGTCACCATTGGGGCGGGTGGCACGGTGGGTGGCGGCTCCACCATCACCAAGGACACGCCACCCGGGGGGTTGAGCGTGGCGCGTGGCCGGCAGGTGAGCATCGCGAACTGGAAGCGCCCCGCCAAACAGGCCAAGGGTTGAGGCCATGACCGGCGAGGGCATTCCACCGGCGGACACGCTGGCGCAGCTGCGCAGCGAACTGGCCCAGGCGCGCCAGCAGATCAGCGATATGGCGGCGGCGCAGGAGGACTTTCTACGGGGTGTGTCGCACGACCTGCGCGCGCCGCTGCGCCACGTCACCTCTTATGGCGCGCTGGTGCGCGAGGTACTGCAGGAGCAGCCGCCGCAGGTGGACGAGGCGCTGGGTTTCCTGGCCACGATGGAGCAGTCCGCGCGCCGCATGGCGCAGATGATCGACGGGCTGCAGGCCATCGCCCGCGCGCGCAGCGCTGCGCTGCGGCCCCGGGCCGTTGCGCTGACCGCGGCTGTGCAGGAGGCTCGGCAGGCTTTGGGTGCGGCGGCCGAAGGCGCGGCATGGAACATTGCGCCGGATCTGCCCGTCGTGCAGGCCGATGCCGAGCTGCTGGCCCAGTTGCTGGTGCAACTGCTGGGCAATGCGGTGAAGTTCTCGCGCGGCGTGGCGCAGCCCCGTGTGCAGGTGCAGGCTGAACCTGCGGCCCAGGGCAGTGTGCGCATCACCGTGCGGGACAACGGCGTGGGCTTTGATGGCACGCGCGCGCAGCAGCTCTTTGGCGTGTTCCAGCGCATGCACCGCGAAGCCGAATTCGAGGGCGTGGGCGCGGGTCTCGCGCTGTGCCAGGCGATCGCGCAGCGCCATGGCGCCCGCATCCAGGCCACCGCGGCGCCCGGTGCGGGCTGCACGGTGGCGCTGGAGTGGCCGGCTGCGGCGCGGTAGCGGCCTGCGCTTGCCGCGCTTCCCGCCGCCGCGCTCAAGGCATCGCCGCAGGCAGGCCCAGGCGCGTCTGCAGCTCGCGCAGGCGCTGGCGCAGCGCGGTCACTTCCTCGATCAGGTCTGCCGTCAGTGCGGCCAGCTCGGGGTCGGCGTCAAAAGTGGATTCCAGGCGTGCCAGCCGCCGCGCGCGCACCACGCTCGCGCTGCTGAACCGCCAGTGCCCGCCGGCCTGCTCGCCTTGCAGCAAGCCGGCCTCCAGACGCTCCACAACCCAGTCGGGGCCCATGCAGCAGGTGCGCGCCAGGTCTTCCAGCGTGAGGCGGGGCTGCTCGTCCAGCAGCTCGGCCAGGGCATGATCAACAAATGGGGGCGTGGGCATGCTCAGGCTCCTTGCGTAGAGGGCTTGCGGGGCTGGAATTGCGGGAAGGCCTGCGCGAGCGCGCGGTAGGCCTGCTGCTGGGCCTCGTTGGTGGCGGGGGGCAGGGCCACGTGCAGTTCCAGGTACAGGTCGCCGGGCGTGGCGGCGGGAATGCCGCGCTCCTTCAGGCGCAGCTTGCGGCCGGGTTTCCAGCGCGGCGGCACGGTCACTTCCACGGTGGCGCCGCCGGGTGTCTGCACCTCGACGGGGCCGCCCAGTTCGGCCTCCCAGGGCGCGAGGGTGACGGACTGGTACACGTCGCGGTCTTCGGCGCGCCAGCGTGCGTCGGGCTTGAAATGCACCTCCAGGAACAGGTCGCCCGCGGGCGCGCCGCCCAAGCCCGGGCCGCCCTGGCCGCCCAGGCGGATGAGCTGGCCCTCGCGCACCCCCTTGGGGATGTTCACCTGCAGCTGGCGTTCTTCATTGACCACGTGGCCGCTGTCGTCCAGCCGCGCACCGCGCAGCGTCAGCGTGCGCTCGGCGCCCAGGTACGCATCGCGCAGGTCCAGCTCGATGCTGGCGTGGTGGTCGCGCCCGCGCTGTGGTGAGGTTCTGCCGCTCCCATCATGGGCCGACGGGCCCGCGTGCCGGCTGCGCTGGGCGTGGGCGGCGCGGCCGAAGAGCTGCTCGAAAAAGTCGCTGAACTGCGCCGCGTCCATGCCCTCGGCGCCGGGCGTGCCGGTGAATTCGAACCCTGCGTCCCAGTTCGGCGGCGGGCGGAAGTCCTGCCCCGCGCGGTGCGGTGCCTCGCGGCCGAGCGCGTCGTAGGCGGCGCGCTTCTCCGGGTCCGATAACACGGTATTGGCCTCATTCACCTCGGCCATGCGGGCCGCGGCATCGGCCTCCTTGCTCACGTCGGGGTGGTACCGGCGCGCGAGCTTGCGGTAGGCCTTCTTAATGTCGGCGGCAGTGGCGTCGCGTGCCACGCCGAGGATCTGGTAGTAGTCCTTGAACTCCATGCGTCCCTCCATGCATGGCCGGCCCGCAGTGGGCGCGGCCTTGAGGTTCACAGAGTGGAGTCGATGTCCCGGAAGGTCAAGGGGTCGTGCAGGATTGCTATAAATTAAATAGCTGTTGGCGCTTGCTAGATAAGCGCTAGAGGTACTTTTGTTTCAAATTTTGCACGGTGGACCGAGAAGAACGCCTTCACGTTGCGCACATTGGCGTCCTGCGTGAATAGCCGCTGCGACAGGGCCAGGTAGCCCGGCATGTCGCGCGTGTGCACGATGAGCACGAAGTCCGGCCCCGGCGAGACACGCCAGCATTGCTGGACCTCGTCTTCGGCGACGGCGCGGGCCTCGAACGCGTCCAGGTGCTCGGCACCCTGGCGGTCCAGTGCAACCTCGACGATCGCAGCCAGCCCGTGGCCCTGCAGCGCGGCCAGGCGGTCGGGCTGCAACAGCGCCACCTGCCGCTCGATCAGGCCCAGGGTGTGCAGCCGCCGCACGCGGCGCAGGCAGGTGGGTGGGGAGACATGCACTTGTTCTGCCAGAGCTTGGTTGCTGAGGGAGGCGTCGCGCTGCAGCAGGTCCAGCAATTGCAAATCCACGGCATCCAGCGAGGAATCGGATTCCATCAAAGTGTGTTTTATGAAGAAATATTTCTTGGATTATGGCGGAAGAAATTTTTGTTCATATGTCATGAAAATCAGATCAAAAATTTCTGGAGAGGCCGCCTAGCATCTCGCCCATTCTTTCATCGGAGCAGTAGTTATGTGCGGCATCGTCGGCGCGGTATCCACCCGCAATATCGTTCCCATCCTGGTGCAAGGCCTGCAGCGGCTGGAGTACCGCGGCTATGACTCCTGCGGCGTCGCCGTGCACGAGGCGAGCCTGGGCGAAATGCCCGCGGGTGGCCTGCACCGTGCGCGCAGCACTGCCCGCGTGGCCGAGTTGCTGGCGCAGGTGAACCATGAACACCTCCAAGGCGCCACGGGCATCGCCCACACCCGCTGGGCCACGCACGGCGCCCCCGTCGTGCACAACGCCCATCCCCACTTCAGCCACGGACCCGGTGCTGCGCCGGCGCAGGCAGAGCGCCCCGGCCGCGTCGCGCTGGTGCACAACGGCATCATCGAGAACCACGAGGAGTTGCGCGCCGAGTTGCAGGCGCGCGGCTACGTGTTCTCCAGCCAGACCGATACCGAGGTCATCGCGCATCTGGTGGACAGCCTGTACGACGGCGACCTGTTCCAGGCCGTGCGCGCCGCGACTGCGCGGCTGCACGGCGCATTCGCCATCGCCGTGATCCACAAGGACGAGCCGCACCGCGTGGTGGGCGCGCGCGCGGGCTCGCCCCTGGTGCTGGGTGTCGGTGAGGGTGAGCACTTCCTGGCCAGTGATGCCATGGCCCTGGCTGGTGTGACCGACCAGATCGTGTACCTGGAAGAGGGCGACCTGGTGGACCTGCAACTGGGCCGTTACTGGATCACCACGGCCGATGGCCAGCCGCTGGACGCCGGCAGCCGCCCCGTGCGCACCGTGCACGCACACAGTGGTGCGGTGGAGCTGGGGCCCTATCGCCACTACATGCAAAAGGAAATCTTCGAACAGCCGCGCGCCATTGCCGACACGTTGCACGGCCTGCAGGGCATCGTGCCCGAGCTGTTCGACGGCGTGGGCCAGCCCGGACAGCAGGGCGCGGCAGCCTGGCGTGTGTTCAAGGAGATCGACTCCGTGCTCATCCTCGCCTGCGGGACCAGCTACTACAGCGGCTGCACCGCCAAGTACTGGCTGGAGGGCATCGCGGGCATTCCCACCCAGGTGGAAGTGGCCAGCGAATACCGCTACCGCACCAGCGTGCCCAACCCGCGCACGCTGGTGGTGACCATCAGCCAATCCGGCGAAACCGCCGACACCCTGGCCGCACTGCGCCATGCGCAGAGCCTGGGCATGCGCCACACGCTCACCATCTGCAACGTGGCCACCAGCGCCATGGTGCGCGAGTGCGAGCTGGCCTATGTCACCCGCGCCGGCGTGGAGATTGGCGTGGCGTCGACCAAAGCCTTCACCGCGCAGCTGGCGGGACTGTTCCTGTTGACCCTGGCGCTGGCGCAGTCGCGCGGGCGCCTGACCGAGGAGGCCGAGGGCAACTACCTGAAAGCCATGCGCCATCTGCCCGCCGCGCTGCAGGCCGTGCTGGCGCTGGAGCCGCAGATCATCAGCTGGTCCGAGGACTTCGCGAAGAAGGAGAACGCCCTGTTCCTGGGCCGCGGACTGCACTACCCCATTGCACTGGAAGGCGCTCTCAAGCTCAAGGAGATCAGCTACATCCACGCCGAGGCGTACCCTGCGGGTGAACTCAAGCACGGCCCGCTGGCCCTCGTCACCAGCA
This sequence comes from Diaphorobacter sp. B2A2W2, assembly GCF_056730635.1. Classification (NCBI taxonomy): domain Bacteria; kingdom Pseudomonadati; phylum Pseudomonadota; class Betaproteobacteria; order Burkholderiales; family Comamonadaceae; genus Diaphorobacter; species Diaphorobacter sp. B2A2W2. Next base: position 299,327 of record NZ_JBWZOR010000003.1, read on the forward strand.
GCATGCCGGTGGTGACCGTGGCGCCCAACGACGCGCTGCTGGAGAAGCTCAAGAGCAACATGGAAGAAGTGCGCGCCCGTGGCGGCGTGCTCTACGTGTTGGCTGATGCCGATACCCATATCGACAGCAGCGAAGGTCTGCACGTCATCCGCATGCCAGAGCACTACGGCGCCCTGTCGCCGCTGCTGCATGTGGTGCCGCTGCAACTGCTTGCTTACCACACGGCCTGCGCGCGCGGAACGGATGTGGACAAGCCCCGTAACCTGGCCAAGAGCGTCACGGTGGAGTAAGGCCAGCACACCGGCGGCGTGGTTATTCTGGGTAATTAAAGTCGTAAACACGCAATTAAAGTCGTAAACAAGCATCTAGCTTTCATGCGGGTTCGAGGGCGGGCTATTTGTATCCGTAAAGTCGTAAACAAGGACTGTCTTCGTTGTGGCGAGTGCAAAATGCGGTTGTTTTGCGCTGTGGCATTGCGATTGATGCTCTGAAACAGAGAGCGCTCCCGTTGGAGCGCTTTTTTGTGTGCGTTGAGATACGTGTTTTCCGTGGCCGTGAATGGCTGGAGGGGCGAGGTGACTGCTTCAGGCTGATTGCAGCCGCTCGGAGTTGAGACTCGAACGACCGGCTGATCCAGAAGCAGCCGGTCATTGGCAGCTAGCGCTTTCGTCTCATCGATTGCGGCGACTGCCCTTAAATTTCCGTTCGCTCGGAAATCTCCAGGGCATCATCAACCTCGATGCCAAGGTACCTGACCGTTGATTCCAGCTTTGAGTGCCCAAGGAGCAATTGCACTGCGCGCAGATTCTTTGTTCGTCGGTAAATCTGCGTTGCCTTGGTCCTTCGCATGGAGTGTATGCCGTAGTCCGCGCGGTCCAGTCCAAGGTCGTCGACCCAATGCCCAAGAATTCTGGCGTACTGTCGGGTTTCAAGATGAGGTGAATCGTGGAGCCTGCTTGGAAACAGGAATTGTTCTGACTTCAGCCCGGCCTGTTTGATCCACGTCTGCAGGGCGTCTCGGGTGGTCTGTGTGATTTCGAATTGCACCGGACGCTGAGTCTTGCTCTGCATGACGATGACACGTGTGGCCATCTGATCTCCATGGCACACGTCCCGGACCTTGAGGGCCACAAGGTCGCATGCGCGCAGCTTGCTGTCGATGCCTAGGTTGAACAGTGCAGCTCACGCACCCGACCTTCAATCTGGAGGCGGACATGCAGCGCCCAAATGTCCTTCAGCTTAAAAGGTGCCTTTTGCCCGACGATCTTTCCCTTGTTCCACGGCTCGCGATGATCGGCATTACCTGCGGTTTTCATGATGGTCTCCCACCGAGTTGAGGGCTTTATAGGATGCGCCCTCGCATCGTTAGATTACCGTCTATTACCCGCAGCTAGCGAACAATGTGCAGCGCTCGGCGTCGACGTCCGACACAGACATCGCCGATGTACCCGGTATGCGCTGCACCGAATCGGGTGATCTGTCCGTCATGACGCGCATAGGCTCGAATGCCCCGCACCAATCGCATGGAGATTGACCGGAGCCATCAGAGTCGTCGTCTACATGCTCCCTCCATCAGGTAACAGATGAGAGAAGCCTCAAGTATTTGACGGAATTAGGCCACCACGCTTTTTAGTTTCCATTGTTTGACCAGGCCGTAGATCGCCGGAATCACCGCCAGCGTGAGCACGGTCGAAGAAATCATCCCGCCCACCATCGGGGCAGCGATACGACTCATCACTTCCGAGCCGGTGCCGGTCCCCCACAGGATGGGCAGCAGGCCCGCCATGATGGCAACCACGGTCATCATCTTGGGGCGCACCCGTTCGACTGCGCCTTCCATGATGGCTTCGTAGAGGTCGGCCACGCTAGGCTCCTTGTTCTCCGATCGGCGCCGTGCCTGAATTTCTTCCCAGGCATGGTCGAGATAGATCAGCATGATGACGCCCGTCTCTGCTGCCACCCCGGCCAGTGCGATGAAGCCCACCGCGACAGCCACCGACATGTTGTAGCCCAGCCACCACATAAGCCAGATGCCCCCCACAAGGGCAAACGGCACCGACAGCATGACGATCAAGGTTTCGGTCAGGCGCTTGAAGTTCAGGTACAGCAGCAGGAAGATGATGAGCAAGGTGACCGGGATGACGACCTTCATCTTCTGCACCGCGCGCTCCATGGATTCGAACTGGCCGCTCCAGGTGGCGTAGTAGCCGGGCGGGAACTGAACTTGCTCGTTCACGGCCTTGCGCGCGTCGGTCACATAACCGCCGATGTCGCGATCCCGGATGTCGACAAAGATATAGGCCGACAGCAGCGCGTTTTCGGTACGGATGCCGGGGGCCCCCTTGGCGACTTCCACGCGCGCCACCTGTCCCAGCGGGACCATGGCGCCGTCCATGGTGGGCACCAGCACTTCACGGGCGATCTGCTGCGGGTCGGCGCGCAGCTCGCGCGGGTAGCGCACGGTTACGCCAAAGCGCTCGCGGCCTTCCACCGTGGTGGTCACCATTTCGCCGCCCAGGGCCGTGCCAATGACGTCCTGCAGCTCTCCTACCCCCAGGCCGTAGCGCGCCAGTTGCGCCCGGTCGGGTTCAATATTGAGGTAAAAGCCCCCGGTGATGCGTTCCGCGAACGCCGAGGTTGTTCCGGGCACCTGCTTGACCACGGTCTCTATCTCCCGCGCCAGGCGCTCCATTTCGCCCAGGTCTTTGCCGAAGACCTTGATGCCGATGGGCGTGCGGATGCCGGTGGAAAGCATGTCGATGCGTGCCTTGATGGGCATTGTCCAGGCGTTGGAGACGCCGGGAAATTGCAGCGCCTGATCCAGTTCCGCGATGAGCTTGTCGGTCGTCATGCCCGTGCGCCATTCGGACTCGGGCTTGAGGTTGATGACGGTCTCGAACATCTCGGTCGGCGCCGGGTCGGTGGCCGTGTTGGCACGCCCGGCCTTGCCATACACCGAGGCCACCTCGGGGAAGCTCTTGATGAGCTTGTTCTGCGTCTGCATCAGCTCGGCCGCCTTGGTGATCGACATGCCGGGCAGCGACGCGGGCATGTAGAGCAGCGTGCCCTCGTTGAGCGTAGGCATGAACTCCGATCCGAGCTGGCTGGCGGGGTAGAACGACACGCCCAGCATCACCAGGGCAGCCGCCACGGTCAGCTTCTTCCAGCGCATCACCGCGGCGATGATGGGACGGTAGACCCAGATCAGGAAGCGGTTCACGGGGTTGCGGGCCTCGGGCATGACGCGGCCGCGGATGAACAGCATCATCAGCACGGGCACCAGCGTCACCGACAGTAGCGCGGCACCGGCCATGGCAAAGGTTTTGGTATAGGCCAGTGGCGAGAACAGGCGGCCTTCCTGCGACTCCAGCGTGAACACCGGCAGGAAGGACACGGTGATGATGAGCAGCGAGAAGAACAAAGCCGGGCCCACCTCCTTGCAGGCGGCAATCATGGCTTCCACGCGATCGGTGTTGGTGTGCTCCTCGGGCAGGCGCTCCAGGTGCTTGTGGGCGTTCTCGATCATGACGATGGCCGCGTCCACCATGGCACCGATGGCAATGGCGATGCCCCCCAGGCTCATCAGGTTGGAGTTCATGCCCAACAGGCGCATGGAAATGAAGGCGATCAGCACCCCCACCGGGAGCATCAGGATCGCCACCAAGGCTGAGCGCACATGCATCAGAAAGACCACGCAGACCAGCGCGACGATCAGGCTTTCTTCGATCAGTGTGCGCTTGAGCGTTTCAATCGCGCGGTGAATCAGGTCGGAGCGGTCGTACACCGCCTCGATGGTGACGCCCTGCGGCAGGCCGGTCGAAACCTCGGCGATCTTCTCCTTCAGGTTGTGAATCACTTCCAGCGCGTTCTGGCCGTAGCGCGCCATGGCAATGCCCGAGACCACCTCGCCCTCGCCATTGAGTTCCGTCAGACCCCGGCGCTCGTCGGGCGCCAACTCCACGCGGGCGATGTCACGGATGAGAACCGGCGTGCCCTTGTCGGCCTTGACCACCAGGTTCTCGATGTCGCCAACGCCGCGCAGGTAGCCCTTGCCGCGCACCATGTACTCGGTCTCGGCCATCTCCACCACGCGGCCGCCCACGTCGCGGTTGGAGTCGCGCACCACCTGCGACACCTTGGCCAAGGGAATACCGTAGGCGCGCAACTTCACCGGATCGACGGTAATCTGGTAGGTCTGCACGAAGCCGCCGATGGATGCCACCTCGGCCACGCCATGGGCCTTGGTGAGCTGGTAGCGCAGGTACCAATCCTGCAGCGTGCGCAGCTCGGCCAGGGTCTTGTCCTTGGCCAGTAGCGCGTACTGGTAGACCCAGCCTACGCCGGTCGCGTCCGGGCCTATCTGTGGCGTCACGCCCTTGGGCATGCGCCCGGCGGCGAAGTTGAGGTATTCGAGCACGCGCGAGCGCGCCCAGTAGATGTCGGTACCGTCTTCGAAAATGATGTAGACGAATGAGGCGCCGAAGAAGGAGAAGCCGCGCACCACCTTGGACTTGGGGACCGACAGCATGGAGGTGGTCAGCGGGTACGTGACCTGGTCTTCGACCACCTGCGGCGCCTGGCCCGGGTATTCGGTGTAGACAATGACCTGTACGTCCGACAGGTCCGGCAGCGCGTCCAGCGGCGTCTTGAGCACGGCATAGACCCCACCCACGACGACGAACAGGGTCGCCAGCAGCACCAGGAAACGGTTTCTCCCCGACCAGTCAATGATCTTCGCAAGCATGGTGTCTCCCGAGGATCAGTTGTGGCCGGCGTGCGGATTGGCCGTGGTTTTGCCCCGGGGCTTGGCGGCGGTGATCACCCACTCGCCCTGGCCGCGTTCGACGAATTCGAACGCCACCGCCGCGCCCGGTTGAAGGTCCTTCAGCAAGGCACTGTTCGCCACCTTGAACTCCATGGACATGGCCGGCCATTTGAGGCTGGCCACCGGGCCATGCGCCAGGGTGACCGTGGAGGTTTTGGTGTCAACCTCCTCCACCGTGCCTTCGGCTTGGTGACCCACGCCGGTGACGGCCTTGGTACTGGTGGAACCCTCCGTGGGGATTTGCGCACCGTGCCCTGTATGTCCCAGGCTCCCGACGGCAGCCTTGAGATTGCTTTCCGCATCGATGAGGAAGTTGGCGGCCACCACCACCATCTCGCCATCCCGCACGCCCTCGATGATTTCGATGCGGTCCTCGCTGCGGGCACCGACCTTCACGTCACGGGGCTCGAAGCGGCCCTCCTGGAGTTGCACCAGCACGATCTGGCGCGTGCCGCTGTCGATGACGGCCGACGTCGGCACCGTCAGGACGGCCCCCTTCGAGGTGGCGGGCAGTTCCACCTGGGCAAACATGCCCGGCTTCAGCAAGCCGCCTGCATTGGCGAGTTCAACCCGCACGGGCACGGTGCGGGTTTCCGCCGTGAGGGTGGGATAGACGTAGGTGATGGAGCCGGTGAACACCTTGTCGGGGTAGGCATTGATGCGAACCGATGCCTTCGTGCCGGGCTTGACCAGGCCGATGTCCTGCTCGAACACATCGGCGATCACCCACACGGACGATAGATTGGTGACCTGGTAGAGCGCGTCGCCCGGCATGAAGCGCATGCCTTGCACGGCCTTCTTTTCGGTCACGATACCGGCCACCGGCGAGCGGAACGTGAGCGTGCGGCGCGCCGCGCTCGACTGGGCCAGCGCCTTCACCTGTTCGTCCGAAATATCCCAGTTGCGCAGGCGCGTCAGGCTGGATTCGGCGAGCTGGCGCATGCCGTTCTGCGTTTCCTCGCTGGCGCCTTTCAAGGCATCGACCCCCTGGGCGGCGATGGCGTATTCGCGCTGCGCCGACACCAGCTCCGGGCTGTAGACCTCGAACAAGGGCTGGCCCTTCCCCACGGCCTGTCCGGTGGCATTGACGTGCAGGCGTTCGACGTAACCTTCGAACTTGGGCGTGATGGCGTAGGTCAGGCGCTCGTCGGGTTCCACGCGGCCTGCGGCGCGCACCATCTTGTCCAGGGAGCGCAAACTGGCGGCCTCGACACGAACCCCGAGCTTCTGGATCTTGTCGGTGCTGATCTTGATCTGATGGGCGCTCCCAGCATCCGGCTCTTGCTCGCCTTCATAGACCGCGATGTAGTCCATCCCCATCGGGTCCTTTTTGGGTGTGGGGGAGGTATCGGGCAACCCCATCGGATTGCGGTAATACAGAACCTTGCGCTCCTTTTTGTCGCTTGCCGAACCCACTGTCGAAACCGCTTGCGCCGCCTCCTGCGCGGTGGATTGCCGGTGGCCGTACCAGTAGCCGCCGCCCGCGGCCAATGCCGTGGCCGCCAGCACGAGCGCGCCTACCTTAAAATTTGTTGTCATAGTTCTTCTCCAACGATGCGCTCGATGTCTGCCAGCCGCGTTTGCGCGGCCACACCTGCCTTGACCTGGTTGAGCTTGGCCTGGCGGATTTGCCTTTGGGCATCCAGCAGCGTGGCGAAGTCCACCTTGCCCGATTCATAGCCCGCCAACGCGGACCGGTAGGTCAGTTCCGACTGGGGCAACAGGGTCTCCGTGGTCAATGCCAGCGTGCGGCGCGCTGCCTCCAGGCCAGCGACGTTTTCGTATAGATCGGCGAGCACCTGGTTGGTGGCGACTTCGCGGCGTGAGCGCGCGGCCTCCAGCATGGCCTGGGCCTCGCGCTCCTGCGCGCGGCGAGTGTCCTGTTGCAGCGGGATGTTGACCTGGACCATCAACTCCCATTCGCGGATCGACTTGCCGTACTGGATGGGCGAGAGCCCCACCATGAAGTCTGGATAGCGGTTCTTGTAGGTGAGTTCGCGGTTTTTTTCCGCCACCCGGATCTGTGATTCCTCGGTTCTCAACAGCGGATTGCTGGCCCGCGCACGCTGCTCAAGGACATCAAAGCGCATGCTCTCGGAAGCAGGAAGCGTGCGAATACGCTCCGGCGTGGCCAACGTCTCGCTGGCGGGACGCCCCACTAGGGCTTTCAACCGCGCCTGCAGCTGGCTGCGTTCCGCTTCAAGTGCGATCAATTCATTGCGCATGCTGGTCTGCTCCAACTGCGCGCGGATCACGTCCTGCTGTGCCGCCAGTCCGCTGGCATAGCGCACCTGGGCCACCTTCTCCAGGCGTGCCATCAGATCCAGGATCTCCCGGGTGAGCCGTTCATTCTGGTCAAGGTAGTAAAGCTGAGCGTAGGCCGTCTTGATCTTGGTGGCCAATTCGCTCCAGGTACCCGCCACCCGTCCCCGCGCTGCCTCTGCCTGCAGTTCAGCGGCTTCACGCTTGAGGCCCCGTTTCCCGAACCATGGCAGCTCCTGCGTGAAAATGTAGCGTGTGCTACCGACCCGCCCGGGCAGCAGCGTCGGATTGCGCTCGCCCATCCGGGTGATGTCGCGCAGCTCCATGCTGAACTTGGGGTCGGGCAAGGCACCAGCGGGCAGCACCCGCTCTGCGGCGGCATTGGCTTCGAACTGCATGCCGGCGAATTCTGGATTGCCTTCCCGCGCCGCAACCAACAGCCCTTCCAGACGAGCGCCTAGTCGCCCCTCCTGACTGAAACTTGCCTGACTGAAAACGAGTGCCAGCACAGCTGCGCCGACGGATAGTCTCAAGCGGATCGCGGGCATCACTGACCTTCCGATCCACGCAAGGTAGCGTTCAATTGATCAACGATCTCCGCCCAATCCGCATCCAGCAATATTTCATCCCGCAGCAGGGACGATTGCGCTTCGCTCCAGAAAGGGGCGTTTTCCAGCCGGAGGGATGGGTGGAGTGGGCTGTGGCGCGTCAGGAATTCCTGGATGCTCCGCGTGTCAGAGGCCAGCCCCAGTTGTTGAAATAGCTCGGTGAACCGATGGTAGGTCGAATCCATGGTGTTGATTCCCTTAGTGTTCTTACCGGCGCGTCGAATCAGGAGCGCCATCCCATGCAGCCATTCTCGACAGGCGGGCCTGATAGAAGGATGAGCCTCAGATTACTTTTCTGTTATCTGCGGCTGGCGGCTAACTGCAGCAACTGCGCTGCAGCTGTACCGGCGGGCAAGGCATGGATCCGAACGAGCAAAACACGCAGCAATCCCCCGGGCGAGGTCGCAGAAGTGCCTTGCACTGGCGGCATTCGTAGAAATACTGGCAGGCATTCGTGGGCATCGATTCCTGCCGTGCGAAGCCGCAGTGCGGGCAGGTCAGCACGGATTCGAGAAGAGCGGCATTCATGGTTTTTGCGGGGAGGTGCCTACACCATCAATGGCCACGGCGCAGTCGCAGAGCATTGAAAATCACCGACGCCGAACTGAGGCTCATCGCCAATGCCGCGATCAGAGGGGACAGAAGCCACCCGGTGAACGGATACAGCACGCCAGCGGCAATCGGCACGCCGATGCCGTTGTAGACAAAAGCGAAGAGCAGGTTCTGGCGCATGTTCCGGACGGTGTCGACGGAAATGTCCCGTGCTGCCGTGATACCGCGCAAGTCGCCCTTGACCAGCGTGACCTGGCCGCTGTTCATGGCCACGTCGGTGCCGGTGCCCATGGCCACGCCGACGTCGGCCTTGGCCAACGCGGGGGCATCGTTGATGCCATCGCCGGCCATGGCGACGATATGGCCGCCTCTCTGAAGCTTGTCCACAAGCGCCAGCTTGTCGACTGGCTTGACCTCTCCATGCACTTCGTCGATGCCGAGCCTCGCGCCCACGGCCTTGGCCGTGGTCAGGCCGTCGCCGGTCGCCATCACGATGCGCAGGCCGCTGGCATGGAGCGTCCGGATCGCATCCGGTGTGGTGGACTTGATGGGGTCGGTCACGGCCAGAATGCCGGCCAGCTGTGTCTGGCCTGAATTGGGAGGTGGCGGACTTTCAGGAACTGGCGAAGATTGTGGCCGTTATAGCAGTCGGTCAGGTCGTACATGCCGCGCGGATCCTGGATCAGCTTGAGAAAAATGCACCAGCGATTTCGATTCCGCAATTAAACGAGGCTGCGTGTGAACAACTAACCATCAAGTCGGGCCTGAATCCAGAGCAAGAAAAAGCGGCGCGCGCCCACCGTGACGGTTTTCTCTTCGAGTGCATTTCTTGGATCGCAACACGGCAAGGAGCAAACGACCGAATCTTCCAGAAAGATCCCCACATAAGTGCTACTTCGCAAGGTCTCGACGGATTGGTCGTTGAGCTTGAACCGATGAAGGCATAAATCAAGACGGTGACGATCTGCGAAGACAAGTGCACGGACTACCCACGGAATAAATTTCGGGACGAGGTGATGCCTACATTCACGGAGCACCACGGAAACCAGGTGCGTGGACGCGAGTTGCTCGCGACGGCGGTGGACATCATCAAGTCCAAGTTCACCAACGACACGGAGGCATTGATTGCAGCCCAAAGAGTAATGGAGCTAGGCCGCCGCCGCTACCGTGCAGCCTTGACAGTGGACGCCACCATCGTTACCCCGGCAAAGCGGGCCAAGCTGTTTAAGGACTACAACGGACTGGCAGGTATCGAGCAGTCTCAGCGAATAGGTGCCACCTTCGTAATGAGCGGGGACCGACGAAACCCTCAAGAAGATTGCCCATGAGCTGACCGAGAACCTGCGCCAGAACCTGACGGTGGATTGGTCAGAACGTGAGAGCGTCAGGGCCAAGCTGCGACTGATGGTCAAGCGGGTCTTGCGCAAGTACAAGTACCCGCCAGACTTGCAGGAAGAGGCGGTGGACTTGGTGCTGCGGCAGGCGCAGGTGTTTGGGGAGAGCTGGGGCGGCGGTTAGCCTGACTCCGGGGCGATGGGATTCAGCCTGGTGCCGTGGAAGCCGGTGATTGAGCAGCGGCTGGGACAGCAGATCGCCGCGACGGTGCGCGGCGGTGGGGTGTCATGGGAAATTGGACGGCGGCCTGGGCTGTCCCGAGGTTAGTCAGGCCGACGCCAGCGATCCCACAGAATGGATTCAACGTGCTCTGCTGGAGCACCAACTGGGGGCTATCAACCCCGGGAGTAGAGACGCAGACGCGCGGAGCGTTCGGCAGGTGACTCGCTCAGCAGTTCGTTGATTACTTGCTCACGCGTCTTGCCAGAACTTACATCAGGTGTGCGGATGGGGTAGTTGCTCTCACCATAAGAAAGGCGGCCTTGCCGCATCGCAGCCTCGGTCTCCGCCTTGACTTGGGCGCGGGTTTTCTCGCTCTTGAAGTGTTCCGGGTGAACGATTACGCTCTTTTCATTGTTGGCAGGATGCTCGTAGGCTGCCGAAGCCATCCCTGGAAGGCCCAGAGCAACCACTGCGGTTGCGGCTGCGATCATGGAAGAAAGGGAGAGGCGTTGTTGGGTCATGGTTGAAGCTCCTAAGGAAGGTGGATGAAACTTGCATCTCTCATGCCTTGGTCGGGCGTTGAGGAGATGTGTTCATCGTAGGGAGCGCACCCCAACAGAATCCGGACAGCCAGATGAGATTGTTGTCAGCTTGATGGCTGTGAGCCACGGTGAGGAAACATCAAGGTGAAGCAGGTTCGCCCGTCGCCCGACGTCGCCGTGACGCTACCGCCGTGGGCCTCAGCGATGGCACGTGTGATGGCCAGGCCCAGCCCGGAGCCATCGGAGTCCGGATGGGCCCTGGAAGCATCGGCTCGGTAGAAGCGGTCGAACAGCCGGGGCAGGATCTTGGCATCGATGTCGGTTCCAGTGTTCTCCACGGCCACTGTCGTGGTTTGTGCCGTGCTGGTGATACGGATGGTGATGTCGCCGGCCTCGGGCGTGTAACGCAGGGCATTGGACAGCAGGTTGCTCACCGCACGGCGGAACATCAGGCGATCGCCTTCGACCTCGCCGTCTCCTTTCAACTGGAGCCGGATGCGTTTTTCCTCGGCCACGGCCTCGTAGAACTCCAGCAGCGCCAGCGCGTCCTGGCGGGCGGAAAACCGCTCCTTGTGCGGCAGATCCACGCCGCGCTCGGTCTTGGCTAGGAACAGCATGTCGGACACCATGCGTGCCAAACGCTGAAATTCCTCGGCATTGGAGGCCAGGATGTCGCGGTACGTCGCGGCATCGCGCTTGGTCGTCAGCGCCACCTGCGTCTGCGTCAGCAGGTTGCTGATGGGGGTGCGCAGCTCGTGCGCGAGGTCCGACGCGAAATCGGTAAGGCGCTGGAAGTCCTCCTGCAGGCGGTCCAGCATGCGGTTCAGCTCTTGCGCCAGATCGGCCATTTCCACCGGCACGGCCTCAACTGGCATGCGCTCGGACAATTTCTGACCTGTGACCACGGCTGCGCGTGACTTCATTTCACGCAGAGGCGCCAGTCCTTGACGCGCCGCGAGCCACGACAGTAGCCCACACACGATGATGGCCGCGATCACGTAGAACGCCAGACTGCTGCGCAGCTCAGTGAGGAATTGGGTGTGGTGTTTTGTATCCGCTGCGATCAACACCTGCAACGCTGATGCGGAGTAAGCCGGGGCAGTTCCAAAGCTCAATGTGTGGAACTCGGTATCGTGGTGACGCCAAACCCCGAAAACACTCGTCTCCTCGGTACTCAGGGCATCGCCGCTTTGCACATTGAGGTTGGATGTTGACGATTGAAAAATGCGCTCTCCCTGGGGGTTCTGCACCAGGACATAGAGATCATGGTGATAGTTCAAAGCTTCGCTCAAGCGCAAGCTTGCGTCGTCCACTGAGTTGGCATTGCCAAGAATTTCCTCGATCAAATGCCGCTTTTCCTGCAGAGCCATCCGGTCCAGTTCGACGAAATGCTGCTCAATTTCCACCAGAAAAAGACCTCCCAACCCAAGCACCACAGCAGCTGCCACCACGGTGAAGAACAGGGTGAGGCGACGGGTCAGCGAAAGCTTGCCCAAACGCAGTTTCGACTCCACCTATTCTTCCTCTGGCACGTCCAGCAAATAGCCCATGCCGCGCACGGTCTGGATGAGCTTGAGGGGTTGGCCTTCATCGATCTTCATGCGCAGGCGGCGCATCGCCACTTCGATGACGTTGGTGTCGCTGTCAAAGTTCATGTCCCACACCTGCGAGGCGATCAGGGACCGTGGCAGCACTTCACCGTGTCGGCGCATCAGTAGCTCCAGCAGGCCGAATTCCTTGGCCGTCAGATCGATACGCTTGCCGTTGCGGGATACCCTGCGGCGCAGCAAATCCAGTTCCAGGTCGGCCACTCGCAGCGTGGTGCTCTCGTTGCCTGCATGGCCGCGCCGCAGGATGATGCGTACCCGGGCCAGTAACTCGGCAAACGAGAACGGCTTGACAAGGTAGTCGTCGGCCCCGAGTTCCAGTCCTTTGACACGATCTTCCACTTGATCGCGGGCAGTCAGGAACAGGACGGGCATTCCGATCCCCCGGTCACGCAGGGCTTGCAGCACTTGCCAGCCATTCAGGCCAGGCAGCATGACATCCAGGATCAGCAGGTCATATTCGCCCTGCAGGGCCATATGCAGGCCATCCGCGCCGTTGGGCAGGAGGTCGGAAATGTATCCAGCTTCTGTCAAACCCTGACGCAGGTACTCACCCGTTTTGGGCTCGTCTTCGACGATCAATATTTTCACGTGTGCGCTTCCGTTCAATGCTTTGGCGAGAGTTTGCCAAGTTTGAGGCGTTCTGACAGGTAGATAGCAACAATGTAATTTTCAGAACATCTGAATGAAAGGGTGGTCTCTCCAGAATCTCCACATCATGAGATCAAAGATTCTTTTAGAGGAGACCATGCTCACTTCCAGTTACCTGCCGCCCTTCAGGGCTCTGTTGCCTTCGACACTTGAATCGCCCCGGGTTTTCTAGACACCTCTGAGCCTCAAACCTGAGGCCCAATAGGAGGTGCCATGAGCAAGCAGAGATACCCCGAAGAATTCAAGATCGAAGCGGTCAAGCAGATCACCGAACGAGGCCACAAGGTGGCCGATGTGTCGGCCAGGCTTGGCATCAGCCAGCACAGTCTGTATCAATGGATCAAAGTCAAGCAGATGTCGCCTGACCAGCGCCAAGCGCAGTGCTCGCAAGCCGACGAGATGCGCCGCCTGAAGGCTGAGCTCAAGCGTGTGACCGAGGAGCGCGACATCTTAAAAAAGGCCGCAGCGTACTTTGCCAAGCAGTCCGGGTGAAGTACGCATTCATCAAGCGCCATGAACACGAGCACAGCGTGCGCCGCATGTGCAAGATCATGACGGTGCACCCCAGCGGCTACTACGCCTGGAAGGCCGATCCGGTGAGCCCACGTGCCCAGGACGATCAACGGGTGCTGGGCCTGCTCAAGCACGCGTGGTTGGAGAGCGGCGGCGTGTACGGCTACCGCAAGCTCACCCTGGACATGCGCGATCTAGGCGAGTCCTGCGGCAAGCACCGCGTGGCCCGATTGCTCAAACTCGAAGGACTGCGCTCGCAGACCGGCTACCGCCGTCGCCCTGGCATGCGTGGTGGCAAGCCCGCGGTCGTCGCGCCCAACCACCTGCAGCGCCAGTTCACCGTGGCGCAGCCCAATCAATCCTGGGTGACCGACATCACCTACATCCGCACCCATGAGGGCTGGCTGTACCTGGCCGTGGTGGTCGATCTGTTCTCGCGTCAGGTGGTCGGCTGGTCAATGTGTAGCCGCATCGATACCGGGCTGGCGCTCGATGCGCTGGTGATGGCCTTGTGGCGTCGTCGGCCCAAGGGGCCGGTCACGGTGCATTCGGATCAAGGCAGTCAGTTCACCGGCCATGACTGGCAGGACTTCCTGCGCGACCACAACCTGGTCTGCAGCATGAGCCGTCGCGGCAACTGCCACGACAACGCCGTGGCCGAGAGCTTCTTCCAGTTGCTCAAGCGCGAACGCATCCGCCGCCAGATCTATCCGACCCGCGATGACGCGAGAGCCGATGTCTTCAACTACATCGAGATGTTCTACAACCCAAAGCGGCGCCACGGCACTGCCGGAGATACTTCGCCGGTAGAGTTCGAACGACGCCATTCCCAACGGCTCAAAAGTGTCTAGGGAATCCGGGGCGATTCAGATTGCGCACCGTGATCAAGCGGCACGCGCCATGGCGTCGCACTCTTGGGCGCACTTGAGACAAGCCTTTGCACAGGCCTTGCAGTGGTCAGCCTCGTGCTTGGAACACTCATCGCCGCAGGCCTTGCAGATTTGCGCACACAGCGCGCAGATGGCAGCCGCGTGCTCGCTGTTGCGCGCCATGGCGTCAGCCGCCAAGCCGCAGATCGCCGCGCAGTCTGCGTCCAGTGCGATGCAGCGCGCCATCATCTTCACATCCTCTTCCTGAAGGCATGCGGCGAAGCACTGGTTGCACGCCGTCGCACATGCTTGGCAGGCCTCGATGCACGACACGAAGGGGTTTTTTGTATGGTTCATTGGGCTCTCCTGAGGGTAGGTTCAATGGTTTCATGGATCAACTCGAATCCGCGCAATTGCTTGCGCGGTGCAAGGATCTTCCGCCGCGCATGGCCGCCCACGCTGTAGGTTGTCGCCGACGATTGCCCATGCAAACGAGCCCACTGAGCCGTATCGCCCGCGAACATTACCCAGGGATTGCAGATTCGTAATCACGGCGTCAGCTTTCGGCGTAATTCGCGCCTCAACGTTGAACGTTATGGAAGGGCTTAGCCAAAAAAGTGCAGTGAGAGCATTGATCGGCCCTGCGCTCCTACCAACATGGCGATGGCGCTCACACAGCGCGTCAACAGCAGCGTGCCGCTAGTACATCAGAGCTTCAGCCGTCTTGCTGCGTCGCTCCGGTGACCCCGGAGTTACCCTGTGAAAAGCGTAATCCGACCGTCACCTCTGAGTCGGCGTGCGATTTCTAGACTTCTTTCCGTGGCGCACAAATCGCCACCTGGATGAACCATATCGGGCATCCGGCGCCACAGGAGACCATCATGAAAGTTCGCACCGCAATCCTTGTCGCCAGCCTTGCTGCATCCGCTACAGCGTCGTTTGCGACATCCGTTTATCACGCAAGCCCTAGCCAGGAAGAAGGCGTCAGCCTGGCCGCAGACCATTTGGGCAACGCAGTCAGTCGCCAAGCGGTTGAAAACACCGTAATGGCCGCTCAGAAGGACGGTTCGCTGTACTGGATCAGCCGTGGCTATCCAGCCACTTATCCGCTCGTTCCGGGCCCTAAGCTGACCAAGACCCGCCAGCAAGTCCTCGATGAGTTGCAGTCAGCCAAGCGCAACCCCGTCGGTCGTGACGGTGTACGGGATATGGGCGGCGAAGCTGGCTGGGTCGATGCCCGCCAACTGCCCTGAACCCCCGTAGCGATCACCGGCAACCGCGTGCCCTCCCAAACCGGCCTGCGGTTGCACCTGAACCATTGCCATTTACCCAAAAAGGAAACACCATCATGAAACTGAAGTCCACCCTCATCGTCCTTTCCCTCATCGCAGCCCCGCTTTTGCGTCGGACCAAGCGGTCAGCAAGACGCGCGAACAAGTGCTGGCTGAATTGGCGCAGGCTCAGCAAAACGGCGAGATGCTTGCCCCTGGCGACTCGGGGATGACTCTCAAGCAAATCAACCCCGGCGCCTATCGCACGGCTACTTCGACTCAGGCTAGCAAATCCCGCGAGCAAGTGCGGGAAGAATTGGAACAGGCTATCCGTACGGGTGGCATCATGGTGGCGGGTGAAGTCGGAGTCAAACGCAATGAGTTGATGTCTGGTCGCTATCCGATCGTGGCAGGCAAGTCGTTGAAGACGCAAGAACAAGTCAAAAGTGAGTTGGCACGCGCCATCCGCGAAGGAGACATCGTCGCTGTGGGCGAAGACGGTCGCAAGCTCAACGAAATCTATCCTGACCGCTACCACGCTGCGCGCCATGCTGCCGTGGCCGCCACCTCGGACGAATCCACCAAGGCCCCTCGGTTCTAAATAGGTTCTCTGGGCAGTCGGCTGCTGATCTGGGGGGCCTTTCGAAACAGGTCCGCCTCCAGTTCGCTCGCCATTCGTGTCTGCCGCGCTATCAGCAAGTGCGTGCGACATCTGCATTTGCATTGCTCCGACCGCCGAGCCTCTGTAGGCCTGAACGACATCGCCGTGGGGGGCCGCACCCTGGGCCTCAAAAATCGAGCGCTGCAAAGCGCGCTGCACGAAATAGCCGTGGCTCACAGCCGCTGCGAAATCTCCAGCAGCGGCTTGATGCTGGAGCCAAAGCGGCTCATGGAGGCGTGGTTCTGCTCCAGCTGACTGTAGGGCAAGTACCGGATTCCCAGCTCCGACACCCTGGAGAAGGCGGGCCTTTGAAGTTGCTCAGCGACCTTGTCTCTGCGATTGTCTGGAGCCACCAGAAACAGGGCGCAGTTGCCTGCAACCGGCGTGCCCAGGGCCAGATCGAGCATGCGTACGATGCCCGAATAGATGGACGTGGTGTGTTCGACTTCGAATGCGGCGGCGAATTGCGAGGTCTGGGGATCAACCCATACGACATCGATCAGCCGCACGGACTCCAGTCCTCGGTCCAGGCTGGCGGGCAACTGCGCCATGCATCCATCTCCCAGCAGCCCCCCGCCATAGGCGCGGCCCCGGTCGTTGGACGCTATCCAGACATCAAATCCGAGCGCCTTGCCCAGGTCGCGCAGCGAAGCCTGGACACCCGTGTGGGTCGCATCGCTCTCGGTCGCTTGGGACAGTTCTCGTTGCAATGCGGTGGATTCCTGCCGCACGCGTTCAAGGTCTTCTTGCCAGAGAGCCGTCGCCGCTGCATCCATTGCTTGTGGCGGCGCTGCATGTCGGCCACTGCCAATGTCAAACATGAGTCCTGCAATCGCGCCCAGATCGTTCGACAGTTTCAGCCTGTACTGCGCGTTCAAGCGTAGCAAACCTTCTCGCATCGAAAGATAGTGGTCCCAGCGTCCGAGCTTCACGCGCCCCCCGGTCACCGCGTTGAAGCCATTGACGATGGCCGTGTTGAAGGGAGAGACCAGCGTTGGGTGGATGAAATACAGCAAGTTGGCAACTGCAGGGCCCAGGCCTTTGATGCCAATTGCATCAATGCGCTGTATGGCGGCCACTACGTCTTCTGCGCAGTCGCAGTGATCGCAAGTGTGAAGAAGATCTGCGAAGGCGAGCTGGTTGCTCGTGTTCTCGTAGATGTCCGGAATCCGCAGCTTGGGTTTCCAGAGGAACGCGTGGTCCGCTCCTTTGAAAATCTGGCGCTGCTCTGCCACGGAACCCACGATCGTCTCCAGTGAGGAGCCTCGGTAAGCGTTGCCAAACGTTCCGCCCCGGATGTCCTGCACCACCTGCGCAATGCCTCGGCGAATGGAGCGGAAGTTCTTGATCCGCTGATCCCATAGGAACCAGGTGTTGTAGGTGCTGCTTGGATCTGCCTTCCAGCAGTCTATGAGGGTTGCCAGGGGGTCATGCATCTGTCGTGAGGTGCTTGCCAATGCTCTGTGCACTGGGGAAAGACATCGAAAAACAAGTCCTGCCATCGGCTGAACTCACGGAAATCCGCCCCCGGTGCGCATGAACAATCGCCTGGGTGATGGACAAGCCCAGGCCAGCGCCGTCCGAGTCCAGCTGCTTGCGCGACTTGTCCGCCCGAAAGAAGCGGTCGAACAGACGGGGGATCATCTGCGCATCGATGGAAGGTCCGGTGTTGACGACATCCACGGTGGTTCCGTGCACGTCCCCTTGAATGTCCACGACCACCTGCTCGCCGGGTGGGGTGTAGCGAATGGCGTTGGACAGAAGATTACTGAGCGCTCGGCGCAGCATCAACCGGTCGCCAAAGATCTCCGCCGCCCCGACCAATTGCAGCCGGACCTGCCTTTCTTCGGCAAGGGCCTCGTAGAAGTCAAACAAAGCCTGTGCTTCATCATGGACCATAATTCTCTCGGTGCTGGGAAGAATGAGCCCGTGGTCAGCCTTGGCCAGGAACAACATGTCAGCCACCATGCGGGCCAGGCGCTGGTACTCCTCGGCGTTGGAAGCCAGTATGTCCTGGTACTCCTCGCAAGAGCGAGCCTGGCTGAGCGTGACCTGGGTCTGTGTCATCAGATTGTTGATGGGGGTACGCAGCTCGTGGGCCAAGTCCGAAGAAAACTCGGACAACCGGTCGAACTCCTCCTTCAGGCGCCGCAGCATCTCGTTGAGGGTGGTCGCCAGGTCGGCCATTTCCACCGGAAACTCCTGGGTTGGCATCCGCTCGTCCAGCCGTTGCGCCGTGATGGCCATTGCACGGGACCGCATGGCCCTAAGCGGTGCCAGACCGTTCTTTGCGGCCCACCAGCCCAGGACCCCGGCCACCAGCGTTGCCAATGCCACGTAGCCCACCAGGACCCAAATCAATTCGTACATGAAGTGCTTGTGGTGGGCAATGTCCACGGCCACCCAAATCTTCAGCGGCGGCTCGGCGGAACCCGGCAACGTCACGGCTTCGGACATTCCCCGGTACTCACGGTCCTTGACTCGCCACGAGGCAACGCCCAAGCGGGAATGCTGGGTCCGCACGCTCAAGTCCGCAGGAAACTCAAAATCTTCCGTCGAGTACAGCGATTGACCATCGCGAAGCACGGTGACGAAGAGGCCCTCATGGCTGTCCAAAACGTCATCCAGCCGCGTCTTCAGATCCTGCAGCGACTTCGATTTGCCGACGACCTCACGCGTCAGGTGAACCTTGTCACGCAGTGCATCGCGGTCAAGCTCCACGAAATGCCGGTCAATGGAAATCGCGACGAGAGTCCCCAGGCCGATCAGCACCAAGGCGGACGCCAAAGTAAAAAAGACCGTCAGCCGTGTCGTGAGCGAGTACCGGGCTTTCACGCACTCTCCTGCGGCGCTTCCAGCACATACCCCATGCCTCGCACCGTCTGGATCAGCTTGGCGTCATAGGCATCGTCAATCTTGGCCCGAAGCCTGCGCATCGCCACCTCGATCACGTTGGAATCGCTGTCGAAATTCATATCCCACACCTGGGACGCGATCAGCGAGCGCGGCAGAACTTCCCCGTGGCGGCGCATCAGCAGCTCCAGGAGTCCGAACTCCTTGGCCGTGAGGTCGATGCGTTTGCCAGATCTGCTGACTCGCCGCCGCAAGAGGTCCAGCTCTAGATCGGCCACCTGGAGGACCGTCACCTCGGTGCCATTGCGACCACGCCTGAGGATGGTGCGCGCTCGCGCCAGTAGCTCGGCAAAGGAAAACGGTTTGACCAGATAGTCGTCCGCCCCCAGTTCCAACCCTTTGATCCGGTCTTGCACCTGATCCTTGGCCGTGAGAAACAATATGGGCATCTCCAGGCCCCGGCGACGCAGATTGGTGAGCACCTGCCACCCGTCCATCCCAGGAAGCATCACATCCAGGATTACCAGGTCGTAGTCACCTTCCTGGGCAAGATGCAGGCCATCGACGCCGTTGTGGACAAGATCGGCGTTGAACCCAGCTTCACGCAACCCTTGGCGCAAGTATTCGCCGGTTTTGATTTCATCCTCGACGATCAATATCTTCACGGGACCTCCCAGGCTGCGAATGGCGGCAAGTGTGCCCGCAGATCGCTGGCTTTCTTCCAGATGACAAAGATGTAATGAAGCCGTTATGTCCACGGAAGCCGTGGGCTCACACAATGCGTTGCATCAAGAACGCATGGTGAACTCATGAAAAATTCCTGGCTTTCACGACCTACCTCAAGCCCTTGGCTGGCTGCCGCGCTAGTGGCACCCTCTTTGGCCCTGGCCCAGATGCCCGATAGCGAACCCGCGAAGGGGGACTAC
Organism: Diaphorobacter sp. B2A2W2; assembly: GCF_056730635.1. NCBI lineage: Bacteria > Pseudomonadati > Pseudomonadota > Betaproteobacteria > Burkholderiales > Comamonadaceae > Diaphorobacter > Diaphorobacter sp. B2A2W2. Next base: position 319,024 of record NZ_JBWZOR010000003.1, read on the forward strand.
CAGCTTTCGTACCGCTCATCCCTTTCGGGCTACGAGACCTACACAGAGCAATCCGTCCAGCCCTGGAAAGCAGCCAATGACAAGGTGGGCGAGATCGGAGGCTGGCGCACCTATGCCAAGGAAATGCGCCAGGCGGCACCCACAACCGGTCAGGACCAACCCGCGCAGGGCCATGGCGCACACCACGGGGGCAAACAATGAACCGCCCCTTGCGCACGCCCCGCGCCAAACTCGTGATCGCCATGGCCGCCGTGGCGGTCTTGTCTGGCTGCGCCAGCGTGAATCTAGAGCAGAACCTCAACAGCGCCAATGCAGCCACAAGCGGTTTCACGGACGGCCAGCTCACCTTGGCCCGGGACCAGAACGAGCGCGGTACCTTGCGTCAGCGCGCTTCGGATCTGCTGGCCAAGCCGCTCAGTCAAAAGGATGCCGTGCAACTTGCGCTGGTCAATAGCCCATCCCTGCAGGCCCTCGTGGCCCAAAACTGGGCGGACGCTTCCACGGCAGCCCAGTCCGGCCGCATCGCCAACCCCATCCTGAGCCTGGAGCGCGTTCGCTTGGGCAGCGAGACGGAGATCGGCCGCCTTCTGTCCTTCGGCCTGCTGGACCTGCTGACTTTGCCGACGCGCAAAGGCATCGCCGAGCAGCGCATCAAGCAAACCCAGTTGCGCCTGAGCAGCGACGTGGTGGACCAGGTGACACAAGTGCGCCAAGCCTGGGTCCGCGCTGTCGCCGCGCAACAGACGCTGACTTACACCCAACAGGTAGTCGCAAGTGCTCAAGCCAGCGCCGAACTGGCCAAGCGCATGCAGGCGGTGGGCAATTTCAACAAGCTTGACCGTGTACGCCAGCAAGCGTTCTATGCCGATACGGCGACTCAGCTGGCCAGTGCCCAGCACCAGGTGACGGCAGCCCGTGAGGAGCTGGTGCGGCTGCTGGGCCTGGATGATAGCCAAGCCCAACAGCTCAAGTTGCCTGAGCGCCTGCCCACACTACCCAAGGAGCCGCTATCCCCGTCTGACGCAGGCCGTCAGGCGTCCAAGGGGCGGCTGGATCTGCAGATCGCGAAGGCCGACTACGACGCAGCAGCGCGCGCCCAAGGCTGGAACACGATCACGACATTCACGGACATCGAATTAGGCGTGCGGCGCGACTCGGTCTTTGATGCCGCTGAGAACATCCACTCCACGCGGCGCGGCTTCGAGATCAGTCTCCAACTGCCCATTTTCGACTGGGGGGGCATGCGGCGCGACGCCATGAATGCGCAAACCCTGGCTGCTGCCAACCGTCTGGAAGCAACTGCACGCGCAGCAGGATCCAACCTGCGCGAAAGCTACTCAGCCTATCGGACGGCATATGACATCGCGCGTCACCACCGCGACGAGGTGATCCCCCTGCGAAAAACCATCTCCGAAGAAAACCAGCTTCGCTACAACGGGATGCTGATCAGCGTTTTCGAGTTGCTCGCCGACTCCCGCGATCAGGTGAACTCGGTGATGGCGGCTTTGAACGCCGAACAACAGTTCTGGCTAGCCGACGCAGCCCTCCAGGCCTCCCTCATAGGCAAGCCGACCAGCGCTGGCGTCTCGGGCGGTGGCGCAGCCGCTGCCGAAGCCGGTGCAGGCCACTGATCCCCTCAAGGAACCCAACATGAATTCAAGAAGAGATTTTTTCCGGTTTGCTGGCATTGCCGGAGGGGCCGTGGCCGCAGCGAGTGTGAGCCGGGTAGCGATGGCCGCTTTGCCTGAGCCAGTGTTCCAGACCAGCGCGGACACCATGGCACCTCTGGTGCCTAACTCCGGCCGCCCCTACAACCCGGTGGTCACACTCAATGGCTGGACGCTGCCCTGGCGCATGAATCAAGGAGTCAAGGAGTTCCATCTGGTGGCAGAGCCGGTGGTGCGGGAAATGGCCCCAGGTATGAAGGCCCACCTGTGGGGATACAACGGCCAGAGTCCTGGCCCCACCATCGAAGTCGTGGAGGGCGACCGCATTCGCATTTTCGTGACCAACAAACTGCCCGAGCACACCAGCATCCATTGGCATGGGCAGCGTTTGCCCAATGGCATGGATGGTGTGGCGGGCCTGAACCAGCCCGCCATTCAGCCTGGCAAGACCTTTGTCTACGAATTCGTGGCACGCCGTCCTGGTACCTTCATGTATCACCCGCATGCCGATGAAATGACGCAAATGGCCATGGGCATGATGGGCCTGTGGATCACTCACCCCAAAGCCAAGCATCCTCTTATTGATGAGGTGCAACGCGACTTCTGTTTCCTACTGAGTGCCTACGACATTGAACCCGGCGCGGCGACGCCCAGGGTTGCGGAAATGCTGAACTTCAATTTGTGGACATGGAATAGCCGCATCTTTCCTGGCATCGACTCCTTGAACGTCCGGCTCAACGACAAGGTGCGTATTCGCATCGGCAACCTCACCATGACCAACCACCCGATGCACTTGCACGGTCACGAGTTTTTGGTCACCGGCACGGATGGTGGTCCTACACCCAAGAGCACCCGTCTCTATGAAGTGACCACCGACGTGGCCGTGGGCCAGATGCGCCAGATCGAGTTCCTCGCGGACGAAGAAGGTGACTGGGCATTCCACTGCCACAAGAGCCACCACACCATGAACGCAATGGGTCACGACATTCCCACCATGATTGGCGTAGACCACCGGGGCGTGGCCAAGAAGATCAACAACCTGATTCCCGACTACATGGTCATGGGCGAACGGGGCATGGCGGACATGACCGAGATGGAGATGCCCATTCCGGACAACACCGTCCCCATGATGACCGGGGAAGGCCCCTTCGGCTCGGTGGAGATGGGTGGCATGTTCAGTGTCCTGAAGGTGCGCCGCGACCAGAAGCCAGGCGACTACAAGAACCCGGGTTGGTACAAAAACCCGGAGGGCACGGTGGCGTATGAGTACACCGGTCCGATGGCGGAGCCCGCGCGATTCAGCGCAGAGGGCGGCCAGTCCATGCCGCGCGTTCGCAAGCCTGCAACGCCGACCGAAGTCAAGGTGCGCAAGCCTACATCGCATGGCGCGCATTGATTTTTTCCTTCAATTTTCAACCTGAGACCATCCATGAAATTCACGCGCTCCACTATTTCTCAACTCTTCGCCATGGCTGCACTGGCCGCATCGGGGGCAGCCTTCGCTGCCGGCAACCATGCAGGTGGCCACGGTGACGAGGGTGAGACAGCCATTGGCAAACCCGGCGTCGCCGCCAAGGCCCGTCGCACCATCACCATCGAAATGAGCGACAACATGCGCTACACGCCGTCGAACATTCAGGTCAAACAGGGCGAAACCGTGCGCTTCGTTGTCAAGAATGTCGGACAGGTCAAGCACGAACTCAGCCTGGGCACCGAGAAGGAGCTACTGGAGCACCTGGAACAGATGAAGAAGTTCCCGGACATGGAGCACGACGAACCCGGCAAGGTGACGCTGCAGCCTGGCAAGCAAGGCGAAATCGTCTGGCAGTTCACCAAGGCCGGAGGCGTGAACTTTGCCTGTCTGATGCCTGGCCACTACGAGGCCGGCATGAAGGGCACTGTCCAGGTTGGCAAGAAGTAATACGCCACCGTAGAGCCTGGAACAAGAAGTCCGCGTCATGTTCAAGAAAAAGCCCCGAGCGCTGGGACTGGCAGTGCCCGCCATGCCGATGGGCTTACCGGGCACGAATGGGCCGGCTTACAGCGGTCGGCGCACCCCCTTCAAGCGCTGCTGATTCAGAAAGATGGATTAGCAGAAATTTTCAACATGTATTCGTAAGGTCATCATGAACACCATCAAACAAATTCTTGCCATTTCCGCCGTGGCCGTGGGTATAGCGCTGCCCATGAGCAGCTTTGCCCAGGCAAGCATGGAGCCTGGCAAGACAGAAGCGGCACAGTCGGCGTCCCTGACCGATGGCGAGATCAAGAAAGTTGATCTGGACAACGGCAAGGTCACCATCAAGCACGGTGAAATCAAGCACATGGACATGCCCGGTATGACCATGGTATTCACCGCGAAGGACAAGAGCCTGTTGTCCAACGTGAAGCCTGGCGACAAGGTCAAGTTCATGGTCGTCAACGAGGGCGGGAAGATGGTTGTCACAGACATTCAGCCCGCTCAGTGAGAACACGCTGCTTTAGCGTGCTGTGTCGTCGCGGATGGATTTATTGATTGCTGACTGCGACGGTTTTGTAATCTGGAGAAGGAGAGCACTATGTCAAAAATTCACCATACCCTGATCGGGGTCTGTGTCGCTGCGGCCTCACTGAGCGTGATGGCGCAAGCCGCCGATGAGCACAAGGCCCATCACCCTGCAGGTAGCACGCAGCCCGCGTCCACCCAAATGAAGACTTCCGCAAAGCCAATGGGTACGGGGCCGATGGCTGGAATGGCCAAGATGGACGAGCATATGAAGTCCATGCAAGCGATGCACGAAAAGATGATGGCGGCCAAAACGCCGGAGGAGCGGCAGGCACTCATGGACGAGCACATGAAGCTCATGCAGGACGGCATGGGGATGATGCAGCAGATGGGAGCAGGCATGCAGGGCATGGGTGGCATGCAAGGTGGAAAGGGCATGTCCTCCAACATGGCCGAGCGTCATCAGATGATGGAAAAGCGCATGGAAATGATGCAGTCCATGATGCAAATGATGATGGACCGCCTGCCTGCCACGCCGACCAAGTAACGCACCCACCTGATTGCGAGTCACCATGAGCCATCAACACGACGGCCACGAGTCGCCCCCCAGTTTCTGGAGTTCTCGATACGCCATCGGCTACGTGGCGATTGGTGCCGTGGCGGCGTATTTTTTGTTGACAGAACACCTCGCGCATGTCGTCGGGGCGCTACCTTTTCTCCTGCTCCTCGCCTGCCCGCTGATGCATGTTTTCATGCACGGCAGCCACGGTGGGCATGGTCACCATGGCCAGAGCAAGCCTGATGTGTCGAAGACTGCCGAATCGCGCAAAGAAGGAGATCCCCAGTGAACCACACCGAATCTGCTTATGGCCTGTGGTCGTTGGTCATCATCAATTCAGCGATCTTCATCATGTTTGCGTTCAGCTTTTTCAAGCCTGCAACGGCCCGTGACTGGAGGACGTTTGGCGCATTCGCAGCCTTCATAGTTGCCTTGTTCGTAGAGATGTATGGCTTCCCGCTGACGATTTATCTGATATCGGGCTGGCTTCAAACCAAGTTCCCTAATCTGGATCTGCTCTCCCACACCTCGGGTCACTTGTGGTCCACCCTGTTGGGCGAAAAGGGCGACCCGCATTTCGGCGTACTGCACATCGCCAGCTACGTTTTTCTGGGCTTTGGTTTCTACCTGTTGTCCACAGCGTGGAATGTGCTCTACCACGCTCAGCGTGGCCAATCGCTTGCAACAACAGGCCCCTACGCGCGCATTCGCCATCCGCAGTACGTGGCTTTTGTGATGATTCTGCTGGGCTTCCTGCTGCAGTGGCCCACCTTGCTGACCTTGGCCATGTTCCCTGTCTTGCTCCTGATGTACGGACGTCTGGCAATCACCGAAGAGAACGAAATGCACAAACAGTTCGGTGCAACGTACGACACATACGCCCAGCGCACACCCCGGTTTATCCCTCGCATGGGCAAGGCCCAGTCGACGACTGACTCGGTGTCAAAAAGATGATCTGGAATATTTCCCCGGCGGTATACGTTTCAATTTTTAGGAGTTGGATATATGAAAACGATTGATCTGCAAGTCGAGGGCATGAGCTGCGGCTCATGCGTCAAGCACGTCACGCACGCATTGCAACCGCTGCCGGGTGTCAGTGGGGTGGAGGTCGATCTCCAGTCTGGGCATGTCCGGGTGAGCGGGGAACTGGCGCAGGGCAGCGCCCCATTGTTGATGGCATTGACGGATGCGGGTTACCCCGCAAAGCTGGCCACAGACGCGCCCATTCCCGCTGCGACCTCGCAGCCTAAAGCCTCGGGCTGCCACAGCGGCGGTGCGGGGGGCTGTGGTTGCCGATGACGGCCACGGTATTTGATTCCGGGTCGACCGGCTGGGCGCGTCCGCGCCCGCACCTTTTGCTGGCAACTTTGAAGGAGCAACGCCATGGATCAGCCTGACAACGACTCCCATGCGCCATCGTTCTGGCGCCGCCCAGCCGGCATGGCGCTGGCAACGGCTGCCGTGATCGCTGGTTTTTATCTGCTGCGAGAGCACTGGGGCCATGTTCTGGGTTATTGGCCCTACCTGCTGCTCCTCGCCTGTCCGCTAATGCACCTGATGCACGGCCACGGCGGCCATGGTGGGCACGGCAACCATGCGCAGCCGCCACGGCGCACCAACAACAAGGAATAAGCAATGGACATGCATGCACACCACCATCACGGCAGTCACCCCCCTGCCGAGCCAGCCTCGCCAAAGGATCTAAAGGATCCGGTGTGCGGCATGGCCGTTACGGAGCAGTCTGAACACAAATTGACGCACGAAGGGCGGCCCTACTATTTCTGTAGCGCCAAGTGCCAAGGCAAGTTCGCAGCGAACCCACTGCAATACCTTGTATCTACTGCACCCGAGGACACCGCGCCAGAGCCGGCCGGCACCATCTACACCTGCCCTATGCACCCCGAGGTGCGGCAGGATCATCCTGGAATCTGTCCCAAGTGCGGCATGACATTGGAGCCAATCATTCCTCTGGACGAGGAAGACAACCATGAGTTAAAGGATTTTCAGCATCGCTTCTGGTGGACGCTGCCATTCACAGTCATTGTCACCGTTCTTGCAATGTTCGGCCATCGTCTTGGATGGTTTGACATGAAGGTGCAAACCTGGGTTGAGCTGGTGCTTTCCTTACCCGTCGTGTTGTGGACGGGGTGGCCCTTCTTCGTACGCGGCTGGCAGTCTCTCGTCCTCCGCAGCCCCAACATGTGGACCTTGATCGGTTTGGGTACGGGCGCGGCCTTTCTCTACAGCCTCGTGGCTACCGTGGCGCCGGGCGTGTTCCCGGATTCATTCATTTCCATGGGTCGCGTGGCTGTTTACTATGAGGCGGCAGTGGTCATCATCTCGCTGACCATGCTGGGCCAGATCATCGAGTTGAAGGCCCGTTCGCAAACTTCTGCGGCGATCAAGGCGCTGCTCGGTTTGGCACCCAAGACCGCTCGCCGCATCAATGCGGATGGCAGCGAAGAGGACGTGCCGCTGAACCATGTTCACGTCGGGGATCTGCTGCGCATTCGTCCCGGCGAGAAAGTGCCGGTCGACGGCGTTGTGATCGAAGGCAGCAGTGCGGTCGATGAATCCATGCTTACTGGCGAGCCTGTGCCGGTGACCAAACGGCTTGGTGACAATGTGATTGGCGCCACGATGAACACCAGTGGCGCCTTGGTGATGCGCTCCGAAAAAGTCGGTGCGGCCACCATGCTGTCGCAGATTGTTCAGATGGTGGCCAATGCCCAGCGCTCGAAGGCGCCCATGCAGCGCATGGCGGATGTGGTGGCAGGCAAATTTGTGGTCGTGGTGGTGCTCATCGCCATTGCCACCTTCTTTGTCTGGGGTTGGTTCGGTCCGGAACCTAGCTGGGTGTTTGGCTTGATTAACGCAGTGGCCGTCCTGATCATCGCTTGCCCCTGTGCGCTGGGGCTGGCCACGCCGATGTCGGTGATGGTGGCCACAGGGCGTGCCGCGACACAGGGGGTGCTGTTCCGTGATGCTGGCGCCATCGAAAAAATGCGCGAGGTCGACACGCTGATTGTGGACAAGACAGGAACACTGACCGAAGGTAAACCCGCTTTCGACACCGCAGTTGCCGCACCTGGCTATACAGCGGACGAAGTTCTGCGCCTTGCGGCCAGTTTGGACCAAGGCAGCGAGCATCCTTTGGCAGAGGCCATCGTCAGTGCAGCACGCGCCAAGGGCCTGGAACTGATCAAACCGCTAGATTTCGAATCTGGCAGCGGTATTGGCGTGCGCGGCATGGTCGATGGGAAGCATCTGGTGCTGGGCAACACCGCATTGATGCAGCAGGAGGGCGTGGCCACTGATGCGCTCAAGATCGATGGCGAGCGTCTGCGCAGTGAAGGCGCCAGCGTGATGCATCTGGCCGTGGACAGACAACTGGCTGGCATCCTGGCTGTGACCGATCCCATCAAGGCCACCACGCTGGAAGCCATTAGGACTTTGCACGCCAGCGGCTTGCGCATCGTGATGGCAACTGGCGATGGTCTGACCACCGCCAAGGCAGTGGGTGCAAAACTTGGCATCGACGAGGTGCATGGCGAAGTCAAGCCCGCAGACAAGCTGGCGCTCGTGGAACGGCTCCAGAAAGAGGGCCACATTGTCGCTATGGCCGGCGATGGCATCAACGATGCGCCTGCGTTGGCCAAGGCCGATGTCGGCGTGGCCATGGGCACGGGGACCGATGTGGCCATGAACAGCGGCCAGATCACGCTGGTCAAAGGCGATTTGCGCGGCATCACCGCCGCACGCGACATCTCTATCGACACCGTCCGAAACATGCGCCAGAACCTCCTGTTCGCATTCGTTTACAACGGCATTGGGGTGCCGATTGCGGCAGGCGTGCTGTACCCATTCACTGGGTGGTTGTTGTCCCCGCTGATCGCGGCGCTGGCCATGAGTCTGAGCTCGGCCTCGGTGATTTTCAATGCTCTGCGTTTACGGCGCGGAAAAAAATGACCCCGTAGTTCGGAGGAATGATGAAAATCCCCACGTCACCACAAAAGCCTCGGACCTCTCAACGCACCACGGCGTTGGGTAAGGAAGCAGCGGTGCAATGGACGCACCGCCAGACAAAGGATCTACCACCGACCGTCTTGGATCATTCCGAGGAGTTGTTGAAGCCTGCGCCACAGGATGCGTCTAGTGGCATGAAAAGAGCAGCTGAAGCACCTTCGGCGCAGGACTATTTCGATTACCAGCGCGACTTCTTCGAACGCACCATTCTGTTCTGGGACACGCTTCGCCAGCGCGCGAACAACATGCTGGAGCACGAGCGAGCCGGATTGCCGCCGCTTCTGGACTTCAAGTATGAAACGCTGTTGGACGCGCGCAGCTTCGAACGGTCCGTCAACTATGCACTGCTGCGCATCACGGAAATCGACGGGCATTGCTGGGACGACTGCGTCGATCCTGACAAACCTCCGGTCATTGTTGTCGATCCACGCGCCGGCCATGGCCCTGGGATCGGCGGCTTCAAGCGCGACTCTGAAGTCGGAATGGCGACGCGCGAGGGCCATCCGGTTTATTTCGTGATCTTCTTTCCCGAGCCGACTCTGGGGCAGACCCTGGCAGACGTGTTGCATGTGCTGCGGCGTTTCGCCGAAGAAGTTGCGCAACGCCATCCTGGCAATCCTCCTGTGCTTTATGGCAACTGCCAGGCCGGGTGGGCGCTGACGCTGCTGTCCGCAGACTGCGCCGGTCTGGTCGGACCGGTGGTGCTCAATGGCTCACCCTTGTCATATTGGGCTGGCGAGTCCGGTGTCAATCCGATGCGTCTTTCCGGAGGGCTCCTTGGCGGCAGCTGGTTGGCGCATCTGACGGCCGACCTGGGCAATGGCCGCTTCGATGGAGCCTGGCTGGCGCAGAATTTCGAGAACCTCAAGCCCGAAAAGGCTGTTTGGGAGAAGTACGCCCAACTCTTCACCAACGTCGACAGTGAGCAGGCGCGTTTTCTGGAGTTCGAGCGTTGGTGGAACGGTTTTTATTTCCTGAGTCGGGAAGAGATCCTTGCGATTGTTGAAAACCTGTTCATCGGCAACCAGCTTGAACAGGGTCTTTTCCAGATTTGCCAGGGTTGCACTGCTGACCTCAGGCGGATCAGGAATCCAATCGTCATCTTTGCGTCCTACGGCGACAACATTACGCCACCACACCAGGCGCTCGGATGGATTCCGGCAGTCTACAAAGACACCGAGGATCTCAAGCAGGCCGGACAGCGCATCGTCTACCTCACGAACCCGCACGTCGGCCATCTCGGCATTTTTGTCTCCGCCGGGGTGGCGCGTCTGGAGCACCGGGCGATCCTGGAGAGCCTGGCTGAGATTGAGGCGCTGGCCCCGGGCCTCTATGAAATGAAGATCGACAACCCGTCGGGTGACCCGGACTGCCATAAGCCCACCTACAGCATCCGCTTTGAACCCCGTCAGGTTGAAGACCTGAAAACGGATTACCCGCAGGAAGCTTTTGAGCGGGTGAAACAGGTCTCGACATTCAACGAGGCGCTTTACCGGGCATTCGTCAGTCCTTGGGCGCAAGCTCTGTCCACGCCCTGGACAGCCGAAATGCTCAAGTGGCTCCATCCGATGCGCACCAGTCGGTATTTGCTCTCGGAAACGTTCAGTCCGTGGATGCGCGGCGTTGCCTTGCTGGCCGAGCCGCTTGGCAAGAACCGCCAGCCGCTTGCGCCGCATCACCCGTTGATCGAGCGTGAGCGTGAAGCTGCAGGGGAAGTGACCCATGCGCTGGGAAGGCTGCGCGAAGGCCGAGACGCTGCGAGCGAGCAGGCGTTTCGCCTGATGTTTCAAAACCCTGTCTTGTTCGCAGGCGTCCTGGGGATGGTGGGTAAAGAGGGTGGCAACGGTAATTCAGTGCGCCCCAACGCCGACTGAGCCCTGATAGAAGTTTTATTTTCCAACCAAGAGAGATCATGATGACAAGAAAAAACAACTGGCTTTTGACAGCGGTGCAGATGGGCCTATTGGCCTGGTCCGGCGCCACCTTGGCCGCCGACAAGGTGTATGTGGCCAACGAGGGGGCTGACACGGTGAGCGTGCTCGATGCTGCGTCGTTCAAGACACTGGCAAGCGTGCGCGTCGGCAAGGCACCGCACAACGTGCAGGTATCGCCCGACGGCAAGGTCGTATGGGTGACCAATAACGGGGAGCCTGCTCAAACGGCCGACGCGTCGGAGCACAAGGAGATGGCCCAAGGCAGCCACGATGCGATGGGAAAGCCCGGCGCGGTTTGGGCCATCGATACCGCGACTAACGCAGTCGTCGCCAAGGTGCCGGTTGGCATGCACCCGGCCCATGTGGTGGTGTCGCCCGACGGCCGCTTCGCCTACATCACCAACGGCGGCGACAACACGGTCAGTGTGATCGACACAGCGGCGCGGAGCCTCGTGGCGACGATTCCGGTCGGCAAGTTTCCCCACGGTCTTCGCATCAGTCCGGACGGCAAGCAGGCCTACGTCGCCAACCTCAAGGGCGGAACGGTGTCGGTCATCGATACCGCCAGCCAGAAGGAGATCGCGCAAGTTCCTGCAGGCAAGGGGCCGGCTCAAGTGGGCTTCACGCCGGACGGGAGTCTTGTCTTGGTGTCGCTGTCGGAGGAAAACGCGGTCGCCGTGATCGACCCGGCTACGCGCAAGGTGATTCGCAAGGTTGCCGTCGGAACAGTCCCCATCCAGCTGTATGTCACGCCGGATTCGCGCACGCTGCTGGTGGCCAATCAGGGCACGCCCAAGAAGCCTGGCAAAACCGTCAGCCTGATTGAGCTGGAGAGTTTCAAGGTTGCCAAGACCGTCGTGACCGGCGCCGGTGCTCATGGCGTGGTTGTCAACCGTGAAGGCCGGTACGCCTACGTTACCAACATGTACGCCAATTCGGTTTCCGTGCTTGATGTGAAGGATCGCAAGGTTGTGAAGACCGTTCCGGTAGGCAAGACTCCCAACGGCATCAGCATTACGCCTTGACGGTTTGTCCGTCGCTTGCAGCTGTCCGGCAAGGTGCAAAAAAAGTAAAACAAGACAACCTGGGCGTTTACAGAAATGACGGTCATCGATATTCGCATTCAACGAATCACGCAGCTTTACGATTCATTGGACCCTTCGCCGCTCCATGAGAAAACACTGAGCCGTGCTGTGGAAAACTATATCGTTGACTGTGCGGGCGAGTATGGTTTAGATGAATCGCTTCGTCTCATTGTTCATGTCCCGACGTCGATCAGAGAGTACGAGGTGGAAATTGCAGGAGCGATCCATGCGCACTTTCAAGCGCAATATGCGCAGTGCAGGCGCCGGTATCGACGAAGGATGCGACAGGGCACTTCCTGTTAACGGGACTCGCCGTTCTGGGTACGACGCTGCTTGTACGGGCCTTATTGGGTAATCCTGGCAACAGCCAGGTGCTTACGGCCATCAGGGAAGGGCTGTTGATTGTTGGCTGGGTGGCGATGTGGCGCCCGATCGAAGTACTCTTGTTTGAACGTGTGGAAAATCACCAAAACATGGCGCTTTTTGATCGTCTTTCCCACATCGAAGTGGGGTTCGCCCTAGAGAAGACCGAGTTTGACCATGATGCAAAAAGTGGGCAGATAGGGGATCTGCGGGCACTCAGCGATTCGCCTGCGCGGAGCCCGAATGCGCGCGACGAATCTTTTTTTACGATAGCGCGTGCGCCATTCTATCGGTCGATGACCGCAGGCGTGGCGTCGGAGAATTTGAAATGAAATTGAGACCACTTGTCCTTGGCGTGGGAGGGGGATTGGTCTTGCTCGTGGTGGCTGGAATCCTCTATTTCTTCTTGAGTGCCGGTGGCAGGCGGGAGGCAGCGTTGACGCATACCTTGCGTCCTGATGATCCTCAGGTCTTGCAAGTAGGCGCTCGCATATACGCTCAGAACTGTGTCGCCTGCCACGGCACCAAGGGCGAAGGCCAGCCCAACTGGCGTGATCGCGGATCGGATGGCTTGCTTCCTGCGCCGCCGCACGATCCCAGCGGCCACACCTGGCACCATCCTGATGCGCAACTTTTTGCCATCACCAAGCATGGCCTGCCAAGCTCATCGACCAGCCTGACTATCGCACCGCCATGCCGGTCTACGACGGCGTGTTGAGCGATGACGAGATCGTGGCCGTGCTGTCCTGGATCAAAGCGCAATGGCCGCTGGAGGTACAGCAGCGCCATGACGAGATCAACGCCCAATACCGCAAGTCCCTGCCTCGCTAGCTGTCGGGACGACGGCAGAAGCAGACTGAATCGCTTCAACATGATGAAAGACTTGACCTTAACATCATGGGAAGGCAAAAAATAGAACAAGCGTCTTGAAAGGCATTGACATGAACCATCACCCATCACCCATCACCCACATCACCAGCCCTCGGGGGCCAGTCGGCTGCCCTTGACGACATCTCACCGAAGGCGGACGACTTGAAGGATCCTGTGTGCGGTATGAGCGTGACCTCCCAATCGCCTCATCAGGCCATGCATGACGATCATCACTACCGCTTTTGCAGCACGCACTGCCGCGACAAGTTCATTGCAGACCCTGTGCGCTATAGGGTGAGCGAGGCACCGGTCGGTACATAAAATGCCGGCGCGCTCTATGTGTGCCCCATGCTCCCTGAAGTGCGCCAGGATCACCCAGGGCGCTGCCCCAAGTGCCAAATGAACCTGGTGTTGGAAGACCAGGTGTTGATTCATCAGCACAACTGAGCCAGTGATCACGTCGAATACTGAGCCACTGGGTTGATGGATGTTCTGGCTACACGGTTGTGGATAAGTCTATCGGGTCTGCTGTTTTTCGCTCTCCTTTCTGAGCTTTGCTGCGTTGCTTTGGTGGTGCCGCGCCAGCGGCACTGGAATGCTTGAATCGCCAGCTCTCGTTGCCCGTCTCCACGATATGGCAATGGTGCGTGAGGCGGTCGAGCCATGCGGTGGTCATCTTGGCGTCGCCGAAGACGCTGCTCCATTCCGAGAAGGTCAGGTTTGTTGTGATCACCACGCTCGTTCTCTCGTAGAGTTTGGACAGCAGATGGAACAGCATCGCGCCGCCCGACTGCGTGAACGGCAGGTAGCCCTGAAGTCCCCTTGAAAACCTGAACCACCCGGAAGTAGAGAACTCCCCCAGACGGAGTCTCTACATGAAGAAATCCAGATTCACTGAAGCGCAGATAGTCGGCATCCTCAAGGAGGTCGAGATGGGCGCCAAGGTCGCCGAGACATGCAGGAAGCATGGCGTGAGCGAGCCGACCTACTACAAGTGGAAGAGCCAGTTCTCAGGCATGACGGTCTCGCACCTGGCGCAGCTTCGCCAGTTGCAGGACGAGAACGCCAAGCTCAAGCGCATGTACGCCGACCTAGCACTGATGCACCATGCCCTGAAGGACGTTGTTGACCGAAAGCTCTGACCCCGGAGCGTCGCGAGATGGTCGTTCAAGCCCTCATGAGCGAGCACGGCATGAGCGAGCGACGGGCCTGCCAAGCCAGCGGCATCGCCCGCTCCACACTGCGATACCGGCCTGTTGCACGCGACGACTCCGGGGTCATCACCTTCATCCAGACGCACATGGCGCTGAACCCGCGTCACGGCTTTGGCCTGCTGTACGACAGCGCCCGTCACCAAGGCAAGCCCTGGGGCAAGACGGTGCTCTGGCGCGTGTACTGCGAGATGCGGCTGAACCTGCCGCGGCGCGGCAAGAAACGGCTGCCAGCGCGCATCAAGCAGCCTCTGCAGGCCGCAGACCAGCCCAACCAGGGCTGGAGCTGCGACTTCATGTCTGACACGCTGTGGTCCGGCAGGCGGTTCAGGACCTTCAACGTCATCGACGAATTCAACCGCGAAGGGCTGCGCATCGAGGTCGACACCAGCCTGCCGGCTGCACGGGTTATCCAGGCCCTGAACGAACTGGTGGAGGTACGTGGTGCGCCACTGTCGATTCGCCTGGACAATGGCCCCGAGTTCATCGCCCATGCCTTGTCCGAATGGGCGAAATCCAAGGGCATTGCTCTCAATCACATCCAGCCGGGAAAGCCGACGCAGAACGCTTATGTCGAACGATTCAACAAGACCTACCGCACCGAGGTGCTCGACTGCTACGTCTTCGATTCACTGCAGCAGGTGCGTGACATGACGGCCGACTGGCTGCACCGATACAACCACCATCGACCTCACGAAGCCCTCGGCCGAATCCCCCCGGTCGAGTACCGTGTCAAACTGTTCCCCAACCTCTACTTCTGACTGGCACAGGAATTCGAGGGGACTTCAGCCCAGTTCATCCAGGATCACCAGATCGACGTACATCAACCGGTGTGCCAACTGCCCGGACTTGTTCTGCGCCTTCTCCAGTTCCAGGGCGTTGACCAGCTCCACCGTGGAGAAGAAGCGCACCCGCTTGCCATGCAGGCGGATGGCCTCGATCCCCAGGCTGGTGGCCAGGTGGGTCTTGCCTGTGCCGGGGCCACCCACCAGCACCACGTTATGGGCCGAGTCCACGAAGCCAAGGGTGTGCAGTTGGCGCACCAAGGCCTCATCAATGGGCGTGTGGGCGAAGTCGAAGCCGGCGAGATCGCGATGCGACGGGAACCGCGCCACGCGCATCTGGTAAGCCATGGAGCGCACCTCGCGCTGCGCGGTCTCGGCCTTGATGAGCTGGTGCAGCACGGCCTCGTGATCCAGCGACTTCATGCGTGCAGTGCCCAGCACCTCCGGCCAGGCACTGGCCATGCCGTACAAGCCCAGCGCCTTGAAGGCATCCATGAGGTCATGCATGGTCGGACTCCGGTGAGGCCTCGTGAGGCTGGGCGTTGCGCAGTGCGTCGTAGCGGTGCAGGTTGGCCAGTGGCGGCGTGTTGAGCGTGAGCATCGTTGCCACCGGTGGCTCGGGAACGCGCCGCTCCGTAAGCGTCCCGTGAACCCATCTTGAATCGGCGTTAGGAGCAAAGGATGCTCGTGTCCACTAAGACTAGGTGGACACGTGGACACTATCTCTGCTCAGCACCCAGGCGATCGGCGTCGGCGCCGCCTGCACAGCGACGAGTTCAAGGCCAACGCCGTTGCGTTGGCTGCGCAGCCCGGGATGTCTATGGCGGCTGTGGCGATGTCTCTCGGTATCAACGCGAACTTGCTGCGTCGCTGGGTACGTGACTCGGAGATTCAGCCACGCAGGCACGAACCGAGCAATGCACCGAAGACACTGCCTGAAGCCGCCCCAAGCTCTGTAGTCAGTGGATTCGTGCCAGTGCAGTTGCCCGCACCGGCTGAGCCGCCTGCGCCTCCCAGCGACATCCGCATGGAGGTTCGCCGAGGCGCCGTGCACGTTGTGGTGACCTGGCCTGCGACGCTGGCAAGCCAGTGCGGCGGCTGGCTGCGAGATCTGCTGCGGTGATCAAGGTCGAAGCCGTCTGGCTGGCCGTCGAACCCCTGGACATGCGATCGGGCACGGAAGCCGCGCTGGCGCGAGTCGTGCACGTCTTCGGCGCTGCCAGACCCCACCACGCCTATCTGTTCGCCAACCGCCGTGCCAACCGGATGAAGGTTCTGGTGCACGACGGCATCGGGATCTGGCTGGCCGCTAGACGGCTGCACCAGGGCAAGTTCCTCTGGCCCCACGACGCCGCGCCCACGCTCAGCCTGAGCCGCGCCCAGTTCGATGCCCTGGTGCTGGGCCTGCCGTGGCAGCGCGTTGGCGAAGCCGGTGTGATCCGCGTGATCTAGCGCAATTGCCGAAGTTGCTGATGCTCGCCTGGGGGTCCTGGGGCATCATCACCTTCCGTGAGCGACACGGCCACCAACCTCGACCACCTGGACGCGCAGCAACTGCGCGAGATGGTGCGCTCGCTGATGGGCAGGGTGGAAGCCGGTGACCTGGAGATCGATCGGCGCGACCGCGAGCTCGCGTTCAAGCAAGCCACCATCGACAAGCTCACGCACGAGATGGCCGTGCTCAAGCGGCTGAAGTTCGCTTCGAAGTCCGAAGCCTTCACCGCCGAACAGAGGAATCTGCTGGAGGACACCCTAGACGCAGACCTGGCGGCGATGGAACTGGAGTTGGAGCAGCTCACACCGGCCAAGGCAGCACCCCAGGGCAAGCAGCAGCCAAAGCGCCAGGCGCTTCCTGCCGATCTGCCGCGTCGGGAGATCCACCACGAACCGAACAGCATCACCTGCGCGTGCGGCTGCGCGCTCAAGCGCATCGGGGAGGACATCGCCGAGAAGCTGGACTACCAGCCCGGTGTGTTCACGGTGGAGCGCCACGTGCGCGGCAAGTGGGTGTGCGCCCGATGCGAGACGCTGATCCAGGCCCCGGTGGCGCCCCACATCATCGATAAGGGCATACCGACCGCTGGGCTGCTGGCGCAGGTGCTGGTGGCCAAGTACCTGGATCACCTGCCGCTGTACAGGCAGGAAGCCATCTTCGGCCGGGCGGGCCTTGCGATCCCTCGCTCGACGCTGACGGCCTGGGTGGGCCAGTGCGGCGTCCACCTGCAGCCACTGGTGGACGCGCTCAGGAGCGAGATGCTTCGCAGCCGAGTGCTGCATGCGGACGAGACGCCCGTGGCCATGCTCAAGCCTGGGCACGGCAAGACGCATCGAGCGTACCTCTGGAGCTACTGCACGACGGCCTTCGACACGCTACGCGCAGTAGTGTTCGACTTCGCCGACAGCCGCGGCGGGCAGCACGCCCGGGCCTTCCTCGGGCTTGGCGGCGAGAACGGCTGGCGCGGCACCCTGGTGTGCGATGACTTCTCGGGCTACAAGGCGTGCTTCGAGCTGGGCGTTACCGAGGCTGGCTGCCTCGCGCATGCCAGGCGCAAGTTCCATGAGCTGTGGGTCAACCACGGCAGCCCGATCGGCGAGCAGGCGCTGAAGTTCTTCGGCGAACTCTACAAGGTCGAGCGCTTCGTTGCCGAGTTGGCGCCGGACGACCGCAGGAGCGCTCGCCAGGAGCGCTCAAGCAAGGTGGCCCAGTTCTACGATGAGAGAGCGCGCTGGGCGGAAGTGCAGCCTTATTTGCAGTGCTTGTTTGAGATCGCCGATGAGCGCTACAACTCATCGCCAGGAGAGCCGTTCCGTCGCCGCTAGTGCAAGTGAGGCTGGGCGTCGACCCACCGACGTCCCAGGCAAAAAACTTCTAGCGTAGCAAGTCCATGACTATGCGCATGCTCAGTTTGCGTACCTTGGAAATACGCACCAGCAGTGTTACGCACGTGTCGCCTGAGGGGATCCCACTGGTAGACAGACGTTGGAAGGGTGCTCGCAAGCTACGCCATTTGCTTTCAGTGGTGCCGAGTGCTATCCGCTTACCTTTACGGTGAAGGTGGGCCCTAAAGTCTGCAAGCCAAAATTGATGTTGGATGCATTCCGCAAGAGGGCGCTGTGTGCAGTGCTGTCAATATTAGATTGAGGAATGCGTCGTCGGTGTGTTTACGACTTTAGAGTGCGCTCCCCGGTAGAGCAAGGCGCAAGGGCGCGTGGATACTAGCTCGCTGTTTACGACTTTATTTGGCGCGAATACATGGTGTTCGGCAGCCCACGTGCTGGTGTCTGCCATGAGCGAGGCACTCAGGCCTTGAGCAGGCCGCACTTCTCGATAAATTTCACTACCTCGTCCAAGCCAGACTGTGTCTTGAGGTTGGTCATCACGAAGGGCTTGAGGCCTTGCGCGGTCTTGCGCATGCGCTCGGTGTCGGCTCGCATCACCTCCAGGTTGGCGCCCACGTGGGGGGCCAGGTCTGTTTTGTTGATGACGAACAGATCGCTCTTGGTGATGCCGGGGCCGCCCTTGCGGGGGATTTTTTCACCGGCGGCCACGTCGATGACGTAGATGGTGAGGTCGCTCAGCTCGGGGCTGAAGGTGGCGGCCAGGTTATCGCCGCCACTTTCCACAAAAACGATATCGGCGTTGGGGAACTCGCCCAGCATGCGGTCGATGGCTTCGAGGTTGATGGAGCAGTCCTCGCGGATGGCGGTGTGGGGGCAGCCGCCGGTTTCCACGCCCAGGATGCGATCGGCGGGCAGGGCGCCGCTGACGGTGAGCAGGCGCTGGTCTTCCTTGGTGTAGATGTCGTTGGTGATGGCGATGAGGTCGTAGTCATCGCGCATGGCCTTGCACAGCATTTCCAGCAGCGTGGTTTTGCCGGAGCCTACGGGGCCGCCGATGCCCACGCGCAGAGGGGGCAGGTTTTTGGTGCGGTTGGGGATGTGGTGCAGTGCGGTGGTCATGGCGTGGTTTGCTACTAAATGAATAGCTGCTTGCGCTTGTATTGCTTGCGCTAGGAGCGGAAAAGTCTTGAATATTGCACTTCGTGCTGCGCGCTGAGGATGGCGAGCATGGGCGAGAACGCCTGGCGCTCGCTGTCCATCAGGCTGGCGGCGTGGTCTGCGGCCAGCGGGATGGCGGCGGCCAGCCGGGCCAGGATGCGCTGGCCCGCGCTTTGGCCCAGTTGCATGGATTTGAGGGCGGCCTGCACCATGTTCTCGGCCCAGCCAAAAGCGTAGGCCAGCAGCACCTCGCGCACGCTGGCCTGGGTGGGCGATGCGGCCAGCGCAAACGCCACGGGGTAGGTGGGCGGCAGAGCGGCCAGGTGGCGCACGGCGGGCATCAGGGCCTCGTCGGTTTGGTATTGGTTGCGCAGCCAGTCGGCCATGGACCGGCCCATTTGCTCCGTCTGCAGGCGCAGCTCGCTCGTCTCGCGGGTTTGCAGTACCCAGTCGTTGAGTTCTTTGACATGCTCCATGTCGCCCCGGCGCCAGGCACCCACGGCCTTGGCGATGAGCGCCATGTCGCCGCGCGCCTGGGTGATGTGGAGCTGGTCCAGCAGCCAGTCGCCCACGGCGGCTTCGCTGGCCAGGCCTGCGTTTTCAATGGCGCTTTCCAGCCCTTCTGAGTATGAGAACCCGCCCACGGGCAGCGCGGGAGAGGCCAGCCACATCAGCTGCAAGAAGCTGGCGGCGGGCAGGGGCGTGGGGCGGTCCAGGCGCATGGAGCGGGGAGTCAGTGGTCGTGGTTGCAGTCGGGGCCGTGCACATGCCCGTGTGAGATCACGGGGATGGACACGGTGCGCCCACGGGCAGGGGCTGCGGTAGCTGTAGCAGGGGCGGCTGCATGGCTGTGATCGTGGCTGTGCCCATGGTCGTGTGAATGGCCGTGGCCGTGACCATGGTGATGGTCGTGCCCCCCATGGTTGTGCCCCCCGCCATGTCCTGCAGCATAAGCACCGCCTTCGGGTTCAAACGCCAGGTTTTGCTCGGTCACGATCAGGTGCATGGCGCGCAGCATGTCGGCCAGCACATGGTCGGGTTCGATCTTGAGGTGGTCAGGCTGCAACTCGATGGGCACATGGCGGTTGCCCAGGTGGTAGGCGGCGCGGGTCAGGTCAAACGGTGTGCCGTGGTTTTTGCAGTGGGTGATGACCAGCACGGGCTGCGGTGCGGCGATCACGCGGACCATGGAGCCGTCTTCGGCCACCAGCACATCGCCGCCGCGCACCAGCGTGCCGCGTGGCAGGAAGATACCCAGCTCGCGCCCGGCGGAGTCGGTGGCGGCGAAGCGGCTTTTCTGCCGTACGTCCCAGTCCAGCTTGACGGTGGTGGCGCGCTTGAGCAGGACGGGCGCGAGGCCCTGGCCTTGGGGGAGGAGTTTGGAAACCTGGATCATGGTGACGGAGTAAGAAGAAGCCAGCCCGCACGGTGGGGCAAAGCTGCATTGTGGCGCTACAACTCTCTGGTCATGAAGCGGCTGTGCGGGTCTGGCCCATAGCTGCCAAACGGCGCGCAGTCGGCAAAGCCGTAGCGCAGATACAGCTGGTGGGCAGGTTCAAAAAACGGTTGGCTGCCCGTCTCCAGGCTGATGCGCTGCTAGCCCAGGTCTACCGCCTGGCCCAGGATGTGTTTCAGCACGGCCCGGCCCACGCCCTGGCCGCGCACCGAGGCTGCTGTGCGCATGGATTTGAGTTCGGCATGCCCGTCGTCCAGGTGCTTAAGGGCGCCTGTGCCCACCAGCCGCCCTGGGGCGGGCGCAGCTTCATCTGGCAGCCAGGCGGTCCAGAAGCGGATCTCAGGCTGGCGCAGCCGGGCCATGTCCAGCGCGTGCACGCTCTCAGGCGGCGATGTGGCGCGCATGTCCCGCAGGTGCTCCTCCATGAACGCCTCGATGCGCGGGTCGCTCAGGTCGTCCAGGCGGATGTGCAGCTGGGATGAGTGGGCGGCCATGCGTTGCTCAGAACAAAAAGTAGCGCTGCGCCATGGGCAGTACGGTGGCGGGCTCGCAAGTGAGCAACTGGCCGTCGGCGCGAACGGTGTAGGTCTGCGCGTCCACCTCCATCTTGGGGGTGTAGCTGTTGTGCACCATGTGCTGCTTGCGCACGCCACGGATGTTGCGTACGGCGCTGAGCTGCTTGCGCAAGCCAAAGCGCTCGCCAATGCCCGCGTTCAGGCCCGCTTGCGACACAAAGGTGAGCGAGGTCTTGGCAATGGCCCCGCCGAACGCGCCGAACATGGGCCGGTAGTGCACGGGCTGGGGCGTGGGGATGGAGGCATTGGGGTCGCCCATGGCGGCCATGGCGATCAGCCCGCCTTTCAAGATGAGCGCAGGCTTCACGCCGAAGAAGGCAGGCTTCCAGATGACGATGTCCGCCCACTTGCCCACCTCCAGCGAGCCGATCTCATGGGCGATGCCGTGGGCGATGGCGGGGTTGATCGTGTATTTGGCCACGTAGCGCTTGATGCGCGTGTTGTCATTGCGGGCGGTGTCGCCAGCCAGGCTGCCGCGCTGCACCTTCATCTTGTGCGCGGTTTGCCAGGTGCGCAGGATGACCTCGCCCACCCGGCCCATGGCCTGGCTGTCGCTGCTCATCATGCTGATGGCGCCCAGGTCATGCAGGATGTCTTCGGCCGCGATGGTCTCTTTGCGGATGCGGCTTTCGGCAAAGGCCAGATCTTCGGCAATGCTTGCGTCCAGGTGGTGGCACACCATCAGCATGTCCACGTGCTCGTCCAGCGTGTTGTGCGTGTAAGGCATGGTGGGGTTGGTGGACGATGGCAAGAAGTTGTCCTCGCCCACCACGCGCAGGATGTCCGGCGCGTGGCCGCCGCCCGCGCCTTCGGTGTGGAAGGCGCAGATGCCGCGCCCGCCCACGGCGGCAATGGTGTTCTCCACAAAGCCCGATTCGTTGAGTGTGTCAGAGTGGATGGCGACCTGCGTATCGGTGGCTTCGGCCACATCCAGGCAGTTGCTGATGGCCGAGGGCGTGGTGCCCCAGTCTTCGTGCAGTTTGAGGCCAATGGCGCCTGCGTTGATCTGCTCGTGCAGCGCATCGGGCAGGCTGGCGTTGCCTTTGCCCAGAAAGCCCAGGTTCATGGGGAAGGCATCGGCCGCCTGCAGCATGCGCTCCATGTTGAAGGGCCCCGACGTGCAGGTGGTGGCCAGCGTGCCCGTGGCGGGGCCGGTGCCGCCGCCCAGCATGGTGGTCACGCCGCTGGCAAGGGCTTCCTCAATCTGCTGCGGGCAGATGTAGTGGATGTGGCTGTCGATACCGCCCGCGGTGACGATGTTGCCTTCGCAGCTGATGATCTCGGTGCCGGGGCCGATGACGATGTCCACGCCCGGCTGCGTGTCGGGGTTGCCCGCCTTGCCGATGGCGGCAATGCGGCCTGCCTTGAGGCCAATGTCGGCCTTGAAGATGCCGGTGTGGTCGATGACCAGGGCGTTGGTCAGCACGGTATCGACAGCGCCACCCGCATTGGTGCGCTGGCTTTGCGCCATGCCGTCGCGGATAGTCTTACCGCCGCCAAACTTCACCTCTTCGCCGTAACTGCCCGCGCGCAGGGTGTAGTCGGCCTCGACTTCGAGGAGGAGTTCGGTGTCGGCCAGACGCACGCGGTCGCCCACGGTGGGGCCGAACATCTCGGCGTAGGCGCGTCGTCCAATGGTTGCCATGGGGGTGCTCCGCTAGAACGGTTTACTATTGTTTTGATAGCTGCTTGCGCTTATTCAATAAGCGCTAGAGGCTGATTTGTTTCAATGTTCAGAGCGCGCCCTGCATCAGGCCCTGAAAGCCGTACACCTTGCGCTCGCCCGCGTAGTCCACCAGCTCCACAGTCCGCTCCTGGCCGGGCTCAAAGCGCACGGCGGTGCCCGACGCAATGTTCAGCCGCATGCCTCGTGCGGCGGTGCGGTCAAAGCCCAGGGCGTTGTTGGTCTCGGCAAAGTGGTAGTGCGAGCCGACCTGGATGGGCCGGTCGCCGGTGTTGCGCACCACCAGCGTGAGGGTGCGGCGGCCGGTGTTGAGCAGGTGTTCACCGGGTTCGGTGAAAAGTTCGCCGGGGATCATGAAAGCTCCTTGGTGGGAAGGCTCAGGCCATCTGCGCCAGCAGCGCGCCACCGAACGCAGCCACGCCGGCACCTGCAGCGCGAGCCAGCCACACATGGTGGTGGCGCAGCGCCCAGCCCGCAGTCAGGCCTGCGCTGTGCAGCAGCACGGTAGCCGTGAGCATGCCTGCCAGGGTCAACCAGGTACTGTCGCTGCCTGCCAGCTCATAGCCGTGGGCCACGCCATGGAAGACGGCAAACACGCCCACGCCCAGCGCCGCCACCAGCCCGGGCACGCGCAGGCGCGACACGACCAGCAGGCCGGTGACCAGCAGCGACGCAGCAATCATCGGCTCCACCGCTGGCAGTGCCACGCCCTGCAGGCCCAGCACCGCACCCACCAGCAACATGGCCGCAAAGCCCACGGGGCCCCACAGCAGGTCGCGCCCGGCACTGCGGGCGGCCAGGGCGCTCCACAGGCCCACGGCCACCATGGCGGCCAGGTGGTCCAGACCGAACAGGGGGTGGGCAAAGCCGCTCAGAAAACTGTTGTGGATGTGCGATTCAGCGCCGGTATGGGCGCTGGCGCTAGTACCGATTGCGCTGGCAGCTATGAAAAGAAGAGCGGCTGTGTGGCGGTGTGAGAGGGCGATGCGCATGGGGGCTCCACAGAGAGAAGAGGGGGAATAGAAAGTAGAAGGGGGTTCAGACAATCGGCTGGTGCACGGTGACCAGCTTGGTGCCGTCGGGGAAGGTGGCTTCGACCTGGATGTCGGGAATCATTTCGGCAATACCGTCCATCACGTCGTCGCGCGTGAGCAGGGTGCGCCCTTCGCTCATGAGTTGGGCCACGGTCTTGCCGTCGCGCGCACCTTCCATCACGGCGGCACTGAGGTAGGCCACCGCTTCCGGGTAGTTGAGCTTCAGGCCGCGCGCTCGGCGGCGTTCGGCCAGCAGAGCGGCAGTGAAGAGCAGCAGCTTGTCTTTTTCACGAGGTGTCAGTTCCATGGCGTGCGCATCGAGTGTTCACCTGCTCATGCAATTGCCGTACCGCCTTCGCGTTGCGGCACCCCGCCGATTGGATGGCGGGGTAGCGGCTACGCCCGCACTTGGTGCGCACGTTGGTGTGCGTCATGGTGGAGTTCGCACCATGTTGGAGCATGAGGTGGGGCCCGTGCATGCTGGGGCTCAGAGCGATGCCAGTCGGTCGTAGAGTTCACCCAACTGGCGCGGCAACTGCGCAGCGGTTTTGACCACGCGGTAGTTGCGCCAGCCGAAGATGCGGCGCACGTAGGCGTCGGCCTCGGGGTCGACGGCCAGGCCGTAGCAATGCACGCCCTGGCGTTGTGCGGCCAGCACGGCGGCACGGGCGTCTTCGGTCAGGTAACGGCTGTCGAAGACGTCAATGTCCGACGGTGCACCATCGGTGATGAGCACAATGGCGCGCTGCTCGCTGGACTCATTCGCCAGGCAATGCGTGGCATGGCGCAGGGCGGCGCCGATGCGGGTGGACCAGGCGGCACGGGTGCCGAGGATGCGTTCGCTGCCGCCGGCATCGAGCGGGGTACCGAAGTCGAGCAAGCGCAGGTAATGCACGGCGGCGCGGGTGTTGGAGGCAAAGCCGTGGATGGCGATGCGGTCCTGCCCGGCTTGCGCTGCACGCGCCAGCAGCAGGGCGGCCTGCTGCTCGACGTCCAGCAGTGACTGCAGACTGCCGGGCGCATGTTCGCCGGTGGAGGCGGACAGGTCCAGCAGCACCAGCACGCTGCAGCGCGGTGCTTCGGTTCCGGGGCGCATGAACAGCCGGCCTTCCGGTGCCAGCGCCAGGCGGCGCTCCACCATGACTTCGATGGCTGCATCGAGGTCGAGCTCTTCGCCATCCCACTGCCGACGCAAGCGCTGGTTGCGGCTCAGGCGACGTCGGCTGCGCCAGGGGGCAGCCGGCTCGGTAGAGGGATGCGAACCGCCGGGCGCGGCGGCCGCAGGCACTACCTCGCGCACGGTGCACCAGTCGGCGCGTTCGCGCTGCAGGCGATAGTCCCATTCCGGGTAGAGATGACTGACGCCGTCGTCGGGCTGTTCTTCGGCATCGGTCGGCGGTGCGTCGGCCGGTGAGGCATCAGCGGGCGGCGGCGGTGCAACGGGTGTCTGCACCTGCAGCGCCTCGGTGGCGTGGTCGGCCGTGGCGTTGTGTTGCCAGAGGTAGCTGTTGTCGTCGCGGTAGGCGGCCGGCACCACACATTGCTGCGGGTCCAGCCGCACGCGCATCTGGCCCAGGTCGTTGGCGAGGATGGAAGCCAGGCGCCGGAACGCGGTGTGGTCCTCCAGACCGTGGTCATGGTGGGTGGCGGCAAACAGCGTGCGGCCCTTGTGCACCCAGTGGTTGCCGTCGGCATAACTGCCGTCGAGCAGGGCGCGGCCCAGGCGGGCGAGCAGGCTGGGGGCGTCCAGCCCGTGCGGGTCGTGTGCCGGCTGGGCCTGCAGGAACCAGCGGCGCACGCCGGGCAGGCGTTGCATCAGCAGCGCTTCGACGCGCGCATCCTCGATCATCGAGGCCATGGCCAGGCCCAGCGGCTTGAGCGTGCCCGCGGCCTGCGCGGGTGGTGAATACAGCAGGTGCGCCGCGACGTGGGCGACGGCGGCGCGCGCCAGTGTGGCCTGCTGCACCACGGCCGCCGGCAGCAGCAGGTGGGTGGTGCTGAGCACCGCACGCGGAGCCGCAGCCGGCGCATGGGGCGGGCTGTCTCCCGCGCCAAGCGTTTGCAGTGTGAGCGCCCGCCCGCTCAGGCCGCCAAGCAGCAGACCCAGCGTGGCGAGTGTGGGCGTGTCGGCGTCGGCGCGGCCCATCGCGGCTCAGGGGAAATGGGCATCGACGAGGTGGCGCAGCGCGGCCAGCAGGTCCGGGTCGTCGGTCAGCGCGCGCGTCAGCGTCATCTCGCAGCTGTCGCGCGGGGCCACGCCGTCGCGGATCAGGATGCCGGCATAGATGAGCATGCGGGTGGAGATGCCTTCGTCCAGACCCTGCTGCCGCAGCGTGCGCGAGCCCTGCGCCACACCGACGAGTTGCGCCGCCAGGGCGGCGTCGATGCCGGCCTCGTGCGCCACGATCTCGACCTCCACCGCGGCCTCGGGGTAGTCGAACTCCAGCGCCGCGAAGCGTTGACGCGTGGAGGGTTTCATATCTTTGCTGCGGCTCTGGTAACCCGGGTTGTAGGAGACCACGAGCTGGAAGTCCGGGTGGGCGTGCACCAGCTCGCCCTTGCGGTCCAGCGGCAACATGCGGCGCGCGTCGGTCAGCGGGTGGATGACCACCGTGGTGTCCTGGCGCGCCTCCACCACCTCGTCGAGGTAGCAGATCGCGCCATGGCGCGCCGCCAGCGTGAGCGGTCCGTCGTGCCAGCGCGTGCCATCGGCGTCAAGCAGCCAGCGGCCCACGAGGTCGGCCGCTGTCATGTCCTCGTTGCAGGCCAGCGTCACCAGCGGGCGGCCCAGCTTCCAGGCCATGTACTCGACAAAGCGCGTCTTGCCGCAACCGGTCGGCCCCTTGAGGATGAGTGGCAGCCGGTGCGCGTAGGCGTGCTGGTACAGCGCGACCTCGCCACCGCACGGGCGGTAGTAAGGCGCTTCGGTGATGCGGTAGGCCGCGAGCGGATCGGAGACAGGGGCAGGAGCAGACACGGCGCAGCCTCGGGACAAGAAGGGACATGCCGGCCCGTGCTCCGGGCCGGCGGTAGCGGCTCAGCGGTGGCTGGGCGCTTCGTTCGGGATGCCGTCGATGGGGCACTCGGGGGTGCCGACGGTGGAACGTGTGAACGACTCGACCTGCTTGCGCGTGCCCTCGGGGTCGCTGATCCACTTGCCGTAGAACTCGTAGGGGCAGGCCGCCACGCCCTTTGCATCGTCCCCGCCTTCGCCGGAATTGATCTTGCCGGTGTAGCCACGGTGCAGCAGCTTGTACAGGTGGTTCTCGCTCTGGCCGTTCTTGCGGAAGTCGCGGATCAGGCTCTTGGACAGCGCGGCGTACTGCACGCCCATTTCTTCCTCGCCGCACTCGCCCAGCGTGCGGCCGTCGAAGCCGATGAGCGCGCTGTGGCCGAAGTAGCTGTAGACGCCATCCCAGCCGGTGGCGTTGGCCACGGCCACGTAACTGTTGTTGGCCCAGGCCATGGCCTTGGCCATCAGCACCTGCTGGTCCTTGGCTGGGTACATGTAACCCTGGCAGCGCACGATCAGTTCGGCGCCCTTCATGGCACAGTCGCGCCAGATCTCGGGGTAGTTGCCGTCGTCGCAGATGATGAGGCTGACCTTCAGGCCCTTGGGGCCTTCACTCACGTAGGTGCAGTTGCCCGGGTACCAGCCTTCGATCGGCACCCAGGGCATGATCTTGCGGTACTTCTGCACGATCTCGCCCTGGTCGTTCATCAGAATGAGCGTGTTGTACGGTGCCTTGTTCGGGTGCTCTTCATGCCGCTCGCCGGTGAGCGAGAACACGCCCCAGACCTTGGCCTTGCGGCAGGCTTCGGCAAAGATGGCGGTCTCTTCGCCCGGCACCGCAGCGGCGGTGTCGTACATCTCCTTGGCGTCGTACATGATGCCGTGGGTGCTGTACTCGGGGAAGATCACCAGGTCCATGCCGGGCAGGCCCTGCTTCATGCCGACCACCATGTCGGCGATCTTGCGCGCATTGGCCAGCACCTCGGCCTTGGTGTGCAGGCGCGGCATCTTGTAATTGACGACCGCCACGCCGACGGTGTCGTTGCTGCTGGAAATATCGCCGTGGATCATGGCGGTTCACTCCTGTCTGTTCATTGCATTCTTGGCCGTGGCCGTGACTGGTTCAGGAACACCGCGGAACCGGCTCGGCCGGGCCGCTGGTGTTGCCCCTTGAGGGGGGGGCGGAGCGCACGAAGTGCGCGCAGCCTGGGGGGAGCTCTAGTGACTGATCATCCAGGGCCGCTTGCCTGCGAAGGCCTTGCTGCCGTCCGCCGCCCGCACTGTCGCGCTCCGTTTGGAGGATGAGCCCGAGCAGCACCCGCAGCCCGCCGGATGTCGCAAGCGGCCATAGTCGCTATCGCGCGAAGACCGCGGCGCGTGACGGGCACGCTCGTTGGTCTCGTGTGCAGCGCGCGTCTCACTGCTCAGGCAGGCCAGACGCGGTGCGGCCACGAAGACGCGGGTCGAGGCGGTGCCACAGTCCGGGCAACTGCAGGGCTCATCGCGCTGCGACAGGCTGCGCAGCGCCTCAAAGCCGCCGCAGGCCGGACAGGCGTAGTCATAGGTGGGCATGCAGGGCTCCTGGGGCTTACTTCTTGTCGGGCGAGATTGGCATCTGCACGCTGCCGTCGATGAACTTCACCGGGCCGGCCGCCGTGGGGTTGATGTCGAAGTCGAAGATCTCGGTCGGCAGCCACAGCGTGGCGCAGGCGTTGGGCACGTCGACCACACCGCTGATGTGGCCCTGCACCGGCGCCGTGCCGAGGATGGAGTAGGCCTGGGCGCCGCTGTAACCGAACTTCTTCAGGTATTCGATGGCATTCAGGCAGGCCTGGCGGTAGGCCACGGTCACATCCAGGTAGTGCTGCTTGCCTTGCTCGTCGACCGAGACACCTTCGAAGATCAGGTAGTCCTTGTAGTTGGGCGTGATCGGGCTGGGCTTGAAGATCGGGTTCTTGATGCCGTACTTGGCCACGCCGCCCTTGATGAGGTTGACGCGCATGTGGACCCAGCCGGCCATCTCGATAGCACCGCAGAAGGTGATCTCACCGTCGCCCTGGCTGAAGTGCAGGTCGCCCACGCTCAGGCCGCCGCCATCCACGTAGACCGGGAAAAAGATACGCGAGCCGCGCGACAGGTCCTTGATGTCGCAGTTGCCACCGTGCTCGCGGGGCGGAACGGTGCGTGCGCCCTCGGCAGCCACTCTGTTGGCAACGTCCCCCTGGGCCTTGCCGCAGTGCGCGGTGCCAGCAAAGGGTGGGTTGGCCAGACCTGGCACGCGATCGGGGTCGGTGGCGATCAGTTCGGCCTCGCGCTTGTTCCACTCGTCGAGCATCTTCTTGTCGGGCAGGCAGCCGATCAGGCCAGGGTGGATCAGACCGGCGTATTCCACGCCCGGCACATGGCGGCTCTTGGTGAACATGCCATTGAAGTCCCAGATCGACTTCTGCGCCAGCGGGAAGTGGTCGGTCAGAAAGCCGCCGCCGTTCTGTTTGCTGAAAAAGCCGTTGAAGCCCCACTGGCTGTCGTCCTTGGCGCCGATGTCCAGAAGGTCTACCACCAGCAGATCGCCAGGTTCTGCGCCCTGCACGCCCACCGGGCCCGATAGGTAGTGCACGGTGGTGAGGTCGATGTCGCGCACGTCGTCCGCACTGTCGTTGTTCTTGATGTAGCCGCCGGTCCAGTCGTACGTCTCGAGGATGAAGTCGTCGCCTGGCTTGACCCACACGGCAATCGGGATGTCCGGGTGCCAGCGGTTGTGCACCAGCGGGTTGCTTGGGGCGGGTTGGGTCAGATCAACTTTGATGAGGGTGTCGGCCATGGTGATGCTCCTTGAGGACGAAAGAAAACGGATGGATCAGACAGAGAGGTAGGACTTGATGCGGTTGACGTCGGTCTGCTCGCGCAGCGTCTCGTGCACCAGGCGGCCGCCTTCGATAACGAACAGGCGGTCGGCCACGTCCATGGCAAAGGACAGCACCTGTTCGGACACAACGATGGTGATCTCGCGCAGCTTGCGGATCTCGTTAAGCGCCTTGGCGATGTCCTTGATGATGGAAGGCTGGATGCCCTCGGTGGGCTCGTCGAGCAGCAGCACCTTGGGGTCGGTCACCAAGGCGCGGGCAATTGCCAGCTGCTGCTGTTGCCCGCCCGAGAGGTTGCCGCCCTTGCGCCGGCGCATGTCCCACAGCACCGGGAATAGCGCGTAGATCTCGTCCGGGATCTGCTTGGTTCTGGAGTTCTCCAGCCCGGTCTGGATGTTCTCCTCCACCGTGAGCGTGGGGAAGATCATGCGACCCTGAGGCACGTAGGCAATGCCCTTGGCGACGCGCTTGTAGCTTTCGTCTTTGGAGACGTCCTGGCCCGCGACCTCGATGCGACCGGACTTCAGCGGCAGCACACCCATGAGGCTCTTGAACAGCGTGGTCTTGCCCATGCCATTGCGGCCCATGATGGCAACCGTCTCGTTCTTGTGGCCTTCGAAGGAGATGCCGTGCAGCGCTTCGCTCTGGCCATAGGCCGTGTACATGTCGGTGACTTTGAGCATGGTGTGTTCTCCGGTGAAATCAGTGGCCCAGGTAGACATCGATCACTTTGGGGTCAGCCTGCACGGCCTCCATGGAGCCCTCGGCGAGGATCTTTCCCTGGTGCATTACAGTGACCTTGTGCGCGATCTGCTTGACGAACTCCATGTCGTGCTCGATCACGATCACCGAGCGGCCTTTGCAGATGCGCTTGAGCAGCTCGGCTGTCAGCTCGCGCTCGCGGGCGCTCATCCCGGCAATGGGCTCGTCGAGCATCAGCAGCTCGGGCTCTTGCATCAGCAGCATTCCGATCTCCAGCCACTGCTTCTGACCATGCGAGAGCAGGCCGGCCTCCATCTCCAGGGCATCGGCCAAGCCGATCTCCTCGGCCACTACCTGCACGCGCGCCTTCACCTCGTCGGTGCGTTTAAAGCCGAGGGCGCCGAAGACCGAGCGACCTGCGGGGTATGAAACCTCGAGGTTCTGGAAGACGGAGAGGTTCTCGTAGATTGAGGGCGTCTGGAACTTGCGGCCGATGCCGCGGCGCACGCGGATGTGCTCGTCCAGCCCGGTGAGTTCCTCGTTCCTGAATTTGATGCTGCCGCTGCTGGCCTTGGTCTTGCCGCAGATCAGGTCCAGCAGCGTGGTCTTGCCCGCGCCGTTGGGGCCGATGATCACGCGCAGCTCGTTCTTATCGATGTAGAGGGTGAGGTTGTCGATGGCCTTGAAGCCGTCGAAGGAGACGGTCAGGTCTTCGATGGCCACGGCAAAGTCGGTGTTGCTCATGATGGACTCCTGGAATTTCAGGCGTTCTGGCCCGTGGGGGCGGCATGCAGCGGACGCACAGTGCTCGGCACGGTGACGTCGTCAGTGGGAGTAGCCGGCGTGGCGGCGTCGCGCGCTACGGCCGCGCGGATGGCCAGGCGTTCGGCCTGCTTGCGCGCCCACCAGGGTTTGACTTTCTTCTCCCACACGCCAGCCAGCCCGTCGGGGAAGGCCATGGTCACGCCGATGAACAGACCGGCCATCAGGAACAGCCAGAGGTCGGGGAAGCTCTCGGAGAAGTAGGTCTTGCCGAAGTTCACCAGCAGTGCGCCGTAGACCGCGCCCACCAGGCTCATGCGCCCGCCCACTGCGGCGTAGATCACCATCTCGATCGAGGGAACGATGCCTACGAAAGACGGCGACATGAAGCCCACCTGCAGCGTGAACAGCGCCCCACCGATGCCGGACAGCGCCGCCGCCAGACAGAACACGAAGACCTTAAACATGGCCACGTCGTAGCCCGAGAAGCGCACCCGGTCTTCCTTGTCGCGCATGGCCAGCAGCAGGGTTCCCAGTTTGCTCTTCTGCACCCACAGGCACAGCGCGATGCTGCCCAGCAGCACGGCGCTGCAGAGGTAGTACAGGATGTACTTGGCGCTGTCGGTACGGATGTCCCAGCCCAGCAGAGTCTTGAGATCGGTCATACCGTTGACGCCGCCCGTGTAGCCCTGCTGGCCGATGATGAGAACCGTGAGGATCAGCGCCACCGCCTGGGTGATGATGGCGAAGTACACACCGCCCACGCGCCGCTTGAACATGGCATAGCCAATGATGAACGCCAGCAGCGTGGGAATGGCGACTACGGCGATCAACGCGAAGGGCAGGTGCTCGAAGGGCTGCCACCACAGCGGCAACTCTGTGAGCTGGTTCCAGTCCATGAAGTCCGGGATGCCAGGCGTGGACTGGATCTTGGTGGTCTCGGGGTCGGAGGCCTCGAGCTTGAGGAACATGGCCATGGCATAGCCGCCCAGGCCAAAGAAGACGCCCTGGCCCAGGCTCAGCACGCCGCCGTAGCCCCAGAGCATGACCAGGCCCAGAGCCACGAAGGCGTAGGTCAGGTACTTGCCCACCAAGTTGAGGCGAAAGATGTCGAAGGTGAGCGGGAAGATGACCAGCAGCACGACGGCCAGGATGAGCACACTGCCCAGCCCCTTGCTGTTGATCCATGCGGTGAACTTGTTCATGATGGGACTCCGAAGTTGGGGACTGGATCAGCGGCGCACCTTGCTGGCGAACAGGCCCTGTGGGCGGATCATCAGGATGACTACGATCAGCGACAGCGTGAGCACCTTGGCCATGGAGCCGCTGATGAAAAACTCGCTGATTGACTGCGTTTGCGCGATGCCGAAGGCGGATGCCACCGTGCCTAGCAGACTGGCAGCCCCGCCGAAGGTCACGACCAGGAAGGAGTCGACGATGTAGAGCGAGCCGCTGGTCGGCCCCGTGGAGCCGATCGTGGTGAAGGCTGCACCCGCCACACCGGCGATGCCGCAACCAATGGCGAAGGTCAGGCGGTCGGTCTTGCTCGTGTTGATGCCTATGGCGTTGGCCATGGTGCGGTTGCTCACCGTGGCGCGCACCCGCAGGCCCCAGCGGCTCTTGTAGAGGGCAAGCAGCACGCCGCACGTGACCAGCAGCGTGAGGCCCAGCACGAACAGGCCGTTGATCGGGATGTCCAGACCCGTGGCCGGAGCCCAGGAGCCCATCAGCCAGTCGGGCAGCGTGGGGCTGACTTCCTTAGGACCGATGGCTGAACGGAACACTTGCTGGATGGCCAGGCTCAGGCCCCAGGTGGCCAGCAGCGTGTCTAGCGGGCGCTTGTAGAGAAAACGGATCAGTCCCCATTCCACCAGCCAACCGGCGATGAAGGCCAGGATGAAGGCGATACCGATGGACAGCGGGAAGTAGTAGGGCATGAAGCCGGGTGCGAATTTCTCTGTCAGCGTGGAGAAGAGAAAGACCGTGTAGGCGCCGATGGTCATGAACTCGCCATGGGCCATGTTGATAACGCCCATCTGGCCGAAGATGATGGCCAGGCCCAGGCCCATGAGCAGAAGCACCGAGAACAGACTGAGTCCTGCGAAGCCCTGCATGAGGGCGATGTTGAGCATTTCCGAAAAATCCATGGCGTCACCTGTCTGTCTGAGAAGAAGGGTGGCGGCCATCCGTTGCTGCAACCATGGCCGCCACCGGCACCCCCTCGCGGGGATTCCTGCTTACTGATAGCCCTTCGGGAACGGATCGGGCTCGATCAGGTTGGGCGACTCGGCCACCACCTTGAAGGTGCCGTCCTTGTTGCCCATGGCGATGCGTGACTTGCTCCACAGGTGGTGGTTCTGGTGCACCTTGACATAGCCTTCGGGTGCGGTTTTGAGCTCGATGCCTGGCGAGGCGGCCACCACCTTGTCGATGTCGAAACTGCCCGCCTTCTCGACGGCGGCTTTCCACAGCCAGGGACCCAGGTAGCCGGCCTGCGTGACGTCGCCGATGACGGCGTCCTTGCCGTACTTGGCCTTGAAGGCTTCGACGAACTTCTTGTTGTTCTCGTTGTCCAGGGTCTGGAAGTACTTCATCGAGCTGTAGAAGCCGGCGAAGTTTTCGCCGCCCACGCCCGTCATCTCATCTTCGGTGACCGACAGCGTCAGCAGGAACTGCTTGTCGCCGGTGATGCCGGCGGCCTTCAGCTGCTTGTAGAACGCCACGTTGGAGCCGCCTACCACGGCCGCGAAGATGCAGTCCGGCTTGGCGACCTTGATCTTGTTGATCAGTGAGTTGAAATTGGTGTTGCCCAGCGGGTAGTACTCCTCGCCGACCACCTTGCCCAGTTTGGCCACGCTCTCGATGTGCTTGCGCGCGATCTTCATCGAGGTACGCGGCCAGATGTAGTCCGAGCCTACAAGGAAGAAGGTCTTGGCCTTCTTCTCCTTCGCGCCCCAGTCCAGACCGTAGATGATCTGCTGCGTGGCTTCCTGGCCGGTGTAGATCACGTTCTTGCTCTGCTCCAGGCCTTCGTAGAAGGTGGGGTAGTAGAGCAGGCCGTTTTCCTTCTCGAAGATCGGCAGCACGGCCTTGCGCGAGGCACTGGTCCAGCAGCCGAAGACCGCGGCCACGTGGTCGTTGACCAGCAGCTTCTTAGATTTCTCGGCGAAGGTTGGCCAGTCGGAAGCGCCGTCTTCCTTGATGACGCGGATCTTACGGCCCAGGATGCCGCCCATGGCGTTAATCTGGTCAATGGCCAGTTGCTCGGCCTGGATCGAGCCGGTTTCAGAGATGGCCATGGTGCCGGAAGACGAGTGCAACTGGCCCACCACCACCTCGGTGTCGGTCACGGCAAGCTTGGTTGTGTTGACCTTGGCGGTGGGAAACTGCTGGGCCATGGCTATGCCGGGCAGACCGACCACGGACATGGCGCCCATGGCCTGCAGAAGGCGGCGGCGCTGCAGGTCGGCGGCAGCAGACGGGTGAAGCAGGGACGGATCGGTCTGGTCTTTCATGGGGCACTCCTGAAGAGAAGAGTTGGGAACCAAGAACACCTGCGGGAGGTGCTGGGCGACACGGCGTCACCACGGCCTTGAGATTAGGGACAACCCTCTCCACGGCCCATACGTCAATTGACGTACGCGGGATGCGCGCACCGCTGAGTACGGTTCTTGCGTGCGCACTCGTATTGACAGTGCATGCACCAAAAAAGCGCAGGCATGAACCACGCACCACAAAAGATCTTTCGCATCCGCCGCGACTACAACTCCTGGGTAGCCAACGAGACGCTGGAGGACTACGCGCTGCGCTACACGCCCCACAGTGCACGCAAATGGAGCGAGCTGCGCGTGGCCAACACGGCCTTTGGCGGCGTGTCCTTTCTCGCGCTGGAGGCCATCGGCGGCGCCATCGCGCTGAACTACGGCTTTTCCAACGCGCTCTGGGCCATCCTGGTGATGGGCCTGGTCACCTTCTTCACGGGCCTACCCATCGCCGTCTATGCGGCACGCTACGGGCTGGACATGGATCTGCTCACGCGCGGCGCTGGCTTCGGCTACCTGGGCTCCACCGTCACCTCGCTCATCTACGCCAGCTTCACCTTCATCTTTTTCGCCCTGGAGGCGGCCATCATGGCGCTGGCGCTGCAGCTGGTACTGGACTGGCCACTGGTGTGGTGCTATGTACTGTCCTCGCTGGTCATCATCCCCATGGTGCTACACGGCATTACCTTTATCTCGCGCCTGCAGACCTGGACCCAGCCGCTGTGGGTGGTGCTGTTGCTGTGGCCCTTCGCATGGTTCGCGCTGGCCCAGCCCGATTTCTACGTGCAGTTCACCGGCCTGTCCGGCCTGACCTCGGGCAGCAGCGACTTCGAGCCGCTGATGTTCGGCGCCGCCGCCGCGGTGACCTTCGCGCTCGTGCTGCAGATCGGCGAGCAGGTGGACTACCTGCGCTTCATGCCTGCGCGTACCCCGGCCAACCGCTGGCGCTGGTGGGGCGCCGTGCTCGTGGCGGGCCCGGGCTGGATCTTGCCGGGCATGCTCAAGATGCTGGGCGGC
Source organism: Diaphorobacter sp. B2A2W2 (assembly GCF_056730635.1). NCBI lineage: Bacteria > Pseudomonadati > Pseudomonadota > Betaproteobacteria > Burkholderiales > Comamonadaceae > Diaphorobacter > Diaphorobacter sp. B2A2W2. Next base: position 354,657 of record NZ_JBWZOR010000003.1, read on the forward strand.
GCCTTTCTGGCCTTCGTCGCGCTGCAGTACGGCACATCGCCGCTGCACGCTGCTGAGCCCACGCAGATGTACCTGGTGGGCTACCTGCGCTCACTGAGCGACCCCACAGCTGCGCTGCTGCTCACGGTGCTGTTCGTGGTGATCTCGCAGGTCAAGATCAACGTCACCAACGCCTATGCCGGTTCGCTGGCATGGAGCAATTTCTTCGCGCGGCTCACGCGCAGCCACCCGGGTCGCGTGGTCTGGCTGGTGTTTAACGTCATCATTGCCATGCTGCTCATGACACTGGGCGTCTTCGGCGCGCTCGAGCGCGTACTGGGCTTGTACGCCAATGTGGCCATCGCCTGGGTGGGGGCTCTGGTGGCGGACCTGGTCATCAGCAAGCCGCTGGGCCTGAGCCCCAAGGGCGTGGAGTTCCGCCGAGCCTACCTCTACGACATCAACCCCGTAGGCCTGGGCGCGATGGGCCTGGCCGTGGTGCTCTCGGTTGTGGCCCACTTTGGCTGGCTGGGCGAATACGCAGCCGCTTTCGCGCCCTTCATCGCGCTCTTCACCGCCATGGTCACGGCGCCGCTGCTGGCCTGGGCCACAGGGGGGCGCTACTACCTTGCGCGCCGCGACCCTTCACCCTGGAAAGTTGGTGAACTTGTGCGCTGCAGTGTCTGCGAAAACCCGTTCGAGAGCACTGACATGGCCGCCTGCCCGGCCTATGGCGCGCCGATCTGCTCGCTGTGCTGTTCGCTCGAATCGCGCTGCCATGATCGCTGCAAGACCCAGGCGCGCGCAACCGACCAGGTGCGCGCCGCCCTCGCAGCTATCCTGCCGCCCAGCCTGAACAACCGCTTCAATTTCCGCGTCGGCCAGTACTTCACGGTTTTTCTCTCGCTGTGCGCCGTCATGGCTTTCGTGCTGGGGGTGGTCTACATGCAGGAGAGCCTGGCCGCGCCGCCCGACGCGTTGCGCGGCCCCTTCATCAAGGTGTTTTCGCTGCTTGCTCTGCTGGCCGCGGTGTGGGCCTGGTGGCTGGTGCTGGCCAACGAGAGCCGGCGCATGGCCCACGACGAATCTGAGCGGCAGACCCAGTTGCTGCAAAAGGAAATCGACGCTCACCAGCGCACCGACGCCGCGCTGCAAAGCGCCAAGGAGTTGGCCGAGAACGCCAGCCAGGCCAAGACGCGCTACGTGGCCGGCATGACGCACGAGCTGCGCACCCCCCTCAACAGCATCCTGGGCTATTCGCAGATCCTGCTGCGAAACAGCGAGTTTCGGGGCAGCGCGCGTGAAGCCGTCACGACCATCCAGCAAAGCGGCCAGCACATGCATGCACTGATCGACGGTCTGCTGGACCTGGCCCGCATCGAGGCTGGCCGCCTGCGGCTGGACCCAGCGCCGCTGCCTTTTCAGGAATTCCTCTCCGAACTCGCACGCATGGTGCAGCCCCAGGCCGAGGGCAAGGGCCTCGCATTCCGCTTCGAAACCCAGGGCCGTGTGCCCGCTTGGGTGCAAGCCGACGCCAAGCGCCTGCGCCAGATACTCATCAACCTGCTGGGCAACGCCGTGCGCTTCACCAATCGGGGCGCTGTCGTGCTGCGCGTGGACTGCCGACACGAGGTGGTGCGTTTCGAGGTGGAAGACACTGGCATCGGCATCGCCCCGCAAGACCAGGAGCGCATCTTCCAGCCCTTCGAGCGCGGCAGTGCCGGACGGCGCGCCAGCGAATCGGGCACCGGCCTGGGCCTGACGATCACCAGTCTGCTCACCAGCCTCATGGGCGGTGAACTCACACTGCGCAGCGCCGTGGGCCAGGGCAGCACCTTCAGCGTGCGCCTGTATCTGCGCGAGATCAAGGCCCCGGCCGCGCGCACCCTGCGTCATCTGCGTCCCATCGTCGGCTACCTCGACCCTCGCCGCACCCTGCTCGTGGTGGACGACCAACCCATCCAGCGCCAGCTGCTGGCCAGCCTGCTGCTGCCGCTGGGCTTCATCGTGCGCGAGGCAGCCAGCGGCCGCGAATGCCTGGAGATCTTGCAGCAGCACAGACCCGATGCGGTGCTTCTCGACATCAACATGGACGACCTCAACGGCTGGCAGACCGCGCAGCTCATCCGCAGCAATGTCGGGCCCGACTTGCCGGTCGTCTTCGTCTCGGCCGACCCGTTCGAGAACCGGCCCGAGCTGCTGGAAGCTGTTGGCTGCCAGGGGTTTGTGAGCAAGCCGGTGATCGAGTCCGAGCTGCTGGACCTGCTGGCGCGTGTACTGCAGCTGGAGTGGGTGCACGAGAGCACCCTGCCGCACACCCCTGAAGTCCCACCGGTGGATCGGGAGTCGGCCGGCAGGCTGCCACTGCCGGATGAACTGCGCCACAGTCTGATTGGTCTGGCTCGCATGGGCAATGCCAGTGGCTTGCGCGGCCTGCTGCGCAGCAGTGCCGAGCAGGAGCCGGCGATTGCGGACGTGCTGCAAAGCCTGACAGTGCACGTTGACCGCTTCGACTTTTCTGCCCTGATCGAACGCCTGAAAGAAACCGAAGATGAAAGCTGAACCCGTCATGCAGCCTGCAGTCTCCAGCGTGGTGCTGGTGGTGGACGACGCGCCCGACACCCTGCGCATGCTGTGCGATGCGCTGGCAATCGAAGGCTACACCGTGCTGGTGGCACGCGATGCCATCGAGGCGCTGGAACGTTTCGAGATGGCCGTGCCCGACGCCGTGCTGCTTGATGCCATCATGCCGGGCGAGAACGGTTTTGCTCTGTGCCGCCGCCTCAAGTCCGAACCCTCCTGGGCCCACGTGCCGGTGATCTTCATGACTGGCTTGGCCGAGACTGAACAAATCGTTGAAGGGTTTGCTAGCGGCGGAGTGGACTATGTGGTCAAGCCGCTGAAGATTCCCGAGGTGCTGGCACGCCTGGCCACGCACCTGCGCAATGCGCATGTCAGCAGGCTGGCGCGCGAGGCAGTGGATGTGGCCGGACTTGGTGTAGTGCTGCTCGACAGCCAGGGTCGCATCGCCTGGCGTTCGCCGCAGGCCGTGCACTGGCTGGAAGAAGCGCTTGGACCGCAGGGCGAAGCGGCACCGTTGAAGGGGTGGCTTCAGGCTGCCATCACGCAGGGCGAGACACTGACCCCGCTGCCCAATGGTAGTCAGCTACAGGCACAGTACTTGGGGCAGACCGGCCCGGGCGAGACCATGATCCTGCTGCGTCAGGCTGTGCCGGCGGTGAATGGCGCACACAAACGCCTGAGTGGTGCAGTCCTCACACCGCGTGAGACCGAAGTGCTGTCCTGGCTCGCCAAGGGTAAGACCAACCGCGACATTGCTGACATCCTCGGCATGAGCCCGCGTACGGTGAACAAACACTTGGAGCACATCTTCGAGAAGCTCGGAGTGGAAACACGCACGGCGGCAGCGGCGATCGCCAGTAGTCTGCTGCAGGACGCCTGAGCTTGGCAGGCTACAGCGCCAGCGGTCGCGTCGCGCCCCCAAAAAATTCAGGTCGCCCAGACTCGAGGTACCACGGCGTCCATGTGCCACAGCGCCTGACGCCACGCAGCACGGGCCGGCCGCAACAGTTCCAGTACCGGTTCAACCAGCGGTGCCAGCACCCGCAGCACCAGCACCTGTGGATGCGGGTTAGTGACGCCAGCGCTGAGCCGCAGGGGATGCGCTTCGATCAACTGGCGCACGGCGTCGAGCGCGGCGTCGCGCCGCTGGCGTTCGATCGGCGTGCCGGCTATGAAGAACAGTGTGGCCAGGCAGCGGTGGCCTGCCAGGCCCAGCGGGCCATCAAGCAGCCGAAGATCGTCGGCCGCGATGCGGCCATGCTCCAGCCAGACGCCGGGCACCTCCAGATGCTGCGTGAAGCAGCCCTCCACAAAGGGCTGGCCGGCCGTGGGCAGGCCCAGAGCCGTAACATCCCAACCCAACAGTTCGGCGCCGGGGGCGAGATCAAATACGGCGCGGTTTTCAGCCTTGCATTGGTTATAGGCCAGGGCCTCCAGCGGCAGCCATTCCAGCCGCGCGCCAGCCTCCAGCCGGGCGTGCACGCGCTGACGGGCCGGCTCGCCCAACGAGCGGTAGAAACGGGTGGCGCCGGGTGTGGTGACGAGACCGTGCGCGCCGGGCGCCACCGAAACCTGGGTCTCCACCGTGTCGCCCCCCACCAGACCGCCCGGCGGATGGACTAGTACGTTGTGGCAAACGGTATCGCCCTCGGGGTAGAGGCTCCGCAGCAGGCGCAGCGGCCCGTCATGGCGATAGCGGGCAACGGTGCGCGCCGATTCCAAGCTGTAGTGCAGCTCCAAGCAGGCGCGCCAGCTCATGGGTATCGGGACGCCACGTCGTCCGGGCACTGGGTGAGTCTCAGGTGGGCGTGATAGGTCGGCATTTGCTAAACCATGCAAGTTCTGCGCCTAACTTGTGATGTGGCCGTTGTGCGCCCGGCTGGCACCGCGAGTGGCTCACTCGGGTAACAGTAGGATCTCCGCAAAAAAGAGCCGGTTCCCAGTACTCGCGTCATCATCCCAGGTCCAACATCGATGAGACATCGCTGGCGCAGGGCGCAGCATTGATGGCGCTGTACTCTATTCGAAGCCTCGAGCTTGCCTGATTGAAGCAGTCGCCCGAAGTTAATGAACCTGTTTGCGCGTCGCACGATCTGAAGTGGCCGCGCAGACTTCCACGCTATCAAGTCCGCCGCCCAAAGCAGGTGATCGCTTAGCTCTCGGCCAACTAATGGTGGTAGAGACCGATATCGCTATATTAGAAAATACGAAGGAGATCATGAAGCTCTGTGGGCACCTCAGCCCTTCAGTGCCAAAGCTCCTCCTGGTATCGCTCATGCACGAAATCTACGATAGCTCATACTTTCGGTGCAGACAGCTGTCTGGACGTATGCATGATCCCGTGAATCGCCTCGGGTGCCGAGAAAGCTGTTTGAGTTCAGTCAGGTCACCGCAGCAGCGGTCTGATTGGCGATCTGCTCCGTGAAGTGTTCGCCTGGCATCTCTTGTCTTTCGCCACGGGCTTGTCCTTGTAGCCGCTGCCCTTCAGCACACTTGCCACGCTGAAGAGGGGCCGTCTCGATCACCGAGGCATCCCTTGCCCTTGCTGAAGCGTTGAAAGCGATGGGTGCATTTCATGATGAAGACCTGCCCCGATTGTTTGAGACGCCTACCTTGCATCATGGATAAATTTTTGCTGCAGCAACAAGTACTGAATCGGCTCGCCGAGGATCTGCTGCAAGCCGAGCAGGCGGTGCGGGTGGCCCACGAAACGGCGACTCACGAAGAGAACATTGCCGAAACAAATACGACACACTGGGGCTCGAAGCTGCTTACCTTGCTACCGGCCAAGCTCGGCGTGCTGCAGCCATCCGCCAAGCGATGACCCATTGGCGTCAATTCCGTCCACGCCCTTACGACGCCAGCAAAGGCATACAACTTGGTGCGTTGGTCTGCCTGGTCGATTCTGACGACAAGCATCACGAGATCTTCCTTGGCCCAGATGGTGGCAGCATGAAGTTGGACAGCGGCGTCCAGGTCATTAGCAGCGAAGCGCCTTTGGGAAAAGCCATGCTGGGCAAGTGCGAGGGGGATGAGGTGGCGATACAGGTAGGCACACCGGTCCAGCAGCAGTTTGAGGTGCTGCGGGTTGATTGAACCGTATGGCTGTTGCCTGCTGCGGGCTTGTTCATGGGGGGCGGAAGGCCCTTTGGTCTGCAATCCAGTTTTGACGCTGAGGCCATTTCGCGAAAGACCTCGGCATGTCGTGTTGCTGATGTTGGGGATAAGAAGGCTGTGCTGGTGAGTTTACGACTTTAGATTGCGTGGGCTCTGGCGGGTCAGCACGCAAAGCCGCATAGATGCTAGTCCGCTGTTTACGACTTTAATTTGTGCGAATAGTGGTGGTTGCCGCCGCCCGGTTGCGGTATTCCAACGATGCCTATCGCCGGCATCGGTGATTCATTGGTACAGCGAAAGCCGGGGCAGAGGATCGCCCCGGGTCGGGCGCGAACCGGCACGGGGCTTTCGGTTCGTTCTCAGTGCGCCACGGTGAAGCGCCGGCCGCGGTGTTTCGCGGACTCAGCTTCATCCACCATGGCGACCGCATAGTCCTCCAGCGAGATGTCGCTGGGCCCGCTATCGCCCATGATCACGGCATCGTTCGCGGTCCGGTACTGTCCGGTGCGGGTTCCCGGGTGGATCATGGGCGGGGGGCTCAGCACCGTCCAATCCACATCGGGTGTTTCGCGCAGCAGTTTCAGGGCTGCTCGGGCACCCTCGGCCGTCGCTTTCCATTGTTCAGGGAACGACGGTGTGTCGAGCAATTGCACGCCGGGCTCGACCTCCAGACTGCCCGCCCCGCCGACGACCAGCAGGCGGACGCCCGTGGCACGCGCTGCATCGATGATGGAGTGCATTCCTTTGAGGTAATAGCCATATACGTCGGAGTTGGCATGGCCACTGAATGCGCTGATCACCACGTCGTGCCCACGGAGAACCGCTCGCAATTGCTGAGAGTCCAGGGCATCTGCGCCCTGAACCTCAAGGCCCTGCGCAGCGGGGAGTCTTGTGGGGTTGGACACGATGGCGGTCACGTGATGACCGCGCGAGAGCGCCTCTTGGCGGATGGCGGAGCCGATAAAGCCAGTGGCACCGATCAGTGCGATACGCATGGAATGATCCTTTCTTTGACCCGCGGATTCGGGGTGCGGGGTCAATGATCCTCTTGCCGCATCGTCAGAAAAAGAGGACAAAAAGAACAATACTGGTATCTAATTCGAACCAATCATGCCATCCCCCGTGGGCGATCTCAACCTGTTGCGCGCTTTCCTGGCCGTCGCCGATGCGCGCAGCTTCACGGCCGCCGCCGAACGTCTGCACATTGCGCGTCCGCAGGTGAGTCTTCAGATTCGCCGTCTGGAGAACGTGCTGGGCGCGGCCCTGTTCCACCGTACGACGCGCACGGTTACGCTCACCGATGCGGGGCAACGGTTGTTCGAAGAAAGCGCGCCTCTCATGCAGGGGCTTGAGCAAGTGCTGCAACACGCCGGATCGCGTGGATCGGGTCTGCGTGGCCGCTTGCGTGTCAGTGCGCCTGTTGAATATGCCGTTCAGGTCATGTCGCCGGTGGTGGCGGAGTTCGCTGTCCGCCATCCCGAGGTCAGTTTGGAACTTGTGGTCAGTGACAAGGTGCAAGACCTCGTTGGCGAGGGCATCGACGTGAGCATCCGTGTGGGGTGGTTACGCAATTCAAGCGCGCGGGTTGCGAAACTGGGGGAATTTGGGCAGGCGGTCCTGGCGTCACCCGAGTATCTGGCCCGCTGTCCGCGTCCGGAGGCTCCCGAGGACCTGGCGCATCACCGGTGGATCGCGCTGACCTTGCTGCCGGCGCCCCTCACATGGCCATTCACCAACGGGACAAAGGACATCACGGTGCGCATGGCGCCCAAGCTGCGCACCGATTCCGCTGTTGCCTTGCGCGCCTTGCTGCTCAATGGCGCAGGCGTTTCGGTTGGCAGTTTGCTTCACTTGGAGAGTGACATCCGCAGTGGAGCGCTGGTTCGGCTGCTCCCGGAATGGGCATTGCCCAAAGGAGGCGTCTATGCCGTGTATCCGCCCGGCACAGCCATCGCACCTGCGGCGCGCGCCTTCGTCGAGCTTCTGAAGGGCGAAATGCTCCGGAGGGCTTGATGCAGGCCGCAGGCAAGAAGTGGGGGCACTGCGGCAACGCCCGGCAGCGTGGTCAGTAATGCGTGGATCGCCTGGGGTTCGGCCACAGGCGAGGAAGCACGGCGGGTGGTGGTGCGGCCTAGACGCTCAGCGACGTTCTGAATCCTCGCGCTGCGTAGTACGACTCGGCGCCGTTGTGGTACACGAAAACCCGGCCGTAGCGCCTGTCGCAAAAAAGCGCGCCACCGCGCTCGCGCACGTCTGGCGGGGTCCAAATCCAACTCGAAGTCTTCTGGTCGAAATCCTCTACCTCCTGTAGTGCGCGGTACTGCGCCTCTGTCAGCAGGGTGACGCCCATGGCCGCGGCCGCTTCGATGGCGCTGTTCTGCGGCTTGTGCAGCTTGCGGGCATGCAGGGCCTGTGCGTCGTAGCACAGGCTCCTGCGCCCGCTCGGGCTCTCCGCCGCGCAATCGCAGAAAAGGTAGGTTCCGTCCGCGGCGGCACTGCCGACGACGTCGGGCTCGCCGCTCGTTGCCTCCATGTCCTGCAGCGCCTTCAGTTTGTTGGCAGTCAAGCGTTCATGGACATCGGCCCAGACGACGGTGGGGTGCCGGTGCATGTGGCTCTCGAACCGCTTTTTCAGCGTCTGGACAAGGACATCACGTTGTGCTGTTTTCATGTCTGCTCCTGGCAACGGCGCCTTCAGCGCCTGGGTGGTGGCTTGTTGCATCGTCAGCGGGCCCAAACGACGACGCATGGCATGTCCAGCAGCGACCTTTTTGAGCGCGAGCGCTGTGGGGTGCCAAACCCGAGTAGGCTGGCATAGACGTCACGGTTTCACGCCACCGGGCCGGTGCAGAGGTGGGCAAGCAGCCGTTTTCCGCACGGTGTGGGGGTGTCATCGTGTCCTTCATGTCAACTCCTTGGTCGGGGGCATGGCCAGGCTGAGGGGCCGTTGACGCGGTTCTACTCCAGCAACGCTCTGCCTTACAGCGACGCCCGGAGGAAGGCAGGCCCTGCCTCAGGCCGGAAGTGCCGATAGGATTCTGTTCCGAAACGCATCGGACCGAACCTGTACAACAGGGGCGTGAGCCATTCACAGGAGAACCCCATGACCGTCAAAGCCTACGGCGCCCACGCGAGCGACCGTCCATTGCAGCCCCTGGAGATCGCACGGCGCGCGCCGGGCGCGCACGACGTGCAGATTGGCATTGCCTATTGCGGTGTGTGCCATTCCGACCTGCACCAGGTGCGTTCGGAATGGGCGGGCACGCTGTATCCGTGCGTGCCGGGGCATGAAATCGTCGGGCGCGTAGTGGCCGTGGGCGCGCAGGTGTCGGCGTTCCAGGCGGGCGACCTGGTCGGCGTGGGCTGCATTGTCGACAGCTGCCGGCATTGCCAGGATTGCGACGAAGGGCTGGAGAACTATTGCGGCCACATGGTCGGCACCTACAACGGCCCGACCGAGGACGCGCCCGGCCACACGCTGGGCGGATACTCGCAACAGATCGTCGTACATGAGCGCTATGTGCTGCGGGTGCGCCATCCGCAAGGGCAGTTGGCCGCGGTTGCTCCGCTGCTGTGCGCGGGCATTACCACCTACTCGCCATTGCGCCATTGGAAGGTGGGTCCGGGGCATCGCGTGGGTGTGGTCGGCATCGGCGGGCTGGGCCACCTGGGCATCAAGCTGGCGCACGCAATGGGGGCGCATGTGGTGGCATTCACCACCTCTGAATCCAAGCGCGCTGCGGCGCTCTCGTTAGGTGCGCACGAAGTGGTGGTTTCCCGTCATCCGCAGGAGATGGCCGCGCATGCCAACAGTCTCGACTTCATACTCAACACGGTGGCGGCGCCGCACGACCTGGATGCCTTCCTTCGCCTGCTGCGGCGCGACGGTGCGATGACGCTGGTGGGTGCGCCGGCGTCGCCCCATCCGTCGCCCAATGTGTTCAACCTCATCATGAAGCGGCGCACGCTGGCTGGCTCCTTGATCGGCGGCATTCCCGAGACCCAGGAGATGCTCGATTTCTGCGCGGAGCATGGCATCGTGGCGGATATCGAGTTGATCCGCGCCGATGAGATCAATACCGCCTATGAACGCATGTTGAAGGGCGACGTGCAATACCGCTTCGTCATCGACATCGCCACGCTGGCCGAATCGGCCGGGGCCTAGCGGCGATGGGGCGAGGGGCGGCGCGGCGCGCCGCCGGCACGCGGCTCCAGGTGACGGAAGGTGATACGGCCCTTGGTGAGGTCGTAGGGGGACATCTCCAGCGACACGGTGTCGCCCGCAAGCACTCGAATGCGGTGCTTGCGCATCTTTCCGCCCGAATAGGCGATGAGGGTGTGTCCGTTCTCGAGAACTACGCGAAAACGGGAATCCGGCAGCACTTCGTCTACCTTGCCTTGCATTTCAATCAACTGCTCTTTATTGGACACGGAACTCCTTTGAGATCGACGGCAAGAGCCAGCATGGGCATGCCCTTGCCTGGGGGCCTGTGAGAGCACAGGCTGCGGAACGCGCCGGCCGTCCGGCGCGATAGACGAGGTATTGCCCGTCTTTTGCTGCGCTGGCGCGTTGCCACCTGCGGCAGTGAAATGAAGGGCCGTATGCGCGCTGCAGAACGCACAGTGCGGCGGATCACCGAGGGAAGGGGTAGGAAGCCGGCGCTTGCCGCTGCGGGGATCTGCTTCCCCGGGCGCGCGTAACGCGGGAAAGGATGGGAGTTTAGGACGATTACCTAACCCTTGCTGACCAGTGGTAGATTGGCCCTGCTGGCAGGTGCGACATAAGATCGCTAGAGGGATACGCTGCGGTGAAGACGTTGCCCTACAGGAGCAAGGGACCCGTTGCTCCTATCATCGCGCGGCAATGTTTACTCCACGTCACACATGACTGTCTCCAGTTCCGATGCTCGGCCCCGTGCGGCCATCCGAGGGGGCATGCCCGTCCGCCTGATGGTGGGATTTGCTTTGGCGGCATTTGCCGCCCTGTTGATCGCCGTGCTCACCTACCGGTCCAACGACGAGCGCGCGAAAGCCGTGGACAATCTCAACGCGACGGTCGAACGGATCACGCAGATCCAGATGGTCTGGTCGCATCTGAAGGACGCTGAATCCGCCAAGCGGGGCTACCTGCTGTCGGGGCAGGAGCAGACGCTGGGCTTGTTCACCGTAGCCCAGGCCGCCGTGCCGGTGGCCCTGGAAAAGCTGCGCGGGATGACGCGCGGGAGTCTCTTGGAGCAGCAGCGCTTCGACCAATTGCAGGGGTTGGCCACCAAGCGCATGACCGAACTTGCGCACATCGTTGCGCTACAGCGCGAGGGCCGGCGCGAAGAGGCCCTGGAGGCCATGCGCGGCGACGGTCAAGCCACCATGGAAACCACCCGCACGCTGGTGCGCGAGATGCTCAACACCGAACAGCAGCAACTGCAGGCCCAGCGGGAGGTGTGGGAAGGAGCGTTTGGCATCTCGGCCTACCTGACGTGGGGCAGTGCCGCCGTGCTATTGCTGCTGACCTGTGCGTCCGCGGTGATGACCATGGCGGAGTACCGCAGCCGCGAGGTCGAGAACTGGATCAAAGGCAACCTCGTAAGGCTGGGCACGCGGCTGCAAGGTGAGCAGCGCATCCATGACATGGCGGGTGCTGTCATCGGCTATCTGGCGACGGAGTTGGATGCCAGGGTGGGGGCCATCTACGTGACGCAAGGCCACGGCGTCTTCGAGCGCATGGGCGGCTATGCACTGGCGCCCGACACCGGCCCGGCGGCCGTGCGGGCGGGAGAGGGCCTGCTGGGCCAGGCGCTGCAGAGCCGCACTCTTCAGCATGTGCGCCACGTGCCCAGCGGCTATCTGCCCGTGACCTCCGGCACGGGCCAGGCCACGCCCGCCGAATTGGTGATGATGCCCATCGTGCTCAATGGCGTAGCGCTCGCGGTGGTCGAGATGGGGTGGTTCCGCACGGTCGCTCCGCACGAGGTTGACTTCCTTGTGCGCGCCGGGGAGCAGCTGGCCCAGGCTGTTCGGGGCGCATTGGATCGCTCGCGCCTGGAGAGTCTGCTGGACGAGACGCAGCGCCAGGCGGAGGAGTTGCAGGCGCAGCAGGAAGAGCTGCGCGTCAACAACGAGGAACTGGAGCAGCAAAGCCGCATGCTGCAGGAGTCCCAAAACCTGATGCAGGCGCAGCAGGCGGAGTTGGAGCACAGCAACGCCCAGCTGGAAGCGCAGACCGAGCAGCTGCAGTACCAAAAGCAGCGCCTGCTGACTGCACAGGACGCCCTGGAGGCCAAGGCGCGCGATTTGGCGCAGGCCAGTCAGTACAAGAGTGAGTTTCTGGCCAACATGAGCCATGAATTGCGCACACCGCTGAATTCCAGCCTGATCCTGGCCAAGCTGCTGGCCGACAACAAGCAGCAGAACCTGACGGCGGAACAGGTCCGCTACGCGCAGACCATCCACAACGCTGGCACCGATCTGCTGAACCTCATCAACGACATCCTCGATCTGGCAAAGATCGAGGCGGGGCAGACCTCGGTTGAGATTGGCCCGGTGACGGTGGCCAAAGTGGTGGCGGGCGTGATGGAGCCGCTGCGGGCCCAGGCGCAGGACAAAGGCCTGCAATTCAACGCGGTGGTGGAGCCGGGCGTGCCGGCATTCATAACCTCCGACGCGCAGCGCCTGGCGCAGATTCTCAAAAACCTGCTTTCCAATGCGCTCAAGTTCACCGCGCGCGGCGAAGTGACCATGCGCGTCTTCGCAGGAGACAACGACACGCTGTGCTTTGCTGTGCGGGATACGGGCATCGGCATCGCGCCCGACCAGCAAGAGCGCATCTTCGATGCCTTCCACCAGGCCGATGGCAGTACCCATCGCAAATACGGCGGCACGGGCTTGGGCCTGTCGATCTCCCGGGATCTGGCGCAGTTGCTCGGCGGCAGCATCGCGGTGCAGAGTGCGCCGGGCGAAGGTAGCGTCTTCACGCTGACCCTGCCCGTCACGGCGCCCCTTGTCAGCGATGCAGGCGAGCGCCAGGCAAAGATGCCAGTGGCGCCGACGCCTGCCGGACGCGCTGCCGAACCACCGCATGCGAGCCAGCCAGAGGCCCCGGCGGCAAAACCATGCGCCCCCGTGCACGTCGTTCCGGATGACCGGGAGCAGTTGGAACAGGGGCGTTACACCATCCTGGTCATCGAGGACGACCCGCGGTTTGCGCGCATCCTTTGCGACCTCGCGCATGAGATGGGTTTTCAGTGCGTCATCGCCTCGACGGGCAGCGACGGCCTGGCGGCTGCGCTGGAATACGGCCCCAGCGCGGTGGTGCTGGACATGAACCTGCCGGATTTCTCCGGCCTGGGCGTGTTGGACCAGCTCAAGCGCAACCCCGCCACGCGCCATATTCCCGTGCACGTGGTCTCGGTGGCCGACTACATGCAGGAGGCCATGGAGCGCGGCGCCATCGGCTATGCGCTCAAGCCCGTCAAGCGTGAGGAGCTGGAGCAGGCGCTGCTCCACATGCAGGCCAAATTCACCCAGAGCATGCGCCGCGTGCTGGTGGTGGAGGACGACGCGCGCCAGCGCGAGAGCGTGCGCCACCTGCTGGCAACCGACGGCGTGGAGATCGTGGGCGCCGCCACCGCGCGGCAGGCATTGGACCTGCTCAAGGGCAGCACGTTCGATTGCATGGTGATGGACCTGCACCTGCCCGACCTGAACGGGTACGAGCTGCTGCAGCAGATGGCCGAGCAGGAAGAGGTGTCCTTTCCGCCCGTCATCGTCTATACCGGGCGCAACTTGTCGCGCGACGAAGAACAGCAGCTGCGCCGCTTCTCCAAGTCCATCATCATCAAGGACGCACGCTCGCCCGAGCGCCTGCTGGACGAGGTCACGCTGTTCCTGCACCAGGTGGAGTCCACCTTGCCGGACGACCGGCGCCGCATGCTGCAGCTGGCGCGCGACCGTGAGTCCACTTTTGAAGGGCGCACCATCCTGGTGGTGGAGGACGACGTGCGCAACGTGTTCGCGCTGTCCAGCGTGCTGGAGCCCACGGGGGCGCGCGTGGAGATCGCGCGCAACGGACGCGAGGCCCTGGAGGCGCTGGAACGTGCCAACGCCGCCGGCGAGAGCACTGTGGACCTGGTGCTGATGGACATCATGATGCCCGAGATGGACGGCTTTACCGCCATGGCGGAAATCCGCCGGCGCCCCGAGTGGCGCCGTCTGCCCATCATCGCCCTGACCGCCAAGGCCATGAAGGACGATCAGGAGAAATGCCTGGCCGCCGGCGCCAACGATTACATCGCCAAGCCGCTGGACGTGGAGAAACTCCTGTCGCTGATGAGGGTGTGGATGCCCAAGTGAGCGTGCGCCAGCGCGAGGACCCACGATATCGGAGCCAACACTTGCCGCACCAACGCAAGACCGCAGAGATCGAGCAGCAGCTGCTGATCGAGGCCATTTACCTGCGCTACCACTACGACTTCCGCGGGTATGCGCAGTCGTCGCTCAAGCGCCGGCTCCAGGCCGCGCTCACGCGCTTCGACTGCGAGACGCTGTCCCAACTGCAGCATCGGCTGCTGCACGAGCGCGGGGTGTTTCCCGCGCTGCTGGACTACCTCACCGTGCAGGTCAGCGATGTGTTCCGCGACCCGGAGTACTTTCGCGCGCTGCGCGAAAAGGTGGTGCCGCTGTTGCGTACCTACCCGTCGCTCAAGATCTGGGTCGCGGGCTGCAGCACGGGAGAGGAGGCGTATTCGCTCGCCATCCTGCTGCGTGAAGAGGGGTTGCTGGAACGCTCGTTGATTTACGCCACCGACATCAACAGCACGGCACTGCAGCGTGCCGAGGCGGGCGTATACGACATTGAGCGCGTGCCCGGCTTCACCGAAAACCATGCGCGCTCGGGCGGGCGTTCCTCGCTGTCCGACCACTACAGCGCCGCCTATGGCCGCGTGGTGTTCGATAAGAGCCTGCGCCGGCATATCGTTTTCTCCGACCACAGTCTCGCGACCGACAGTGTATTTGCCGAGGTGCACCTCATCTCCTGCCGCAACGTGCTGATCTACTTCGACCGTACGCTGCAGGACCGCGCCCTGGGCCTGTTCCGCGAGGCCCTGTGCCGGCGTGGATTCCTGGGCCTGGGGGCCAAGGAATCTCTGCGCTTTTCCTCGCACGCGCCGGCATTCGAGGACTTCGTGGCGCCCGAGCGTATCTTTCAGAAGAGAGGTGACGCATGAGGCAGGTGGCTTCGCCACGCGTGCGCCTGGACGCCATTGCCATTGGCGGGTCGGCCGGCAGCATCGAAGCGCTGGGCGCGGTGCTGCCCGCGCTGCCTGCGGGTTTCCATGCGGCCCTGCTGGTCGTGCTGCACCTGCCGCGCGAGCGGCCCAGCCTGCTGTGCAACATCTTCCGCCAGCGCTGCGCCCTGCCGGTACGCGAGGCCCAGGACAAGGAGCCCGTGGAGCCGGGCACGGTGTATTTCGCGCCGCCTGACTATCATTTGCTGGTGGATTCGGGGCCGAGGCTGTGCCTGTCCGTGGATGCGCCGCTGAATTTTTCGCGCCCGTCGATCGACGTGTTGTTCGAATCCGCCGCCGATGAATATGGGCCGCGGCTCATGGCCGTGCTCCTGTCGGGCGCGAACAGTGACGGAGCGCGGGGCTTGCGCGCAGTGCAGGCCGCTGGCGGCGCCACGGTGGTGCAGTCGCCCGACAGCGCTTCGTCCATGGCTATGCCGCAGGCGGCGCTGGCCCTGATCCAACCCGATCAGGTGCTGCCCCCGGCACGCATCGCCGCGCTGTTGACCACCTTGCATAAGGAGGGACTTTCGTGATTTTTGCCCCACCGGCTGCACAGGCCGCGAGTCATCGAACCGGCGCGTGCGTGAAATGCCTGATCGTGGATGACGTTCCTGAAAACCTTGTCGCATTGCAGGCGCTGTTGAAGGATGAGGACGTAGAGATTCTCATGGCCGGCTCCGGCGCCCAGGCGCTGGAACTGCTGCTGGCCCACAACGACGTGGCGCTGGCGCTGCTGGACGTGCAAATGCCCGAGATGAACGGTTTCGAACTGGCGGAGTTGATCCGCGGCAGCGAGCGCACGCGGCACATCCCGCTGATCTTCATCACCGCCGGCTCGCGGGACCAGGGCTGGCAGTTCCGCGGCTACGAAAAAGGTGCGGTGGACTTCCTCTACAAACCCGTCGACCCCCACATGCTGGTCAACAAGGCCCGGGTGTTCTTCGACCTGCAGCGCCAGCGGCATGCGCTGGCACGCGAGCTGCAGGAGCGCACCGAGGCGTTGTACATCAACGAGATGTTCATGGCCGTGCTCAGCCACGATCTGCGCAGCCCGCTCAGCGCCATCATGGCCGTGGCCAGTGTGCTGCAGCGCGCTCCCGAGCCCGCCAAGGTGCAGGCTCTGGCGTGCAACGTGCAGCAGGCCGGGCGACGCATGGGCCGCATGATCGAGGACCTGTTGGATGTGACGCGCGCCCGCCAGCATGGCGGGCTGGCCATCGAGCCTGCACCCATGGACCTGGGGCCGCAGGCGCAGCGCGTGGTGCAGGAAGTCCGTGCCGGCCACCCCGAGCGCCACCTGCGGCTTGAGCAGCAAGGGGATCTGCGCGGCGAGTGGGACGAAGAGCGCCTGGGCCAGATGCTGGCGAACCTGCTGGGCAACGCCATGCACCACGGCACGCCCGACCAGCCGGTGGAGTTGTCACTGGACGGCGCCGCCGCCGATATCGTGGTGCTGCGCGTGAGCAATGGCGGCGGGATTGACGCCGAACTGCTGCCCCGGCTGTTCGCGCCATTTATGGGCCGGCGCAACCGGGCCGGTCAACACCAGGGATTGGGGCTGGGGTTGTTCATCGTGCACCAGATCGTGCAGGCCCATGGCGGGACGATCGACGCCGCCTCGCAGGCGGGGCGCACCTGTTTCACGGTGACGCTGCCGCGGCGCGCGGTGGCGGCTTGACAGGACGGGGGCGGGGGGATGCCGGGCCTTCAGCAGCCGGGCACGTGCCGCCTCAGGCGGGGCTGGCGCTTTGCAGGTGGCTGGCGATCACGTCCAGCAACTCCTCCAGCTCTTCCAGCTCGAACGGCTTGAGCAGGGACCGCACATGCGGGCCCAGCGTGCCCACCCCGTGCTGCAGCGGATAGCCCGAGCACAGCACCACCCAGCGCTGGGGGTTGCTTGCCAGCAGGTGGCGGCACAGATCCAGCCCGCTCATGCCGGGCAGGCTCACGTCGGAAACCACCACGTCGTGCGGCTGGGCCGCATCGCGCTGCAAGGCCTCCTCGGCCGTGGCGCAGGTGACGACAGTGCGGCCTTCTCCCTCCATCAGCAGGCCGATGGTGTCTCGCAGTTCGCAGTTGTCTTCGACGTAGAGGATGCGCAAGTAAGGTCCTTGGGAAGCGGGCTCTGCCGCAGGGCAAAAGGGCATTGTGCGGGGAACGTCTTACGCCGGTGTAAGACAATGTGCCGTTCTGCGAAATTATCGTTAAAAATGGCTACAAGAGCCATCCAGTAATCGCAAGCAGCTATCAAACATGTAGCGTCAGGTGGCCTTGCGCAGCGTGAGGTTGATGCGGCATTCGCCCGTTGCCGGGTGCTGGCCCGGCGCCACCGGCAGCACGCCGTGAAAGCGCAGCCGGTCCACCCCGCCCCATACCACCGCGTCGCCATGGCGCAGCGGCACGCGCAAGGCGCGCTCGCCACGTGTGGCGCCACCCCACAAGAAGGTGGCGGGCAGACCCAGCGAGATGGACACGATGGGCGCTGCCAGGTCCTGCTCGTCGCGGTCCTGGTGCAGCGACAGGCGCGTGCCGGGGGCGTAGCGGTTGATCAGGCAGGCGTCGGGCACGAAAGCGGCAAAGCCGGCCTCCTGCGCCGCGGCATGTGCCAGCTGCGCGAAGTCCGCGGGCAGGGCGGGCCAGGGCTTGCCGGTCAGCGGGTCCAGCGCAGCGTAGCGGTAACCGCGCCGGTCGCTCACCCACGACAACGGCCCACAGCCTGTGGTGGCTACCGACATCGCCTTGCCTCCAGGGGTCTGCATGTGGCGCCACGGCGCTTGGCGCACCACCTGTCGCACTTCTTCCAGCAACTGGGGTGCCTGTGCCCGTGCGAAGCCGCGCAGCAGCACGGCCTGCATGCCCAGCGCCAGCGTGGATGGCTCCGCGGGATCGTCGGCAAACAGGTCGTCGGAGGGCGCAGATGGCATGCCCGTAGTGTGAGCCAAAAAGGACTCCAGCGCTTAACCATCCAGCGCAACGTGCTACTGATAGAGGAGCAATCGGTTGGTCGGCGCTCATCCCCGCCAGGGATTTCCCTTGTGTATTTCTGCGACTGTGCGCGCTGCCGGCGCTTGCCTATAGTCGCACCAGGAGACAACGCGACAACCCCATGAACATTGCCCACCTGTTGCAGCGCAGCGCGCTGGTGCATGGCGAGCGGCCCGCGCTGCTGGCTGGCACATGCCTGCTGCACGACTACCGTACCCTTGCCGCGCGCGTGGCCGCGCTGGCCGCACACCTGCGCGCGCATTGCGGCGTGCAGCCGGGCGAATGCGTGGCCATCTTCTCGGCCAATGGTCCACAGTACCTGGAGGCGTTGCACGCCATCCACTGGTGCGGCGCCATCTCGGTGCCCGTCAACTACAAGCTGCACGCGCGCGAGCTGGCCTATGTGCTGGCCGACAGCGGCGCGCGCGTGGTGTGCGTGTCTGCGGCGCTGCACGATGCGGCGCTGGCTGCGGGCGCCGACGCCGCGGCGGTGCAGGTGTTGGGGGCATCCGCCTGGGAGCAGGCGGCGCAGGGCGCGCCGCTGGCGCTGCAGGAGCGCGCCCCCGACGACGTGGCATCGCTGTTCTACACCTCGGGCACCACCGGGCGGCCCAAGGGCGTGATGCAGACGCACCGCAACCTGCTGGCCATGACCATGGCCTACTTCACCGACGTGGACGATGTGCAGCCCGGCGACGCCATGGTCTATGCCGCGCCCATGTCGCATGGTGCGGGCTTGTACAACTACGCCTACATGCTGCGCGGCGCGCGCCATGTGGTGCCCGCGTCCGGCGGGTTCGATCCGGCCGAGCTGGTGCAATTGGCCGCGGACGTGGGCCGCCTGTCGCTGTTTGCGGCGCCCACCATGGTGCACCGGCTGGTGGAGCATGTGCGCCGCACGGGCGCCAATGTGGACGGCTTCAAGACCATCGTCTATGGCGGCGGTCCCATGTATGTGGACGACCTGCGCCGCGCCATCGACACCATGGGCCAGAAGTTCGTGCAGATCTATGGCCAGGGCGAAAGCCCCATGACCATCACCGCGCTGGCGCGCGAGCATCTGGCCGACACGGCGCACCCGCGCTGGGCCGAGCGCATCGCCTCGGTAGGTGTGGCGCATGCGTGCGTGCAGGTGCGGGTGGTGGATGACGAGGACCGACCCGTGCCCACGGGCGAACTGGGCGAAGTGGTGGTGCGTGGCGACACCGTGATGGCCGGCTACTGGCGCAATCCCGAGGCGACGGCGCAGACGCTGCGCGGCGGCTGGCTGCACACGGGCGATGTCGGCAGCCTGGACGCGCACGGGTTCCTGACCCTGCGCGACCGCAGCAAGGACGTGATCATCTCGGGCGGCTCCAACATCTACCCGCGCGAGGTGGAGGAGGTGCTGCTGCTGCACCCGCGCGTGAGCGAGGTGGCCGTGGTGGGCCAGCACGATGCCGACTGGGGCGAGGTGGTGGTGGCCTTCCTGGTGGCGGGCGAGGGCGGCGCCGTGGACGATGCCGCGCTGCATGCGGAACTCGACGCGGAACTTGACGCTTTGTGCCTGGACCACATCGCGCGCTTCAAGCGCCCCAAGGCCTACCGCTGGGTGCCCGCACTGCCCAAGAACAGCTATGGCAAGGTGCTCAAGACCGAGCTGCGCGCATGGCTGCAGGCCGAAGGGGCGGGGAGCGGGGCGTAACAAACCCGGGAGCGGCGCGGACATTGCGCCGCCCCTACCATGGGCGCTTTGCCCCGGCTGGAGCCCCTGCCATGAACCAACCCGTCTCCCTCAAGATCGACTTCGTCTCCGACGTGTCCTGCCCCTGGTGCGCCATCGGCCTGCACGCGCTGGAGCAGGCCGCGAAGCGGCTGGACGGCGAGGTGGCGCTGGATCTGCACTTTCAGCCCTTCGAGCTGAACCCGCAGATGGGCCCCGAGGGCCAGGACATCGGCGAACACCTGCAGCAAAAGTACGGCGCCACGCCGGAGCAATCACAGCAAAACCGCGAGGCCATCGCCGCGCGCGGCGCGCAGCTGGGCTTTACCTTCAACATGGACCAGCGCGGCCGCATCTACAACACTTTCGATGCGCACCGCCTGCTGCACTGGCTGGAGGAAGAGGGCACGCCGGAGCAGCAGGGCGCGCTCAAGCACGCGCTGTTCACCGCGTATTTCACGCAGGGCGAGAACCCTGGCGACCACGGCGTGCTGCTGCGTCTGGTGGCGCAACTGGGGCTGGACGAGGCGCGCGCCCGCGCCGTGCTGGCGTCCCAGGAATATGCCGAGGCGGTGCGCGAGCGCGAGGCCTTCTACCAGGGCCACGGCATCCATTCGGTGCCGGCGGTGATCATCAACGACCGCCACCTGATCCAGGGCGGCCAGCCGGTCGAGGTGTTCGAGCAGGCGCTGCGGCAGATCGCGCAGCAGGCTTGATGCTCTTTTATTGATAGCTGGTGGCGCTTGCCCATCAAGCGCTACAGCCTGTTTTTGCTTGAAACCTGTCAGCGCAGCGGGATCGGCGTGGCCCGGTCCACGGGCACGGCCGTCACGCTGTTTTGTGGCGAGCCGTCGATGAGCTTTTCGGAGTAGGTCAGGTACACCAGCGTGTTGCGCTTGGCGTCCACCATGCGCACCACGCGCAGGCGCTTGAACAGGATGGACATGCGTTCGCTGAACACTTCCTGCTGCGCCTTGAGCGGCTGCACGAAGGTGATGGGCCCGACCTGGCGGCAGGCGATGGAGGCTTCGGCGCGGTCCTCGGCCAGGCCCAGCGTGCCTTTGATGCCGCCGGTGCGCGCACGCGACACATAGCAGGTCACTCCCTGCACGGCGGGGTCGTCATAGGCCTCCACGATGATGTCGTGGTCGCGGCCGATCCACTGGAAGGCGGTGTCCACGGTGCCGATCTTCTCGGCCTGGGCCGCGGCCGGCCCGGCAGCCAAGCCCAGGGTGCAGGCCAGCAGCGCCAGGCTTGCCATGCCTGCGCGCAGGCCGCCGCGCGCATTCATGGCGCAACCGCCGAGGCTTCGCTGCAGCGCTGCGCCAAGTGGGCCAGGGCTTCCTCCACCTGGTCCACCAGCACCAGGCACAGGTCGCCCGGTTGCAGGCGCTCCAGCGCATGGTCGATGGCGAGGAACTCGCCGTGGATCTCGGTCACGTAGCGCGTGCGCGGCGCGCCCTGCAGGCCCTGGCGCAGCAGCGCCAGCACCTCGCCGTCGGCACGGCCGCGCTGGCAGGCGTCCTGGTACAGCACCACGTCGTCAAAGGCCTGGCCCAGGATCTGGGTCTGCTCGACGATGTCCTGGTCGCGCCGGTCGCCCGCGCCGCTGATCACCACGCTGCGTTGCTGGGCCGGCATGGCCTGCACGGCCTGCACCAGCGCGCGCATGGCGTCGGGGTTGTGGCCATAGTCGGCAATCACGGTGGCGCCGCGGTAGTCCATCACGTTGAAGCGGCCGGGCGCGTTGTCGCTGTCGTTCATGAAGCCGGCCAGGCCGCGGCGGATGGTCTGCCAGGGCAGGCCCACGCCCCAGGCCGCGCCGATCGCGGCCATGACGTTTTCGACCTGGAAGCCGATGGTGCCTCCGCGGGTGATCGGGATTTCGCGCAGGGGGATGGTCTCGCGCCACGAGCCCTCGGCCGCCACGATGGAGTCCGCATCCACGTAGACCACTCGGTTGCCTTGGGCGCGGTGCGTGGCCATGACGGGGTGGTGGCGGTCGACTGCGAAGAAGATCACCTTGCCCGGGCATACGCTGGCCATGGCGGCCACGTGCGGGTCGGCGGCGTTGAGCACGCCGTAGCCGTCGGCGGCCACGTTCTGCACGATCACGCGCTTGAGCACCGCCACGTCTTCCACGGTGGTGATGAAGTTCAGCCCCAGGTGGTCGCCCGCGCCGACGTTGGTGACCACGGCCACCTGGCAGCGGTCAAAGCCCAGGCCTTCGCGCAGGATGCCGCCGCGCGCGCATTCGAGCACGGCCGCGTCCACCTCGGGGTGGAACAGCACGTTGCGCGCGCTCTTGGGGCCCGAGCAGTCGCCGCTGTCGATCTGGCGGCCGTTCACGTACACGCCGTCGGTGTTGGTCATGCCCACGCGCAGCCCGTGCGCGGCGAACAGCTGGCCGATCAGGCGCGTGGTGGTGGTCTTGCCATTGGTGCCAGTGACGGCCACCAGTGGGATGCGCCCGTCCTGGCCGGGCGCGAACAGCTCGTCCACCATCGGCACGCCCACGTTGCGCGGCTTGCCGAACGACGGGGCCAGGTGCATGCGCAGGCCCGGCGCGGCGTTCACCTCGACGATGCCGCCGTTCTGCTCTTCCAGGGGCTTGAGCATGGTTTCGCAGACCACGTCCACGCCGCAGATGTGCAGGCCGATGGTCTGCGCGGCCTCGATGGCGCGCGCGGCGATCTCGGGGTGCACGTCGTCGGTCACATCGGTGGCACTGCCGCCGGTGGACAGGTTGGCGTTGTTGCGCAGCACCACGCGCTGGCCCTGCACGGGCACGGAGTCGGGCGTGAGGCCCTCGGAGGCGATGCGCGCGATGGCGATGTCGTCCAGGCGCACCTTGGTCAGCGCCGTGCCGTGGCCCGAGCCGCGGCGCGGGTCCTGGTTGACGATGTCCACCAGCTCGCGAATGGTGTGCTGGCCGTCGCCCAGCACCTGGGGCGGCTCCCGGCGCGCGGCGGCCACGAGCTGGTGGCCCACCACCAGCAGGCGGAAGTCGTGGCCGGGCAGGAAGCGTTCGACCATGATCTCGTCGCCGAATTCGCGGGCGGTCTTGTAGGCGGCCTCCAGCCCCTCGCGGGTGGTGATGTTGACCACCACGCCCTTGCCCTGGTTGCCGTCCTGGGGCTTCACGACCACGGGCAGGCCCACTTCCTGGGCCACCACCCAGGCGTCCTCCACGTCGGCCACCGGGCGCCCCAGCGGCACGGGCACGCCGGCGGCGTGCAGCAGGCGCTTGGTCAGGTCCTTGTCCTGGGCGATGGATTCGGCCACGGCGCTGGTGGTGTCCAGCTCGGCGGCCTGGATGCGGCGCGCCTTGGAGCCCCAGCCCAGCTGTACCAGCGAACCGCTGGTCAGGCGCCGGAACGGGATACCGCGCGCCACGGCGGCGTCGACGATGGAGCCGGTGGACGGGCCGATGCGCTCGTCCTCGTCCAGCTCGCGCAGCTCGGCGACCACGGCATCGGCGTCGAAGGGGGTATCGGCCAGCGCGGACTGCAGCAGGGCGCCGGCGTGCTCCATGGCCAGGCGGCCCACGGCCTCCTCGGTGTACTCCACCACCACCTGGTAGGTGCCTTCTTCCAGCGTGGCGTGGGTGCGGCTGAAGGTCACGGGGCACCCGGCCTGCGCCTGCAGCGACAGGGCGGCCACTTCGAGCACGTGGGCCAGCGACAGGCGCTGCTCGGCGCCGTGGGGCTGCAGGGCGCCGATCTTGGGAAAGCGCGCGCGCAGGCGGTCTTCAAAACCCGCGATGTCTGCGTAGCCACACTCTTGGGGCTCGCAGTGCACAACGGCTTCGATGGCGGTGTTGCGGCTCCAGAGGTTGGGGCCGCGCAGGGCGCGGATGCGGGTGATCTGCATGGTGTTTTCTTTCAGCCCGATTTTTTCAGTCAAATTGGCCTGTAGCGCTTGTGGGGTGAGCGGTGGCAGCTATGCTTTTGAAAGCAGTTGCGGCGTCACGCGGCATAGTCGAAGGTCTTGATGCCCGCGGCGATCAGGTCCGGCCCGATGTCCATGGACCAGGCTGCGGCAATTGCGGCCAGCATCGCGGCCGTGTCGGGGCGGTGGCCGCCGGGCAGGCTCAGGGCGTCCAGCGTGCCCAGCACGCGTTCGCTGGCGCCCGTGGCCAGCACCACCTGCTCGCCGCGCACGAACACGGCGCGGCCTTCGCCCTCGGCCCGATGCGCGGCGACGAAGGGGTTGTCTGGCGACAGGGAATACAGAAGGACCTCGCCATCACACAGGCGCGCCAGGTCGGCCACCTGCTCGATGTCGGCATTGAGCACGCCTGCGCCCTCGTCCAGCACCACGTCGATCTGGGTGCGCAGCACGCGCGTCATCTGGGCCTGCTCCAGCACGTCATGGTCGGCCAGGGTCTCGAAACCGTCCATGTCGGTCACCACGCCGACCAGGCAGCGGTCGTAGGCCAGGCCTTCCTCCAGGATGGAGCGGGCAGTGGTCTGGATCACGGCGGCCTGTGCCAGTCGGTTGGTCAGCAGGCGGTGCGCGCCGGCCCAGTGGGCGGTGGCGCTCTTTTGTGTGCGGCGGTTGTTGAGGAACATGCCTTCGCTGCTGGCCACGCCCGTGAGCTTGCCCGACAGCTGCAGCAGCCAGCCCACGAAGCGCGCGGTGAACGCGTTGTGGCGCGTGCCCGCAATGCCCACGATGGGAATGCGGCCCGCGCCCGTGCCTTCGTCGGTGACCGGGAACAGGTGTTCCACGATGGCCTGGCCCACGGGGCGGGGCGCACCGCTGGTGGGCTTGAGGTGCATCAGCAGGCCGGGGCCGGCGTTCACCTCGAGGATGGCGCCGCCCTGTTCCTTCATGGGCTTGGAGACATCCTGCAGGATCATGTCCATGCCGGCGATGTCCAGGCCCACGATTTTCGCGGCCAACTGGGCGTAGTAGGCCACGTCGGGGTGCACGTCGTCGGTGCAGTCGATGGCCATGTTGCCGTTGCGCTGCAGCAAGATGGCCTGGCCCGACGGCACCACGGTGTCGGGCGTCACGCCTTGGCGCTTGAGTTCCAGCTGCACGGCGCCTTTTTCCACGTCGATCCAGTCCAGCGGGTACTCCTGCTCGGGGCCGCGGCGCGGGTCTTCGTTGAGCGCGGCCACCAGCTCGCGCAGCGTGGACTGGCCATTGCCGTGCACGCTGACCGTCTCGCCCTTGGTGGCGGCGACCACCTTGCCGCCGACCACCAGCAGGCGGTGCTCCACGCCGTCGATGAACTTCTCGACGATGACATCCGAGCCCTCGGGCTCGGCCAGCGCGAAGGCGGCCTTGATATCGGCCTCGCGCGAGAGCTCCAGCGTCACGCCGCGCGCGTGGTTGCCGTCCGAGGGCTTCACCGTAACGGGGAAGCCGATCTCCTGCGCCACTTCCCAGGCCTCATCGGCGTTACGGACGATCTGGCCCTCCGGCACGGGCACGCCGCAGGAGGCGAGCAGCCGCTTGGTGAAATCCTTGTCCTGGGCAATGCCCTCGGCGATGGCGCTGGTCTGGTCGCTCTCGGCGGTCCAGATGCGGCGCTGCGCGGCGCCGTAGCCCAGCTGCACCAGGTTGCCGTCGTTCAGGCGGATGTGCGGAATGCGCCGGGCGCTGGCGGCGTCCACGATGCAGCCGGTGCTGGGGCCCAGGTAGCGGTCGTTGATGGCGGTCTTGATGGCGTGGATGGCGGCCTTGAGGTCGAATGCCTCGTCATTGATGGCGGCCATCAGCAGGCGGTGGCCATGCTCCAGCGCCACGCGGGCCACGGCCTCTTCGGGGCAGCGGAACACCATGCGGTACACGCCGCGCCGGGAGATTTCGCGCGTCTGGCCGAACTCGGCCGGCATGCCCGAGAGGTTGAGCAGCTCGATGACCACGTGCTCCAGCACGTGCCCCATCCAGGTGCCTTCCTTCAGGCGCAGCAGGAAGCCGCCGCGCTCACCCACGCCGCAGTGGTGCTCTACCAGATCCGGCAGCCAGGTGGTCAGGCGCTCGTTGAGGCCGGGAATCTTGTTGGAGGGGTAGTCTTCCAGCTCCCCCAGGTCCAGCCAGACTTCGAGGACCGGGCGGTAGGTCCAGACACTGGGGCCGCGCAGATAGGTGGTGCGCAGGAGTTGGATATCGTTGAATTTGGCCATGAAGTGCAGCGTGGAAGATTCGGATATCTGCCGGGTTGCGGCGGATGTGGCGATGCCCATGGGCTGAGATTGTGCGCCGATACTGGCGCAGCTCAGCACTGGCGGGTGTCAGCCGCGGGCTGATGATGTGCGTTACGAGGGGATACCGCGGCGGCGCAAGGGCCTGGGGCCCGGTGGCCGACAATGCCCCCCATGGGCCCGGACTGGCCCGCCAACGCCCCGTCCGTGCGGGGGTGGACATACAAAACCAAATGCAACATCACCATTCTGTGGACGCCTCGGGTGTCTTGTCTGGCCCCTGGGGGGCCGAGATGCGGGCAGTGCTCGCTCCTGACGAAAACGTGCAGGCCGCCTTCGAGGTTGACCTGACGCCCGACCTGCGCTTTGCCCCTGGCCTGCTGGTGCTGACCGAGCGGCGCCTGCTGGCGCGCGCCGGTGACGCGCCAGCGCAGGAATGGCCCCTGGCGCCCGGCATGGCGCTGCGACTGCTGGACCATGGCGGCGTGGGCACGGTGGAGCTGCACGATGCCGACCGGCGCCTGGCGCTGTGGCGCTTCACGTTGGGGCGCCATCCCCAGGCGCTGCACCTGCAGCAGCGGCTGGACGCCCAGGTGCAGCGCCTGGACAGCCTGCAAGGCGCCATCGCGCCCGAAGCGCAAGACGTGCCGCGCTGCGCCGTGTGCGGCACGCCGCTGCCGCCCGACAGCGACGAGTGCACGGCCTGTGCGCGCCAGCAGGCGCCGCAGACCTCCACCTGGGTGTTGTTGCGCCTGTGGCGTTTCGCCAGGCCTTACAAAAAGCAGCTGGCCGCGGGCTTCGCGCTCACGCTGGCCTCCACCGCCGCCTCGCTGGTGCCGCCGTACATGACCATCCCGCTCATGGACGATATCCTCATTCCCTACCAGAGCGGCCAGCAGATCCCCACCGGCATGGTGCTGCTCTACCTGGGGGGGTTGCTGTTGGCGGCGCTGCTGGCCTGGGCGCTGGGGTGGGCGCGCACTTACATCCTGGCGCTGGTGTCCGAGCGTATCGGCGCCGACCTGCGCACCACCACCTACGAACACCTGATGCGCCTGTCGCTCGACTACTTCGGCAGCAAGCGGACCGGCGACCTCATGGCGCGCATCGGCTCCGAGACCGACCGCATCAACGTCTTTCTGTCGCTCAACGCGCTGGATTTCGCCACCGACGTGCTGATGATCGTGATGACGGCGGCGATCCTGTTCTCCATCAACCCGTGGCTGGCGCTGGTCACGCTGGTGCCGCTGCCCTTCATCGCCTGGCTGATCCACACCGTGCGCGACAAGCTGCGCACCGGCTTCGAGAAGATCGACCGCGTGTGGTCTGAGGTGACCAACGTGCTGGCCGACACCATCCCCGGCATCCGCGTGGTGAAGGCCTTCGCCCAGGAAAAGCGCGAGGCGGACCGCTTCCGTGCCGCCAACCAGCACAACCTGGAGGTGAACGACAAGCTCAACAAGACCTGGAGCCTGTTCTCGCCCACCGTCTCGCTGATGACGGAGGTGGGGCTGCTGGTGGTCTGGGGCTTCGGCATCTGGCTGGTGGCGCGCAACCAGATCACCGTGGGCGTGCTGGCGGCCTTCATCGCCTACATCGGGCGCTTCTACATACGGCTGGATTCGATGAGCCGCATCGTTTCCGTCACGCAAAAGGCGGCAGCCGGCGCCAAGCGCATCTTCGACATCCTGGACCATGTGAGCAACGTGCCCGACCCCGTCAACCCGGTGAAGGTGGACCGCGTGCAGGGCGCCATCGAGATGCGCGACGTGGGCTTTCGCTACGGCAGCCGCACGGTCATCAAGAACCTGTCGCTCACCATCCGCCCCGGCGAGATGATCGGCCTGGTGGGCCACAGCGGCTCTGGCAAGAGCACCCTGGTCAACCTCATCAGCCGCTTCTACGACGTGAGCGACGGCGCCATCCTCGTGGACGATGTGGACATCCGCCGCATGGCGGTGGCGGACTTTCGCCGCCACATCGGCCTGGTGCTGCAGGAGCCTTTCCTGTTCTTCGGCACCATTGCCGAGAACATCGCCTACGGCAAGCCCGACGCCACGCGCGAGGAAATCGTCGCCGCCGCGCGCGCCGCGCATGCGCACGAGTTCATCCTGCGCCTGCCGCATGGCTACGACAGCCTGGTGGGCGAGCGCGGCCAGGGCCTGTCGGGCGGCGAGCGCCAGCGCATCTCCATTGCGCGCGCGCTGCTCATCGACCCGCGCATCTTGATCCTGGACGAGGCGACCTCCGCCGTGGACACCGAAACCGAAAAGGAAATCCAGAAGGCGCTGGACAACCTGGTGCAGGGCCGCACGACCATCGCCATCGCCCACCGCCTGTCCACGCTGCGCAAGGCCGACCGCCTGGTGGTCATGGACCGGGGCGAGGTCGTCGAAGTGGGGCCGCACGACGAACTGATGGAGAAGCAGGGTGCCTACTGGCGCCTATACGAGGCGCAGGCGCGCCGTGCCGAGGAAGACGCCCAGGCCGCGGGCGTGCGCATCGAAGTGCGCGAGCACTCCGCTCACCCCGCGGGCAACCCCTGAGCGAGAAAGACACGCGATGACCCTTCACACATCCCTCTTCACCGCTTCGGCACTCGCGGCAGGCTGGGACCTGCACCGTAATCCCCATGGCCGGCTGGTGCTGCGCGCGGCCGACGGCACCGCGCATGTGGGCGTGACGCCCGTGCGCGCCTTTCCCATTGCCGCTCCCGGCGAAGGCCTGTCGCTGGTCGGGCCGGACGGCCATGAACTGGCCTGGGTGCCCCGCCTGGAACAACTGGCGCCTGCCATGCGTGCGCTGGTCGAGGAGGAACTGGCTGCGCGTGAGTTTGTGCCCACCATCACGCGCATCCGCTCCGTGTCGAGCTTTTCCACCCCCAGTACCTGGGAGGTGGACACCGACCGGGGCGCTACGCAGTTGGTGCTCAAGGGCGAGGAAGACATCCGCCGGCTGGAGGGGCGCACCAAGCTGCTCATCGCCGCCAGCGACGGGCTGCAGTTCCATGTGCCGGATGTCACGGCGCTGGACCGTGCATCGCGCAAGCTGCTGGAGCGTTTTTTATAGCGCCTGGCGCTTGCCTGGCGCGGCCTGTGCCCGTTTGTCCCTGTCATAGCCCACGTCAATCAGACATGTTGGTCGCATGAATTTGTGACAAAAGGCTAATAAGGCCTCAATTTCCCCTTTTGTTTGCCGTAATGAATGTACGACGAGGTGGTAGTTGCGACTGCCGCCGGCCGCATTCACGAGGGGACCCATGCCATGCAACTGCCACCTGTAGACCGATCGCCCGCCCAGTGGCGTACCACGGGCGCTGACTTGTATTCCACGGGCGCCTCGGGGGCCGTGGCGGTGCGGCCCGTGAACGCTGCCAATCCTGTCGAGTCCACGGACCGCCTGGGCGAGGGGGCCAGCCTGCGCGAGCCCACCAAGCCCTCGGCGTCCGACGAAAACAACCGCGACTGGACCCTGGCCGAGGCCAAGAAGGAAGCCCCGAAGGAGCCTGACGAGCCGCCCAAGGAGCCCATCTACAAGCAACTGCTGGAATTCATCCAGTCGATGTGGCGTGCCAGCGGCAGTGCGGTGGAGCTGGCGCAAGACATCAACAAGAACACCCTCCAGGAGCGACTGGCCCAGCAGGTGCAGGACCGTCAGTCGCTCACGTACTCCGATCCCAAGGTCAAGCGCACGGGTGGTTTGTGAGTTTTGCTCCGGCGTTTGCTATCAGTTAAGTAGCTGTTAGCGCTTATTGGTAAAGCGCTGGAGGCCAATTGGACTGGTATTTTTGGGTCCGCTGGCGCTCTCAGCGCGCCGCCGCGCGGGCGCGGTCCCGCTCGGCGCGGTACTTGATGGCGAAGGCGCGCACCTCGTCCAGCGTCACGTAGTTGTCGCGGTTGGTGTCCGCATCATCGAACGCCGTAGCCACCTTGGGCACGATGGCCACTTCAGCACGGCTGAGCTTGCCGTCGCCGTTGAAATCCAGCATCTCGAACTGGCGGATCGCCTTGATCTCGCCCTTGGTCAGGGGCGCACTGGCGCTGTGCCGGGGCGCGGTGGCATGGGCCACGCCCTGCGCCTGAGCGGCCAGCGGAGCCGCCAGCGCGCAGGCCATGAGCCACGCGCAGGCTGCCGGGGCCGTCAGCAGGCGTGTAAAGGGGCGGAAGGAGCGTGAAGGCAACATTCAGGAGTAGAGCCGGCGCGCCGCCACAGGTTCAACGCCGCGGGGGGCGGGCTGTATCACCCTGTAGCGCAGCCGCTGTGTTGGCGATGCCGCTGCTGACATGCCCCGCCGGAACATGGCGTGCGGCGGACGCCACGTGGCCCGTCTGGTCATCGAAGAAGAAGTCGGGCTCGAACTCGCGCAGGAAGGGGCCTTTTTCCAGCCCGCCGAGGAACATGGCCTCGTCCACGGTGATGCCCCAGTCGAGCAGCGTGCGGATCGCGCGCTCGTGCGCCGGCGCGCTGCGCGCGGTGACCAGCGCGGTGCGGATGCGCATCTGCGAGGCGTCCGCCTGCTGCTGCAGCCGGTGCAGCGCGGCCAGCAGTGGCTTGAACGGCCCTTCGGCCAGCGGCGTGGCGGCATGGGACACCTCGTGCTGCAGAAAGGCCGGCAGGCCGCCCTGCTGGTACACACGCTCGGCCTCGTCGGAGAACAGCACCGCGTCGCCGTCGAAGGCGATGCGCACTTCGCGCGGATAGCGGTCGCCCGCGGGCGTGGAGTCGATCATCACCCGTGCGGCGGGAAAGCCGATGGACAGCGCCTCACGCACATCCGTCTCGTTGGCTGAAAGGAAGAGGTGCGCGCCCAACGGCCGCAGATAGGAAAACGGGTTGCGCCCGCGCGTGAACACGCCGCGCTCGATACGCATGCCCGCTGCCTTGGCCGAGGCGAACACGCGCATGCCGCTGGCAGGGTCGTTGCGCGACAACATGACCACCTCGACGCGCGCGGCATCGGGCGTGTTGAACGCCAGGAGCTTTCTCACCAGAGGGAAGGCAATGCCGGGGCGCGCGGGCTCATGCACCAGCTCCAGCTGGCGGCGCATGTAGGCTTGCTCGTCGCCGGCCTCGAACAGGCGATTTTCTTCCTCGAAGTCGAACAGCGCGCGCGAGGAGATCGCGACGACGAGCTTGTCCTGCAGGGTGGCACTCATTTGACGAACTGGTTGAGCTGGATGATTGGCATGAGCACCGCCAGCACGATCAGCATCACGATGCCGCCCATGGCCACGATGAGCAGCGGCTCCAGCACCGTGGCCAGTTGCATGGCGCGGCGCTGCACCTCGGTGCCCAATTGCGTGGCGGCGCGCTGCAGCATGGTGGGCAACTGGCCCGTCTGTTCGCCCAGCCGCGCGAACATGGCCACCAGGCCGGGGAACCGCTTTTTCTGCGCCAGGGCCGAGGCCAGCGGCGCGCCCTCACGCACCAGCACCAGCGCGTCGAGTGCGTCCGCGCGCAGGGCGCGGTTGTTCAGCGTCTCGGCCGCGGCCTGCAGCGCCTTGAGGATGGGCACGCCCGCGCCTGCCAGCATGGCCAATGTGCCGGCGAAACGCGCCGCGTTGTAGCCGCGCGCCAGCTTGCCGACGAGCGGCAGGCGCAACCAGGCGGCGTCGAATTTCTCGCGCAGCCGCGGCTGGGCCAGCGCGGCGCGGGCGCCGAAAGCCAGCAGGACCAGCCCGCCCAGCAACGCCCAGCCGTAGTTGCGCACCACGTCGCTCAAGGCCAGCATGGCCACCGTGAGGAAGGGCAGGGCGCGCTTGGTGCCCGCGAATACGCTGGCCACCTGCGGCACCACATAACCCACCAGGAACAGCACGATGACGATCGCGATCACGGTGACGATGGCCGGGTACAGCGCAGCGCCGATGAGCTTGGCGCGCAAGGCCTGGCGCTGCTCCAGATCGTCCGCCAGGCTGTCCAGCACCTCGGCCAGACCGCCGCTGGACTCGCCCGCGCCGATCACGGCGCAGTAGATGTCGGAGAACTCGCGCGGGTGCTGCGCCAGCGCGCGCGCGAAGGTGGAGCCGGCGTTGACCTCGGCGCGCAGCGTGGCCAGCAGGTGGCGCTGGCGCTCATCGTCCGCCTCTTCGGCGAGCGCGGTCAGCGCACGCTCCAGCGGCAGGCCCGAGCCCACCAGCCCGGCGAGCTGCCGCGTCCACACGCCCAGCCCCGTGGCGTTGAACACCGGCCGCGTGAACAGCCGCTGCGCCAGCGTGGGAGGTGTTCCGGGGGCGACGCCAGCGGCCAGCGCCTCCACATCCAAGGGCACCAGGGCCTGGGCGCGCAGCAGGCTGCGGGCGGCCTTGGGGCTGTCGGCCTCCAGGGTGCCGCGGCGCACATGGCCTTGGGCGTCCAGGGCTTCGAAGGAATAGGCGGGCATGCGGGAAAGTCAGCGGCGGTGGGCGAGCAGGGGCAAACTGGGCGGGCCGCAGTCGACCCGTTCAGCCCGCCATGGTAGCTGCTGCGGGTGACAGTGCCGCGTGCGCCTGGGCGGTGATCTCCAGCGAGCGCAGGCGCAGCGCCGGGTCGTACACGTCGCTCACCAGCATGAATTCGTCGGCCTGCGTGGCGGCCAGCAGCGCCTGCAGGCCCTCGCGCACGGTCTGCGGGCCACCGACCACGCCGACCGCGAGGAAGTCGGCCACGGCGGCGCGCTCCTGGGGCGCGAGGCTCTGCAGATAACCCTCTACGGGCGGCTGCAGCAGTCCGCGCTGGCCGGTGAGGATGCCCAGCACGCGCTGGTAGGTGCTGCTGGCCAGGTACTGCGCCTCGTCATCGGTGGGTGCGGCGATGACGGGTACGCCGATCACCACGTAGGGCTTGGCGCAGGCCGGCGAGGGGCGGAACAGCCGGCGGTAGATGTCGATGGCCGCGTGCAGCATGCGCGGCGCAAAGTGCGAGGCGAAGGCGTAGGGCAGGCCCATCTGCGCCGCCAGTTGCGCCGAGAACAGGCTGGAGCCCAGCAGCCAGAGGGGCACCTGCGTGCCGGCGCCCGGCACGGCGGTGATGCGCTGGCCCGGCTGCGCGGGCGCCAAGAGCTGCTGCAGCTCGGCCACGTCGCGGGGGAAGTCGGCCTCGGTCTCCACGCGGTCGCGGCGCAGGGCGCGCATGGTGGCGCCGTCGGTGCCGGGTGCGCGGCCCAGCCCCAGGTCGATGCGGCCGGGGTAGAGCTCGGCCAGCGTGCCGAAGGCCTCGGCCACCACCAGCGGCGCATGGTTGGGCAGCATGATGCCGCCCGAGCCCACGCGGATGGACCGCGTGGCCCCGGCCACGTGGCCGACCAGCACGGCCGTGGCGGAGCTGGCGATGCCCGGCATGTTGTGGTGCTCGGCCAGCCAGTAGCGCTTGAAGCCCAGCGCCTCCACATGCTGTGCCGTCTGGACGGCGACTTGCAGTGCCTGGGCCACGGTGCCGCCCTCGCGCACGGCCACGAGATCAAGCATGGAAAGTAAAGGCAGGGAATGTGCGGTCATGGCACCGATTGTGGGCAGCGGGTGAAATCCGTGCTGCGCCGTGGGTATGGCGGTGCAGAGGTTCCCGCATGGTGCATAGCGTTTTGCTATTGATATACTGAATTTGTTTTAAATCAACACACGAAACATATTGTCACTTTTGGCGTCCTGTGCGACGCTGCCAGGAAGTGATGCACGGGGCGTGCGGGGGGTGTCTATGGGGTTCTTCAGCCGTTTGTTTCAGCCGCGTGCCGACGGCCTGGCCGCGCCTGAGGACTGGACTTCGCTGCCTGCGAGCGAGGCCAGCGCGCTGGTGCTGTACGACGAAGAGGCTTCGCGGCTCCTGGCGGCGTTCGACATCGAGGCTGCCATCGTCATGCACGAGCGCTGGTTGCCCTGGCTGGCCCAAGCGCTGGCGGGCGCGCGCGACGAACAGCTGCGCCCCGAAACGGTGGTGGACGACACCTGTTCCGAGCTGGGCCGCTGGCTGCACGGCAGCGGGCGCGTGGCGCTGGGGCACTTTCCTGCTTTCGACATGCTGATGCGCCGCCACCAGTACTTTCACCACCAGGCGGCTGTGCTGCTGACGCATCTGGCGCAGGGCGATCAATTGCGGGCCGAGCAGGCGTTCAAGAGCTGCCAGCATGCGTCGCGCCAGGTGGTGCTGCTGCTCAAGGAGCTGCAGCGCGGGCTGGACCACGGGAAGCGTCCTCCCCAGCCGATGGCCGCAGGTGAACGCTGAAATACGCTATTGATATAGGAGCTATTGGCGCTTGTCTGTAATGGTTTTCAATGCAATTTGTATTGAAAACCCAGTCTTGGTAAGCGTGTCGCGCTCCTGTTTTTGAAAGGCACCGCTGCGGCCTGTCCGCTCAGTCGCGCGTCACACGCAGCACTTCTTCGCGGCTGGTGATGCCGGCGTGGATCAGCCGCTCGCCATCGTCGCGCATCAGCGTCATGCCGCCGGCCAGGGCCTGGGTGCGCACCTCGGCCTCCGGGGCCTGGTTGTGGATCTGCGCGCGGATGGCGTCGTCCACTACCAGCAGCTCGAACACGCCGGTGCGCCCCGCGTAGCCGGTATGGCCGCAGTGGTCGCAGCCTGCGCCGTGGCACTCGCCGCAATATTTGCGCACCAGGCGCTGCGCCAGCACCCCCAGCAGCGACGAGGACAGCAGGAACGGCTCCACTCCCATGTCGGTCAGGCGCGTGATGGCGCTGGCCGCGTCATTGGTGTGCAGCGTGGCCAGCACCAGGTGGCCGGTGAGCGAGGCCTGGATGGCGATCTGCGCGGTCTCGAAGTCGCGGATCTCGCCGATCATGATCACATCGGGGTCCTGGCGCAGGATGGCGCGCAGGGCCTTGGCAAACGTCAGGTCGATCTTGGCGTTGACCTGCGTCTGGCCCACCCCGGGCAGCTCGTACTCGATGGGGTCTTCCACCGTCATGATGTTGCTGCGCGCGGCGTCCAGCCGCGCCAGCGCAGCGTACAGCGTGGTGGTCTTGCCCGAGCCCGTGGGGCCGGTCACGAGGATGATGCCGTGCGGCTGCTGGATCAGGTGCGCGAGCCGCGCCAGCACCTCGCCCTGCATGCCCACGGCCTCCAGGTTCAGCTTGCTCTCGCTCTTGTCCAAGAGGCGCAGCACGGCGCGCTCGCCATGGGCGTTGGGCAGCGTGGATACGCGCACGTCGACGGCGCGGGTGCCCAGGCGCAGGCTGATGCGTCCGTCCTGCGGCAGGCGCTTTTCGGAGATGTCCAGGTCCGCCATGATCTTCAGGCGGCTGATCAGCGCGGCGTGCAGCGCGCGGTTGGGCTGCACCACCTCGCGCAGCGTGCCGTCCACGCGAAAGCGCACGCTGGAGTGGCGCTCGTAGGGCTCGATGTGGATGTCGCTCGCGCCGTCGCGCACGGCCTGCGTGAGCAGGGCGTTGAGCATGCGGATGATGGGCGCGTCGCCCGCGGACTCCAGCAGGTCTTCCACCGCGGGCAGCTCCTGCATCATGCGCGAGAGGTCGGCGCCTTCTTCCACCTCGCTCACCACCGTGGCCGCGCTGGACTCGCTTTGCGAATACGCCGCGCTGATGCGCTGCGCCAGCGTGGGGGCGTCCAGCGGCATGAACTGGTGTACGGCATGCTTGCGCAGCACTTCGGACAGCGCGCCGGCGTCCGGCTGCGGGCCGTGCCACAGCACGAGCTGCTGGCCGTCGTCTTCCAGCAGCAGCTGGCTGCTGCGCGCAAATGCGTAGGGCAGGGGGTGGCGCATGCGGCGGGCCCCTTACTGCGGGCTGTAGGGCGACTGGCCCATGCTGGGCGGCGTGGTGGTGCGCGCGGGCGGCTGGGGTGCGAGCGGCGCCAGCGGCGCAGGTGCGGCCGCGGGCTGCACGGGCGCGGCGGACGAGGCGGGGGGGGGCAGGGGCGGCAGCACCGGCGCCTCGGACACACCGCTCATCATCGTGCTGGGCGCGGGCTGCGTGCTTTGCTGCAGCGCGCGGATGGCCTCGTAGCGGTCCACCATCAGTGCGTCGCTGGTGGCGCTGTCGCGGATCACCATGGGGCGCAGGAAGACCATCAGGTTGGTCTTCTGGCGCGTGCGCTTTTCGTTGCGGAACAGTCCGCCCACCACGGGCAGGTCGCCCATCACCGGCACCTTGTCCTGGCCCAGCGCATAGCTGTCTTCCAGCAGGCCGCCGATCACGATCACGCTGCCGTCGTCCACCAGCACCGTGGACTCGATGGAGCGCTTGCTCGTGGAGGGGCCGTTGGCATTGGACAGCGTGCTCTCCGCAACCTTGGAGACCTCCTGGTACATCGTGAGCTTGACGGTGCCGTTCTCGTTGATCTGTGGGCGCACGCGCAGCATCAGGCCCACGTCCTTGCGCTCCACGGTGGTGAAGGGGTTGACCGCGCCGCCGCTGCCGCCGGTGTTGGCGTAGGAACCGGTCACGAACGGCACGTTGTTGCCGATGATGATCTGCGCCTCCTCGTTGTCCAGCGTGAGCAGGTTGGGGGTGGACAGCACGTTGGCATCGCCCGTGTTTTCCAGGAAGTTGGCCAGCGCCCCCAGGTAGTACTTGCCGTTGATGCGCGGCGCGACGGCCAGGTTCATGCCGGCGGCCGGCTTGGCATTGGCGATGGAGGTCACGTTGCCGGTGGCCGCCGCCAGCGCCAGATCCAGGATGTTGCGTCCGGCCACGCTGGAGTTGTTGCCCAGCACGCCCAGCGTGCTGCCGTAATTGCCCAGCACGCCCTGCCACTGGATGCCGAACTCGGCCACCTTGTTGGCGCTCACCTCCACGATCAGGCTCTCGATGAGTACCTGCGCGCGGCGGCCGTCCAGCTTGTCGATCACGGCGCGGATCTGGCGGTACAGCGGCTCCGGCGCGCTGATGATGAGCGAGTTGGTCGTCGGGTCGGCCTGGATGATGCCGCCGGTGGACGGCTGGTTGGCATCGCTGCTGCCACTGCTGCCCTGGCCCGTTCCCAGGCCCGAACTGCCCAGGCCGCCGGCATTGCCGCTGGCATTGGTGCTGTTGCCCAGGCCGCTGGTCTGGCCCAGGCCTGATGCGCCGGTCCGCGTGAGGCCGCCCGACAGGTTGCCGGTTCCCGTGCCGCCGCCGCTGCTGGTGCCGCTGCCCCCCGCGCTGCCCAGCGCTGCGCGCAGGGTGGTGGCCAGCTTCACGGCGTCGGCGTTCTTCAGGTACACCACGTGGATGTTGCCGCTGGCAGCGGAGCTGCCCGGCGCGGCCGGTTGGTCCAGCTTGGCCACCAGTGAGCGCACCAGCGCCACGCGCGCCGGGTTGGCAGCGCGCACGATCAGCGCATTGCTGCGCGGCTCGGCCAGCAGCGTGGTCTTGAACGAATTGTCGGTCTGCCCCTGGGCCACGCCCTGCGCAGTGCCTGTGGCAGTGGCGCTGCCGCCCTCGATCAGGCGCGACACCAGCGGCGCCAGGTCGGTGGCGATGGCGTGCTGCAGCGGGATCACCTCCACGTCGCTGGCGTTGGAGACGTCCATGGCCGCCACGATGCGCGCCAGGCGCTGCAGGTTATCGGCATAGTCGGTGATCACCAGCGAGTTGTTGCCGGGGTTCACGTTGATGGTGTTGTTGGGGCTGATCAGCGGGCGCAGCACCGGCACCAGGTTGGCCGCGTTCTCGAAGTTGAGCTTGAAGATCTGCGTGACGACCTGCCCGCCCGCGGGCGTGCCGCCCGCGCCGCCTTGGGACACGCTCACGTTGCCGGTCTGCAGCTTGGCATCGGCCTCGGGCACGACCTTGTACAGGCCCGCCGACTCGACCACCGTGAAGCCCTGCAGCCGCAGCGCGGCCAGGAACTGCTGGAAGGCCGCGTTGGGCTGCACCGCGTTCTCGGTCACCAGCGTGATCTGGCCCTTCACGCGCGGGTCCACCACCACGTTCTTGCCGGTGATGGTGGCCATGGTGCGCGCCACGGCCTCGATGTCGGCGTTGGCAAAGTTCAGCGTCACCGGCTCGCTGGGCCGCACACTGCCGGCGCGCTGTCCGGAGGTTTGTGCATGAATTTGGCTGCTAACGCCCGTCAATAAAGCGCTAGCAGCTATCAAATGAAGAGTGAACCGCAGGGGGTGGCGGGGCAAGTTGGTCATAGGGTCAACCCACGGTGATGATGGAGCGCGCGCCACTGCGCCGCCCGATGATATTCAGAAGATTCGCCAGGGCCGCCTCCCGCCCGGGCGCGGCGCTGGCCTCGCCCGTGAAGCGCAGGCGTTTGCCCACCCACTGGCCGTTGCCCGACAGCAGCAGCGCGCCCTCCAGGGTGGACAGCTGCAGCGTGGGCGCGCCGCCGCCCTGCACCTGCAGCCGGTAGCTGCCCATGGGCCGCAGCGTGGACAGGCGCGAGGACAGGCCCAGCGCATCCAGCTGCACCTGGCCCTGCATCTGCAGACGCCCTGCGGCCCATTGCAGCGCGAACGCCTGGGTGCGCAGCTGCAGGCGGCCCTGCGGCTGCACGG
The DNA here is from genome assembly GCF_056730635.1 of Diaphorobacter sp. B2A2W2. Lineage (NCBI taxonomy): Bacteria > Pseudomonadati > Pseudomonadota > Betaproteobacteria > Burkholderiales > Comamonadaceae > Diaphorobacter > Diaphorobacter sp. B2A2W2. The sequence goes on from NZ_JBWZOR010000003.1 coordinate 392,907, forward strand.
TGTTCCAGGGGGTGCCCAGGCCCGCGAGCGCCGCAGCCGGCCACTGGCTCTGGCCATCGGCCACCTGGGCGCGCACGGCACCCAGGCCCAGCGCCACCTGCACCTGCAGCGGCGCGGTGGCGGGAATGCAGCAGTCGGCCGTCAGGCGGGCGCTGAGCCCGTTCCACGCGGGGCGCAGCTGCCACTGCAGCCGGCCGGGCAGGGCGGCCTGGTCCTGGCTGTCGGCGCCACCGGTCAGCACCACGCGGGCCGAGCCGTTCCAGACGGTGCCGCGTGCCTGCTGCAGCTGCAGTTGCCCGCCGCTGGCCTGCTGCACGCCTGTGGCCAGCCAGCGCGCCGGGGCCCATAGCACCAGCGCGGGCAGCGCGCCCAGGCACACGCCGGCCACGGCCCAGCGCCAGGGCGCGCGCGGCAGTGTCAGCGAAGGGGTCGGGAGCAGGGAGCGTGGCACGGGCAGGGGGCGTGGACTATTGCGGGGGCAGCGCCAGCACCAGCGTGCCTTCCCAGCGGACGGCGGCCGCGGCGGCGTTGGCGGGCGCGGCGCTTTGCACCAGGCGGGCTTCCAGCGGCACGGCGCGCGCGGTGCTGCGCGCCTGGTTCAGCCACTGGGCAAGGGCCTCGGCGGGCGCGCCCTTGAAGGTGACGGTGGCGCGGTCGCCCGCGACGTTCATCTGCGCGGCTGCGCCCAATTGCTGCGCCAGCGTGGTCTGCAGCGTGCGCAGGGCCTCGCCGCCGGGTGGGCGGGGCGCGTCCTTGAGCTGCAGCGCTTCGGCCTGCAGGGCCTGCATGCGCTGCAGTTGCGCATCCACGGCTGCGTGGCGTGCGCCCGAGCCGCGCAGCTGCTGCAGTGCGGGCGCCAGCAGCACCCACCACAGCAGGGCCAGCCCCACCACGGCCGCGGCGGCCAGCACCAGGGACTGTTCGCGCGGCGCCATGCGGGCCCAGTGGGCGCGCAGCGCGGCCAGCGCAGGGGGAACCGGCGCGGGCGAGGTCGAAGCGGTGCGGGTGTTCATGGGCGGTCCTCGGCGCGCACCAGCAGGGCGCCATCGCGCGGCTGCGCGCTCAGGCTTTCCGCGGCCAGGCGCTGGTTCATGGCGGTGAGTTCCTCGGGTGCCAGCTCCAGGCCCCGCAGGCGCAGTTCGCCATTGGCATATTCGATCTGCGTGGGCACGCGCGGCGGGGGCAGTGCGGCACCTGCGGCGGCCATGAGCGGCTCCAGGTCGCGCCGCGACACGCTGCCGGCGGCCTGGCGCAGCTGCGCCAGTTCGCGCTCCATCTGCACCGGTGCATCCACGACGACCTTGACGTGCGGGAAGGTCTGGGTCAGCGCGTTGCGCACGCCGGCCTGTTTGGCCGCCAGCGCCTGGCGGTCCTGCCACGCCCAGAGATTGAGCCCCATGACCTGCACCACCACGGCCACGGCCAGTGCCCAGCGCGCGGCCCGCCATTGGGGTGCGCGCGCAAAGGCGCTGGCGCCGCTGCCCAGCTTGCGCAGCGCGCGCGTGTGGCCGGTGCTGGCCAGGTCGAACTGCGCCAGGTCCCAGTCGCCACGCGCGGCCACCAGCGCGCGCTGGCTGGCGGTGTGCAGCTGCACTGGGCGGTTCAGCAGCCGCTCGGCCAGGGCGGCCACGGCGGGTTCGGCGCGCACGGCGGGCGGCGCATCATCGGCGGGGCGGGCCGCCAGCGCGGCGGCCGCGGCCAGCGGCAGCACGGCCACGGCCTGTTGCGGCCCGTGGCCGGTCAGTACCAGTTGGGCGTCCTCGGGAGTGCCGAGCACGTCGCATTCCTCTTGCCCGCTGGCGGTGGGGCCGGGAGCGAACTCGGGCACCACGCGGTCCACCGGCCGCCCCGCGGCTTCCAGCGCCTGCAGGGCGCCGCGCAGCCAGGCGCGGTCGCACACGGCCACCCAGGCAGGGCTGCCCGGCTGGGCGCCGGGCTGCAGCGCGAAGTGCAGTTGCGCGGGGTCGTCGAGCAGGTGTTCTTCGAGCAGTCCTTCCAGGACCGCGCGCAGCCGGCCGGCCTGGGCCGTCGCACCCTGCGGCAGCGTCACCTGCTGCCATGACAGCGCGCGCGCAGGCACCACGGCCACGATCTCGCCGGCGCGGCCCGGGTCGGGCAGCAAGGCGGCGGTGGTGCTGGCGTGGCGGGTGGCGGTGTGGCCGTCGGCCGTGAGCGTGTAGCTGTATTCGGCGGCGGGCCCCGGCGTTCCCAGGGGCAGGGTTAGGACAAGGGTGCTCATGAATGGGTTAACAGACCATTTTAGGGGCGTGATGTGACGCTTCGTGCCAAGGCGGCCGGTCACCGCGCACCAGCGGCCGCAGTGCCGGGAGCCGTCGTGCGCACGAGGCCGCCGCGTTCGCGCCACAGCGTGCGCACGTCCCCACGCTGTTTGTAGACCAGCGAGCGCTCTTCGACCACGGCCATGTCCAGGCGCAGTCGCCCGCGCACTTCGAAGTAGCTGGACGACACCGTATGCACCGTGGCCGAGATGCGGCTGGAGTTGCCCAGCAGCTTGGCGGCGTCGGCCTCGCTGCGGAAGTGGTTGGAGTCGCGTGCCTGCACCAGGCGCTGCGCCTCGGCCATGTCCAGCCCGTCGGCGCTGGCCCACAGCACCACGGCGCTGGCGGTGTTGAGGTTGACCTTGGTGCGCACGGGCAGCAGCGTGACGTAGGGCGCGAGCGCATCCACGCTGCGCTGCGGCAGGCCCCACCACCCAAGTTGCGCCACGCTTTGCGGCAGCAGCGGCGCGGCGCTCGCGGTGTCACTGTCCTTGGCCTCGGCGCGCAGCATCTGCCGCGCCAGCATGTCCAGCTGTGCGCGCGGCAGCCCGAGGTATTCGAAGAGCCGCTGGAATTGCCGCAGCGCCGTGGCGTCCACCTGCCCCTCGTTGGCCAGGTTGCGCAGGTTCAGCAGGGCCTGCAGGTCGGTGATCTGGCCCGACAGGAAGGCGTTGGTGGTGTCGGTACTCGCGTCTTCCACCTGGGCCACATTGCGGTCGGCCGCGAGGAACGTGGACAGGCGCGCTTCTTCCAGCGGCACCGACCAGGGTTCGGAGAGGTTGTCGGTGCCGTCGCCGCTGCGGGCAATGGAGTCTTCGCGCAGGATCAGGCGGGACCAGTCCAGCGCGCCGATCAGGATCCACGCCGACTGGATACGTGCGCGCTCGGCGGTTTCGACTTCGATGGCGCGCCACTGCTGCCACATGGCCGCAGCCGCGAACGTGGCGACCAGCGTCACGGTGAGCATGGCGGCCAGCAGTGCGGCGCCGGCTTGATGAGAAACACCCCGAGGGGCTTTGCGTCCACCCGCCGCTCCCGTTACGCGGGCGGGGCGGCGCCACCAGTGCGTCGGGGCCCTGGCACGGCGGCCCTCGCCCGGTGCGCGCCAGTCGCGTGTGTCGGAGGCGGCGGGCAGGGCGGCGGATAGCGGGCAGGAATCGGTCACGACTTGCCTCCACCCAGCAGCGGATTGGCCCAGTCCCGCGTGACCACGCCCGAGAGTGCGCCACCCGGCGGCAGCGTGAGTTGCAGGCGCACCCCCTCGGGGATGCTGGCGGCGGCGCTGCTCAGCCCGCCGACCGTGCGCGGTGCGCTGGCGCTGGTATCGGTGGACAGCGCATTGGCCCAGGCGCCGCTGCGGTAGTAGTACAGCTGCCAATTGGCCAGCGGCATCAGCACGGTTTCCTGTCGGCGCTCGGCCTCGCCGGGTGTGCGCGCCCACTGGGCTGCGCGCTGCCAGGCGGCATTCCATTCCGCGCGGGTGCGCACCGGGGGGGACTGCCAGCGCAGCCAGCGGGCGGTGCCGTCCACGCTGCGCCGCGCCCAGGCGACGACCAGCGCACCTTCGTCGGGCTGGCGCGTGCCGCGCCGCGTAAGGCGCAGCACCTGGCCGTCCCAGGCGATGGGTTCGGTATGGTCGATGGCCTGCAGGGCATCCAGGTCGGCCGCCCACTGGGCCAGCACGGTCTGCAGCACCAGCAGCTCGTCGGTGCGCTCGCGCGTGAGCTGCTGCGAGCGCGCCATGCCATCCAGCCCGCGCCAGCTGGCGATGGCGAGCAGCGCCATTACCGCGATGGCCACGAGTAGTTCCACCAGCGTGAAGCCGCGCGCTGCTTGCATGGGGGACTCTGCGCAAACCCGGTGCCGCGCTTGATCTGCCGGAAGGCCGCGGCGCAGGCCGCGCGGGCGGACGCCATGGAACTGGCTTTGCCAGGCCACGGGCGTCGTCCCCCCCGGGGGAGTAGGCGCGAAGCGACTCAGGGGGGGCATCTCAATACCGCCCCACGATGGTGGACAGCCGCAGCACGGGCAGCGTGGCCTCGAAGACCTGCGCGTCCACGCGGCGGAACTGTGGATTGGGTGTGGGCGAAACCGTCACCGCCACGTCGTAGCGCCGACCCGCCTGTTCGCAGGCCACGCGCGTGTCGCCGATGGACGGCATCTGCGACGACAGGCGTACCCGGCTCAGCTCGTTCTCGGCGCACAGGTGGGCCAGCACCACGTCGGTCTGGCGCGTGGCGTTGCGCGTGAGGGCGGAGGTGGCCTGCAGCCCTGCCATGAGGGCGATGGCGACGATGCCCAGTGCCACCAGCACCTCCACCAGCGTGAAGCCGCGCGCCGCGCCGCGCCCGCGCCGCGCCCCCGTGCCCCTTCGCGCGCGGTGGCTCATGGCAGCGCCTGCACGGCAAACGGGCGCAGCCCGTCGGTGGCCACGCGCACCGCGCGGTCGGGGTGCGCGCCGCTCACGATCACCACTTGTTGCGGGCCGATGAGGGGTTCCGGCCCCAGCCACAGTTCCGCAGGGCCCTGCACGCCGGTGGCGTTGTCCAGCCAGCGGTTGGGCAATGTGTCGGGCGGCACGCCCTCGAAGCGAAAGCCCTGGGCATCGGCACGCCAGCGCACCGCCGCGCCGGAGGCGCGCGATTGCGCGCGCGCCGACTCCAGCAGCGCTGCCAGCCGCTCGCCTTCGCGCTGCAGCTGGGTGGCGCCGCTGTCGCGCAGTGCCAGGCCCACGCCGGCGGTCGCCAGGGCGATGATGGAAATGACCACCAGCAATTCAAGGATCGTAAAACCCCGCTGGGCGACGGCTGCGCGGCTTTGCCTGTCTCGCCTGCTGCGCAAGGGGCGGGGGGAGAAGAAGCCTGCGCGGCGTAGTGGCGCGGCCGGCCGAGGCCCCTGCGCGGCGTCCGCTGGGCTGGGGTGTACCCGTGTCATGCGTGGGATGGCGCCGGCGCCGGGCCCTGCGGCTTACTGCCAGCTGCCGATGTCGGCATCCTTGCCCTCGCCGCCGGACTGGCCATCGGCGCCGAAGGACATCACGTCCACCTCGCCCTTGATGCCCGGGCTCAGGTACTGGTAAGGGCGGCCCCAGGGGTCGTTGGGCAGCTTCTCCAGGTAGGGGCGCCAGTTGTTCGGCACCGGGCCGGCGCTGGGCTTGGCGATCAGCGCCTGCAGGCCCTGTTCGGCCGTGGGATAGCGCTGGTTGTCCAGGCGGTAGAGCTTGAGCGCCTGCATGATGTTGGTGACGTCGGTGCGCGCGGCCGTGCTGCGCGCGTCGTCGGCGCGGTCCAGCACGTTGGGCACGATCAGCGCGGCCAGCACGCCGATGATGACCAGCACCACCATGAGCTCGATCAGGGTGAAGCCCGCGGACAGGCGACGGCGGGCGCGGTGCGCGAGGGAGGAGGGGCTGGGCTGCATCTCGAAGCGGCGACTCGGAATGGACATATCCGGTCAATCATAATCGTGCAATGGTGACAAACACATACGGCCGCTGGGCCCCGCGCCTGGCCACGCTGCTGCTCTGGGCGCTGGCGGGCGCGACTGCTGTCTATTGGGGGTTGAAGCTGTCCGCAAGCCCGGCCGGCACGGCACCGGCTGCCGCGGCGCCCGAGCCGGTGGTGACCGACACGCAGGCGCTCGCGCGCCTGCTCGGGGCCAGCCCGGTGCTGGCGGCCGCCGAGGCGGCACCCTCCGCAGCCAGCCGCTTCGTGCTCATGGGCGTGCTGGCCGGCACGGCCAGCGGCGGCGGCGCCGCGCTGATCGCGGTGGACGGCAAGCCGGCCAAGCCCTACCGCGTGGGCGCGAATGTGGAGCCGGGGCTGGTGCTGCAGTCCCTGGGCAAGGGCGCCGCGCGGCTGGGGGCGTCGATGGACGGCGCCACGACGCTGGCGCTGGAGATGCCGCGCAAGCGGCCCTGACCTGGCGGGGATCCCGCGCCGGCGGGGCCTGCATATCCGACGGGAGCGCCCATAACCTAACCGCGCGCCGGTGCTGCCTGCGGTCGGCCTTTCAGTGGCAGAAGTACCGTGGTCCAGGCGCCGTAGCCCGGAGCCGATTGCGGCCATTCATGGGACAGCGGCACGCGCGCGGCGCCGTGCGTCAGCAGCCAGTGCACGCAGCGGGCCACCCCGGCATGCGTGATCCAGACCACATCGCCACCGCCGGCGTGCGCCTGGGCCGCGGCCTCGTCCAGCGCGGCGGACACGCGCGTGAGCATGGCCGCCAGGGGCTCGCCGCCGCCGGGCGCATGGTGGCCGAAGCGCGAGGTCCAGGCGTCGATGTCCGCACGGGCGATGTCGTTCCACGCGCTGCCCTCCCACTGGCCGAAGTCCATCTCGGTGATGCGGGGCTCAGCGTTTGAAGCCAAATCGGCCCGCAGGGCAAGCAGGTCCTGCGCAAGCAGCTCACATCTTTGTAGCGGAGAGTGGTGCAGGGCGGCCAGACGGGGTGGCAGCGCCTGCGCCAGCAGGCGTGCGCTCTCGCGGCTATGGCGCGCGTCGGCGGCAACGTCCAGGCGGCCGTAGCACAAGCCGGGCGCCACCTCGGGGCGCGCATGGCGCACCAGCCACAGGCGCGGCGCGCTCATGCCGCCCGTTGCGCCAGCGCGATGGCCGCGCCCAGATAGAAGCCGATCTCGCCCACCTGCTGCGTGGCGCCCAGGCAGTCGCCGGTAAAGCCCTGCAGTCGACGCGCAAAGCGCCACAGCATCCAGGCCGCACCGGCGGCGCTGGCCAGTAGGCTTGCTATCAATACCAAAGCGCCCAGCGCTTGATATACAAGCGCTAGCGCCGGAAAACACCACAAGGCCGCGGCCGCCAGCGCGCGTACGGAAATCTGGTCCGCCAGCGGCTTGCTCTTGGACGTGGCCGTGTCGCCCACATGCGGCAGCGCGCGCACGATGACGAGCGGCCACAGGCGCGACAGCACATGCGCCCCGGCCAATGCCGCCAGCGCGCTGGACAAGCCGAGGTGGCCGAGCTGCGCCAGCAGGGCCACCTTGGCCAGCAGCGCCAGCACCAGCGCCATGGCCCCGAAGGCGCCGATGCGCGAGTCCTTCATGATCTCCAGCGCGCGCTCGGGCTGGTAGGCGCCGCCCAGTCCGTCGGCCACGTCAGCCAGGCCGTCCTCGTGGAAGCCCCCGGTCACCAGCACCGTGGCGATGGTGCAGCCCACCGCCGCCGCCAGCGGTGCGAAGCCCGCGCCGCCTAGCCCCAGCCACAGTGCCGCATAGCTGCCCACCGCCACGGCGGCCACCAGCCAGCCCACACCGGGGAAATGTGCGCTGCTGGCGCGCAGCATCGCAGGGCTGTAGCCCACCCACGTGGCCAGCCGGCCCGTGACGGGGATGCGCGTGAAGAACTGCACGGCCAGCAGATAGTGGCGCAGAGCCTGCATGAACACTATTAAATCAATAGCTGTTAGCGCTTGATAGACGGGCGCTGGAGGCCAAAATGGCTTGCATCATGCGCCGTTGGCCTGCAGGAACAGGCGGTAGGCCGGGTTCTGCGTTTCCTCGACATAGGGGTAGCCCAGCGTCTGCAGGAAGGCATCGAACTGCGCTGCGTCGTCGGCCGGCACCTGCATGCCCACGAGGATGCGCCCATAGTCCGCGCCCTGGTTGCGGTAGTGGAACAGCGAGATGTTCCAGGTGGGCTGCATCAGGCTCAGGAACTTGAACAGCGCGCCGGGGCGCTCGGGGAAAGTGAAGCGCATCAGCCGCTCGTCGCGCGCCAACGCCGAATGGCCGCCGACGAGGTGGCGCAGGTGCTCCTTGGCCAGCTCGTCGTGCGTGAGGTCCAGCGCCTCGAAGCCATGCTTGTGGAAGTTGCGCGCGATCTTCTCGGACTCGCCGTGGCCCGTGGTGGACAGGCCCACAAACACATGGGCGCGCCGCTCGTGGCTGATGCGGTAGTTGAACTCGGTCACGTTGCGCGGTCCGCCGGGCAGGGCCCCCACCACCTCGCAAAAGCGCTTGAAGCTGCCGCGCTCCTCGGGGATGGTGACGGCGAACAGGGCTTCGCGTTCCTCGCCCACCTCGGCGCGCTCGGCCACGAAGCGCAGCCGGTCGAAGTTCATGTTGGCGCCGCACAGGATGGCGGCGTAGGTTTCACCCTTGGTCTTGTGCTTGGCCACGTACTGCTTGATGGCGGCCACGGCCAGGGCGCCCGCGGGCTCCACGATGCTGCGTGTGTCCACGAAGATGTCCTTGATCGCGGCGCAGACGGCATCGGTGTCGACGATCACGTAGTCGTCCACCAGGTTCTGCGCGACGCGGAAGGTTTCCTCGCCCACCAGTTTCACGGCCGTGCCGTCGGAGAACAGGCCCACGTCCGGCAGCGTGACGCGCTGATGCGCCTTGACCGATTGCGCCATGGCGTCCGAGTCGTTCATCTGCACGCCGATGACCTTGATGCCAGGGCACACGGCCTTGATGTAGTTGGACACGCCGGCGATCAGCCCGCCGCCGCCGATAGCGACGAACACGGCATCCAGCTTGCCGCCCAGCTGCTGCACCTGCCGCAGGATCTCCATGGCGATCGTGCCCTGGCCGGCGATCACGTCCGGGTCGTCGAAGGGGTGCACGAAGGTCAGGCCTTCTTCCTTTTGCAGCTGTGCGGCGCGTTCGTAGGCGTCGGAATAGCTCTCGCCGCTCAGCACCACTTCACCGCCCAGCGTCTTCACCGCTTCGATCTTGAGCTGCGGCGTGGTGGTGGGCATCACGATCACGGCGCGCGTGCCCAGCTTGCTGGCGCTCATCGCCACGCCCTGCGCGTGGTTGCCGGCCGAGGCGCAGATCACGCCGCGCGCCAGCTGATCGGGCGAGAGCTGCGCCATCTTGTTGTAGGCGCCGCGCAGCTTGAAGCTGAAGACGGGCTGCTGGTCTTCGCGCTTGAGCAGCACCTTGTTGTGCAGCCGCCGCGACAGGGCGCGGGCGGGCTGCAGGTCGGACTCCACCGCCACGTCATAGACACGCGCGGTGAGGATCTTTGTGAGGTAATCGAACGGGGTGAGAGGCTGGGTCATGGTGCAAACCGGCGGGCGGCGCTGCGGTGTGGACGGGGCGTCCAGTGCGCGCTCAGCCGGGCGCACATCATAGGACGGCGCGCCGCAGGGTTAGGAACGGCTCACGCAGGGCAAAAAAAAGCCCCAAGCGGTAAAGCCTGGGGCTGAATCCATCCTTTGAGGAGATGGAGGAGACAATCGGTGCGAACCCCGCTGTGCGAACAGTGCGAAGCGGGTAACGCATGGGCGCATTGTAGCGCTGCGGTTGTTGCGTTGCAGCAAAATCGCACCTGCGTTCATCATTTGCTACAGATTCACCCTGATTTTTTGGAGAAAAACAACATGGAATGCACCGTCAGCTGGACCGGCAACGCCGGCACGCGCTCCGGCATGGGCTTTGTTGCGGAGACCGGCAGCGGCCATGTGCTGGTCATGGACGGGGCGCCCGACGCCGACCGTCCCGAGAACGGCGGCCAGAACCTGGCCCCGCGTCCCATGGAGACAGTGCTGGCCGGCACGGGCGGCTGCACGGCCTACGACGTGGTGCTGATCCTCAAGCGCGGGCGGCACGATGTGCGCGGCTGTAGCGTGAAGCTCACCTCCGAGCGGGCGCAGGTCGATCCCAAGGTGTTCACCACGATTCACATGCAGTTCACGGTGACCGGGCGCGGCATTCCGCCGGCGGCCGTGGAGCGTGCCATCGCCATGAGCCATGAGAAATACTGCTCGGCCAGCATCATGCTGGGCAAGACCGCGCAGATCACGACGGGCTTTGAGATCGTCGAGGCCTGAGGCGCGGCGGGACGTATTAGATGTAATGTGCAGTCGTCGTCATGACCTTGGCGGCGGCTTTCATCAGCCAACGCGCCGGGGGCGGTAGAGGAAGGGCGCCTGCCGCCTGCGCCTGGGCCGCGTGGCGTTCTTCATCCCGCTGCATGCGGTCGACGATGGCGCGCGAGGGCAGGTCCGCTTCTGGCAGGCGGCGCAGGTGCCCTTGCAGATGGGCGGATACCTGCCGCTCCGTCTCCACCACGAAACCCAGGCTGACCTGGTCGCTGACCCGGGCCGCCGCCAGGCCGATGGCGAAGGCGCCAGCGAACCACAAGGGGTTGAGGAGACTGGGCCGGCTCCCCAGGGCGTCGAGCCGCTCGCGGGTCCAGGCCAGGTGGTCGGTTTCCTCGCGTGCCGCGGCCAGGAGATCGCTGCGCAGCTGGGGGTCGCGGGTCACGCACGACTGGGCCATGTACAAGCCCTGGGCACACACCTCCCCGACATGGTTGACGCGCATCAACGCGCTGGAGAGACGCCTTTGCTCGACGGACAGGTCCACCGCAGGCAGGGAGCGTGCCGGTGAGGGCTCTCCCGCTCTCGGACGAGCGAACAAGGTTCGCAGGGCACTATCTGCGGCGATGAGGAGTGTGTCCATGGGTAACAAAAACGTTGTTTACGCGCACGTAATGGCGCAGGTAACGCAAAAAACCGTACGGTAAGTGCTTACTCGGAGCAACAATAAGACGGTTTTGCTGCCGTTTTGGCCATGTTGCGGTACAGCAACGAAAACCCGCTTTTGGCCCGATTCTGAGGGATTTCCTTTGCGAAACCTGGCGGGCTCTGTTGCAATAGGACCAACTTCCCCACCAGGAGGTTGGCCCGGGGAACCGGCGGGGCTGTGCGTGAGCCGCACCTCCAAGTCCTCTACGATCCGGGGCCCTCTGTTTAACCTTGGAGTAACTCGCAATGAAAAAATCCCTGATTGCCCTGGCAGTGCTGGCTGCTTCCGGCGCCGCAATGGCCCAATCCTCCGTGACGCTGTTCGGTATCGTTGACACCGCTTTCGGCTACGTGGACAACGCTAACGCCGCTGGCGACAGCGTGTATGGCCTGAGCACCAGCGGCAACGCAACGAGCCGTCTGGGCTTCCGCGGCGTGGAAGACCTGGGTGGCGGTCTGAAGGCTGGCTTCTGGCTGGAAGGCGAAATCTTCGGTGACAACGGCAATAGCACCAGCGGCTTTGACTTCAAGCGCCGTTCCACGGTCAGCCTGGCTGGTGGTTTCGGTGAAGTGCGCCTGGGCCGTGACCTGACCCCTGGCTACTCCAAGTTCATCTCCTACGACCTGTTCGGCCAGGTCGGCATCGGCCAATTCATGGGCTGGAGCAACTGGTACGGCACGAGCGGCGATGCCAACGGCATCCGTTCGAGCAACATGATCAGCTACTACACCCCCAACTTCAGCGGCTTCACCGCTGGCCTGGGCTATGGCTTTGACGAGCAAACCTCTGGCAAGGCCGGCCGCTACGTCGGTGGCTACGTTGCCTACGAAAACGGCCCCCTGGGCGTGGCTGTGTCGTACGACCAGCGCAACCTGGCTGCCGATGTGGACCGCAACGCTCTGACCGTGGCTGGTTCTTACAACCTGAACGTTGTGAAGCTGAACGCCATCGTCCAGCAGACCAAGGATGACGTGCCCGGCGCTTCCGACCGCAAGGTCAACGCCTACGCTCTGGGTGCTTCCGCTCCCGTGGGCGCTGGCGAAGTCAAGCTGCAGTACGCTCTGTACGACCAGAAGGCCATCGACTCCAAGGCTCACCAGATCAGCCTGGGTTATGTCCACAACCTGTCCAAGCGTACGGCTCTGTACGGCACCGTGGCTTACATGAAGAACAAGGACGCTTCCAACCTGGGTCTGGCTGCCAAGAACCTGAGCACCGGTGGCCCCGGCGCTGGCGAGAACCAGACTGGCGTGCAACTGGGTATTCGCCACTCCTTCTAATCTCGGGCTGGCGTGAGGCCAGCTTGGATAAAGAAGACAAAACCGCTGCCTTCGGGCAGCGGTTTTTTTTCGTCTGCGGTTTGGTGTCTCTTGTGCGACGATTTTTCGGGTTAACCCCTGTGGCTGTAAAGCGATGGACCCTTGCCCCTGCCCGGCGGGTTTTCAACAATGAAGCCTCCTCGCTTCCTGCCAAGAACACGATTTGGCCGCAGGGCCCCTGGTGGAGGAGAAGTCGAGTGTTGTGAAGCGAGTGGCGCACGTCCAGTGAGCGAGTTCATCAAGGCGTGGCTGCGAATCTTGAGCCGGTTATCAATCCAAGAGGAGTCTGTCGTATGCAAAAGAAAATTGTGGCTGCCCTGGCGCTGTGCGGCGCGGGCGTGGCAATGGCCCAGTCCGCCGGTACCAGCAAGGTGGAGCTGTGGGGTATCGTGGATGCCGCCGTGCGCCACACCAACAACGAAGGTGCCGGCAAGGATGGCCTGACGAAGATGATCGGTGGCGGCATGTCGCAAAGCCGCTGGGGTATCAATGTGGAGGAGGACCTGGGTGGCGGGTCCAAGGCCCTGGTGGTGCTGGAAAACCGTCTCAATGCCGATGACGGCAGTGTTTCCACCCCCTTCTTCCAACTGTCCTATCTGGGTCTGCAAGGCCCTTATGGCCGCCTGACTGCCGGACGTCAGTGGAATGTCCTGTTCGACGTGGTGACCAGCACCTACGCTTCGTTCCCGTACTCCCCCTACATGGAAGCCTACAAGCCTGAGTTGGGAATGGCCATGGGCGCGCGTACCAGCAACATGCTGAAGTACACCTTCGCAACGCCGGACCGCAGCTTCGTAGGCTCGCTGCAATATTCATTTGACGAGAACAACGACACCAAGGCATTGGAAGCTGGCCTGCCTGCCTCGGCGGCGCAAGTGCCTGCCTACGTTGCAGGCACCCTGGGCGGTGGCGCCTGGAAGACGGCTGGCGGCTACCTGCGCTACTCCGCGAGCGGGTTTGCCGTCGGCGGCGGCTACATGCGCACGACGCTGCCAGGCGGCACCGACGTAGACGCCTGGACTCTGGGCGGTTCGTACCGCACGGGTCCGTGGTACTTCAACACGGGCTATGGCCTGAACAAGGCGAAATACGCTACGGTGACCAACCCGATCCAGGGTTTCCGTAACCTCGTAGACGGAGCGATCCTGGGGCAATTCTGGGCCGGCCAGACCAATGGCGGCTTCCAGCCGGGCGACGCCAACAAGCGCCAGCTGTTCAAGGTGGGCGTGGGCTATCAGCTGACGCCTCAGCTCAACCTGGGCGCGCACTACTTCCGCGGTAAGCAGTCGGGCTCGGCCACGGGTGCTTCCAACGGCAATGTCAACTTCTACGTGGCCGTGGCGGACTATGCCTTCAGCAAGCGCACCGATGCCTATTTTGGCGTGGACCACACCAGCATCAGCGGCGGCAGCGCGCTCGTGCTGGATGCGGCGAGCGGCGCACGCAGCCGTACCGGCATCACCGTGGGTGTCCGCCATCGCTTCTAAGGCACATTGAGTGGGGAGGGGAAGGGCCCTTGTGGGCCCGCCCCGATTTCAAACAACCTCCTTCGGGAGGTTGTTTTTTTGCTGAAGTAAGGTTTTTGCCCCGCCGAGCGTAGATACGCAGTCCGGGCATTGGTTTTGCATTAGCACTGCGGATGAATGGCGGCGCATCTGCGATGCACCATTTCAGGGATTTCCCTTTGCCAGTGGCCACGGCCACGCTGCCATAGTCGCTCCTTTCTATAAAAGAGGATTCCCATGCGAATCAATGCCTTGATCCTTTCTCTTGCGGCGGCCTGCGCGGCGGCCGTGGTTCCAGCGGCGCATGCCAAGACCTTCAAGTGGGCCAGCCAGGGCGAAATCGCCACCTGGGATATCCACTCCCAAAACAACGCGCTGCAAAACGCCATCCATTCGTATGTGTACGAAAGCCTGGTCTACTACAACAGCCGTACCTTCGAGGTCGAGCCCATGCTGGCGACAGCCTGGCGAGAGGTCAGCCCCACACAAGTGCGTTTCACGCTGCGCCAGGGCGTGAAGTTCCACGATGGTTCCGCCTTCACCGCCGATGACGCCGTGTACTCGCTGCAGCGCGCCATGTCCAAGACCTCGAACTACACGCCGTATGTGCAAGGCATCGACAAGGTGGTGAAGGTGGATGCGCAGACCATCGACATCTTCCTCAAGTCGCCCAACCCCGTGCTGCTGCGGCAGATGACCGAGTTGCGCATGATGAGCAAGGCCTGGGCCGAGAAGAACCGATCGGTGGAGCCGAAGGACATCAAGGGCACCGATGAGAACTTCGCCCATCGCAACGCCATGGGCACGGGCCCCTATACGCTGGAGACATGGCAACCCGACGTGAAGATGGTCTTCAAGCGCAATCCGAACTGGTGGGGCCAGATGGAAGGCAATGTGACCGAGATCGTCTACACCCCCATCAAGTCGGCCGCCACGCGCATTGCCGCCCTGCTGTCGGGTGAGGTGGACCTGGTGCTGGACCCCTCACCGCAGGATCTGCCCCGCCTGCGCTCGTCGGGCACCATCAAGGTGGTGGACGGGCTGGAGAACCGTACCATCTTCCTGGGCATGGACCAGTTCCGGGATGAACTCGTGGGCTCCAACATCAAGGGCAAGAACCCCTTGAAGGACCTGCGCGTGCGCAAGGCGCTGTACCAGTCCATCGACGCCAATGCCCTCACGCGCAACATCCTGCGCGGCCTGGGCAAGCCGACGGGTACCCTGGTGGCGCCGCAGGTCGCAGGCTGGTCGGAGGCCGTGGGCAAGCGCATGCCCTACGACGTCGAGGCCGCGAAGAAGCTGCTGGCCGAGGCCGGCTATGCCGACGGTTTCGAGGTGGACTTCGCCTGTCCCAACAATCGCTACATCAACGACGAGGCCATCTGCCAGGCGGTCACCGCCATGTGGGCGCGCATCGGTGTGAAGGCCAAGCTGCGCACGCTGCCGCTGGTGACCTACTTTCCCATGATCCAGCGCAGCGAAGCCAGCATCTACATGCTGGGTTGGGGCGTGCCGACCTTTGACGCGCTGTACAGCCTGCAATCGCTGGTGCGCAGCGTGGGCACTGGTGGCGATGGCAACTACAACGTGGGCCGCTATCGCAATGAGCGCATGGACTACCTGGTGGACCGCATCAAGGCCGAGACGGACGCTCCGGTGCGCGCGCGCATGCTGACCGAGGCGCTGCAGCTCTCCAACGACACGGTCTCGCATCTGCCGCTGTACGACCAGGTCATCCCCTGGGCCATGAAGAAGAATGTGGAGCTGGTGCATCGCGCCGACAACCGCATCGACATGCGCACCGTCAAGGTCCAGTGAGCGGCCGTGCCATAACGTACCGCCTGCGTGCGGAAAGCACCCGCGCAGGCGAACCACGGCCAGGCTAAGCACCCGGCCGCTGCGGGGACGAGCCTTGGCTGCGCCCCGATGCCTGCTAGCATGGCCCGACATCTTGCAAAAGCCCGAGAATGCTTGCCTTCATCCTGCGCCGACTTATCCAGGCCGTGATCGTCATGGTCGCCGTGGCCTTCATCTCGTTCATGTTGTTCCAGTTCGTGGGCGACCCCGTGGTCTTCCTACTGGGGCAGGACGCCACGCCCGAGCAGATCACCGAGATGCGTGCTGCCCTGGGGTTGGACCAGCCATTCATCGTGCAGTTCTGGCACTTCCTGGTGAATGCGGCGCAGGGCGAATTCGGGCTCTCCCTGCGCCAGGGGGCCAAGGTCTCGCGGCTGATCGCCGAGCGCTTCCCGGCCACGCTGGAGCTGGCGCTGGTGGCCGCCTTCATCGCCCTCGCGGTGGGCATGCCCATGGGGGTGTATGCGGCGCTCAAGCGCGGCACCGTCACCAGCCAGGTGTTCATGACGCTGTCGTTGCTGGGCGTGTCGCTGCCCACATTCCTGATCGGCATCCTGCTGATCCTGGTGTTCTCGGTCACGCTGGGATGGTTCCCCAGTTTCGGGCGCGGTGATGTGACGCAACTGGGGTGGTGGAGCACCGGCCTGCTCACGGCCAAGGGTTGGCACCACATCACGCTGCCGGCCATCACGCTGGCCATCTTCCAGCTCACGCTGATCATGCGCCTGGTGCGCGCCGAGATGCTGGAAGTGCTGCGCACCGACTACATCAAGTTCGCCCGTGCGCGTGGCCTGACCGACCGCGCCATCCACTTTGGCCATGCGCTCAAGAACACGCTGGTGCCGGTGATGACCATCACCGGCCTGCAACTGGGCGGCCTGATTGCGTTTGCCATCATCACCGAGACGGTGTTCCAGTGGCCCGGCATGGGCCTGCTGTTCATCCAGGCCGTGACCTTTGCCGACATCCCCGTGATGGCCGCTTACCTCTGCCTGATCGCGCTGATCTTCGTGGTCATCAACCTGGTGGTGGACCTGCTGTACTTCGCGGTGGACCCGCGCCTGCGCGTGGGCGGCAAGGCGGGAGGGCACTGACATGCAGGCCGTGCAGCAGCGCTTGAAGGCAGGCGGACGCGCCTTTGCGCACATCGCGCAGTACCACCCGGAGCTCACCGCATTCCGCCGTGACCTCCATGCCCACCCCGAGCTGGGCTTTGAAGAGGTCTACACCAGCGCCCGTGTGCGCGAGGCGCTGCGGCACGCAGGCGTGGACGAGGTGCACGAAGGCATCGGCCGTACCGGCGTGGTGGGCATCATCCACGGCCAGGGCCGCAGCAGCGGCAGCATGATCGGTCTGCGGGCTGACATGGACGCGCTGCCCATGGCCGAGCACAACGATTTCGCCTGGAAGTCCTGCAAGAGCGGCCTGATGCATGGCTGCGGCCATGATGGGCACACGGCCATGCTCGTGGGTGCAGCGCGCTACCTGGCGGCCACGCGCCATTTCGACGGCACGGCGGTGCTGATCTTCCAGCCCGGCGAGGAAGGCCTGGGCGGTGCGCGCGTGATGATCGAGGACGGGCTCTTCGAGCGCTTTCCCGTGCAGTCGGTGTATGCCATGCACAACTGGCCGGCCATGCGGCCCGGCACCGTGGGCCTCAACTCCGGCGCCATGATGGCGGCGGCCGACCGCGTCACGATCGAAGTGACCGGGCGCGGCGGCCACGGCGCGCATGCGTACCAGACGGTGGACGTGGTGCTGGTGGCCGCGCACATCGTCACCGCCGTGCAGGGGATCGTCTCGCGCAACGTGCGGCCGCTGGAGAGCGCAGTTATCAGCCTGTGCGCGGTGCAGGCGGGCGACCTGGGCGCGTTCAGCGTGCTGCCGGGCACGGCCACGCTGGTGGGTACGGTGCGCACGTTCGACCCCGCCGTGCAGGAGATGGTGGAGCGCCGCATCAAGGAGCTGTGCAACGCCATCGCGCTGGGCTTTGGGGCTACCGCCACCGTTCGCTACGAGCGCATCTACCCTGCCACCATCAACACCGAGAGCGATGCGCGCTTCGCAGGCGACGTGGCTGCGTCGCTGGTGGGCGAAGAAAACGTGGACCGCGACCTGGAGCCGAGCATGGGCGCGGAGGACTTCTCCTTCATGCTGCAGGCCCGGCCCGGCGCCTACCTGCGCCTGGGGCAGGGCATGGGCGCTGGCAACAGCACCTTGCACAACAGCCGCTACGACTTCAATGACGACGTGCTGCCCCTGGGCGCGGCCCTGCATGCCGGCCTGGTCGAGCAGGCCATGCCCCTGGGGCAAGCGCAGTGAGACCGCACGGTACAGCAGCATGATGCGGAGCACGGTCTGGATGCGAAATATGGCCCTGGCGCTTGTACTGCAGGCGCTGGCAGCTATATTTTTGGTAGCTAATGCGCAAACCATCCGTGTGGCCAACCAGGGCGATGCGCTGTCGATGGATCCACATGCGCTCAATGAATCGCTGCAGCTCAGCCTGACCGGCAATGTGTACGAGCCTCTGGTGGGACGCAACAAGGATCTGAGCCTGGTGCCTGCGCTGGCACTGGCTTGGCGTGCGACCACCCCCACCGTATGGCGCTTCGAGTTGCGCCGCGGCGTGTCCTTCCACGACGGTGCGCTTTTCACGGCCGACGATGCGGTGTTTTCGCTGCGGCGCGCGCAGTCCGACGGCTCGGACATGCGCAGTTACCTGAGCGGCGTGCGCGAGGTGCGCAAGCTGGACGCGCACACCATCGAGATCGAAACCCGCGAGCCCACGCCGCTGCTGCCGGCCCTGCTGTCGCACGTCTACATGATGAACCAGCGCTGGAGCGAGGCGCAGGGCATCGCGCAGGTAGGCGAGGCACGCGGGGCCGCGGGGCAGGCCGCCGCGCTGCGCGCCAACGGTACGGGGCCGTTCCGCCTGGCCGAGCGCCGCCCGCAGCAGCGCACCGTGTTCGAGCGCAACATGCGCTACTGGGGCACCATCGAGAGCAACGCACGCCAAGTCGTCTTCCTGCCCATTCCGGACAACGAGGCGCGCGTGGCCGCGCTGCTGGCCGGCCGCGTGGACGTGATGGAGCCCGTGCCTGTGCAGGACATCGAACGCGTGAGCGCCGCCGGACTGGTTCGCGTGGTCACGGGGCCCGAGCTGCGCACGCTGTTCCTGGGCATGGACCAGCACAGCGACGAGCTGCCGTACGCCAGCGTGCGCGGCGCCAACCCCTTCAAGGACCGGCGCGTACGCCAGGCCTTCTACCAGGCCATCTACATCGATGCGCTCATCAAGAACGTGATGCGCGGCGCCGCCACGCCGGCCGCGCTCATCGTGGGACCGGGCGTCAATGGCTTTCAGCCCGACGTCAAGCGGCTGCCGCACGACGTGGCGGCCGCTCGCGCGCTCATGGCGCAGGCCGGCTATGGCGAGGGCTTCGCGCTCACGCTGGACTGCCCCAGCGACCGCTATGTGAACGACGCAGCGCTGTGCACCGCCATCGCTGCACAGCTGGCGACCCTCCAGGTGCGCGTGACGGTGCGCGCGGAGCCCAAGGCGCAGTACTACCCGCGCATCCTGCGACGCGACGCGGGCTTCTACCTGATGGGCTGGACGCCCTCCACCTACGACGCACACGGTGCGCTGAACGCGCTGGCGGCCTGCCCGCGCGGCGAGGGCGCGGGCCACTTCAACCTGGGGGGCTATTGCAACCCGCGGCTGGATGCGCTGCTGCTGCAGGTCCAGACGCAGACCGACAAGACCCGGCGCGACGCGCTGCTGCGCGAGGCTTTGCTGCTGCAGGCCGCCGACATTGCCTACATCCCGCTGCACCAGCAGGCCCTGGCCTGGGGCGTGTCCAAGAAGATCCGCCTGGTGCAGATGGCCGACAACACCATGCCTTTCAAGTGGATGGGCGTGGGCCCCTGACCGTACGACCTTGCCGCCTTCCCCCCTTTTTTGCCTGACCCTTCGCCCATGAAACAAACGCTCTTGCGCTGGTACGACAGCGACGTGGCCCACAGCTTTCGCACCTCGCCCGTGGCCATCATCGCGGCGCTGATTGCCGCCGTGTGCGTGTTCTGCTCCATCTTTGCCGGCTGGGTGGCGCCACACAACCCGTTCGACCTGAGCACGCTGGAGCTGTCGGACGCGCGCCTACCACCCGTGTGGCAGGCCGAAGGCACCTGGAAGTACGCCCTGGGCACCGATGACCAGGGCCGCGACATCCTTTCGGCGCTGATCTACGGCGCGCGCATATCGCTGGTGGTGGGCCTGGCCTCCGTGGCGCTGTCGGTCGTCGTGGGCGTGGCGCTGGGGTTGGTGGCGGGCTTTCGCGGCGGATGGGTGGATGGCGTGCTCATGCGCCTGTGCGACGTGATGCTGTCGTTCCCCGCCATCCTGATCGCGCTGCTGATTGCCGGCGTGGGGCGTGCGGTGTTCCCCAACGCGCCCGATTCGCTGGCCTTCGGCGTGCTGATCCTGTCGATCTCGCTCACGGGCTGGGTGCAGTACGCGCGCACCGTGCGCGGCTCCACGCTGGTGGAGCGCAACAAGGAATACGTGCAGGCCGCGCGCGTCACCGGCGTTTCGCCGCTGCGCATCATGCGCAAGCATGTGCTGCCCAATGTGCTGGGGCCGGTCATGGTGCTGGCCACCATCCAGGTGGCCACGGCCATCATTACCGAAGCCACGCTGTCCTTCCTGGGAGTGGGCGCGCCGCCCACGTCGCCCTCGCTGGGCACGCTGATCCGCATCGGCAACGACTACCTGTTCTCCGGCGAGTGGTGGATCACTGTCTTCCCCGGCGTGATGCTGGTGCTGATCGCGCTGTCCGTGAACCTGCTGGGTGACTGGCTGCGCGATGCACTCAACCCGCGCCTGCGCTGAAATGGAACGGCCCCTGAGTCGCTTTGCGCCTTCCTCCTGCTCTCGCATGGCTACGCCATGCGGGCAGGGGGGCGCAGCCCTCGCTGCGGGGCGGCGCGGCCGGCCCGGACCCCTGCTCGGCTGCTCTCGTTTTGGAGGGCGCCCGTTTCATGCAATGCGGGCGGCGCGCACTGCACTGGATAACTGATATGTCACTTCTCGAAGTCCACAACCTCGTCGTCGAATTCCCTGGCCGCCGCGGCACGCTGCGCGCGCTGGACAACGTGTCGTTCTCCATCGCGCCGGGCGAGATCCTGGGTGTGGTGGGCGAGTCCGGCGCGGGCAAGTCGCTCACGGGCGCGTCCATCATCGGTCTGCTGGAGCCGCCGGGGCGCGTGGCCTCGGGCCAGATCGTGCTGCAGGGCCAGCGCATCGACAACCTGCCGCACGAGCAGATGCGCCACATCCGCGGGCGCAAGATCGGCGCGATCTTCCAGGACCCGCTGACTTCGCTCAACCCGCTGTATACCGTGGGCCAGCAACTGGTGGAGACCATCCTCACCCACCTGCCCATGAGCGCCGCGCAGGCGCGCCAGCGGGCCATCGACCTGCTCAAGGACACCGGCATTCCCGCGGCCGAGCAGCGCATCGACCACTACCCGCACCAGTTCTCGGGCGGCATGCGCCAGCGCGTGGTGATTGCCCTGGCGCTGGCGGCCGAGCCGCAGCTCATCGTGGCGGACGAGCCCACCACGGCGCTGGACGTGTCCATCCAGGCGCAGATCATCCAGTTGCTCAAGAGCATCTGCAAGACGCGCGGCGCGGCCGTGATGCTGATCACCCACGACATGGGCGTGATCGCCGAGACCTGCGACCGCGTGGCCGTGATGTACGCCGGCCGCGTGGCCGAAATCGGCCCCGTGCACGAGGTCATCAACCAGCCCGCCCACCCCTACACCGCCGGCCTCATGGCGTCCATTCCCGACATGGATCAGGACCGCGAGCGCCTCAACCAGATCGACGGAGCCATGCCCCGCCTGAACGCCATTCCCGAGGGCTGCGCCTTCAACCCGCGCTGCCCGCGCGCCTTCGACCGCTGCCGCCAGGCGCGCCCCGACCTCATGCCCGCCGGCGCTACGCAGGCCGCCTGCTGGCTGCACGACGTGACGAGCGAGGTGGCTGCATGAGCTCCACGACGACCACCACCGCACCGCTGGTGCAGGCGCACGACCTCGCCAAAACGTTCGATGTCTCCGCGCCCTGGCTCAACCGGGTCATCGAGCGCAAGCCGCGCGCGTTGCTGCATGCGGTGGACGGCGTGGGATTCACGATTGAGCGCGGCAAGACGCTGGCCCTGGTGGGCGAGTCCGGCTGCGGCAAGAGCACCGTGGCGCGCCTGCTGGTGGGGCTGTACGAGCCCACGCGCGGCGGCCTCACCTTCGACGGGCAGGACGCGCACGCCGCTTTCAAGGGCAAGGATGCGCGCGCCATGCGCCGGCGCATCCAGATGATCTTCCAGGACCCCTATGCCAGCCTGAACCCCCGATGGCTGGTGGAGGACATCATCGGCGAGCCCCTGCGCGAGCATGGTCTCATCACCGACGCTGCACAGCTCAAGAAGCGCGTGGGCGAACTGCTGCAGTCCGTGGGCCTGTCGCCGCTGGACATGGCCAAGTACCCGCACCAGTTCTCGGGCGGGCAGCGCCAGCGCATCTCCATTGCGCGTGCCCTGGCCACCGAGCCCGAGTTCCTGGTGTGCGACGAACCCACCAGCGCGCTGGACGTGTCGGTGCAGGCGCAGGTGCTCAACATCATGAAGGACCTGCAGCGCCAGCGGCAGCTCACCTACCTGTTCATCAGCCACAACCTGGCCGTGGTGCGCCACGTGAGCGACCAGGTGGGCGTGATGTACCTGGGCCGGCTGGTGGAGCTGGCCGACAAGAAGGTGCTGTTCGAGAACCCGCGCCACCCTTACACGCGCATGCTGCTGGACGCCATCCCCAAGATGCACGACACCGGCCGCGCGCGCACGCCCGTGCAAGGGGAGGTGCCCAACCCGCTCAACCCGCCGCCGGGCTGCGCGTTCAACCCACGCTGCCCCTACGCCAACGACCGCTGCCGCACCGAGCGCCCCCAGCTCATCGACGACGGCGGCACGCGCGTGGCCTGCCACGGCGTGCAGGAAAAACGCATCCCGTTGGCGGAGTTGGCGGTATGAGGGCTTGATAGAAAAACGGCCCTAACGCTTGTGCAGCAAGCGGTAAATGCTCTTTTTTTGTGAGCAAAAAGGGGCCGCGCCCCCTGTTCTGCGGGCGCGCGTGTGGGGCTTTCACGGCGCTGTCATCCTTGCTTCCCACCATCTCCACTCTGTAACGATTCAACAGGGAGCGAGAACATGGGTTCGTGGATGCAATGGGCCAACAAGCCCTACGGGCGGCGGGTGCGGATGGGCGCGGTGGCGCTGGCGGCGTGTGGCGTGCTGGCGGCATGCGGTGGCAACGATGACGACGAGGCCCAGCCGCTGGAGCTGACCGTCCTGCACATCAACGACCACCACTCCACGCTGGACGCCAAGTCCAAGACGCTGAAGCTGTCCACGGGCCGCGCCGCGCCTGTGGACGTGGCCGTCGAAGCCGGCGGCTTTGCACGCGTCACCGCGGCCTTCGACAGCCTGGCCAAGGCCGCGGGCGCCAACGTGCTCAAGCTGCATGCGGGCGACGCGCTCACCGGCACGCTGTACTTCAACCGCGCGGGCGCGGACGGCGAGGCCGATGCCGCGCTGATGAACACCGTGTGCTTCGACGCCTTCACGCTGGGCAACCACGAGTTCGACAAGGGTGACGCGGGCCTCAAGGGATTCCTGGACCTGCTCAAGAAGGGGGCCTGCAAGACGGCGGTGCTCAGCGCCAATGTGAAGTTCGGTGCCGGCTCGGCGCTCAACGCCACCAAGGCACCCGGTTACGTGCAGCCTTCCACCGTGGTGGAGCGCAGCGGCCAGAAGATCGGCATCGTCGGCCTGACGATTGCGGGCAAGACCAAGGCCTCGTCCAGCCCCGACGCGGACACCACCTTCGAGGACGAAGTCACGGCGGCGCAGCGTGAGATCGACAAGCTGCGCGCCCAGAGCATCAACAAGATCATCGTCATGAGCCACGTGGGCTATGGCTACGACAAGGAAATCGCCGCCAAGCTCAGCGGCGTGGACGTGATCGTGGGCGGCGATTCGCACACGCTGCTGGGCCCCGACGCGCTCAAGACCACGGGCGTGGGCACGCCCAGTGGCGCCTATCCCACGCGCGTGACCGACAAGGACGGCAAGAACGTCTGCGTGGTGCAGGCCTGGGAATACGCGCAGGTGGTGGGCGAGCTGAAGGTGCGTTTTGACGGCAAGGGCGAGGTCACGCAGTGCAGTGGCACGCCGCATGTGCTGATCGGTAGCGACTTCACCATCAACAAATTGCCCCCGACCGACGCCGAAAAGAAGGCTATCGATGCGGACGTGGCGGCCAAGGGCTTTCTGCGCGTGACGCAGCCAGCCGCCGCTGCCACCACGGCGCTGCAGCCGTTCAAGGACCGCGTGGCCGTTTTCAACAAGACCAACGTGGCGGTGGTGCCGAAGGAGTTGTGCTTCCGCCGTGTGCCGGGCAATCCCGGCTCGGGCGGCTCCAGCCCCACATGCAACGCCGAGGGAAGCGTGCATCTGCGCGGCGGCGACATCCAGCAGTTGGTGGCGCAGGCCTATGTGGACGAGGGCAATGCCAAGTACGGCGGCGCCGACATCTCGCTGCAAAGCGGCGGCGGTGTGCGCATTGCGCTGGACGGCACGGTGACGGCAGCGCAGGTCATCCAGGTGCTGCCCTTCGGCAACATGCTGTTCCGTCTGGACGTGACCGGCGCGGAGGTGAAATCCATGCTCGAAGACGGTCTGGAGGCCGTGTTCAAGGCGGGCGGCTCGACCGGGCCCTATCCCTATACCGGCGGCCTGCGCTTCGACGTGAACGCCTCGGCCGCCTTCGGCCAGCGCGCCTCCGGACTCGAAGTGCGCAACGCCGCCACCGGCACCTGGGGGCCGATCGATCCGGCCAAGACCTACAGGCTCTTCGTGTTGAGCTTCAACGCCACGGGCGGCGACGGCTACAAGACGCTGGCGGCCGTGCCCGCGGCGCGGCGCCTGGACATCGGCGTGCTGGATGCCGATGTCTTCTTCAGCTACATCGACAAGCAGCCGCGCGACGCCGCCACCGGCCTGCCCGTGCTGAACCGGCTGCCGCACGAGCTCTACAGCACCAAGAGCTTCGCGGGGCAGTGACGGGACCAGTGAAGTGAACGGCGGGAATGCGCGGGCATACTGACGGTTTCCCGTCAACGAACCCCAGGAGTACCGCGCATGACCGCCTTCACCCTCACCAGTCCCGACATCGCCGACGGCAGCACCATTGCACAGAGCTTCGAGTTCGACGGCTTTGGCTGCAGCGGTCGGAACCAGTCGCCCGTGCTGCGCTGGAGCGGCGCGCCCGAGGGCACGAAGGGCTTTGCCGTGAACGTGTACGACCCCGACGCGCCCACGGGCTCGGGCTTCTGGCACTGGTATGTGATCGATCTGCCGGCTTCGGTGAGTGAGCTGCCCGCCAACGCCGGCGCCAAGGGCGGCGCCCACCTGCCGGCTGGCGCGCGCCAGATCCGCAACGACTACGGGCAGTACGCCTGGGGCGGCATGTGCCCGCCACCGGGCGACAAGCCGCACCGCTACATCTTCACGGTGCATGCGCTGTCGGTGGAGCGTATCGATGTGCCCGACGACGCCCCCGCCGCGCTCGCCGGCTTCATGGTCAACGCCCACACCCTGGCCAAGGCGAGCTTCACCGCCACCTACGGGCGCTGAAACGACGCTCTGAAAAAGAGAGCTGCTACCGCTTGTTATTGCTTGATTTCAGATGCTTTTGTGCCTGAAATCCAAGCAGGACAGGCGGTAGCAGCTATTGTTTTTGTGCTTCGCCATAGCGCGCACGGCATGGAACTGGCGCGCCCCATCCCAGCAACCGCCGCGCAACGGGCTTGGCCCGGGCGCTGGCGGTGTCCCCCCTCCGGTAGCGCAGCGCGTAGAGAGAGAGGGGGAAGCGGCGCAGGAGCGCAGCCGCTCAGGGGGATACCTTCAGGTATACCGCTTGGCCCGCAGGTTGTTCTTCATCTGCTGCAGCACCGGCTGCAGCGGCTCGCCGATGCGCAGCGCCACGCAGGTGGCGACCACGTCGATGATGAGCAGGTGCAGCAGGCGCGAGACCATGGGGCTGTAGCGGTCGTAGCCCTCGGGGTGGTCGGCCGCCAGGTGGATGCGGCAGGTGTGTGCCAGCGGCGAGCCGCTGGCGGTGATGGCGATGGTGGTTGCGCCGTTCTTGCGCGCGATGTCGGCTGCGTCCATCAGGTCGCGCGTGCGGCCCGAGTTGCTGATGATCACCGCGCAGTCGCCCGGGCCCAGCAGCGTGGCGCTCATCACCTGCATGTGGCCGTCGCTGGTGGAGATGCTGGTGATGCCTAGGCGAAAGAACTTGTGCTGCGCGTCCTGCGCCACGATGCCGGAGTTGCCCGCGCCGTAGAACTCGATGCGCCGCCCCGTCTGCCAGGTGCTGGCGATGGCCTCGGCCGCACGCTCCAGCGCATTGGTACTGGCGGCGTTGCGGTACTGCAGGAAGGCGGCCACGGCGTTGTCCACCACCTTCACCAGCACGTCGTTGGTCTTGTCGTCGGCGTCCACGCTGCGGTGGATGAAGGGCACGCCCTCGCTCACACTGCCGGCCAGCTTGAGCTTGAAGTCCGCCAGGCCGTCATAGCCCATGCTGCGGCAAAAGCGCACCACTGTCGGCTTGCTGACGCGCGCGCGCACGGCCAGCTCGCGCACCGGCAGGTGGGCAAAGGCGCGCGGGTCGTCCAGCACGAGCTGGGCCACGCGCTGCTCGGCGGGGGCGAGCGATGGCAGGGAAGCGGTGATGCGGTCTAGCATTCTTCCATCCAGGTGTGTCCTTCGCGGGCCACCAGCGCGCTGGCGGCGCTGGGGCCCCAGCTGCCAGCGGCATACGGGCGCGGGCCTTCGCCACGGGCGTCCTGCTCGGCCCAGGCCTGCATGATGGGTTCCACCCAATGCCAGGCGGCTTCCTGTTCGTCGGCGCGCACGAACAGATTCAGGCGCCCGGCGATCACGTCCAGCAGCAGCCGCTCGTACGCGCCCACGCGCTGGCTGCCAAAGCGCTGGTCGAAGTCCAGGTCCAGCTGCACGGGCGCCAGCGCCTGGGCTTCGGAAATGCGCATGCCGCGCTTTTCCTGCCCCGCGGCAAACAGGTGCAGCGCCACGCCGTCGCGCGGCTGCAGGTGGATCACCAGGCGGTTGGCCGCGCCCAGCGGCGTGCGGTAGATGGCGTGGGGCGTGGGGCGGAAGTTGATGGCGATGTGTGCCTCGCGCGCGGCCAGGCGCTTGCCGGTGCGGATGTAGAACGGCACGCCCGCCCAGCGCCAATTGGCGATCTCGGTGCGCAGGGCGACGAAGGTTTCGGTGGTGCTGCCGGGCGCCACGCCGTCCTCATCGGCATAGGCGCGCACGCCCTCGCAGGCCGTGGTGCCGGTGGAATACTGGCCGCGCACCACGTCCTGCAGCAGCGTGGCGGGTGTCCACGTACTCAGCGAACGCAGCACCTTGAGCTTCTCATCGCGGATGGCATCGGCATGGGCGTTGATGGGCGGCTCCATGGCGATCGCGCACAGCAGTTGCAGCGCGTGGTTCTGCACCATGTCGCGCAGCGCGCCGGTCTGGTCGTAGAAGGCGCCACGCTGCTCCACGCCCAGCTGCTCGGCCATGGTGATCTCGATGCTGGCGACGGTCTCGCGCCGCCACAGGGGCTCGAACAGCGCGTTGCCAAAGCGCAGCGCCAGCAGGTTCTGCACCGAGGGCTTGCCCAGGTAGTGGTCGATGCGGAAGATCTGCCGTTCGTCGAACACGCTGCGCACCGCGGCGTTGATGGCACGGTTGGAAGCCAAATCGTGCCCCAGGGGCTTTTCCAGCACCACGCGGGTGGCGGGCGTCGCCAGGCCGGCAGCGCCGAGCTGCTCGCAGACGGTGGTGAACAGCGCGGGCGCGGTGGCCAGGTACATCACCACCGTGTCGGCGTGGCGCTCGCGCAGGCGCCGCGCCAGCAGGGCGTAATCTTCTGGCTGGGACAGATCCATGCGCTGGTACTGCAACAGCGCGGCAAAGCGTTCGAATTCTTCGTCGCTGGGGCGCTTTTCTCCCTCCACATCGGCAAAGCGCCGGGCAATCAGCGCGCGGTAGTCGCCGTCGCTCAGCGCGTCGCGCGCCACGCCGATGATGCGCCCCTGCGGCGGCAGCGACCCGTGGCGAAAGGCCTGGAACAAGGCAGGTAGCAGCTTGCGCCAGGCGAGGTCGCCCGTGCCGCCGAAGAGGACCAGATCAAAGCTCATGAGCCAGCTGCGGTAATGTGTAGAGGTTGATCGATGGGAAAACGGTGCCCGCATGTGCTCCGTATCCAGTGCACGATGTTATCGAGTTTCATGGTCGGCATTGACCGACACGGGGCGGGCCGTGGCCGCGCATACACTTGCCGGTTACGCGCCGGGGCTGGGCTCCCCGCGCCTTTCTCCCTGGACAACACGCCATGAACCAACTCGACGCGCTCAAGCAGTACACCACCGTGGTGGCCGACACCGGCGATTTCAAGCAGCTGGCCCAGTTCCAGCCGCAAGACGCCACCACCAACCCCTCGCTGATCCTGAAGGCCGTGCAAAAGCCCGAGTACGCGCCGCTGCTCAAGGACTGTGTGACGCGCTGGCATGGCCGCGCTATCGACGAGCTGATGGACCGCCTGATCGTGCGTTTCGGTTGCGAGATCCTGTCGATCATCCCTGGGCGCGTGTCCACCGAGGTGGATGCACGCCTGTCGTTCGATACCGCGGCGACCGTGGCGCGTGCGGAGCGCATCGTGGAGCTGTACCAGGCCGAAGGGCTGCACATCGACCGCGTGCTCATCAAGATCGCCGCCACGTGGGAGGGCATCCAGGCCGCGCGCCAACTGGAGCAGCGCGGCATCCACACCAACCTTACGCTGCTGTTTTCGTTTGCACAGGCGGTGGCCTGTGGTCAGGCGAAGGTGCAGCTCATTTCGCCCTTCGTCGGACGCATTTACGACTGGTACAAGAAGCAGGCCGGCGCAAACTGGGACGAGGCCGCCATGGCCGGCGCCAATGACCCGGGCGTGCAGTCCGTGCGCGCCATCTACAACCATTACAAGCACTTCGGCATCGGCACCGAGGTCATGGGTGCGAGTTTTCGCAACACCGGGCAGATCGTCGCGCTGGCGGGCTGCGACCTGCTGACCATTGCCCCCGAACTGCTGGCCCAGCTGGCCGCCAGCGATGCTCCGGTGGCACGCGTGCTCGACCCCGAGGCGGCACGCCGCGTCGCGCTGCAACCCGTGCAGTACGACGAGGCGGGCTTTCGCTATGCGCTCAATGCCGACGCCATGGCCACCGAGAAGCTGGCCGAAGGCATCCGCGCATTTGCGGCGGACGCGGCCAAGCTGGAACAACTGATGCAAGCCGCTGCATGAATTTTGACGATCCCCGCACCCGCTGCGACCACACGACCGCGTGGCAGCGCCTGCGTGCCCATTACGAAAGCGCCGGCCGCAGCTTCGACCTGCGCGCCGCATTTGCGCAGGATGCGCAGCGTTTCGAGCGCTTCAGCCAGGACGCTCCGCATGTGTTTGCGGACCTGTCCAAGAACCTGATCGACGCGCCCACCGAAGCGCTGCTGCTGCAGCTGGCGCGTGAATGCGGCGTGGTGGCCTACCGCGATGCGATGTTCGAGGGCCGACCGATCAACAACACCGAGCAGCGCGCGGTGATGCATTGGTTGTTGCGAAAACCGGCTCCAGGGCATAAAGGTCAAGCGCAAGCAGCTATCGATACAGTAGCGCCTGAAATTGCCTCTGCCTTGCACGACGTGCACTCCACGCTGGAGGACATGCTGGCCCTCGCCGAGCGCGTGCGCGCTGACGACGGCATCACCGACATCGTGAACATCGGCATCGGCGGCTCGGACCTGGGGCCGGCGATGGTGGTCAAGGCACTGGACGACCTGCGCCACCCGGGCAAGCGCCTGCACTTCATCTCCAACGTGGACGGCATGGAGCTGGGCAGCCTGTTGCGCCAGCTGCGGCCCGAAAGCACGCTGTTCCTCATTGCGTCGAAGACCTTCACCACCGCCGAGACCATGTCCAACGCACAGGCGGCGCGTGCATGGTTCCTGGACCAGGGCGGCAGCGAGGACGCGCGGGCGCGGCTGCCGCTGGCGCGCCATTTCTATGCACTGACGACCAACCTGGAAGCGGCGGCGCAGTTCGGCATCACCACCACGTTGGGCTTCTGGGACTGGGTGGGCGGACGCTATTCGCTGTGGTCCGCCATCGGGCTGCCGATTGCCATTGCCGTGGGTGCGCCGCACTTTCGCGCACTGCTGGCGGGTGCACATGCGATGGACGAGCATTTCCGCACCGCGCCGTTGGAATCCAACCTGCCCGTGCGGCTGGCGCTGCTGGACCTGTGGTACCGCAATTTCCACGACTTCTCCAGCCGCAGCATGGCACCTTATAGCCATGGCCTGCGCCGCCTGCCCGCGTACCTGCAGCAACTGGAGATGGAGAGCAACGGCAAGGGGGTGGACGCGCACGGTCAGCCGCTGCCCTATGCCACTTCTGCCGTGGTCTGGGGCGAGCCGGGCACCAATGGGCAGCATGCGTTCTTTCAGATGATCCACCAGGGGCCCGACACCGTGCCCGTGGAGTTCATCGCGCTGCGCGAGCCGGGGCGTGATTTGCCGGACCAGCACCCGCGTCTGGTGGCCAACGCTTTGGCACAGGCCCGGGCGCTGATGATGGGGCGGCCCGAAGAGGCCGACGGACACCGGCGCTTCAGCGGCAACCGGCCGAGCACATTTCTGGTGCTGGAGCGTCTGGACCCGGCGTCGCTGGGCGCGCTGATCGCGCTGTACGAGCACCGGGTGTTCACCAGCGGGGCGCTCTGGGGCATCAACAGCTTCGATCAGTGGGGTGTGGAACTGGGCAAAGGCATCGCCAAGGATCTGGAGCCGCGTCTGGCCACGGGTGATGTGCAGGGGCTGGACCCGTCCAGCGCGGGGCTGTTGCGCCGTCTGGCGGCCTGAAACGGGGTGCGCTTCCTGCTCTGACGGGGCTCAGGCGCGCGCTGCCTGGGGCATGGCCGGCGCATCATCTACAGGCGCCGGCTGGAGTTCTGGAGCCAGGACGACCCGGTTGCGGCCCTGGTCCTTGGCGGCGTAGAGCGCCTGGTCGGCACGCTCCAGCGTTTCCTGGGGTGACGAATGGGGCAGGTGCAGCGCCAGGCCGGCGGACATGCTCAGGCGCAGGCCCGGCGGTGCGTTGGGCACGGGCAGGGCAGCGATGGCTTCGCGCGTGCGCTCCAGCAGGGTCTGGGCGCTGCGTGGTTCGATGTCGCTGAGCAGCAGCAGGAACTCGTCGCCGCCCCAGCGCGCCAGCACATCGGCTTCGCGCACATTGGCGCGCAGGGCGTCGGCGAACACCCGCAGCACATGGTCGCCCATGGCGTGGCCGTGGTGGTCGTTGACGCGCTTGAAATGGTCCACATCGATCATGGCGAACAACAACGTGCCCTGCCCCCGGCGGCGCCGCCGGCACTCCAGCTGGATCAGCTCGACCATGGCGCGGCGGTTGTACAGGCCCGTGAGCTCGTCGCGCATGGCCAGCGCCCGGTTTTCCGCGAGGGTTTCGGCCAGCGCCTTACGTTGCCGGTCCAGGCGCTGGCGCATCTGCTGCACGCGCAGGTTCACCACCATGCACCCGGCCAGCACGATCAGGATCATGGCTGCGTAGGCGCCATCCATGACGTCGAACGTTGTTGCGTAGAAACGCGGCGAGACGACCACCGCCACCGAGAACGCCGCCATCGCGTAGAGCCCGATGCCCACGACCTGGCGCGGCGACAGGCCCAGCGCACCGAAGAACAGGATCATGGCCAGCACGGAGGGCACCACGCCTCGGCCTTCCCCTGCCAGCACGTAAGCCACGGCGCCGCTGGTGATGGTCCACGCCATTTGAACCAGGGTCAGAGACGGATCGCGCAACCGCTCGGACCAGCCGGTGCGGATCAGCAGCGTGATGACTGCGAGCCCCCCCACCGAAAGCGCCGCCCACCACCGCACAGCGTCCAGGTGGTGGTTTGCGCTGGGGTGGTGCAGCAACAGCATTACCAGGGCGCTGGAGCTCATCAGCAGCAGCGCGAGCAGCGCCATGCCGACGCGCACACGCCGGTAGGGGTCGCGGGAGAGGATGCAGGGAAAGAGACGGCGAGGGGTCGTGTGCATGGCGGAGGCTCCCGCGAAGGAGCCGTGCGATGTCGGTACGGCCAGAGTGAACCGCTAGCAATGAATTACCAATATTTACATATAAATACAATTATGCGAGGAGCGCAAAAGCTTGCTTTTGCGTAGGGGTATTGGGGAAAGGCGGGCCAGATCCGCGCGCAGTGCGCCGCGGAAGGTCGCCCGCCACACACGCAGGCGAAAAAAAACCCGCAAGCACTGCTTGCGGGTTGGGTGCTGCCTGCGCCATCAGGGCGCAGGCGGGGCCCTGGCAATTACATGCCCATGTCACCCATGCCGCCCATGCCGCCGGGCATGGCGGGGGCTGCGGACTCGTCCTTCGGCGCCTCGGCCACCATGGCTTCGGTCGTCAGCAGCAGCGAGGCCACGGAAGCGGCGTTCTGCAGGGCCGTGCGGGTCACCTTGGTGGGGTCCAGGATGCCCATTTCCAGCATGTCGCCGTAGGTGTCGTTGGCTGCGTTGAAGCCGTAGTTGCCCTTGCCGTTCAGCACTTCGTTCACGACCACCGACGGTTCGCCACCGGCGTTGGCCACGATCTCGCGCAGGGGGGCTTCGACAGCCTTCAGCACCAGCTTGATGCCGGCGTCCTGCTCAGGGTTGCCGGTGGACAGGTTGCCCACGGCTTGCTTGGCGCGCAGCAGTGCCACGCCGCCGCCGGCCACGATGCCTTCTTCCACGGCAGCGCGGGTGGCGTGCAGGGCGTCTTCCACGCGGGCCTTCTTTTCCTTCATCTCGACTTCGGTGGCAGCGCCCACCTTGATCACGGCCACGCCGCCGGCCAGCTTGGCCACGCGCTCTTGCAGCTTCTCACGGTCGTAGTCGCTGGTGGCTTCCTCGATCTGGATGCGGATCTGCTTCACGCGGGCTTCGATGTCGGCAGCGGCACCAGCACCGTCGATGATGGTGGTGTTTTCCTTGCCCACTTCGATGCGCTTGGCCTGGCCCAGGTCGGCCAGCGTCACCTTCTCCAG
Source organism: Diaphorobacter sp. B2A2W2 (assembly GCF_056730635.1). Taxonomy (NCBI): domain Bacteria; kingdom Pseudomonadati; phylum Pseudomonadota; class Betaproteobacteria; order Burkholderiales; family Comamonadaceae; genus Diaphorobacter; species Diaphorobacter sp. B2A2W2. The sequence goes on from NZ_JBWZOR010000003.1 coordinate 425,648, forward strand.
CGTCAGGCCCACTTCCTCGGCGATCACCTTGCCGCCCGTCAGGATGGCGATGTCTTCCAGCATGGCCTTGCGGCGGTCGCCGAAGCCGGGCGCCTTCACGGCCACGACCTTCAGGATGCCGCGGATGGTGTTCACCACCAGCGTGGCCAGGGCTTCGCCGTCAACTTCCTCGGCGATGATCAGCAGCGGACGGCTGGCCTTGGCGACTTGCTCCAGCGTGGGCAGCAGGTCACGGATGTTGCTGATCTTCTTGTCGAACAGCAGCACGAAGGGGTTGTCCAGGATCGCGGACTGCTTCTCGGGGTTGTTGATGAAGTAGGGCGACAGGTAGCCGCGGTCGAACTGCATGCCTTCCACGACGTCCAGCTCGTTTTCCAGCGACTTGCCGTCTTCCACGGTGATCACGCCTTCCTTGCCCACCTTGTCCATGGCGTCAGCAATGATCTTGCCCACGGACTCGTCGGAGTTGGCGGAGATCGAACCCACCTGGGCGATTTCCTTGGAGGTGGTCGTGGCCTTGGAGGCCTTCTTCAGCTCTTCCACCAGGGCCACCACGGCCTTGTCGATGCCGCGCTTGAGGTCCATGGGGTTCAGGCCGGCGGCCACGTACTTGGAGCCTTCGCGCACGATGGCTTGGGCCAGCACGGTAGCGGTGGTGGTGCCGTCACCAGCGATGTCGTTGGTCTTGGAAGCCACTTCCTTCACGAGCTGCGCGCCCATGTTCTGCAGCTTGTCTTTCAGTTCGATTTCCTTGGCCACGGACACGCCGTCCTTGGTCACCGTGGGGGCGCCGAACGAGCGCTCCAGCACCACGTTGCGGCCCTTGGGGCCCAGGGTCACCTTGACCGCGTTGGCCAGGATGTTCACGCCTTCAACCATGCGGGCGCGGGCTTCGCCGCCGAACACTACGTCTTTTGCTGCCATTTTTGGCTCCTACAAATTTGAATCAAATGGGCTGCCAACGCTGATCTATCAAGCGCAGGCAGCTATGAAAAATGAGTTGACCAGAAGGGATTACTTCTCGACGACCGCGAACAGGTCGTCTTCCTTCATCACCAGCAGCTCGTCGCCATTGACCTTCACGGTCTGGCCGCTGTACTTGCCGAACAGCACGCGGTCGCCGACCTTCACGTTCAGGGCGATCAACTCGCCCTTGTCGTTCTTCTTGCCAGGGCCAACGGCCAGCACTTCGCCTTGATCGGGCTTTTCCGCAGCGTTGTCGGGGATCACGATGCCCGAGGCGGTCGTGGTTTCGCTTTCGATACGCTTGACGATCACGCGATCGTGCAGGGGGCGAAGATTCATTGCATCTCTCCTGATAACAAAAAGGATTGCGACATCAAACAACGCGCCCGCAACGCGGGCGCAGGGAACTGACACAGCGGTGTTGTTAGCACTCATCTGTTTCGAGTGCTAATGATAGAGGCATTCGTGACAGTTTCAAGAGACACAGGTCTTGCCAGATCGTCTTCACACGCCTGTAGTCCTACTTGCAGCTTCCTCGCTCGTTGCTTGGATAGCGAGTGTCCCTTCGTACAATCCAGCCAAAAAATCAGGCGCTCCTGACTTCTCGGTGGCGCCGTCATCTTCGTCTTACTTTTACATCGCATATTGGTGGTGTGCAGCCTTTCTTCCTTCTTATAGAAGCTGCGTGCCTCAAGCGTTGACCGTTCCTGGAATCCAATGGCCTCCTTGCAGTTGACCACCACGCTCATGGGCTTCGGCTTGGCAGCGTTAATCCTTTACCTCATCCGCCGCGATCATTTGTACGTGATGCACGGATTGTTTTGGGTTTTCGTGGCGAGCGCTGCGGCTTTTTTGGGAGTCTGGCCGGGGCTTATCGATAAGTTGGCTGGCTTGGCAGGCATTAGTTATCCGCCTGCGCTGCTGCTTTTGCTAGCGTGCATGGTCCTTTTGGTGAAGGCGCTGCACTCGGATATGGTGAACACGCGTATCGAGCGGGATGTTCGGAGACTGAATCAGCGCTTGGCATTGCTGCAGGCTGATATTGAAACCCAGAGAATTGCGGCGGAGCCGTTGAACTCCAACGAGCACCTCTCGGTATGACGACCGAGTTACTTCCCGTCATTTTGTGTGGCGGCTCTGGTACCCGTTTGTTCCCTTTGTCGCGTGAAAGCCACCCCAAGCAGTTCCTTGCCTTGACTGGCCCGCAAACCATGCTGCAGCAGACGGCCATGCGTTTGCGGGGATGGAATGAGGGTATCTCATTGGCGCCGACGCCTACCTTGGTATGCCACGAAGAGCACCGCTTCTTGGCCGCGAGTCAATGGGGGGAAGTGGAAAGCGGGGCGGCATCGATCATCCTGGAGCCGCTTGGGCGCAACACTGCACCCGCGCTGACACTGGCTGCGCTGCATGCCTGCCGGGATGGCGGAGATCCGGTGATGCTGGTGATGCCTGCCGACCATGTGATCCAGGACATTACAGCTTTTCAGAATGCTGTACGCGCAGGGCTCGAGTACGCGAGCCGAGGCGCCGTGATCACCTTCGGCATCTTGCCCCAATATCCTGAAACTGGTTTTGGCTACATCCAATACCGGCACGAACACGCAGAAGACAGAGTTTTTCCGGTGGAGGCATTCACCGAAAAACCTCCTCTAGCCTTGGCGCAGCAATATGTGCAGCAGCAGAATTTTCTGTGGAATAGCGGCATCTTCATGCTGCGCACCAGCACATGGCTGAGGGCCCTGCAGCTATGCAACCCAGAGATTCTTGGCAGTTGCCAGGCTGCCATGCGTTCGGCAAGACACGATCTGGATTTCATCCGTCCTGATAAAGCCGCCTTCACCGCCTGTCCATCCGACTCTATTGACTACGCGGTGATGGAGAAACTCTTGGCCCATCCTGAGTGGGGCATTGCATGTTCGGTTGTATCGCTGAAAGCGGGTTGGTCTGACGTGGGCTCTTGGGATGCCCTGTGGAAGGTCATGGAGCGAGACAGTCGCGGTAATGTAGTCATTGGCGGCGCCGTACTACACCAAGACTGCAATGACACCCTGTTCATGTCCAATAGCCGACTAGTAACTGGCGTAGGGTTGCGCGACTTGGTTGTCGTAGAAACCGCCGACGCGGTGTTGGTGGCAGACAAGCGCTGTACCCAAGAAGTGAAGAGCCTGGTCAATCGTCTCAGTCAGGCGGGACACAGAATTACCAACCAGCATCGCAAAGTGCATCGGCCGTGGGGCTGGTACGACCTGATCGATAGCGGGGAGCGCTTTCAGGTCAAGCGCATTGTGGTGAACCCCGGCGCCAGCCTCAGCCTGCAAATGCACCAGCATCGCGCCGAGCACTGGGTGGTGGTGAAAGGTGAGGCAGAGGTCACCCATGGTGAACGTAATTTCTCGTTGAAGGAGAACGAGTCCACCTACATCCCGCCAGGGCACAAGCATCGCTTGCGCAATAGAGGGGCTCAGCCGCTTGAGATCATCGAAGTTCAGTCGGGTTCCTACCTGGGTGAGGATGACATTGTTCGCTTTGATGATGCCTACGGCCGGATCGATGCTTCTGAGAGTCCCCATGGCTGAGTCAATCGCTGTGCTGAAGTTGCCAGAGGTGGTGGAGGTTTTGCATCTCGCTGCAAAAGCGTCCATCTCCGCCTCGGGTATTGGTGTGCTTGTCATCAACTACAACACGGCACCACAAACGTTGCGCTGTCTGGCATCCATCCAGCAATCCAAATTGCTGCCGGATTGGGTTCTGGTGCTCGATAACGCTTCCGCGTCGGACGACTATCAGCACCTCTTACAAAACGCGCAGTCCCCCCAGGCGGGCAGCCTCCACATTTACCGGTCAGAGACAAACCTGGGTTTCGCCCAAGGTAGCAATGTACTGATCGATTTGCTGCTGCAAAACGCCTCTTGCCAGCGCATCATGCTGCTCAACAACGATGCGGTGGCCCACCCAGACATGTTGGGCAGCCTGGATGAAATGCTCAACACGGCTGGAGACGTGGCTGGACTAGCAGGTGGCCGCATGCACAGACTGGCTGCACCTGATGAGGTGGATACCCTGGGTATCGCCATCTATGCCAGCCTGATGCCCGCTGACCGAAAAACGCTGGACGACATCTACGTCGGTCCCACTGGTGGTTGCTGCATGCTCACACGGCGGTGTGTCGAGCGTTTGTTGGCTTTGTCTGGATACTGCTTCGACCCGCGCTTCTTCTGTTACTGTGAAGATACCGATTTGGTGCTGCGCGCTTTACTCCTGGGCTACCAGCCGGCATACCTGGACAAGTTATTAGCGTGGCATGAAGGCCAAGCCAGCAGCGGCGGTGGCTACAACCCCTTCATTGCCTACCACGGCTTGCGCAACACGCTGTGGATGCATATCAAGCTGATACCAGCACGTCTGCTATGGCGCAACTTCCTACGTTTGCTATTGGCCCACATCCTCATGGTGGGCCGTCACACGATGGCGGGGCGATTTTTGTTGATATTGCGGGTGTATCGCGATGCGTTATATCGCGCACCCGAGTTCTTTCACGAACGCAGGCAGCTTATGAGTCGCATGCATGGTTCTGACGCCATAAGTGCGCTCTGCCATCGCATCACCCACCGTTTCTATCGTTTGGGATACCTACGATTGGTGTTGCAGTCACTCCCGGTTTTCAAACATTTTTTCTCAGATTCCAAGGTATGACGGTTTTGGTAACAGGCGGCGCAGGCTTCATTGGCGCCAACTTTGTGCTCGACTGGCTGGCTGTCGGTGACGAGCCGGTGGTGAACCTGGACAAGCTCACCTACGCGGGCAACCTGCACAACCTGGACAGCCTGCAGGGCGATGGCCGTCACGTGTTCGTGCAGGGCGACATCGGTGACCGCACGCTGCTGGATCGTCTGCTGGCCGAGCACCAGCCACGCGCCGTGATCAACTTCGCCGCCGAATCCCACGTAGACCGCTCCATCCACGGCCCCGAGGACTTCATCCAGACCAACGTCGTCGGCACCTTCAGGCTTTTGGAGGCCGTAAGGCACTACTGGCAAGCGCTGCCAGCTACACAAAAAGAAGCATTCCGCTTCCTGCACGTGAGCACCGACGAAGTCTATGGCAGTCTGGCGCCGGCTGCTGCGGCCTTCACCGAAGAGCACAACTACGAGCCCAACAGTCCGTACTCCGCCAGCAAGGCGGCCAGTGACCACCTGGTACGGGCCTGGCACCACACCTACGGCCTGCCGGTACTCACCACCAACTGCAGCAACAACTACGGCCCGATGCACTTTCCGGAAAAGCTCATCCCGCTGATGATCGTCAACGCCCTGGCAGGCAAGAGCCTGCCCGTGTATGGCGACGGCATGCAGATCCGGGACTGGCTGTACGTCAAGGACCATTGCAGCGCCATCCGGCACGTGCTGCAGGCGGGCCGGCTGGGCGAGACCTACAACGTAGGCGGCTGGAACGAAAAGCCCAACATCGACATCGTCAACACCGTGTGCGCCCTGCTGGACGAGTTGCGCCCGCGCAGCGACGGCCAGAGCTACACAACCCAGATCACCTACGTTACCGACCGCCCTGGCCACGACCGCCGCTACGCCATCGACGCACGCAAGCTCGAGCGCGAACTGGGCTGGAAGCCCGCGGAAACCTTTGAGACCGGCATCCGCAAGACCGTGCAGTGGTACCTGGACCACCCCGAATGGGTGGCCCAGGTGCAAAGCGGTGCCTATCGCGAGTGGGTGCAAAAGCAATACGAAGGCGCTGCGGCATGAACATCCTCTTGCTGGGCAAGAGCGGCCAGGTGGGCTGGGAACTGCAGCGCAGCCTGGCCGTGCTGGGCCGGGTCACCGCGCTGGACCACGACAGCACCGAGCACTGCGGCGACTTTGCCAACCCTGAAGGCGTGCGCGAGACCGTGCGCGCCCTGCGGCCTGACGTCATCGTCAACGCCGCCGCCCACACTGCCGTGGACAAGGCCGAGAGCGAACCCGAGATTGCCCGGCTGCTCAATGCCACCACGCCCGGCGTGCTGGCAGAAGAAGCTGCGCGCCTGGGTGCCTGGCTGGTTCACTACAGCACCGACTACGTGTTCGACGGCAGCGGCACGCGGCCTTGGGTGGAAACCGATGCGCCGGCTCCGCTGTCAGTCTATGGCGCCACCAAGCTGGAGGGCGAACAGCACATCCAGCAGACAGGGTGCCACCACCTCATCCTGCGCACCAGCTGGGTCTATGCCGCACGCGGCGGCAACTTTGCCAAGACCATGCTCCGCTTAGGCAGCGAGCGCGAGCGCCTCACCGTCATCGACGACCAATGGGGTGCGCCCACGGGGGCTGACCTGCTGGCCGACGTGACGGCACATGCCGTCCGCCATCTGCAAAGCCGCCCCGGGGACGGCGGCCTGTACCACTGCGTGGCGAGCGGCGAGACGAACTGGCACTCCTATGCGAAATACGTTCTGGAGCATGCCAGGCAAGCGCAACCAGCTATTGAATTGAAAGCAACCGAGGTGGCGCCCGTGCCCACCAGCGCCTTTCCTACGCCGGCGCGGCGCCCGCACAACTCGCGCTTGGACACCACCCGGCTGCAAACCACCTTCGGCCTGGTGCTGCCGCCTTGGCAGCAGGGCGTGGCGCGCATGCTCACCGAAATCCTCTGACCGAACCCCCCCCAATGCAATGACGACACCCACGCGCAAGGGCATCATCTTGGCCGGCGGCTCCGGCACCCGCCTGCACCCGGCAACGCTTGCCATCAGCAAACAATTGCTGCCGGTGTATGACAAGCCCATGATCTACTACCCGCTGAGCACGCTGATGCTGGCGGGCATCCGCGAGATCCTCATCATCAGCACCCCGCAGGACACGCCGCGCTTTGAGCAACTGCTGGGAGACGGCAGCCAGTGGGGCCTGCAATTGCAATACGCCGTGCAGCCCAGCCCCGACGGACTGGCCCAGGCCTTCCTGATCGGTGAAGACTTCCTGGCCGGCAGCCCCAGCGCGCTGGTGCTGGGCGACAACATCTTCTACGGCCACGACTTCCACGAACTGCTGGCCAATGCCATGGCCCGCCCGCAAGGGGCCAGCGTCTTTGCCTACCACGTGCACGATCCCGAGCGCTATGGCGTGGCCGAATTCGATGCCAGCGGCAAAGTGCTGAGCCTGGAGGAAAAACCCCAGAAGCCTAAGTCCAGCTACGCCGTCACGGGCCTGTACTTCTATGACAGCCAGGTGGTCGAACTGGCCAAGGAGCTCCAGCCCAGCCCGCGCGGCGAACTGGAAATCACCGACCTCAACCGCCTGTACCTGGAGCAAGGCCAATTGAGCGTCGAGATCATGGGCCGCGGCTACGCCTGGCTAGACACCGGCACGCACGACAGCCTGCTGGACGCCAGCCAATTCATCGCCACGCTGGAGCAGCGCCAGGGCTTGAAGATTGCCTGCCCCGAGGAAATCGCCTGGCGCAACGGCTGGATCGATGCCGCCCGGCTGGAGCGACTGGCCCAGCCGCTGGCCAAGAACGGCTACGGCCAGTACCTGCAACGACTGCTGAAAGAGACGGTGTACTGATGAAGGCAACGCGACTGGCCATCCCCGAAGTGGTGCTGATCGAACCCCAAGTGTTCGGCGACGCACGGGGATTCTTCTTCGAGAGCTTCAACCAGAAGACCTTCAACGAGGCCACAGGCACAAACCACCCGTTCGTGCAAGACAACCACAGCCGCTCCAGCCAGGGCGTGCTGCGTGGCCTGCACTACCAGATCCAGCAGCCACAGGGCAAACTGGTGCGTGTGGCGCGGGGCAAGGTATGGGATGTGGCAGTGGACATCCGCAAGAGCTCACCGACCTTCGGGCAATGGGTGGGGGCAGAGCTGTCCGAGGACAACCAGCACCAGTTGTGGGTACCGCCGGGCTTCGCGCATGGCTTTGTGGTGCTCAGCGAAAGCGCGGACTTCCTGTACAAGACGACGGACTACTACGCACCCGAGCATGAGCGGTGCATTGCGTGGAACGATCCGCAGTTGGGGATCCGCTGGCCGTATGAAGGCGAGCCCAGGTTGTCGGCCAAGGATACGCAGGGGCTGGCGCTTGCTGCGGCGGAGGTGTTCGTCTGATGCAGCACTTTTTGGCCAACCCGAAAGAAATGTATGGCAGCTTGTGGCGCCATCGGGATCTAATTGTGGCATCCGTAAAACGTGATGTTTTGGGGCGTTATCGCGGCTCTGCTCTAGGCCTACTGTGGTCTTTTCTAAACCCTTTACTCATGTTGGCTGTATATACATTTGTTTTCAGCAATATATTTAAATCGCGTTGGCCTGGCAGCACTGACTCTAAAAGCGAATTTGCCCTTGTACTATTTCCCGGGTTGATCATATTTAGCATTTTTTCGGAGTGTATCAATCGCGCTCCCGGCGTCATTGTTGTACATGCAAATTACGTTAAGAAGGTGGTGTTTCCATTGGAGATACTACCTTTCGTGAGTGTGATATCAGCGATGTTCCATGGCGCGATTAGTTTTTTCGTCTGGGTTGTTGCCTACGTGTTTTTGGTTGGTGTTCCGCCGGCAACAGTGATTTATTTCCCATTGATAATGCTGCCTTTCTTGTTTTTCTTAATGGGATTAAGTTGGTTTTTGGCCTCTCTGGGAGTTTACCTTCGAGATGTGGCGCAGCTTATCGGGATGGCCACTGCAGTTCTTATGTTTTTAAGTCCAGTTTTCTATCCCGCAGCATCTCTGCCGGAAGAATATCGCTATTTACTATATCTTAATCCGATTACTTTAGTTGTTGAGCAGGTAAGGGCTGTTCTTTATTTTGGCGCACAGCCAGATGCCGATTTGCTGACGGTGTACATAGTTTCCTCTGCCTTGGCAGCTTGGCTCGGATTTCTGTGGTTTCAGAAGACGCGAAGGGGTTTTGCTGATGTCCTCTGAGATTGTTCTTCGAGTTGAAAATCTAAGCAAATGCTATCAAATTTATAAAAATCCACGTGATCGTTTAAAGCAATTCATTTATCCATGGCTTAAAAGTTTTCTTGGACTCCCGCAGAAAAATTATTTTGATGAATTTTGGGCTTTGCGTGATGTTTCTTTCGAGGTTGCGAGTGGAGAGACTGTCGGGATTATTGGGTTGAATGGATCTGGTAAGTCGACGCTGCTCAAATTGATTTGCGATACTTTGAGTGAGAGTGCCGGTCGCGTTGAGAAGAAAGGGCGTGTCGCGGCTCTGCTTGAGCTTGGTTCCGGATTCAATCCGGAATTTACTGGACGCGAAAATATCTACTTGAATGCATCCATACTCGGGCTGAGTAAGGCTGAGATTGATAGACGTTATGGTTCGATCATTGACTTTGCTGATATTGGCGAATTCATTGAGCGCCCAGTCAAAAGCTATTCTTCTGGAATGTATGTGCGTTTGGCATTCGCAGTAATGGCAAATGTCGACGCCGATATCTTAGTGGTCGATGAAGCTCTGGCGGTTGGGGATGCGCTATTTTCGCAAAAATGTATGCGTTTTTTGCGAGATTTCAAGGAGCGAGGGACGATACTTTTTGTTAGCCACAGTACAGGTGCAGTGGTTAATTTGTGTGATCGCGCAATATGGCTGGAAAAGGGTCGGGTGAAAGCTATTGGCTCTGCTAAGGCGGTGTCTGAAGAGTATCTTGCAAATAGATATTCTGCTGTACATAGCAGGCAAACAGAGAACAATCAAGCGAAAAATCAGCTTGACAAAGGACTGGCCTCAGAGGCTATCCTGGAATCCCTTGATCAATGCCGGGACATGCGACTAGATTTTATTAATAATTCTAATCTACGAAATGACCTCAAAGTGATCGGATTTCAGGAGGTTAAAAGTAGCTTCGGGAATGGTGGGGCTGTCGTGACATATGCAGGGCTTGAGGATCTTGCTGGGAGGAAACTTTCATGGATGGTCGGGGGGGAGGCTGCTTGTATTGTTGTAGAGGCGAAAGTACTAAATGATTGCTCTGACTTGATTGTTGGTTTTAATATTAAAGACAAACTAGGGCAAGTAATCATAGGGCAAAACACCTATCTCGACACTTGCCTGTCTCCAGTGAAGGTTGCGGCAGGCGAGGTGATTCGTGCTGTGTTCGTCTTCAGGTTGCCTATATTGCCAAGAGGCAGTTATGCCGTAGATGTGGCAATCGCAGATGGCCAACCACCCGATGTGATCCAGCTTCAATGGGTGCACGATGCATTTATTCTGGAATCGCAAACGTCAAGTGCCGTAAGTGGATTGGTTGGCGTCGCATTTGATCGAATTGAATTAAAAAAGGTAGGGTGAAGGATGAATTCTAATAAAATATCACCTAGATCAGCGGTGTTTTTGCATATACAGAAAACTGCAGGGAGTTCAATTGTTGATCTGGCTAGAGCCGCTTACGGATCAGATCAGGTGACTAGCCATGGAGATTTTTTGTTGCCCCCGAAAGAGCTGGATGCGCTGGTTGATGCAAGGGGGAGTGATGATCCTAAACTTCAAAATCGAAGCTTCATTTCGGGGCATTTTGGGTATGACTACGCAAAAAAGATAATGGTACGAAGGTACTCATTTACTTTCTTGCGCAATCCTATTGAAAGAGTTCTCTCGTATTACTATTTCTGCAGAACGAGAAATCCGCTCGAGTATGAAATTTATGCTCTAACCCAAAATCTTTCGCTTGATGAATTTTTGAAACTCGGTTTCGAGCGTCCTTCGGTTAAGGCTTGTATTTGGAATAATCAAACGTGGCAGTTGGCTAACGGATATGGGCATACGAATGGACGTAATATCTTAAGTTACGGCGATAAGGAAATGCTTGATCTGGCAATTGGCCACCTCAATAATTTTTCTTATATTGGGTTTGCTGAAACGTTTGAGAAGGATAGAGATTGTATTCTGCGAAGTCTAAATATTAATCCCCCTCAGGGTAAGGTTGTTTCAAATGCTAATCCCGGGCGTCCAACGTTAGAAGACTTGCCACGTACAACTAGAGATCTGCTTGTCGAACTAACCCATCTCGACCGCGCGCTTTATAAGGCGGCGTGGCGACAGCGTAAAACGTTAATAGGGCGTTTGAACAGAGGTTTGAAAAATCTTACGCGGTGTCCGGTTTAAAGGGCTAGGAGACGAGATGAAAGCCAATGACCTTAATAAATGGCTCGTACAAGAGCGTGCGCGTCTGATAGATAATTACCTCAATTTGATCCAAAAGTGCTTGGGGGGAACCATATATGAAGATCCTCCACTACAGGCGCTAGGCTCTGATAAGTTTGATCCAGTATTGCGCGAATACGGTTGGGATTGGCCTTCGATGGCTCATACGATGATCGGGCAAAAGCGACTTGGTAATATTCGCCAGCTTGTTGAGAGTGTTCTCGGGAATGGGATAGAAGGGGATTTTATCGAAACAGGCGTATGGCGTGGCGGCGCGTGCATATTAATGAGGGCAATCCTGGATGCATATCACATTACAGATAGATGTGTGTGGCTTGCGGATTCTTTCGAGGGACTTCCCCCGCCAAATGAAGAAATGTATCCCGCAGATGCAGGGGATAATTTTCATACATTTAATGATTTGAGAATTTCTCTCGAAACGGTTCAGCACAATTTCCAGAAATATGGTCTTTGGGATCAGCAGGTGCGTGTTCTCAAGGGATGGTTCAAAGATACCTTGCCAAATGCGCCAATTGATAAATTAGCTATTCTGAGATTAGATGGCGACATGTATGAATCTACTTGGGATGCTCTCAATGCTCTTTATAACAAAGTCTCCATCGGTGGCTATGTAATTGTGGATGACTATCACGTCGTTCAGGGATGTAAGTTGGCTGTTCAAACCTTCCTGGCTGAAAAACGGTTGAGTCCAGTCCTTCAAGAGATTGATGGCGTTGGTGTTTATTGGCAGGTCGCCAATGGGACATCATCTTCCTGAGCAGAAAGAGATTGTCATGCGTAGAAAAAAACACAATTACGAATATTCTGTCGATACGGCCTCTGCCTCTGCACCCGCGAATGTAGTTCGCTTGGTGGGTGTTAATAAGCGCGTATTAGAAGTGGGGTGCGGGCCTGGATCAATAACTAAAGTACTTTTTGAGCAGAATAGATGTCGCGTAACAGGGGTGGAAATCGATGCAGATGCAATTGATAGAGTGCGGCCTTATTGCGATCAAGTGATTCGGGCTGATTTAAATTCATCGAATTGGCCTGAGCTCATTAATGCACTCGAGAAATTTGAAGTGGTTGTGGCTGCGGATGTCCTAGAGCATCTATATGACCCTTGGAGCAACCTTAAAAAAATAGCCTCTTTTATTGCGCCCGATGGGTATGCCGTCATCTCGTTGCCACACGCCGGCCATGCCTCAGTGATTTCTTGTCTTTTAAATGGTGATTTTCAATATAGAGATTGGGGGTTGCTTGATAGAACTCATATCCGTTTTTTTTGCCTCAAAAATATAGAAGATCTGTTTTCTGCGGCTGGGTTGAAGATTGTGGATGTAAGGTATGTGATCGCAACTCCTGAGGCTACTGAGTTTGCAAATAGCTGGAGCCGTCTATCCAACGACCAGAAAGCAGCTATCAATAAAGCTCCTCATTCAAATGTCTATCAAGTGGTGATCAAGGCTGTCGCACTTGAAAGCGAGGGTGATGTTGTTCCATTAATTCCGCCTTCTTCTCAGTTCTCGGTAAATATGCCTTCGCTCCGATTTCGACTAGGGGCCTGGATGGGGCCCGTATGGAGGGCACGAATTCATAAACTCATTCACTTCTTTGGAATCAGGATCTGATCTTTGGCGATTCTGTGAGGATTATTGGTGATGAGTATTACGAAAATATCTGATGCGTCTGGTAATAGTGTTAAATTGATTGCATTCTATCTTACGCAATTTCATCCAACACCCGAAAATGATGTGTGGTGGGGGAGGGGGTTTACCGAGTGGACAAATGTGACCAAGGCGAAACCGCTATTTGATGGTCACTACCAACCGCATCTTCCTACAGATTTGGGATTTTATGATCTGAGGGTTAGGGAGACTAGGCGTGATCAAATTAAGATGGCGAAAGATCACGGAATTGATGGATTTTGCTACCATTATTATTGGTTTTCTGGCAAGAGGATATTGAACCGTCCGTTGGATGATATGCTTTCTGACCAAGAAAGCGATATGCCATTTTGCCTTTGCTGGGCTAATGAAAATTGGACTCGCCGTTGGGATGCTGCGGAGCATGAGGTTTTGATTGCTCAAAAATATCTCCCGGATGACGACACCGATTTTATAAAATCATTGGTTCCTTTTTTTGAGGATGAGAGGTATATTAGGGTTGATGATAAACCAATTTTGATTGTTTATAGGCCGCAGCATCTTCCTGATGCTGGGAAGACAATTGAAATATGGCGTGAGTTTTGTCGAAAAAATGGAGTTGGTGAGATATTTTTATGCGCTGCATTGACGCACGGCAATGAAAATTATGCGGATTATGGATTTGATGCGGGGGTGGAGTTCCCTCCGCACAATATGAAATCTGCCAATGTTAATTCTGAGATTGCGTTCTACCAACCGTTTGTCGGAAATGTTATGGACTATGCGACGGTCGCGCAGTCTTACCTCTCTCGCACCTATGATGGAGGGAAAGTTTTTAAGACAATATTTCCTTCTTGGGATAATACGGCGCGAGTGAATAATAGGGCCCTTCTGTTTCTAAATGGCGAGCCTGACAATTATGAGTTTTGGCTGAGTTCTACTTTGGATTTGGCTGCAAAGCAAGGGGACGAAATAGTATTTGTTAATGCATGGAACGAATGGGCCGAAGGTTGTCATCTCGAGCCGGATCGAGAGTTTGGCCATGGCTTTTTGCTGGCGACTAAGAGTGCAAAAATGGGTGCTCGCAGGTTCTCTGAATTTCCAAACAAGGAAGTTCCCGTGGTGATAAGGGAGAACAGGCGTATTTTCTTTGCTGACCTAAGTGAGGTTTTGGCTTTCCACATCAAGTCTGCATTTGAAAATATTCAGTCAGCGGTCTTGCGGCGACCGTTGATTCATCGGGTTTTGTTGCCCTTTGTTAGAGTATTGAGAAGTTTTCGCAAGCTCTTCTCGTGAGTGTGAGGTGGCCTATAGCGAGTGCAACTCAGAATGTGAGTCGTTGAATAGTCGCTCTATGATCTGTTCGACGGCGTTTTTTATGGTGATGTTGGCAGTCTTGATGGTGATGGTGGGGTGATCTGGTTGTTCATAAGGACTGCCGATCCCTGTCATGTTGGGAAGTTGTCCACTACGTGCTTTTTTGTACAACCCTTTTGGATCGCGTTGCTCGCACACTTCCAATGGCGTATCGACAAATACTTCGATGAAATTTTCTTCCCCAATGAGTTCCCGAGCCATTTGACGCTCGGCACGGAACGGGCTGATGAACGCGGTCATAACGATCAGCCCGGCATCCATCATGAGCTTGGCCACTTCGGCGACGCGGCGGACGTTTTCCACGCGGTCCGCATCGGTGAAACCTAAGTCTTTGTTCAGTCCTTGTCGGATGTTGTCGCCATCGAGGATGTAGGTGCGCTTGCCGCGGATGTGCAGGGCTTTTTCAAGTGCATCAGAAATTGCAGATTTGCCCGAACCTGAGAGGCCTGTGAACCAGATCACGCTGCCTTTATGGCCATTGAGCCGTTCGCGGTCTCGCCGGGTTATGCTCAAAGATTGCCTGTGGACGTTCTGTGCGCGGCGCAGGTTATGTGTGATGAGGCCTGCCGCCACTGTTGCTTGTGTGAAACGCTCAACAAGGATGAAAGCACCTAAGGTGTGCGAGGTGGCGTAGGTGTCGAACACCACGGGGCGGCTCAGCGCCAGGTTACATTCAGCAATATCGTTCAGGTCTAGGTGCCGACATGCTTCATGGGCACCTGTGTTGACGTCTATACGGTGTTTGATGCAAGTCAGGGATGCGCCTGCCCATTGGTTGGCCAGTTTCAGCTCATAGCTGCGACCTACCATTCCCTTGTCTTCATGCATCCAGATGATGGTCGCCGTGAACTGATCGGTCAACTGAAGGGGATTATCAGCTTCGGCCAAAATGTCGCCGCGCGATGCATCCACTTCTTTGTCCAGCACCAGGGTGATGGCGCTGCCCGGCAAGGCCTCTGATGCATCTCCCGCCGGCGTAACGATACGCTTGACACGTGCTGTTTGGCCTGAGGCGGTAACCCGCACTGTGCTACCCACGGCTAACCGCCCACTGGCAATGCTACCGCCCAAGCCTCTGAATTCCGAACACGGCCGGTTGACAAATTGCACAGGGAACACGACGCGCTGGTCGGTCGCTGGAGGTATTTGCACCGTTTCTAAGTATCCCAAGAGCGTAGGGCCGTGATACCAAGGCGTGTGCGCAGAGCGGGTAGTCACGTTGTCCCCAAGTAGTGCAGAACTTGGGATGGCCGTAACGCTGTCAAATTGCAGACCTTCGGCCAGGTTCGCAAAGTCTTGCTCAAGGCGCTTAAACGCTTTGGCATCAAACCCGATCAAATCCATTTTGTTAATGGCCAAGGCCAGGTGACGGACCCCCATCAGTGAGAGCAGGCGGGTGTGCCGCCGCGTCTGCGTCAGTAAACCTTTCCTCGCATCAATCAGGATGACCGCCACATCGGCGGTAGATGCACCCGTTACCATGTTCCGCGTGTATTGCTCATGTCCGGGGGTGTCCGCCACGATGAACCTGCGCCGCGCGGTGCCAAAAAACCGGTAGGCCACATCAATAGTGATGCCTTGTTCCCGCTCTGCGGTCAGGCCGTCCACCAATAGGGCCAAGTCAATGTTCTGGCCTTGTGTGCCATGACGCTTTGAGTCCGCGGTCAACGCGGCCATTTGGTCGTCAAAAACGTAATGCGATTCCCACAGCAGCCGCCCTATCAAGGTACTTTTGCCATCATCGACGCTGCCACAGGTAATGAAACGCAGGGTGTCTTGTTGTGCCTGCTGTGCAAGCCAATCACCTAAATTAGATGTATCGCGGCTGCGTGCCGGGTATCGGGCCGCTTGAGATTTTGTGGGGCGTGCCATCAGAAATAGCCCTCCTGCTTCTTCTTCTCCATTGATCCTGCGCTGTCGGTGTCTATCTTGCGGCCCTGCCGTTCGGACTGGTGGGTGTTGATCAGCTCCAGCAGGATGTCTTCCAGTGTGTCCGCCTCAGACTCGATGGCGCCCGTCAGCGGGTAGCACCCCAGTGTGCGAAAGCGTACCTTGCGTATCTGAATCTCCTCGCCTGGCAGCAGTTGGCAGCGATCATCGTCCACCAGCATGATCATTCCTGGGCGCACCACAACCGGGCGTGGTTTGGCAAAGTAAAGTGGCACAACCGGGATGCGCTCATGGTGGATGTATTGCCAAATATCCAGTTCTGTCCAATTCGACAGGGGGAAAACGCGGATGTTTTCACCCGGATTTTTGCGCGTGTTGTACAGGCTCCAGAGCTCGGGGCGTTGGTTCTTGGGGTCCCATCGGTGACTGGCGGTGCGAAATGAGAACACACGTTCCTTGGCTCGCGATTGTTCTTCGTCTCGTCGCGCACCACCAAACACCACATCAAACTTGTACTTGTCGAGTGCCTGCTTCAATCCCTCGGTCTTGGTAATGTCGGTATGGCGGGCAGAGCCATGCTGGAAGGGATTGATGTTTTTCTCAATAGCCTCGGGGTTGGTATGCACTAGCAGTTGCATCCCCCCTTCGCGCGCCATCCAGTCTCGGAAGTCGTACATCTCCTGAAACTTCCACTGCGTGTCCACATGCAGCAGTGGAAACGGCGGCACTCCTGGATAAAACGCTTTGCGTGCCAGGTGCAGCATCACGCTGCTGTCTTTGCCAATCGAATACAACATGGCAGGGTTTTGCGACTCGGCCACTGCTTCTCGAATGATGTGAATGCTCTCCGCCTCCAACCACCTTAGGTGTGGCGAGAGGGGCTTCGTAGATCCATTTGCGTCGTTTAGATGCAGGCTGCCACTAGGTAGAGCAGATCGATATGCCTGCGGACAAAAGTGAATGGTTGGGGTGTTTTTTGTTTCTCTCAACGCCTCGACCAACGTGCCGTGGGGAAACACTGCCACAGGCTTGTTGATGTGTTTCTGCAGTGCCAGCAGGGCTTGCCAAATAGTATTGTGTTGAGTGTTTGGCAACGGTACCCAAAAACGCGCGCCGCGCGCGTCGTTGGCATGCAGACAGGGAATGCCGTTCGGTAACGAGTTCAGTTGAGCAAAAAGAACGCGGTCGCGTCGTTTTCGCGCGTGCTCAATTGCCCAGCCCAGCACCAAGCGGTTTGGTGGGCGCCCATGCTCGTCTCGTAAATCATCACCGCGCAGTTCCTGCGGGAGCAGCCCTGACGCCTTGAGTCTACGCTCGGCGGTTCGTCTGGTGTCGGCTTCGCCACAACTCTTCAGATGCTCGTAGGCAAGCTCAGTGTCCCACACCTGGTGAGTGTCGAGGCCCGGCAAACCCCGAGTAGTGTATGTCGCAATTTGCGATTTCATTAAATTAATTGCTCTAATATGCGTGCTAGGATGTGTAGCATCAATCAATTTTCGCTTATTTGCAATATGCGACATGCTGAGTTTGTTGGACTGCTCGACAAGCTGCTACCCATCGCACGACTTGCTGGTAGCGAAGTGATGGCTATCTATGCCAAAGGGCGAGTGGAAGCAAAGCTGAAGGAGGACACGTCTCCAGTCACGCTAGCTGATTTGTCTGCCCATCGGGTGCTGGTCCAACAACTACAGCGATTGCTGCCAAACTGCACCGTGGTGTCTGAGGAGGCGGAGGGTCCGTACGTACATCGCCAAAGTGAACGGTTTTGGTTGATCGATCCGCTGGACGGCACCAAGGAGTTCATCTCCCGCAACGGGGAGTTCACCGTGAACATCGCTTTGATAGAAGGGGGCCGCAGTGTCATGGGTGTGGTGTATGCACCGGCCATCGACACACTTTATTGGGGTGGTTCAGGCTTGGGCGCATGGCGATGCATGGGTGGTGAAACCATTCCGATCCGGGTGAGTCACCGTGGCGATGGTTCCGTGTGCCGGGTCATCGCGAGCAGGAGTCATCTCAACACGGAGACTCAGGCAATGGTCCACCGGCTAGGGCCTGTTCAGTTGATGTCGGTGGGGAGTTCGCTGAAGTTTTGCCGCATTGCCGAAGGTACGGCAGATGTTTATCCGCGCATAGCCCCGACTTGCGAGTGGGACACGGCGGCAGCGCAAGCCGTGCTGGAGGGGGCGGGGGGCGTAGTGCTGGACCTGCAAGGCCAGTCTCTGAGTTATGGCAAACCCAATGTGTTTAATCCACCGTTTGTTGCTGCAGGCAGTGCTGCTTGGATACCGAAGTGATTGACACGTCTTATGCCCTTGCCGGGGCGTTAACTGGTTTTGTGGTGGGTCTCACGGGGGTGGGTGGGGGCGCTTTAATGACGCCTATTTTGCTGATTTTTTTCGGGGTGTCTCCGACCACAGCGATCGCCACTGACTTATGGTTTGCAGCCGTCACCAAACTTGTTGGAGCACGTGTGCATCACACCAACGGCCATGTCGACTGGCAAGTGGCTAGGCGCCTATGGATGGGAAGTCTGCCAGTAGCACTGCTCATCGTGGTGATTGTCAGCCTCGATGGGCAGGTGGCCCAGGTGGAATGGCTGACTAAAGCGATTGGCATCGTTGTGCTGATCACGGCTGTGGGCTTGTTTGCTGCGCCAAGATTGTTGGCTTATGCGCGTGGGCGACGTGTTAACGGGGCAGAGCGTTTTAAGGCAGTTCAACCGTCGTTGACGGTGACCGCTGGCGCGATCTTGGGGCTGTGCGTCGCCCTGACGTCGGTAGGGGCCGGCGCGTTGGGTAGCGTGATGTTGCTGTATCTCTACCCTCTACGGATGACCCCACATCGCCTAGTTGCCACTGATCTCGTTCATGCAATCCCGCTGGCGGTAGTTGCGGGAGCGGGCTATCTGTTTGCGGGAATGGTGGACTGGTGGATGCTGGCCGGTTTGTTGGCTGGCTCTGTTCCGGCGGTACTTTTAGGGAGCCTACTCGCAGGGAAGATCCCCGGCAGATGGGTTCAGTTGGCTCTGGCGATGGCGCTGGTCGCGGGAGGCATTAAGGTGATGGGGTAATGCGGGCGATTGGGGTGCCGCTAGCCAATAGTGCCTATGTCCAACTTATACGTTTTTGGTAATTTTTTTCGCTCTGAGTGCGGGTCGTCCATGCGCGATGCTGAGGAGCGTTGAAACAACCATGTACCGTGCGGCGTAGGCCCAAGATCTGAAAATTTTGGAGCGATCTATCTTGGGAGTGTGCATTGCAAGCGGCACCTCCGCAATGCGCTTGCCCTCGCGTTTCATCAGCAGCAGCGTTCCAATGTCTTGGTAGTCCAGAAGAGTAGCTTCGGCCAAGGCCGCCACTTGCATTGCGGCATGGTTATAAAAACGAAAGCCTGAAACAAAGTCACGCAAACCCAAGCCAGTGACCCACCTGAACCATTGCCATGCTGCTCGACGCGGCAAGCTATTGCTCGTCGCAAAGTAGCCCACTGCCATATCAGCTTCGCTATCTGTGTTAATCAGCGTTGGCAGTTCTTCCACTTCGTAGCGGCCCTCTGCGTCGATGGTGATGACGGACGCGTAACCTTGAGCGAGAGCATGACGTATGCCCGTCTGCAAGCTGCCCCAGGTGGTCATAGCCAGAAGGGGGCGTAGAACCTTTGCACCGTACTGTTCTGCCAGGTGGCAAGTCGCGTCGGTGCTTCGGTTGTCCACCACCAGAACTGCTGCGTTGACCAGTCCGCGTACTCGCTGTATCAGGTGGGCGATGTCGGCTGCGTTGTTGTGGGTAGCGATGACAACCATCAACCTGCGCGTGGGCTGTACAGGCTGGCTACTTGATGTCATAGCTTTGTAGTGGAGAGCGGCCGTGCGTTCGCAAGGGCTAATGCTGAAGTGCTGATGCAAGGCTTCGTAGCCAGCCTTTCCAAGGCGGTGGCGCAGGGCAGGATCATGATGCAAGCGGGCAATACTGCTACGCCAGGCATCTACATCTTCAAACGGCACGTGTAGCCCGCATTGGGCGCGGGATACCACCCAGGGCATGCCCGAACCAGGTAAATCGGTAACTAAACAGGGGCGGGCATGCTGCATGGCTTCCAGCAACACCACGCCAAACGCCTCGGTGCGCTCGCGTGATGCCAAGCAAAAGAGATCGCACTGGGCAAGCAAAGCATGCTTTTGTGCCTCATCCACAGCACCCAGTAGACGTGTGGCTGGCTGAGCGCCATGCGGAGTCACGTTGCTTATCAGCTCTTCAAGCGTTTCCTGAAGCTCACCGCTTCCCACGATTAGCAGTTCCACGCCGGGCAGAGTGGAAACAGCATGAATCAGCGTTTCGAAGCCTTTGTAGTAGGTGAGCCTACCCACCGACAGCAGCCGGAACTGGGTGTCTGCTCGCCAAAACGATGGTGTTTTGCTAATGGTTTGTGCGTCGACCGAGGCTTCACGCAAGTTGATGCCCAGCGGGACAACATCACACTTGTCGGTCCAAGCGCGTAGGGCTGAGCTGGCTTTCAGATATGGTGGAGACGTCGCGAATATCTGTTGCGCGCGCTCTAGCAATGCTTGTTCAAAGGGCCTATAGAGCAAGTAGGCGAGCGCGACAGACCATTTGATATTGGATACCACCACATCCGAGTGCCAATGCACGACCCAAGGCACTTTGCGAGCACTCGGTAAGGTGAGTGCCCACAGTGCCGAATTATTGGGCATATGCAGGTGTAGGACGTCGGGTTTGATCTGGTCGATGGCGCGCCTGAGAGCTCGTCGAAAGCCCATCGCCATCGGGGCATACACTAGATTGAACTGCACCGGAATGCGTTGCACCCAGGGTGGGTCCGCCGGTAAAGGGTCGCCATGGACCAGCGCATGGGCGTCTATCCCTTGCCGGCGTTGTTCGCAGATCAGATCCGCCAGAAAGACTTCCATCCCTCCGCGATAGGGGGGATAAAACTTGCCGACGTGCAGTACGCGCATGGTGAGAGACGGACGGTTCAGGGTTTTTGCGACTTGGTAGTCGCAATTTGCTCGCGTACTGCTCGATATTGCGGATTGCGGGGGTCCATGCGAATGGCTTGGTCCAGGTCCTTTAATGCCTGGGCCTGATTCCCCCCACGTTGATGTGCGAGGCCACGACCATAAAAGGCAGCCGGGTTGGGGGCGCGTGCCAGGAGTCGGTCAAAAAGGCCGATTGCACGTGCTGTATCTCCCTTGCCAATCAGTGCCATGCCGAGGCCCAGTTCTAATCGGGAGTTGCCAGGGCTCTGTTGTAGCAGCAGGTTGAAGTCAGCAATCGCGGCGTCGAATTGATTGGCGCCAATGGCCGCTTCGGCGTGGCGCAAACGCAGCAGCTGTTGCATTTTCTCCCCCCCTTCAATGGCTTCGGCAGGAGCCTTCAGCGCAGCATCAAAGTTCTGATATGCCTTGGCATACTGGCCCAACGCAAAGGCCGATTCTCCGCGGTGATAGTGCAATGACTGGCCTGAAAAACCTTTGGCCTGGGCCTTGTCGAACGCTTGCAGCGCCTCGGCATGTTTCTTCTGCTGCTGTAACGCGACGCCTGTGTTGAAGCGGGCGTTGCCTTGTGGGTCACCCAGCGCATCGGCGGTGGCAAAGCTACGTTCCGCCTGGGTCAGCAGGCCCTTTTCCAGTTGGTACGCACCGAGATTGAGATACGCGCGACTGCGGCCTACGGCATTGGGAGGTGCGGTGGGGCTGATCTTGTCGGCTGCGTCACCCCACGCCGAGCCTGCATCCTTCAATGACATCACCCGTTCCAAGGCCAGGGCGCCGAATAACACGCCCAGCACCACGCCTACGATGTAAATGCTGCGCGGCTTGAATCCCGTGAGCACGATGGCGGCCAGCCCTGGCAGGGCAACCGCCCACAGGTAGCTGCGGTACAGCACAAAGGGATCCTGAACCCACACGGTGGAAAACTCGGTCACGTACCAGAGCAACGGAAACAGTAGTAGCAATCCAGCGAGACCCCAGAGGTTGCTGCGGCGCACGGCCAGCCACAGGCTAATCAACAGCAACGCGAGATAGGACAACGCGCCCAGAAGGTGCCAAGAAGAGCCAAAACTGAGAGGGAATGCAGGCCGTAAATCAATGGACATCCATTGCACGTTAGGGAACACCCACAGCAGCCCGTACACGAAGAACAGAGCGGCTTCGTTCAAGATGCTGAGCGGGTAGATCTGCTGCGTAATGCCAGGGCGCAGCGCTTCCAACTGCTGCGCCAGAGCCAGAGACTGAGGGTCGAACAGCCTGCCTATGACATGGCCATAAACGCTCCAGAGCGCACCGATGGCCATCATCAGCACCAGCAGTGCGACGCCGACGATGGTTGCAATCTGCTTCCAGCCGGGGCGGCGAACAAAGATATACAGAGGCACGGCCATGGCTACTGTCATCACCGCATATTCCTTGGAGAGCACTGCCGCCACGTAGCTCAGCAGCGCGCCCGCGAACCAGTTAGCACGGCTCGTTTGCAGTCCACGCACAAACATCCAGCATGCCAAGACGGCAAACAGCGTGGCCATGAGGATCGAACGCTGTGCAAGGTAGGCCACGGCATACACGGCAACGGGATTGAGCGCGAAAAGAGCCACCCCTACGCGTAGCGCCGCCGCACGGGAGCGCACGAAATGCTCCTGCTCCTCAAACTCTTGCGGGAAGCGCGCCATGCCGATCAGCGATTTCAGCAGTGCAAATAGTGCAGCTACCACCCCGAGGTGCAGTGCAAGATTGACGGTGCGCTGCTTCCACCAGCCATCGCCAAACAAATCCTGTATCCACACAAAGCTTCCATACGACAGCATGCGTTGCTTGATCTGCAACAGACTGCCATATTCCCCAAAGATGGTCCCGTCGCTCAGGCGTAAGTCGTCAAAGACTAGTCCATTGCCCAGACTGGGGAGGTATATGCCCAACACTGCAATCAGGAGAGCAGCGGCATACACATAGGGGGTCTTGGAAGATTCGGTCATGGAAACGTGATTCCAGTGTTGAGGGGCATATATGCCCTGCTGGGAGCCAATATGGCTGGCGAGTCTAAGAGAAACGGAGAACTCGTTACACCCATTGTTCCGCCGTTAGCCGAAGGAAGTGGTCCAGCATGTGGAAGTGGTCTTCAAAGAACGCTTCTTCCATGCCCGCGAGCCGGTCGATGGCCACCCACTCGGCATGCGCCGCGTCGTCAGCCGCCTGCACCGGGGGTAGCGGGGCGTCCTGCAGGTCGAAGTAGTGCGCGTGGGTGATGGTGCGGCCGCGTTGGCTGCGGTCGGGGTGGTCGAACACCGTCACACTGCGCAGCGCCGCGCGCAGCGTGGCCTCGGGCAGGGCGCAATTCGTTTCCTCTGCCAGTTCACGCAGGCAGGACTGCCACAGCGTCTCGCGTTGTTCGATGAAGCCGCCGGGCACCGCCAGCAGGCCACGCCCTGGTGCGTGGGCGCGGCGGATGAGCAGCACGTGGTCCTGGCAGCGCAGTACCGCGTCCACGGTCACGAACACCGGCGGGTAGGGCGCCGTTGCCCAGGCGGCGCGGTAACCGCGCAGCATCTGCCATTCCTGCTGCAGTGTGGCGAAGTGCGGCGTGTGGGCGAATTGCTCCAACAGCGCTTGCGTGGCGGGCGGCAGCATGGGCGCCAGCGGCTGCAGCGCATGGGCCACGGTGGCGGGTGTGGCGCCGAAGTAGGTGTCGCGGATGGCGGTCGCGTCGATGCGGCCCTGGCGCTCCATGCGTATCAATTCCCAGCCCGGAAAGGCGCTGAGGTAGCTGCTCGTGGCGTCCTTGAAGTGGCCGACCAGCCCCACGCGCGCCTGCGGCGGGCTGTGGCGCGCCACCGCATTGCGCACGGCCTCCACCCACACCGCCTCGTTGTAGTAGTCGCGCACCGGCAGCACGGTGAGGCGCGTGCGGTCGCCCTCGGGCAGAGCCCCGCGCAGCATGGCTTCGCGTTCGTGCCAGGTGAACGGGTTCTTGGGTGTGCGCGCCTGGAAGGCCGAGCCGACGATGACGATGACCTGCTGCGCCTGCACCAGCGCTTCGCGCAGCAGGGCGAGATGGCCGGTGTGGACGGGCTCGAATCGGCCGATGAGGATGGCGGTGTCGTACATGCGGCGATTCGTGTGTTCTCAAAAAAGTGAGCTGCTCGCGCTTGATGGATAAGCGCTAGAGGCAAATTTCGCTTGAAGTCGCCAGTCGTGCACCCTGGGCGTGCATCGCCTCCAGGAAGGCCTCATGCTGCGCCTCGAAGCCGGCCACGGGGCTCATGCAATCGGTGAGCAGCACCAGGCGCCGCGGGCTCCACCCGGGGTGCAGGCGGGCCAGGTGCTGGATGATGTGCTCGGTGGTGGCGCGCACGCAGTGGCTGCTGGCCTCGCCTGCGATGAGCAGCAGGTCTGCGCTGGCCAATTGTTCCAGCAGATGGGTGTTCAGGGCGGTGTGCGGGTCGGCCGCGTCGGGTACTTCGGCCTGCACGGCGCTGTAGTGCTCGGTCCAGGGACTCATGCCCTTGAAGACGGACTGTACGGCGCGTAGGCGATGCGCCTGCCAGTCCCTGCACGCGGCCAGCACGTCGGTATGCACGCCATGGCCCCAGCTGCCGATTTCGCAATGCACGGGCCAGACCATGAGGGTGTAACGGCCCTGGGTTTCCAACGTGTCCAGGTAGTCCAGTGTGCGCGCCAGCGCGGCAGGGTCACGCGGCGCAAATGCACCCGCGCGGACCTGCGCAGCGGTGATGGCGGTGAAGGGCGCCACCGCGCCCCCGTCGCTGCGCTGCCAGTAGGCAGGGTGCGCCACGTCGTACCGCTGGTGCGAGTCGAGGGTGACAGTGATGTGGTCTATACCTGCCCCCTGCGCGCGGATGAACGCTGCCAGGCGCTGCATGTCCGCATGTGCGCCGGGAACGGGCAGCGCCGGGGCGGTTACCGCGCCGCTATGGGGATCGCGCGAGTGCCACGCGGCGGGCAGATCGCAGAAGTCGTTCTGGGGATCGATGGCGAGCAGGTGAACGGTGCTTGTCATGGCGCGGATGCGAGCGTGCAGGGCCTGCAGTGTAGGCAACTGCGGGGCCGCATCCGGCCGGCACCGCTATTTGATGGCTTTGCGCGCGGCCCCGATACCCAGCAGCGCGAGCACCACGAACAGCACGGCCAATACCAGGAACACCACGAACAGCACCTTGGCGATGGCGGCCGAGCCAGCGGCCACGCCGGTGAACCCGAGCGCGCCGGCAATGAGCGAAATGATGGCGAAGATGATCGCGTACTTGAGCATGGGATAGGCCTCCTTGGGATGGGCCGCCGGCGGGTGCGGCGGCTGGGCACCAGAGTAGGGGCGCTGGCGCAGGCACTCCGTCATCTGGCGAAACCGCAGCGTGTAGGAGGGTGTTGACAGTGCTGCCGGTTATCGCAGCGCATGCAGCACCACGCCGCCGGCGATCGGCAGCAGCACGGCGCCCGTGCGTTCTGTGGCGGCCATCCGCAGAACCCATCCCAGCATGATGGCAACCGTCCAGGCGCTGTACAGCCGCTGCAGCACAGGCGGCGTGCCCGCCAGCAGCAGGAACAGGTTGGCGTGAACAGCGCATTCTTAGGCAGCCTGGACGCGGGGTGCCGGGGGTGTATTGGAAAAAATGGCGTCTGCAAGGGCATACATGCGCGGCCTTGCCCAGGGCACCGCTGCGGCCCTGCAGTAGGCCGCCGCCCTTAGCGCCGAGAATCTCCCGGCGCAGCCGCCACGCGTTCGCGCAACGCGTTGTGGAAGTGGCGCTGGTCCTAAAAGCCCAGTTCCTGCGCCACCGTGGCCGGCGCACCTACTGCGGCCAGCAGCGCGCGCGGCGTTGATACGCGCGCCTGCACAGGCTTACAAGCCGGCCGCTTGGCGCCGCGCGGCGGCGTACTGGTCTGCGTTCGCAACGCGGCGGGGTACGAACTCCGCCCCCAAGCTCAGTGATTGCCTGGACGCAGACGTGGGGTTCAAAGCCCCGCCGCTGCGCGCAGCGCCTGGGCTTTGTGCCGCCGCAAGGGTGCCGCACCCGCTGGCGCGGGTCGCCGTGCCTTACAGCCCGGCCGCTGCACGCAGCGCGGCAGCCTTGTCCGTCCTCTCCCAGGTGAACTCGGGTTCCTCGCGGCCAAAGTGGCCGTAGGCGGCGGTCTTCGCGTAGATGGGGCGCAGCAGGTCCAGCATCTGGATGATGCCCTTAGGGCGCAGGTCGAAGTGCTCCTGCACCAGCTGGGCGATCTGGTCGTCGGGGATTACGCCGGTGCCCTCGGTGTACACGGTGATATTCATCGGGCGCGCCACGCCGATGGCATAAGCCACCTGGATCTGGCACTGGCGCGCCAGGCCGGCGGCCACGATGTTCTTGGCCACGTAGCGCGCAGCGTAGGCCGCGCTGCGGTCCACCTTCGTCGGGTCCTTGCCGCTGAATGCGCCGCCGCCGTGCGGGCAGGCGCCGCCGTAGGTGTCCACGATGATCTTGCGGCCCGTCAGGCCGCAGTCGCCCTGCGGCCCGCCAATGACGAAGCGGCCCGTGGGGTTGATGAGGTACTTGGTGTCCTGCAGCCATTCCTTGGGCAGCACCGGCTTGATGATCTCCTCGATGATGGCCTCAGTGAAGCTGGCCTTCATTTTGGTCGCCGTCTCGCTCTGGTCGGGGCTGTGCTGGGTGGAGAGCACCACGGTGTCGATGCTGTGGGGCTTGCCGTCCACGTAGCGCATCGTGACCTGGCTCTTGGCGTCCGGGCGCAGGAAGGGCAGGCGGCCGTCCTTGCGCAACTGGGCCTGGCGCTCGACCAGCCGGTGCGCGTAGTAGATGGGCGCGGGCATCAGCTCGGGCGTCTCGTCGCAGGCGTAGCCGAACATCAAGCCCTGGTCGCCCGCGCCGGTGTTCAGGTGGTCGTCGCTGGCGTGGTCCACGCCCTGGGCGATGTCGTTGGACTGCTTGTCGTAGGCCACGAGCACTGCGCAGCCCTTGTAGTCGATGCCGTACTCGGTGTTGTCGTAGCCGATGCGCTTGATGGTGTCGCGCGCCACCTGGATGTAGTCCACGTGTGCGTTGGTGGTGATCTCGCCGGCCAGTACTACCAGGCCGGTGTTGGTCAGCGTCTCGGCTGCCACGCGGCTGCGGGGGTCTTGCGTGAAGATCGCGTCCAGGATGGCGTCGGAGATCTGATCCGCCACCTTGTCGGGGTGGCCTTCAGAGACCGATTCGGACGTGAAGAGGAAATCGTTCGCCATTTGAATAAACTCCGTGTTGTCAGCATTTGGGCGTTGCCCAGAGCCTCATGGAGCCTCGGCGAACGCTTTAGCAGTTGTGTTTAACGTCGCCCTGCAAGTTGCTCATTTAACTCGGCGACGACCGTCATTGTAATGTCATCCCTCTTTCGGCTCGTTTCCGCGCTGCCCTTGTGGTTGCTGCATGTCATTGGCGCGGCGCTTGGCTGGGTGGCGTTTTGCGCATCGCCCACCTACCGCCGCCGCTTCATCGACAACGCCGCGCGCGCGGGTTATGCCTTGCGTGACGTGCGTGCGGCCATAGCGCACGCGGGGCGCATGGTGGCCGAGGCGCCGCGTCTGTGGCTGTGGCCCGAGCCGCCGGCCTGCGAGATACGCGGGGCCGAATACGTGCAACGGGCCTGGGGCCAAGGCCGCGGTATCGTGTTCCTCACGCCGCACATTGGCTGTTTCGAGTTGTCGGTGCAGGCGGCGGCGCGGCGCTGGTCGCCGGAGCACGGCCCCATCACCATCCTGTACCGGCCCGCGCGCCAGCGCTGGCTGGCCGAGGTGATGCAGACCGCGCGCAACCGCCCCGGCATCCAGGCCGTGCCCACCACGTTGCAGGGCGTGCGCCAGATGATCAAGGCGCTGCGGCGCGGCGAGGCGGTGGGCCTGCTGCCTGACCAGGTGCCGCCGCAGGGGCTGGGGGTGTGGTCGCCGTTCTTCGGCCGCCCGGCCTACACCATGACGCTGGCTGCGCGCCTGGTGCAGCAGACCGGTGCGGCGGTGATCCTGGCGCGGTGCGAGCGCCTGCCACGCGGACGCGGCTATGTGCTGCACCTGGAGGATTTGCCCCAGCCGCTAGCGCCTACACTCGACGCGGCCGTGCTGCAGCTCAACCAAGCCATGGAATACCTCATCCGCCAAAGCCCCGGCCAATACCTGTGGGGCTACGCCCGCTACAAGCAGCCCCGCGCGGAGATGCATACCTCTGCCGGGGCCGATGCACCGCCGGAGGGCCGCGCATGATGGCGCGCGCGGGCATCGCGCTGCTGAATTTGCTGGGTCGCCTGCCGCTGCCGGCGCTGCGTGCGCTGGGGCGGTTCATCGGCCGGGTGCTGTTCGTGCTGGCCGTGCCGCGGCGCAGGGTGGCGCTGCGCAACCTGGCCCTGTGCTTCCCCGAGGTGCCCGAGTCGCAGCGCCGCGCGTGGGCGCGCGAGTCCTTCGTGGTGTTCTGTCAGACCTTCCTGGACCGCGGCTGGTTGTGGTCGGGCTCCGAGGCGCTGGTGCGCAGCCGCGTGAAGCTGGTGGGCGCGCTGCACGAGCTGGAAGGCGACACGCCGACCATCGTCTTCGCGCCGCACTTCTACAGCATGGACGCAGGCGGCCTCGCCTTGCCGCTGAACACGCGGCGCGAGTTCACCTCGATCTTCGCCACCAACCCCGACCCGGTGCTGGACGCATGGTTCATGGCGGGCCGCCAGCGCTTTGGCAACGTGCGCATGCTCAACCGCGCCGACGGCGTGAAACCCATCATCTCGTGCCTGCGCAAGGGCGGGCTGCTGTACCTGCTGCCCGACATGGACTACGGCAGGAACGACTCGGTGTTCGTGCCCTTCTTCGCCATGCCGGACGCGGCCACCATCCCGTCACTGTCGCGCTTTGCGCGCCTGGGGCGCGCCAAGGTGGTGGCGCTGTACAGCCGCATGACGCCCGAGGGTTACGTGGCCGAGCTGACCCCCGCCTGGGACCACTTTCCCACCGAGGACCATGTGGCCGACACGGCGCGCATGAACCGCGAGCTGGAAGCCGCCATCCGCACCATGCCCGCGCAGTACTACTGGGTGCACAAGCGCTTCAAGACTCGCCCCGAGGGGCAGGATTCGGTGTATCAGTAAAATGGCTCTAGCGCTTATCTGGTAATCGCTATCAGCTACGAAAATCATAGTGACTGGCGAAGAAAATCCGCCAGGGTGTCGCGCACCAACTCCGGCTGCTCGTGCACCACCCAGTGCGTGGCGCCTGGCACTTGCTGCACCTGCAGGCGTGGCACCCAGGCTTGAAGCCCCTGCAGCAGACCGGGCAGCAACGCGGGGTCGTCCATGCCCCACAGCACTTGCGTGGGTACGGGTACCTGCAGCATGTCGGCGGGCAGCGTGAGGGAGCGGATGTCCGGCGTCCCGTCGTCCTGGGAAGACGAGGGCAGCGGCGGCCGCAGCGGACTGGCACGGTAGTAGTTGCAAGGCCCGGCAAGCCCCGCCGCCCACTGCGCGCGGTAGTGCGCGCGCAGTGCAGGGGTGAGCCAGCCGGGCGCGCTGCCATCGGCGCGGCGAAAGAAGCCGAAAAGGCGCGCGAAATCGTTCTCGGCCAGCAGCGACTCGGCATCGGGGCGGCACAGGAAGTGCATGTACGCACTGGCCTCCTGCTGCGCGGCACTGCCCTGCAACTCGCGCAAGAAGGCGCCAGGGTGAGGCGCGTTGATGACCATCAGGCGCTTGAGCAGTCCGGGATGCTGGTTGGCCAGGTTCCAGGCCACGGCCCCGCCCCAGTCGTGTGCCACCAGCGCCGCCAGCGGCGTGCCGGCACCGGCTTCCTGGGCGATCAGCGCGGCGATGTCCTGCACCAGATGTTTGGGGCGGTAGGCCTCTATTGCAGCCGGCGCGCTGGAGGGTGCATAGCCGCGCAGCCAGGGCGCCACGCAGCGGTAGCCGCCGTGTGCCGGATCGGCGAAATGGCCCAGCAGCGCATCCCAGATGAACGCGCCTTCGGGAAAGCCGTGCAGGAACAGCAGCACCGGGCGCCCCGGCATGCCGGCCACGCGGCAGTGCAGCGTGATGCCGTGCGGCAGTGTGTGGGTGAT
Source organism: Diaphorobacter sp. B2A2W2 (assembly GCF_056730635.1). Lineage (NCBI taxonomy): Bacteria > Pseudomonadati > Pseudomonadota > Betaproteobacteria > Burkholderiales > Comamonadaceae > Diaphorobacter > Diaphorobacter sp. B2A2W2. Next base: position 455,765 of record NZ_JBWZOR010000003.1, read on the forward strand.
CGTCTCCGCCATACGCTACGCCTTTCATAGCTGCCAGCGCTTGATGGACGGGCGCTGGCGTCAGTTTTGGTCTTCAGATGGCGGCAGGGCTTCCACGGCCGCATCCTCTTTTTGGACGGGGTGGGCCCACTGCCACAGCAGTTGCGCCACTTCGTCCACGCCCTGCTTCTTGAGCGCGGAGAACATCCTGACCTCACCGCCGCCGGCCTGCAGTCGCGTGATGGACAGTGCCTTGGCCTGCTCGGCGCGCGTGAGCTTGTCGGCCTTGGTGAGCAGCACCAGGAACTTGAGCCCTGCCTCCACGCGCGGCCGCACGGCGTTCAGCAGCGCCTCGTCCAGCTCGGTCAGGCCCAGGCGCGGGTCGCACAGCAGCACGATGGCGGTGAGACTTTCGCGGCTCACCAGGTAGCTCAGCATCACTTGCTGCCAGCGCAGCTTGTCCGAGCGCGACACGGCCGCGTAGCCGTAGCCCGGCAGGTCGGCCAGCACCGCGTCCGTTGCGCCCTGCTTGCCCAGCGCGAACAGGTTGATGTGCTGGGTACGTCCGGGCTTCTTGGATGCAAACGCCAGTTGGCGCTGCTGGGTGAGGGTGTTGATGCAGGTGGATTTGCCTGCGTTGGAGCGGCCCACGAAGGCGATCTCGGGCACCTCGATGGCGGGCAAATGGTGTAACTGCGCGGCCGTCGTCAGGAAGCGCGCGGTGTGCATCCACCCCATGGCGACCTTGGCGTCCGGCGCTGGCGGGAGGGAGCCAGCAACTGGCGCATGTGATGTGGTCGGCATATATGGGTTTTCCAAGGGATAGGGCGAAACAGGGGGCATTGTAGAATCGCGGGGTTTTGCGCTCATAACACAAGATCCCCCGATATGAAGTTGCTCGCCTCTCTGCTGATGGCTGCCGCACTGGCAGTCCCCGCTGCCTCGGCCCTTGCCGCAGGCGAAACCCCGGCGCCGCAAAAGGCAGCGAAGCCTGATCTCGTGAAGGGCGAGGCCAGCTACGCCGCCGTGTGCGCCGCCTGCCACGCCGCCGACGGCAATTCCACCATCGCAGCCAACCCCAAGCTGGCGCAGCAGCACCCGGAATACCTGGTCAAGCAGCTGCAGGAGTTCAAGGCCGGCAAGCGCGCTGACCCGATCATGCAAGGCATGGCCGCCATCCTCTCCGAGGACGACATGCGCAACGTGTCGTGGTGGTTGGCCTCCAAGCAAGCCAAGGAAGGCTTTGCCAAGGACAAGGATCTGGTCGCCATGGGCGAACGCATCTACCGCGGCGGCATCCAGGAGCGCAACATTGCCGCCTGCGCCGGCTGCCACAGCCCCAACGGTTCCGGCATTCCTGCCCAGTACCCGCGCCTGTCGGGCCAGCATGCCGACTACACGGTCAAGCAACTGGTGGACTTCCGCGACGGCAAGCGTGGCAACAACGTGCAGATGCGCGACGTGGCCGCCAAGCTCAACGACCGCGAGATCAAGGCCGTGGCTGACTACATTGCCGGTTTGCGTTGATTCACGTCAAATTTCCAGGGGTGCTCCGATGCGCCTTTGGAACCTACCGCCGATAATCGCACCCAAGACGGGCGGGCTCATCTGAACGGATGGCCCGCCCTTTCTCATGGGCCTACGCACGCAGGGTTGACCGGCGTAGGTGGATTCCTCCCGGCCTTCGCGTCTTTCATGTCTGACACCACTTTCGGTCCTAGCAGCGCCCCCCGGACGCACGCCATGCGGTCGATGACCGAGCTGCTGGCGTCCATGCGCTTCGCGATCGCGTTGCTGACCGTGATCTGCATTGCCTCGGTGATCGGCACGGTGCTCAAGCAGCACGAGCCGGCCGTCAACTATGTGAACCAGTTCGGCCCGTTCTGGGCGGAGGTGTTCCTGGCGCTCAAGCTGAACGCGGTCTACAGCGCCTGGTGGTTCCTCGTGATCCTGGGCTTTCTGGTGGTCAGCACCTCGCTGTGCATTGCCCGCCATGCGCCCAAGTATCTGGCGGATCTGCGCACCTACAAGGAAGACATCCGCGAGAAGAGCCTGCAGGCGTTCCACCACAAGGCCAGCGCGGAGCTGGCGGCCGAAACGCCCGAGGCGGCCGCGCGCCGCGTGGGGCAGCAACTGGTCGCCAAAGGCTGGAAGGTGCGCCTGCAGCAGCGCCAGACCCCGGCAGGTGACGGCTGGATGGTGGCCGCCAAGGCTGGTGCCGCCAACAAGCTGGGCTATATCGCCGCGCACAGCGCCATCGTGCTGGTGTGCCTGGGCGGCCTGCTCGACGGCGATCTCGTTGTGCGGGCGCAGATGTGGTTTGGTGGCAAGACGCCCTATGCCGGCTCGGGATTGATCTCCGAGGTCAAGCCCGAACACCGGCTGTCCGAGCGCAATCCCACTTTCCGCGGCAATCTTGTGGTGGCCGAGGGCACGCAGTCCGGCACCGCCATCCTGAGCCAGTCCGACGGCGTACTGCTGCAAGAACTGCCGTTTGCCGTCGAGCTCAAGAAGTTTATCGTGGAGCATTACTCCACCGGTATGCCCAAGCTGTTCGCCAGCGAGATCGTGATCCACGACCGCGCCACGGGCGAGGCCACGCCGGCGCGCGTGGAGGTCAACCATCCCGTGAGCTACCGGGGCATCGAAATTTACCAATCCAGCTTTGACGATGGCGGCTCCGAAGTGCACCTGCGTGCGCGTCCCATGGTGCCTGGCGCGGAACCCTTCGATGTGCAAGGCGTGATCGGCGGCTCCACGCGCCTCACGCACTCGGGCTCGGGCGAAGGCATGACGCTGGAGTTCACGGGGCTGCGGGTACTCAATGTGGAGAACTTCGGCGATACCGGCGCCAGCGGTTCGGGCGCTGACGTGCGCAAGGTGGATCTGCGCGAATCGATCGAATCGCGCCTGGGTGCCGGCAACAAGACCGTGAGCAAGCGCGAACTGCGCAACGTAGGCCCCAGCATCACCTACAAGCTGCGCGATGCTGCGGGCCAGGCGCGGGAGTTCCACAATTTCATGCTGCCCGTGGACACGGGCGACGGTCAGCCCATGTATTTGCTGGGTGTGCGTGAGACCCCCGCGGAGCCCTTCCGCTACCTGCGCGTGCCGGTGGATGCCGAGGGTGGCATGGATGGCTTCTTGCGCATGCGCCTGGCACTGGCCGATCCGCAGATGCGCGAGCTGGCGGTGCGTCGCTACGCGGCAGCGGCCGTGGATGGGGCGCGCCCCGAGCTGGCCGAGCAACTCGCGCAGTCGGCGGGGCGCGCGCTCGCGCTGTTCGCCGGTGCGATCGACGAGCCTGCTGCGGCGGGCGGCCGGCCGCGCGGCGGGCTGCAGGCGATCTCGGACTTCATGGAGGCCAATGTGCCCGAAGACGAGCGCAACCGCGCCAGCGAGGTACTGGTGCGCATCCTCAACGGCGCCTTGTTCGAACTGGCGCAGATCACCCGCGAACGTGCAGGCCTGGCCCCCTTGCCACAGAATGGCGCAACGCAGGCGTTCATGACGCAGGCGGTGTTGAGCCTGAGCGATGCACAGGCCTATCCGGTGCCCCTGGCGTTCGAGCTGCGTGACTTCAAGCAGGTGCAGGCCAGCGTGTTCCAGGTGGCGCGCGCGCCGGGCAAGAACGTGGTGTACCTGGGTTGCGCGCTGCTGATCATCGGCGTGTTTGCCATGCTCTACGTGCGCGAACGCCGCGTATGGGTATGGCTGGCACCCCATGAGACTGGCGCCCGCGCGACGATGGCGCTGTCCACCAACCGCAAGACGCTGGATGCGGATCGTGAATTCGCGCAGCTCACCACCCAATTGATCGGAACATCCCCGCACGGAGGTGCCTCATGAATACAGCCACGACCACGCTCACGTTGAGCGAAGGGTATTTCGCACGCCGCAGCTGGTGGGACTGGCTGTTTGCGTTGTTGGTGGTCGCGGGGGGCGTGTTCGCGCTGCAGCGCTATGCGGCGTACATGGATGTGTATGAGAAGGCCATTTTGCTGGGCTCCATTCCCAGCGCGATCTGGCTGGGCTGGTTTTGGCGCCCGCTGAGCACACTGATGCTGATGGTGGCCGCGTGCTCGCTGCTGGCCATCGGGCTGTACCAGAACAATGGCGCGGGCGACCTGGCGCGCGCGGACACGGTCTTCGGACTCAAGTACTTTCTGTCGAGCCAGTCGGCCATCCTGTGGATGAGCATGCTGTTCTTCATGAGCACCGCGTTCTATTGGGTGGGCATGCTCTCGCGCGGTCAAGGGCAGACGATGATGCGCATCGGCTCGCGCATTGCGTGGGTGGCCGTGGCGCTGGCACTGATCGGCACCATGGTGCGCTGGTACGAAAGCTACCAGATCGGCCCGGATATCGGCCACATCCCGGTGAGCAACCTCTACGAGGTGTTCGTCATGTTCTGCTGGATGACGGCCGTGTTCTACCTGTACTACGAGGAGCAGTACGAAACCCGCGCGCTCGGCGGCTTCGTGATGCTGGTGGTGAGCGCCGCCGTGGGCTTTCTGTTGTGGTACACGGTCGTGCGCGAGGCACATGAGATCCAGCCGCTGGTGCCCGCGCTCAAGAGCTGGTGGATGAAGCTGCATGTGCCGGCCAACTTCATCGGCTACGGCACCTTCGCGCTGTCGGCCATGGTGGCCTTTGCCTACCTGATCAAACAGCAGGCGAGCGAAACGCGCTGGTGGAAACTGACACCGCTGTGGCTGTTGGGCGTGGTGCTGTGCTTTGAGCCCATCGTCTTTCGCCAGGGTGCGGCCGACAACGGCGGTGGCTACTGGATGGTGTATTTCGGTGTTTCTGCGCTGATCGTGGCGGGCATCTTGTTGGCGCGCCGGCGCATTGCCGAGCGGTTGCCGTCCTTCGAGATCCTGGACGATGTGATGTACAAGTCCATCGCCGTGGGCTTTGCGTTCTTTACCATCGCCACGGTCCTGGGAGCGCTGTGGGCCGCGGAGGCCTGGGGCGGTTACTGGAGCTGGGACCCCAAGGAAACCTGGGCGCTGATCGTGTGGCTCAACTACGCGGCATGGCTGCACATGCGGCTGATGAAGGGTTTGCGCGGCACCATGTCGGCGTGGTGGGCGCTGGTGGGCCTGGCGGTGACCACCTTCGCCTTCCTGGGCGTGAACATGTTCCTGAGCGGGCTGCACAGCTACGGAACCTTGTAACCCTCGGCGTCCAAGGGGGGAACCTGCGGGCCCTGCGGGCAGTCTGTGTCTCATGCAGACTGTGGCAGATGCGGCTGCCAGAAGGACCCCCATGTTGATTCCTACCCGAGACAACGGATACATCCACCCTTGCGCTGGCGAGATCACGCCGCGCGCCGTCTATGAGCAGCGACGCGCCATGCTCCGCCTGCTGGCAGCGGGTGCTGGTGGCGCGGCGATGGCCGGCTGGGCAGGGCGTGTTGCCCTCGCTGACCAAGTCCGCCGCCCGGGGAGGCTCGCACCCCTGCCGGGTGCGCCGTCCGCCGTGCCGGGCGCGGTGACCATGGAGAAGGTCACCGAGTACCAGGACGCCACCACGTACAACAATTTCTACGAATTCGGCACGGACAAGAGCGACCCCGCGCGCAATGCCCATACCCTGAAAACCCGCCCCTGGACTGTGGAAGTGGAAGGCTTGGTCAACAAGCCACGGCGCTTCGATATCGACGAGCTGCTCAAGCTCAGTGCGCAGGAGGAGCGCATCTACCGCCTGCGCTGCGTCGAGGGCTGGTCCATGGTGATCCCCTGGGTGGGGTACTCGTTGGCAGAGTTGATCAAGCGGGTGGAGCCGCAGGGCAGTGCCAAGTACGTCGAGTTCGTCACGCTGGCGGACAAAGCCACCATGCCTTACGTGGGCTCGCGTGTGCTGGACTGGCCTTACACCGAAGGCCTGCGCTTGGACGAGGCCATGCATCCGCTCACGCTGCTCGCCTTGGGCATGTATGGCGAGGTGCTGCCCAATCAGAATGGCGCACCGGTGCGCATCGTCGTGCCGTGGAAGTACGGCTTCAAGAGCGCCAAGAGCATCGTCAAGATCCGCTTCGTCGAGAAGGAGCCTGGTACCGCGTGGAACAAGGCTGCACGGCAGGAGTACGGCTTCTATTCCAACGTGAATCCGGATGTGGACCACCCGCGCTGGAGCCAGGCCACCGAACGGCGTATCGGCGAGGGCGGACTGTTCGCCAAGAAGCGCAAGACCCTGCTGTTCAATGGCTACGAGGCCCAGGTGGGGCAGCTCTACGCGGGCATGGATCTGCGCAAGTTCTACTGATGGCGCATGCACGCCTTTCGGGTAGTACTCCCGCGCTGGCGGGTCGCGGCTGGGGCGCGCGCGTGTTGTTGCACCCGGCAGCCAAGCCGGTGCTGTTTGTGCTGTGCCTGCTACCACTGGCCTGGCTGGTGTATGGGGCGGCCGCCGATCGCCTGGGCGCCAACCCTGCCGAAGCCCTGATCCGCTCCACAGGCGACTGGACGCTGCGCATGCTGTGCCTCACCCTGGCAGTCACACCCCTGAGGCTGGCGCTGGCCCAGCCGCCGCTGGCACGCTTTCGGCGCATGCTGGGGCTGTACACCTTCGCCTACGCGGCACTCCACTTGCTGTGCTACAGCTGGTTCGACATGGGGCTGGATGTGCCGGAAATCGTTCGTGACGTGCTCAAGCGCCCCTTCATCCTGGTGGGCATGGGCTGCTTTGCGGTGCTGCTGGCGCTGGCGGCCACGTCGTTCAACCGGGCCATGCGCTGGATGGGCGGGCGGCGCTGGCAGCAACTGCACCGCGGCGTGTACCTGGCCGCGGGGCTGGCGATCCTGCACTTTTTCTGGATGCGGTCGGGCAAGAACGACTTTGCCGAGGTGGCGGTCTATGCCGCCATCCTGGCGGCGTTGCTGCTCGCTCGGCCTTGGTTGCGCCGGCGCCGCCGTGCGGTCTGATTGCTATTATTTAGATAGCTACTAGCGCTTTTTGGGTAAGCGCTAGAGCCGATTTTTATCAAACCTTCAGGCGCGCACGGCTTGCAGCGCAGGGCGCACCTGGCGGGTGACGGGATCGATGTGACCCGTGGGGATCTGGTAGGCGCGGTCATCAAACAGGTCGATGCCGCACATCAGGCTGTCGAGCCATTGGAAGAAGTCGTCGATGGCCGGCTTGCCCATGATGGGCGCGCCGTGCTGCGGAACCACCATGGCGATGTCGAGTTGCCGCGCCATGCGCGTCCACAGGCGCAGGATCTTGTTGGAGACCATGTAGCGGCGGTGAAAGCCTTCCATGCGTGGAATGTGCGGTGCCAGATGGGTCACCGGCACGCGTGCGTCGGCGCCCGAGGTCATGGAGACGCCCAGGTCGCCCGTGAACAGGATGCGGCTGACCGGGTCGTAGAAGTGGAAGTTGCCTTCGGAATGCATGAAATGCGCCGGCAGCAGCACCAGCTCGTGCCGGCCCAGCGGCAGGCGGCCGCCGCTGTCGGGCACCCCGATGATGCGGTTCTCGGTTTTGCCGAGCTTGGTGAAGTGCGGCGCGAAGCGCTCCCAGATGCGTGAGATGACCAGCGTCGCCTTGGTGCTGCTCAACCATCGGTCCAGCGAGGCGATGATGTCGGGGTCGGCGTGCGACGCAATCAGGTAGGACAGCTTGTGGGGCGGAAAGTGCTTGGACATCCCCATGAACAACTCGTTGAACGCCAGATTGCCGCCCGGGTCGATGATGGCGCCCGTGTCGTCGTCCACGATCAGGAACTGGTTGGCCTGAACCGCCTGCCCATCCTCCTCGACAAGGTCCGAGAACATCAGACAAGCGTGGTTCTTGTCCCGGTAGAGTTCAAGAGGTTCCTGAGGCATGCACGTGACTCCGCAATGAAAGTGCAATAGTACTCAGGGCGAAATGGTTATTCCTTGATGGTTATCAAGGGTTGCCCTGCGGTACCAGCTTTTCGCTGCGGAAGATGTCGTTCACGCTTTCGCGCGTGCGGATGAGGTGGGCTTGCGCTCCGTCCACCAGCACCTCGGCGGGCCGGGGACGGGTGTTGTAGGTGCTCCCCATGGAACTGCAGTACGCTCCGGCGGACAGCACCGCCAGCATATCGCCCGCTGCCACCGCCAGGTTGCGGTCACGGCCGATCCAGTCCCCGCTTTCGCAGATCGGTCCGACGACGTCATACACGTGCGACACGGCCGTGGGGGCTGTTGCCTGCAGGGGCACGATGGCGTGGTAGGCCTGGTACATCGCCGGCCGCGGCAAATCGTTCATGGCCGCATCGACGATGCAGAAGTTCTTTTGCTCGCCGGGCTTGAGGTAGAGCACCTCCGTCAGGCAAACACCGGCGTTGCCCACCAAGGAGCGACCGGGCTCGATCATCAATTGGCGGTCACCGTAGCCGCGCGCGTCCAGCTTGGCCAACAGCTTGGCCCACAACGCGTCGGCCTGGGGTGGCGTGTCGCCGTTGTAATCGATGCCCAGACCACCGCCAAAATCGATGTGGTGGATCGCGATGCCTGCGGCCTCGATGGCTTGCACGAGGTCCAGCATGCGATCCATGGCGTCCAGATACGGGCTCTCTTCCGTGATCTGGGAGCCGATGTGGCAATCGATGCCCACCACGCGCAAGCCGGGCAGGGCGGCTGCGCGCTGGTAGGTGGCGACCGTGCGTTCATGGGCGATACCGAACTTGTTGCCCTTGAGGCCCGTGGAAATGTAGGGGTGCGTCTTGGCGTCCACGTTGGGATTGACACGAATGCTGATCGGCGCGCGCAATCCCATGGATTGGGCCACTTCGCTCAGCACGTCGAGTTCTGCCTCGCTCTCCACGTTGAAGCAGCCAATGCCGACCTCCAGCGCCTGGCGCATTTCTGCGCGCGTCTTGCCTACGCCGGAAAAGATCACCTTCGCCGGGTCGCCGCCGGCTGCAATCACGCGTTGCAGTTCGCCGGCAGAAACGATGTCGAAGCCGCAACCGTGGCGTGCGAAAAGCTGCAGGACAGCGAGCGACGAGTTCGCTTTCATGGCATAGCAGATCTGCACCTTGCGCCCAGCGAACCCGCGCTGGTACGCCCCCAGGGCGTCCAGCATGGCCGCTTGGGAATAGACGTAGAGGGGCGTGCCGAACTCCCGGGCCAGGTCGGCAAGGCGAAGGCCCTCCAACTGAAGCGCTTGGTCGTGGTAGTGCAAGTGGGGGTGGCCGGGCAGAACGGGATGGGTCATGGACGGGTAGTAGAAGCGGAATCGGCTGGCGACGAGGCGGGAGCCCGCGAGGCGGCAGGGTTGAGGGTTTCAGGGAGTGTGGCGCGCTGCGCGGCAGCCGGGTCCGTGGGCAGGTAAAGCGGACCCCGTTGGCCACAGGCCGCGAAGGCTGCCGTGCTCACAGCAAGGACAATCGTCCTGACTAGAATTTGACGAGCTCTGAACATACGCAAATTGTAATGACCGACCTCGAATTCATGGACCGTGCGGAAAAGCTGCTGCTGGCGGTGGAACAAAGCTGCGACCGTATCAACGACACCACCGACGCTGATCTAGATGGCCAGCGTACGGGGGGCATGGTGAACATCACTTTCCGCAACCGCAGCCAGATCGTGATCAACCTTCAAAAGCCGCTGCACGAGATATGGATGGCGGCGCAATCCGGCGGATATCACTTCCGCCATGACGGGACGGCGTGGATGGATACCAAGGGTGCCGGCGAGTTCTTTGCAGCGCTCAGCTACAACGCCACTTTGCAAGCGGGGGAAGCGCTCCAGTTCACCGACTAGCGGCGACAGCGCGGCTCGGCCAACAAGCGAAGGGCTGCGCAAATGATTGCGCGGGCGCACAGGCCCGCCTCTTCATCAATTACGGAACAGATCTAGGATACGGTTGCGCTCTTCGGGGGGAGGCGGTGTTCCCGGAGCCGGCGCACCGTCGGTGGGGGTGGCGCTCTCCATACCCACACTGGCGACGCCCGCGTTGCGTGCATATTCTTCGTAGAACCATTCGCCACTCACGTTCACGACGCCTGCGGGTACGGTGGGCTCTGCCACTGGGACGCCCTTAAGCGCTTTTTCCATGAAGCTGATCCAGACCGGCAGGCTGAGTCCGCCGCCGGTCTCACGGCTTCCGAGGTTGCGCGGCGTGTCGTAACCGATCCACGTCACAGCCGCCAGCGTGGGCTGGAAGCCTGCAAACCACGCATCGACGGCGTCATTGGTCGTTCCTGTCTTGCCATAGATATCGGGGCGTTTGAGCGTGGCCTGTGCACGTGCCGCCGTGCCGGAGCGCGCGACTTCCTGAAGCATGCTGTTCATGATGAACGCGTTGCGTGGCTCAATGGCGCGGGGGTTGTCTGTGACGGCGGGAGGTTGGAAATCCGACAGGATGCGTCCCTTGTGGTCCGTGACACGGGTGATGAGATAGGGGTTGACGCGGTAGCCGCCGTTGGCAAACACCGCGTAGGCCGAAGCGAGTTGCATCGGGGTGACAGAGCCTGCGCCCAGCGCCATCGTCAGATAGGGGGGATGCTTGTCGGCTTCGAATCCGAAACGGGTCACCCAGTCCTGCCCGTTCTTGGGGCCGACAGCCTGCAGGATGCGAATGGAGACGACGTTCTTGGAGCGGGCAAGCCCTGCGCGCATGGTCATGGGACCGTCGTACTTGCCGTCGTAGTTCTTGGGCTCCCAGGGTTGCCCGCCTGTCACGCCCGCACTGAAGAACAGGGGAGCATCGTTGATCACCGTGGCAGGTGTGAAGCCCTTTTCCAGAGCGGCGGAGTAGATGAACGGCTTGAATGCCGAACCTGGCTGGCGCCAGGCCTGGGTGACATGGTTGAACTTGTTCTTGTCGAAGTCAAAGCCGCCCACCAGGGCACGGATGGCCCCGGAACGCGGATCGATGGCCACGAAAGCACCTTCCACCTCAGGAAGTTGGGTGATTTCCCAAGTCTTCTTGGGTGTTTGTACGACCCTGATGACCGCGCCCCGGCGCAGTTTGATGTTGGGCGGGGCTTTCTCGCTGAGTCCGGACTGCGCGGGCTTGAGGCCTTCGCCCGTGATCTCGATCTGTTCGCCATCGGCGCGGGCCGCCAGAATCCTCTTGGCGTTGACCTCCAGCACGACCGCGGCGAGCACATTGCCGTTATCCGGGTGGTTGGCCAGAGCGTCGTCGATGGCGTCTTCGGTCTCCTCAGACGCGGAGGGCAGGCTGACAAACCGCTCAGGCCCGCGATAGTGCTGTCGGCGCTCGTAGTCCATGATGCCTTTGCGCAACGCGGTGTAGGCTGTCTCCTGCTCGCCGGCATTCAGCGTGGTGTACACATTCAATCCGCGCGTGTATGCCTCGGGGCCGTACTGCGCGTAGATGAGTTGACGCGCCATCTCGGCCACGTACTCCGCATGGATGCGGGTCGAATCCGTCGACGAGCGCAGCTTGAGATCTTCTCGCTTTGCAGCAGTGGCTTCCTCGGCAGTGATGAAGCCGTTTTCCAGCATGCGATCAATGATGTACAGCTGCCGGATCCTTGCGCGCTTGGGGTTGGAGATGGGGTTGTAAGCGGATGGGGCCTTCGGAAGGCCAGCAAGCATGGCTGCTTCGGCAATAGATATGGACTTCAGCGGCTTGCCAAAATAGGTTTCTGCGGCTGCTGCAAATCCATACGCGCGATTCCCCAGATAAATCTGGTTCATGTAGATTTCGAGAATCTGGTTTTTTGTTAACAGATGCTCGAGCTTAAATGTAAGTAATATTTCGTAAATTTTTCTGGTAAATGTTTTTTCGGAAGAAAGATAAACATTTCGCGCCACTTGCATGGTAATAGTGGAAGCCCCCTGGCTTTTTACGCGCCCCAGATTGGCCAGCGCAGCGCGCAACACCCCTTTGTAGTCCACGCCCCCGTGCTGGAAGAAGCGTGCGTCTTCGATCGCCAGCACTGCATTGGTCATCACAGGGGGGATGTCCTGGATGGGCGTCAAGTTACGCCGCTCCTCACCGAACTCTCCCAGCAATGCGCCTTCTGCGGAGTACACCCGCAAGGGTAGCTTAGGGCGGTAGTCCGCCAGATCGGACACATCAGGCAGATTGGGATAGGCCACCGCAAGGCCCAGTCCGATGGCGAGAGCACCGGTCAACGTTGCGGCGACGCCCAGGCCAAGGATCCACGTGAACCCCAGCAGAAGCCAGCGCACGGCGCGTGGCATTGAGGATGTGGGCGGGGAAGATGTTCTGTCGGGAGGCTGTGGCATAGGGTCTCGATACGAGGCAACCCGTCATTATAAAAATCTTAGCGTTTCGGCTTGGCTGGGGCGCTTTGCCTTGGTCAGCGCGCGAAAAATAGGGCCGACGATTCAGCGATAGCACCTAAAAATCGTCTGCTTTTGACAACGCCGCTTTTGTGTGAGAAAGGTAAAACTCTTGGCTGGTGAAGAACCTTGCTGATAGCATTCATGTGAAGTGTTAAGTTTTGTTGCGTCATATAGATAAGTAGCGGAGGGGCACCTTGATCTCAATGGGGTCGTTGTTCAGTCGTCAGTCTGCCCCATTGCTGGGTGTGGACATCAGTTCTTCCAGCGTCAAGCTGGTGGAGTTGGGGCGAGATAAGGGAGGGGCGCTGGTTCTCGAGTGCTGTGCAATCGAGCAACTGGAGCGTGGGTGGATCACGGATGGCAACATCGAAAAGTTCGATGAAGTCGCCGAGGCGTTGCGTCGCGTTGTAAAGAAGAGCGGGACCAAAACCAAGAATGTCGCCCTTGCATTGCCATCCTCTGCTGTGATCACCAAGCGCATCACGCTGCCCGGCGGGATGTCCGAGCAGGAACTGGAAGTGCAGGTGGAATCCGAAGCCAACCAGTACATTCCTTTTTCGCTGGACGAGGTGAGCCTCGACTTCTGCGTGGTGGGTCCCAGCAAGAGCGCGCCAGGCGATGTCGACGTGCTGATTGCGGCCTCGCGCAAAGAGAAGGTGCAAGATCGTCAAGGTCTCGCGGAGGCGGCTGGACTGAAACCCGTGGTCGTCGACATTGAGTCGCATGCGGCACGCTTGGCAGCAGGGCGGCTGATTGAAGGGTTGCCCAATCGGGGCGCCGATGCGGTCGTTGCCCTCTTTGAGGTGGGGGCAATGACGACGAGCATGCAGGTCATTCGGAATGACGATGTCTTGTATGAACGCGACCAAGCCTTTGGTGGTGCGCAGTTGACCCAATTGATCGTGCGCCAGTATGGGTTCTCACAAGAAGAAGCGGAGGGCAAGAAGCGCAATGGCGACTTGCCTGAAGACTATCAATCTGCCGTCCTGCGCCCCTTCGTGGACAGTCTCTCTCAGGAAATCAGCCGCGCGCTGCAGTTCTTCTTTACGAGCACCCCATACAACCGCGTGGATCACATCATGCTCGCAGGCGGATCTGCCCCTCTGCCCGGCTTGACGGAATCTGTCATTCAGAACACGGGGTTTGCGTGCAGCGTCATCAACCCCTTTGATGGCATGGAAGTGGGCGGGGGGGTTCGCCTCAAAAAGATGGTGCGCGAGGCACCGTCCTACTTGACCTCCTGTGGGCTGGCAATGCGGAGGTTCCTGCAGTGATTCTTATCAACCTTCTCCCGCATCGTGAGGCCGCTCGTAAACGCAGGCGAGAGGCGTTTCAAGCCATCATGCTCGCTTCAGCATTGGTAGGCCTTGCCATTGCTGCGGCTATTTATTGGTGGTTTCAAGCGATGATTACCGATCAGCAGGATCGTAATAATTTTCTTCGAAGCGAAATCAAAGTCCTTGAAGGACAAATCAAGGAAATCGCGACCCTTGAAGAAGAAATTGCTGCCCTTTTGGCTCGGCAAAAAGCTGTAGAAGATCTTCAATCCGATCGAAATTTGCCTGTACACCTTCTTAATGAGCTGGTCTTACAGCTGCCGGATGGCGTTTATATAACAAGTCTTAAGCAGGCAGACCAGACGGTCACCATGCAGGGCATGGCGCAGTCTAATGAGCGTGTTTCAGAGATGCTACGCAATCTCGCCAATAATACACCCTGGTTCTCAAAGCCAGAACTGGTCGAAATTGTCGCAGCTAACGTTTCGTTAACTCCCAAAGATCAGCGTCGTGTTGCCGCCTTTAATTTACGTTTCCGCTTGGTGCGTAGTGCCGAAGCCCAAAAGGCTATGGAAGCTGCCAGCGCAGTAGGCACGGGGAAGTAAAAATGGCAAAGAAAAACAAGCCGAAATTTGATTTCGCAAAACTGCAAGAGGATTTACAACGGCAATTCCAGAATTTGGACCCAAAAGATCCTTCTCTGTGGCCGGTGTTGCCTCGTGCGTTACTTTGTGTACTCATTGCTGCAGGTGTGGCCACATTTCTGTGGTTTTTTAAGTTGACTGACTATGAGCAGGAATTGACTGCCGAGAGAAATACTGAACAGACGCTGCGAGGAGATTATCAGAAAAAACTTGTGAAAGCCGTTAGTCTGGAGGCGCTCAAGAAGCAGAGAGAGCAAATCCAGCAGTATGTAATTCAGTTGGAAAAACAACTGCCGAGTAAGGCAGAAATGTCTGCGTTACTTTCAGATATTAACCAGGCAGGTCTTGGTCGAAGTTTGCAGTTCGAATTGTTTCGCCCTGGACAGATCGTGGTTAAGGATTATTATGCTGAGTTGCCTATTTCCATTCGGGTAGCAGGCAAGTATCACGATATGGGGGCTTTTGCATCTGATGTGGCGAATCTTTCGCGCATCGTTACTTTGAATAATCTGTCAATTGCCCCTGCTTCAAAGGATTTAAATGGTAATTTGACCCTCGAGGCCACGGCGCGAACATTCCGCTATCTTGATCCGGAAGAGATACAAGCGCAGAAGGCGGCAGCTAAGGGGGCCAAGAAGTGAAATACCACAATGTACTAACTGCAGCGCTAGCCGCCGCTTTCATGTTGACGGGGTGTGGGCCTGGCGGAGAGGATGAGCTTCGCCAATGGATGGCAGATCTGCGTGCGACAACGAAACCGCGTGTCACGCCGTTGAAGGAACCCAAGCAGTTTTTTCCCCAAGACTACATTGCAGATAGTGGCGTTGATCCGTTCAATTCAATGAAGTTGACGCTGGCTTTAAGGCGAGATTCTGCAGAGTCTGCGGCCAATGCCTCGCTAATCGCACCAGAAATGGCGAGAAGAAAAGAGCCTCTGGAAGCTTACCCTTTGGATGCGGTTCGGATGGTGGGAAGTATGAATAAAACAGGCACGCCTACCGCGTTGGTGAGTGTCGATAAATTGTTGTATCAAGTTCGGTTGGGTAATTATTTAGGGCAAAACTACGGAAAAATAGTAGGAATTACCGAGACCAATATGCGCTTGCGGGAAATTGTCCAAGATTCTTCGGGCGATTGGGTGGAGCGCATGACAACATTGGACTTGCAAGAGGGGAATGAGGTGAAGAAATGATGCAAAAAACAATTCGTTTGCGCGCGTATTTGCGAACAATTGGGGCGGTGGCTATTACCATGTTTGTGGTGCCTATGGCACAGGCGCGTGGAGCGATTGAGTCCATCTCAGGCTTTATGCAAGGTGGAGCCGAGGTTCTGCAGATTGAATTTTCCGAACCGCAAACAGAGGTGCCCACTGGTTTCTCAATCCAAAGTCCAGCGCGAATCGCTTTGGATTTTCCTGGGGTAAGCAACGGCACCGGCCGTTCTTCAATAAATATCAATCAGGGAAATATCAAATCTGCCAATATCGTACAAGCGGGTGATCGTGCACGCATCGTTTTGAATCTCAAGCAACCCACATCGTACCGCGCAGAGTTGCAAGGCAAAGCGGTGGTGGTATTGCTGGATACGGCGAACTTACCAGCTAAGGCGTCGGCGGCTCAGGTAACGCCATTTGCTGAAAGCCAGAATATTGACACGCTCCCTCTCAAAGACTTGGATTTTCGACGTGGCGCAGATGGGGCCGGGCGTATTGTTGTTGGGCTGACCAACAATCAGGTTGGAGTCGATCTGCAGCAGCAAGGCAAGGGACTGGTAGTCGATTTCTTGCGTTCTTCTTTACCTGAAGGCTTGCGACGCAAACTAGATGTCACAGACTTCGGTACACCAGTGCAAACCATTACTGCGACCCAAGAAGGTGAGCGTGTTCGCCTGAAAATCGATCCAGCAGGAGAATGGGAGCATAGCGCATATCAAAGCGATAATCAATTTGTTGTCGAAGTTCGACCGAAGAAGGTGGACCTAACTAAACTGACGCAAGGCCCTACATATTCTGGGGAAAAATTATCGCTGAATTTTCAGAATATCGAAGTTCGCTCGTTGCTTCAGGTGATTGCCGATTTTACAAATTTCAATATTGTCACTTCGGACACTGTTACCGGTGCGTTGACCTTGCGATTAAAGGACGTTCCATGGGATCAAGCGTTGCAGATCATCATGGATGCAAAGGGTCTCGGGATGCGGAAATCCGGAACGGTGTTGTGGATTGCACCCAAGGATGAGATCGATGAACGCACTAAAAAGGATTACGAAGCAGCTCTGGCGATACAGAAGCTGGAACCGCTGCGCACGCAGGCATATCAACTGAACTATGCAAAAGCAGCCGATATGGTTGCTCAGTTGACCAGCAGTTCCTCTGCAGGTGGCGGAAACAGTCAGAACACGCGCTTTCTATCTGAGCGCGGAAGCGCCTTGGCAGAGCCACGTACCAATCAACTTTTCGTAACAGACACGCCGGGTAAATTGGAAGAAGTACGTCAGTTGTTGGCGACTCTTGATGTGCCCGTACGCCAAGTAATGATTGAGGCGCGCATTGTCGAAGCGCGCGACACATTCGGGCGGTCTTTGGGGGTCAAGCTGGGAGGGGGCGATCTTCGCGCAAACCGCGGTGGAGATGGCGGCTATGGTATCGGTGGTGGGAATCGCGTGGCTTTGGGTACTTCATACGGTAACGCAACAAATACCACTGGGTTCGGCGGGAATGTGGATGTGGGCGGAACCTTCGTGAATCTACCGGCTTCCCTTTCCAATGTCTCGAGTGTGGGTTCTTTTGCGCTGTCTATCTTTAACTCCGCAGCTAATCGATTCTTAACTTTGGAGCTCTCCGCCATGGAGGCTGATGGGCAAGGTAAAATAGTATCTAGTCCCCGCCTTATTACTGCGGATCAGACCAAGGCTCTGATTGAGCAAGGAACGGAATATCCGTATTCTGTGACGGCGCCTAATGGTGCAACTACGATTGCATTCAAGAAGGCGGTGTTGAAGCTGGAGGTTACTCCGCAAATAACGCCCGAGGGTAATATTATTCTTGATTTAGATGTCAATAAGGACAGTCGTGGCGAGGTCACTAATCAGGGGGTTGCCATTGATACGAAGCACATTAAAACGCAGGTCCTTGTTGAGAATGGTGGGACTGTTGTGATTGGTGGTATTTTCGAGATGGAAGAGACCAATCAAGAGAATAAAATTCCCGTGTTGGGTGATGTGCCGGTTGTAGGGAATTTGTTTAAGAGCCGAACGAAAGAGTCGTCAAAGCGGGAAATGTTGGTATTTATTACACCGAAGGTAATAACCGATCGCGGTCCGGTACGTTGATTTAAGTCATGAATGGCAAAAAAATGAGAAATCTATATAAAATCTTGTGCATCGCTACTATATTGTCTGTCGCAGGATGCGGCGGGGGCGGGGGCAGTTCGGGGACGTCCCCAGGGGGCGGTAACGGTGGCGCACAGAACGTCGCCAGTTTTGACTATCAAGTAGATAAAGCTGCGTTGACCAATTCGGGTTCCGATGACGCAACATTGACCATTACGGCTCTGGATTCAAAGAATAATCCCGTCAGTGACGCTGCCGTGAGCGTAACTGTAGACACCGGAATTTATACTCCGATTTCTTCCGCGACAGATTCGGCTGGTAAGGCGGCCGGTAAAATTTCAGTCGGTAGTAATAAATCTAACCGGAATATTGCCTACACTATGACTGTAGGTAATCAGAAAAAGTCGGGCGTCATTGCGGTAACAGGAAGTGCGATTGACGTGACAACCGTACCCTCTGCACCTCGTCCAGGCAGTGCGGTCACTGTGAGTGTCAAGGTGTCCGATGTGAATGGCACCGGCATTGCAAATACGCCAGTGGCACTGAGCGGCACGTTAGGTTTTTCCAATAGTTTGACAACTGATTCAAATGGTACGGCTACGGCTCGCATCGCCGCCGCCCCGTCAGCTGCTGGTATTTATTCTGTTGAGGCTACAGGCTCGGGTGTGGTGGCTCGTCGGGATGTACAGGTGGTGGGCGATTCCGGTGGAGTGCCAGACGCTGTGGGGGTGATTTCTGCCGCGAATCTGGCTATTACGCCAAACACTATCGCGCCGAATAATTCGGGAGCGAGCACGAATCGGGCGACGCTGCGTGCGGTGTTTCAAAATGCAGCCAATCAGGCGATAAAGAACGTGCGTGTCCGGTTTGAAATTGTTCCTCCGGTATTGGGGAGTGGGGAGCGCATCTCGACAGAAGACGCAGTGATTTATACCAATGAAAGTGGCATCGCTACAGCTGAATATATTTCGGGAACGCGTTCGAGTCCTACGAATGGTGTGCGTATTCGGGCATGTTATGGATATACTGATGCTGATATTGCGAACGGAGCCTGCCCGCAGGCCCTGATGGCGTCGATGACAGTTGCAAGTGCTCCCCTGTCTATCACTCTCGGTGAAAACAATGAACTGGAGAAGGGCGCCAATAATCTCACTTACATCAAAAAGTTTGATGTGGCCGTAGCGGATTCTGCAGGTAATGCTATTTCGGGAGCGACGATCTCTGCGAGCGTTGACCTCCGTCGCTATGGCAAAGGATCTTGGTCAGTTATCAAGGGTGGTGAAGGTAAGGACGATGAGTATTCGCGCGTGGTACTATGGTGTGCCAACGAGGATACTAATCGTAATGGCTTGCTGGATACGGGGGAAGACGTCGATGGTGACGGTCAACTGAAACCACGCAAGGCAGACATCATTATTTCTTACCTAGGCGGCCAGGTGACAGGTACCAATGGACGTGCAACACTGCAAGTTGAGTATCCGCAAAACGTCGGTAGCTGGATCGACTACGCAATTAAAGTGACTACTACTGTGGCGGGGTCCGAAGGCATGTTCGAAAAAGGCTACATTACTGATGTAGCAGAGGCTGACATGAAGAATGGATCTTTCTTGACGTCGCCATTTGGAACGTCCATGAGCTGCACGAATCCCAATTAAACAAGATTGACCGTCTATAGACCCAGCGGAGGAAAATTGACCTCCGCTGGGTTTTTTTCTTAAAGACTGAAGGTGTTGTACGTGGAAATCGTAACGATTGATCTTGGTGCCCGCAGCTATCCGATCGAAATTGGTGGGGGGGGGCTGTCCACGCTTGGGGAGCGAGCTGGCATTGGCCTTGCTCAAGCATTGATCGTTTCTAATACGACAGTCGGACCTTTATATGCGCCGAAGCTGCGAGCTGCGCTTACGCAGAGGCATTCCCACGTTCGCATATTGGAATTGCCGGACGGAGAGGAGTACAAGACTTGGAGTACTCTTCAGCTAATTTTCGATGAGTTGCTCAAACATGGCTGTGATCGCAAAACAGTGCTTTATGCTCTGGGCGGCGGCGTCATCGGCGACATGACCGGTTTCGCCGCGGCGTGCTACATGCGCGGCGTGCCCTTCGTGCAGGTGCCCACCACATTGCTGGCGCAAGTGGATTCGTCGGTGGGCGGCAAGACTGCCATCAACCATCCGCTGGGTAAGAACATGATCGGCGCGTTCTATCAGCCTCAGTTGGTGGTATGTGATCTGGATACGTTGGACACTTTGCCGGCGCGCGAGTTGGCGGCGGGCCTGGCTGAGGTGATCAAGTACGGGCCGATCGCAGACATGGAGTTGTTTGCCTGGCTCGAGGCCCACATGGACGCCCTCGTCGCGCGGGAGCGCGGCGCGCTGGCCCATGTGGTCAAGCGCAGCTGCGAGATCAAGGCGGCGGTGGTAGGCGCGGATGAACGCGAAGCCGGGCTGCGTGCCATTTTGAATTTCGGCCATACCTTTGGCCATGCCATCGAGGCGGGCATGGGCTACGGCGTGTGGCTGCATGGCGAAGGGGTTGCCGCAGGCATGGTGATGGCCGCGCATCTATCGCAGCGGCTGGGTTTGGTGGACGGCTCTTTCGTTGAACGCCTGACGCGCCTGATCGAGCGCGCCGGTCTGCCCACACGGGGGCCGGTGCTTGACGCGCAGGACAATGCGGGGCGCTATCTGGAACTCATGCGCGTGGACAAGAAGGCAGAAGGCGGTGAGATCCGCTTCGTGCTGATCGACGGACCCGGCAAAGCCATCATGCGCGCCGCGCCGGATGCGCTGGTGCGCGAAGTCATCGGCCAGTGCTGTGCGTCCTAATGTTTACTGTAAAAATAGTAGCTGATTGCGCTTGTCTGGTGGGCGTTATGGGGCTGTTTGGTGCTTGAGACGCATTTGGCGTCGTATGCCTGTCATTCGGCGTGCACTCAAGGCAGGCGCCATCCCGAGGCGCCGGCGCCTACGCGTACGGAATACCAGCGCGACCGCGACCGCATCGTGCATTCCACCGCGTTCCGGCGGCTGGTCTACAAGACCCAAGTATTCCTCAACCATGAGGGCGATCTGTTCCGTACGCGGCTCACGCATTCACTGGAGGTTGCGCAGTTGGGGCGCTCCATCGCGCGGTCGCTGAGGCTGAACGAGGACCTTGTCGAGGCCATTTGCCTGGCGCATGACCTGGGACATACGCCCTTCGGCCATGCAGGGCAGGATGCGCTCAACGAGTGCATGGCGGACCATGGAGGCTTCGAGCACAACCTGCAGAGCCTGCGTGTGGTGGACACGCTGGAAGACCGCTACCCCGCCTACGATGGCATCAACCTGACCTACGAGACGCGCGAGGGCATCCTCAAGCACTGCTCGCGGCGCAACGCCGAGCAATTGGAGGCGCGCGAACCCGGCGGTGTGGGGCGGCGTTTCCTCCTCGGCCAGCAGCCGAGCCTGGAGGCGCAGCTGTGCAACCTGGCCGATGAGATTGCCTACAACGCCCACGATATCGATGATGGTGTGCGCTCGGGCCTGATTACGCTGGAGCAGTTGCGCGACGTACCGCTGTTCGACCGCTACCGCGCGCAAGCGCAGAACGACTACCCGCATCTCGCGCAGTCCGAAGGGCGGCGCCGATTGCTGAGCGAGGCCATCCGCCGCATGCTCAGCGAGCAGGTGTACGACGTGATCGATGCCACGCGCGCAGCGCTGGCAGAGCATGCGCCCGCTGACGTGGAAGCGGTGCGCCGGCTGCCGGCCCTGGTCGGCTTCTCGCAGGCCATGCGCGCGCAGTCGCAGGTGCTCAAGCGGTTTCTGTTCCAGTCGCTGTACCGCCATCCCCAGGTCATGCAGACCACGGACCGTGCCCGTCAGGTGGTGCGCGACCTGTTCGCCATCTACCAGGCGGACCCGCGGCAAATGCCACCGGCGCAAGCCGGCTGGGCGTTGGATGGCGACGATGCACGCCGTGCGCGCACGGTGGCGGATTTCATCGCAGGCATGACGGACCGGTTCGCCGCCCGAGAGCACGAACGCTTGACCGGTCAGCGCTTGCTGGCCTGACGCGCCAGCCCCGGTCCGCCTGTGCGGCAGGGCAGAGACATACAATGCGAGCCCTCTTCAGACCACGCCTGCCATGACCACTAGCCCTATGCCCGACCAGCCCCGCGAGGATGCAGCCGCCTGCGATGACAACGTGGTGGTGGCGGACATGGTGCGCTGGCTCGAGCGTGCCGTCATCGGACTCAACCTGTGCCCGTTCGCCAAAAGCGTGCATGTGAAGGACCAGATCCACTACGTGGTGAGCCATGCCACGGATGCGCGTGAACTGTTGCAAGACCTGGCTGCCGAGTTGGAGGCGCTGGCCGAAGCCTCTCCCGAAAAGCGGGACACCACGCTGCTCATCGCGCCGCTGGCCATGCCGGACTTTCTGGATTTCAACGACTTCCTGGAGTTGGCCGACGAGCTCGTCGAATCCAAGGACCTGGCGGGCATCCTGCAGGTTGCGTCGTTCCACCCGCACTTCCAGTTCGAGGGCACCCTCGCTGACGATGTGACCAACTGCACCAACCGCGCGCCTTATCCCACGCTGCATTTGCTGCGCGAGGAAAGCATCGACCGCGCGGTGGAAGTGTTTCCCGAGGCGCAAGAGATCTTCGAGCGCAACATGGAATTGCTGGAGCGCCTGGGCGCGGCCGGATGGGCCGATCTGGACGTGGGGCCCCACTGGCCGGTGGGCGCGCCTGCAAAGGGTGCTCCGCAAGTATGAGCCGCTCTACCACCACCGGGCAGCCGCACCGCAGTGCGTGGGCCAAGTCGGGCACGCAGCAGACGGGCGCTGCCGACGCCGCGGTGCTGGCCGAACTGCGGCCGGGCCAATCCGTGGAGTTGCTCAAGGAACTGCACATCCTCACGCGCGAGGGACGGCTCAACCAGGACTCGCGCCGCAAGCTCAAGCAGGTCTATCACCTCTACCAGTTCATCGAGCCACTGCTCGCCGAGCTGTCCGCTGATGGCCACGCACCGCTGCTGGCCGACCATGGCGCGGGCAAGTCCTACCTGGGTTTCATTCTCTACGACCTGTTCTTCAAGCAGCTCGGCCGTGGCGAGATTTACGGTATCGAGTGGCGCGCGGAATTGGTGCAGCGTTCACGTGAATTGGCGCAGCGCTTGGGGTTCGCACGCATGCACTTCCTGGACATGGCGGTGGCGGATGCTGCGGGCGCGGCAGAGCTGCCCGAGCGCTTTGACATCGTGACCGCGCTGCATGCCTGCGACACGGCGACTGATGATGCGATTGCCTTCGGCCTGCGCAAGCAGGCGCGTGCCATGGTGCTGGTGCCCTGTTGCCAAGCCGAGGTGGCGGCCTGCCTGCGCGGCACCAAGGCGCTGAGCCTGTCGCGCACGCCGCTGGCCGAGTTGTGGCGCCACCCGATCCACACGCGCGAGATGGGCAGCCAGATCACCAATGTGTTGCGGTGCTTGCATTTGGAAGCCAGCGGCTACCAGGTCACGGTGACGGAGTTGGTGGGCTGGGAGCACAGCATGAAGAACGAGCTGATCCTGGCGCGCTACACCGGCCAGAAGAAGCGCAGCGCGCGCGAGCGGCTGGCGGCCATACTCGAAGAGTTCGGGTTGGCGCAGGCCCTGGGGTCGCGCTTCGGTCTGGATGACGCCGGGTCGGTGGCGGTATGAGCGATTTCAGCCTCTAGCGCCCGCCAATAAAGCGCTAGAAGCTATAGATTTAAGAGCAACTGAACGGTCCCAAGACGGTTTCATGGCCCGCCTTCCCCGCCTCGCCCTCGCTGGCTACCCGCACCACATCATCCAGCGCGGCAACAACCGCCAGCCGATCTTCCTGGATGCCGCGGACCGGGAGCTCATGTGGTCGTTGCTGGTCGAGCATGCGCGGCAGCAGCAGGTGGCGGTGCACGCCTATGTGCTCATGGACAACCATTTCCACCTGCTGGCCACGCCGCAGGAGGGCAAATCGCTGCCTCTGATGATGCAAGCCGTGGGGCGCAGCTATGTGCGGCGCTTCAACCAGCGCCATGGGCGTTCGGGCACGCTATGGGAGGGGCGCTACCGCAGCGCCGTATTGCAGGCGGAGCGCTATCTGCTGCCCTGCATGGCATATCTGGATCTCAACCCCGTGCGCGCGGGCCTGTGCGCCGCGGCGGCGGACTTCCGGTGGTCCAGCCACGGCCACTACATCGGCCTGCGCAGTGACCGTCTCATCACGCCGCATGCCCTCTACTGGGCCTTGGGCAACACCCCCTTTGCCCGCGACGCGGCCTATGCCGCACTCGTGCAGGCGGGAATTTCCGCCAGCGAACAGGCAGCACTGACGCAGTCGGGCCTGAACGGTTGGGCCCTGGGGGATGACGGGTTTGTGCAGGCTCTGCAACAGCTGACCCCCCGTCGGCTCACCCGAGCACGCGCGGGGCGTCCCGCTTCCGTGGTTCTACCCAAACCGTAATTGGCCTGCACTTCCTTTGTAATGACTGGTTTTCCTGCTCCTGAAATTGATATGTCCCCAATAAAAATGCACCAATAAAGTGCGCCAACTTTTCGGTATCTGACCCTAATTAAAGTGCTTGCGCCGCCATGTTGCGTTGCACTACGCTTGCGTTCCCTGCGAATCTTTGAGGAAGCGCGCCATGACCAAGGCTGCCGAAATCCAGCATCTGCAACAGCACGGCCTGTATGCATCCAGTAATGAACACGACGCCTGTGGCCTGGGCTTCGTGGCCCATATCAAGGGCGTGAAGCGGCACGACATCGTGACCGGCGCGCTCAAAATTCTGGAGAACCTGGACCACCGTGGCGCCGTGGGGGCCGACAAGCTCATGGGCGACGGCGCGGGCATCCTGATCCAGATTCCCGACCAGCTCTACCGCGAGGAAATGGCGCGTCAGGGCGTGGAGTTGCCCCCCGCCGGTGAATACGGCGTGGGCATGATCTTCCTGCCCAAAGAGCACGCCAGCCGCCTGGCCTGCGAGCAAGAGATGGAGCGCGCCATCAAGGCCGAGGGCCAGGTGCTGCTGGGCTGGCGCGACGTGCCCGTGAATCTGGACATGCCGATGTCGCCCACCGTGCGCGAGAAGGAGCCCATCCTGCGCCAGGTATTCATCGGCCGCGGCTCCGACGTGATCGTGCAGGACGCGCTGGAGCGCAAGCTCTACGTGATCCGCAAGACGGCCAGCGCCGCCATCCAGGGCCTGAAGCTCAAGCACAGCAAAGAATATTACGTGCCTAGCATGAGCAGCCGCACCGTGGTCTACAAGGGCCTGCTGCTGGCCGATCAGGTGGGCGTGTACTACAAGGACCTGGCCGACGAGCGCTGCGTCTCCGCCATCGGCCTGGTACACCAGCGCTTTTCCACCAACACCTTCCCCGAGTGGCCGCTGGCCCACCCCTATCGCTATGTGGCGCACAACGGCGAGATCAACACCGTGCGCGGCAACTACAACTGGATGCTGGCGCGCGAAGGCGTGATGGCCTCGCCCGTGCTGGGCGAAGACCTGAAGAAGCTGTATCCCATCAGCTTTGCCGGCCAGTCCGACACCGCCACCTTCGACAACTGCCTGGAACTGCTGACCATGGCCGGCTACCCCATCAGCCAGGCCGTGATGATGATGATCCCCGAGCCCTGGGAGCAGCACGAGTCCATGGACGAGCGCCGCCGCGCGTTCTATGAGTACCACGCCGCGATGATCGAGCCGTGGGACGGCCCGGCCTCCATCGTGTTCACCGATGGCCGCCAGATCGGCGCCACGTTGGACCGCAACGGCCTGCGCCCCTCGCGCTACGTGGTGACCGACGACGATCTGGTGATCCTGGCCTCCGAAGCCGGCGTGCTGCCCGTGCCGGACGGCAAGATCGTGCGCAAATGGCGCCTCCAGCCCGGCAAGATGTTGTTGATCGACCTGGAGCAGGGCCGCCTGATCGAGGACGACGAGCTCAAGGCCAACATCGTCAACACCAAGCCCTACAAGCAGTGGATCGAGAACCTGCGCATCAAGCTCGATGACGTGAAGGTGGGCGAATCGGCCGTGCAGCCGGCCGCGTCCGCGCTGCCGCTGCTGGAGCGCCAGCAGGCCTTCGGCTTCACGCAGGAGGACATCAAGTTCCTGCTCGCCCCCATGGCGAAGAACGGCGAGGAGGGCGTGGGCTCCATGGGCAACGACAGTCCGCTCGCCGTGCTGTCGGACAAGAACAAGCCGCTGTACAACTACTTCCGCCAGATGTTCGCGCAGGTGACCAACCCGCCGATCGATCCGATCCGCGAGGCCATCGTGATGAGCCTGGTGTCCTTCGTGGGCCCCAAGCCCAACCTGCTGGACATCAACCAGGTGAACCCGCCGATGCGCCTGGAGCTGCACCAGCCCATCCTCGACTTCGAGGGCATGGCCAAGCTGCGCCAGATCGAGCAGCACACACACGGCAAGTTCAAGAGCGCCACCATCGACATCACCTACCCGCTGGCCTGGGGCAAGCAGGGCGTGGAGGCCAAGCTGGCCTCGCTGTGCGCGCAGGCCGTCGATGAGATCAAGGGCGGCGCCAACATCCTCATCATCAGCGACCGCAACCTGAGCGCTACGCAGGTGGCGATCCCTGCGCTGCTGGCGCTGTCGGCCATCCACCAGCATCTGGTGCGCGAGGGCCTGCGCACCACGGCCGGCCTGGTGGTGGAGACCGGCACGGCGCGCGAAGTGCACCACTTCGCGGTGCTCGCCGGCTACGGCGCCGAGGCGGTGCACCCCTACCTGGCGCTGGAGACGCTGGTGGACATGCACCAGGAGCTCAGCGGCGATCTGTCTGCCGACAAGGCCATCTACAACTACGTCAAGGCGGTGGGCAAAGGTCTGTCCAAGATCATGTCCAAGATGGGCGTGTCCACCTACATGAGCTACTGCGGCGCGCAGCTGTTCGAAGCCGTCGGCCTGAACAGCGACACGGTGCAGAAGTACTTCACAGGCACGGCCAGCCGCGTGGAAGGCATCGGCGTGTTCGAGATCGCCGAGGAAGCCATCCGCACCCACCTGGCCGCGTTCAGCGACGACCCGGTGCTGGAGACCATGCTGGACGCTGGCGGCGAATATGCCTGGCGTGCGCGCGGCGAGGAGCACATGTGGACGCCCGACGCCATCGCCAAGCTGCAGCACTCCACGCGTGCGAACAACTTCAGTACGTACAAGGAATACGCGCAGATCATCAATGACCAGGCCAAGCGCCACATGACGCTGCGCGGCCTGTTCGAGTTCAAATTCGATCCGGCCAAGGCGATCCCGGTGGAAGAGGTCGAACCCGCCAAGGACATCGTCAAGCGCTTCGCCACCGGTGCCATGTCGCTGGGCTCCATCTCCACCGAGGCGCATGCCACGCTGGCCGTGGCCATGAACCGCATTGGCGGCAAGAGCAACACTGGCGAGGGCGGCGAGGACCCCAAGCGCTACCGCAACGAGCTCAAAGGCATTCCGATCCAGCAAGGCGAGACGCTGTCGTCCATCATCGGCAGCGACAAGGTGCAGGCCGACATCCCTCTGCTGGATGGCGACTCGCTGCGCTCCAAGATCAAGCAGGTGGCATCGGGCCGCTTCGGCGTGACGGCGGAGTACCTGGCCTCGTCCGACCAGATCCAGATCAAGATGGCCCAGGGCGCCAAGCCCGGCGAGGGTGGCCAGCTGCCCGGCGGCAAGGTGTCCGACTACATCGGCGCGCTGCGCCACAGCGTGCCGGGCGTGGGCCTCATCAGCCCGCCGCCGCACCACGACATCTACTCCATCGAAGACCTGGCGCAGCTCATCCACGACCTGAAGAACGTGGCGCCGCATGCCGACATCTCGGTCAAGCTGGTGTCCGAAGTCGGCGTGGGCACCATCGCGGCCGGCGTGGCCAAGTGCAAGAGCGACCACGTGGTGATCGCCGGGCACGACGGCGGCACGGGCGCATCGCCCTGGTCGTCCATCAAGCACGCGGGCAGCCCTTGGGAGATCGGCCTGGCCGAAACCCAGCAGACCCTGGTGCTCAACCGCCTGCGCGGCCGCATTCGCGTGCAGGCCGACGGCCAGATGAAGACCGGCCGCGACGTGGTCATCGGTGCGCTGCTGGGCGCCGACGAGTTCGGCTTCGCCACCGCGCCGCTGGTGGTCGAGGGCTGCATCATGATGCGCAAGTGCCACCTGAACACCTGCCCGGTGGGCGTGGCCACGCAGGACCCGGCGCTGCGCGCCAAGTTCTCGGGCAAGCCCGAGCACGTGGTGAACTACTTCTTCTTCATCGCCGAAGAAGTGCGCCAGATCATGGCCCAGCTGGGTGTGCGCAGCTTCAACGAGCTGATCGGCCGCACCGACCTGCTGGACACCCGCAAGGGCATCGAACACTGGAAGGCCCAGGGCCTGGATTTCTCGCGCCTGTTCGCGCAGCCGCTCGTGGGCCCGGAAGTGGCGCGCTACCACGTCGAGTCGCAGGACCATGCGCTGGAGAAGTCGCTGGACGTGAAGCTCATCGAGCGCTGCAAGCCCGCCATCGAGCGCGGCGAGAGCGTGCGCATCATGGAGGTGGCCAAGAACGTCAACCGCTCGGTGGGCGCCATGCTGTCGGGCGCGGTGACCAAGGTGCATCCCGAAGGGCTGCCGGACGACACCGTGCGTATCCACTTCGAGGGCACGGGCGGCCAGTCCTTCGGCGCGTTCCTGTGCAAGGGCGTCACGCTGAACCTGACGGGCGAGGCCAACGACTACACCGGCAAGGGCCTGTCGGGCGGCCGCGTGATCGTGCGCCCCAGCCATGAGTTCCGCGGCGAGGCCGTGGGCAACACCATCGTCGGCAACACCGTGATGTTCGGCGCCACCAGCGGCGAGGCGTTCTTCGCCGGCGTGGCGGGCGAGCGCTTCGCGGTGCGCCTGTCGGGCGCCACGGCGGTGGTCGAGGGCGTGGGCGACCACGGCTGCGAGTACATGACCGGCGGCACCGTGGTGGTGCTGGGCAAGACGGGCCGCAACTTCGCGGCGGGCATGAGCGGCGGCATTGCCTACGTCTACGACGAGGACGGCAAGTTCGACTCGCGTTGCAACCTCTCCATGGTGACGCTGGAGCGCATCCTGCCGGGCGAGGAGCAGGCGGTCCACATGGGCCGCGGCATCTGGCACCGCGACCAGACGGACGAGGCCCTGCTCAAGAAGCTGCTGGAGGACCACAGCCGCTGGACGGGTAGCAAGCGCGCCCGCGAGATCCTGGACAACTGGGCCGCGTCGCGCAGCAAATTCGTCAAGGTCTTCCCGACCGAGTACAAGCGTGCCCTGTCGGAAATCTATGAAAGAAAAGTGCTGGAAGAGCAGGCTACACCTGCGGTAGCAGCTCCTAAAACAGAAGCGGTAGCCGCCAAGTAACCCGCGCGGGCGGGGCCTGGGGCCCCGCTGCGGCAGCATGCACAAAGACAGGACACCACGATCATGGGCAAGACCACAGGTTTCATGGAATACGAGCGCATCGAGGAGGGCTACGCGCCCGCCGTCGAGCGTGTGAAGCACTACAAGGAGTTCGTTATCGGCCTGGACGCCGAGCAGGCCAAGACCCAGGGCGCGCGCTGCATGGACTGCGGCACGCCGTTCTGCAACAACGGCTGCCCGGTGAACAACATCATCCCGGACTTCAACGACCTCGTTTACCACCAGGACTGGAAGAGCGCCATCACGGTGCTGCACAGCACCAACAACTTCCCCGAGTTCACCGGCCGTATCTGCCCCGCACCCTGCGAGGCCGCCTGCACGCTGAACATCAACGATGACGCGGTGGGCATCAAGAGCATCGAGCACGCCATCATCGACCGCGCCTGGGAGCACGGCTGGGTGCAGCCGCAGCCGGCTGCCCGCAAGACGGGCAAGAAAGTGGCCGTGGTGGGCGCCGGCCCGGCGGGCCTGGCGGCCGCGCAGCAACTGGCGCGCGCCGGGCATGACGTCACGCTGTTCGAGAAGAACGACCGCGTGGGCGGCCTGCTGCGCTACGGCATCCCCGACTTCAAGCTGGACAAGGCGCACATCGACCGCCGCGTGGAGCAACTGGTGGCCGAGGGCGTGACGATCCGTACCGGCGTCTTCATCGGCGCGGCCAAGGACGGGCTGGGCAAAGGCAGCAAGGTCACCAACTGGTCCAAGGAAACCATCACGCCTGAGCAGCTGCGCAAGGACTTCGACGCCGTGCTACTGACGGGGGGCGCCGAGCAGTCGCGCGACCTGCCCGTGCCGGGGCGCGAACTGGACGGCATTCACTTCGCGATGGAGTTCCTGCCGCAGCAGAACAAGGTCAACGCGGGCGACAAGCTCAAGGGCCAGATCCGCGCGGACGGCAAGCACGTCATCGTCATCGGCGGCGGCGACACGGGCAGCGACTGTGTGGGCACCAGCAACCGCCATGGCGCGGCCAGCGTCACGCAGTTCGAGCTGATGCCCATGCCGCCAAGCCAAGAGAACAAGCCCCTGGTGTGGCCCTACTGGCCGTACAAGCTGCGCACCAGCTCCAGCCACGAGGAGGGCTGCGAGCGCGCGTTCGCCATCGCCACCAAGGAGTTCATCGGCGACGGCAAGAAGGTCACGGGCCTCAAAACCGTGCAGGTGGAGTTCAAGGATGGCAAGTTCATCGAGGTCCCCGGCACCGAGAAGGAATACCAGGCCGACCTGGTGCTGCTGGCCATGGGTTTCGTGAGCCCGGTGGCTGCCGTGCTGGACGCCTTCGGAGTGGACAAGGATGCGCGGGGCAATGCCCAGGCCACGACGGACTTCACCGGCGGCTATGCGACCAGCGCGCCCAAGGTGTTCGCCGCCGGCGACATGCGCCGCGGCCAGTCGCTGGTGGTCTGGGCCATCCGCGAAGGCCGCCAGGCCGCGCGTGCGGTGGATGAATTCCTGATGGGGGAAAGCAGTCTGCCGCGCTGAGGCGGGAATCCCTCGCCATTGGGCAATTACAGAAGGCGGTCGCAGCCGCAGTCTGCTTACCCGTCTACCCGCACAACGGCGCCCTGGGGCGCCGTTGTGCTTATTTTTTGATAGCTGCTTGCGCTTGCTGGACGGGCACTGCGGCAGTTATTGGCATCAAATCCCCTGTTCCAGCGCTGCGAGTGGGCGCAGTCTCCGCATCGGTGGGACAATTCAGGGTTTGCCCGGCCATGGGCTTGCTGCGCGACCTTCCTGGTCGGGCGGCGTGCCCGGGCCGTTTGTTCGTTCCGACTGTTCTTTTCAAGAATCGCTACACCATGAAGAAGTTTGCCGCCGTTGCCCTGCTGACCCTGGGCGCCGTGCTGGTGGGTTGCTCCAAGCAGGAACCCGCCGCCCCCGCAGCCGCGCCTGCACCCGCCCCGGCCGCCGTCACGAAGATCGTCGTGGGCCTGGACGACAACTTCCCGCCCATGGGCTTCCGCGACGAGAAGAACGAGCTGGTGGGCTTTGACATCGACATGGCCAAGGAAGCCGCCAAGCGCCTGGGCGTGGAGGTGGAGTTCAAGCCCATCGACTGGAGCGCCAAGGAAGCCGAGCTGTCCGGCAAGCGCGTGGATGCGCTGTGGAACGGCCTGACCATCACCGAGGAGCGCAAGCAGAACATCCTGTTCACCGCGCCCTACATGGAGAACCACCAGATCATCGTGGTGCCCGCAGGCTCCGCCATCAAGGCCAAGGCCGATCTGGCCGGCAAGGTCGTCGGTGCGCAGGAAGGCTCCAGCGCCGTGGACGCCATCAAAAAGGAAGAGGCTGTCTTCAAGTCGTTCAAGGAACTCAAGACCTTCGGCGACAACGTGACCGCCCTGATGGATCTGACCACCGGCCGCCTGGAAGCCGTGGTGGTGGACGAAGTGGTGGGCCGCTACTACGTGGCCAAGAAGCCTGACCAGTACGCCGTGCTGGACGATAACTTTGGCACCGAAGAGTACGGCGTGGGCGTGCGCAAGGACGACACTGAACTGCACGGCAAGCTGGACAAGGCGCTGGCCGACATGAAGCAGGACGGCAGCGCCGCCAAGATTGCCGAGCAGTGGTTCGGCAAGAACATCATCAAGTAAGCAAGACCCTTCGCGCTTCTTCTCCCGCAAGGGGCGCGACCCCGGCACCGGCCGCCTTGGAACAGGGCGGCCGGTGTTGTTTCGTCGAGGCCGCAAGCCGCGACAATGCCGGGAACGCGGCGCCGCAGCTGTGCTGGCGCCGCACGCTGAGGCTCCGTATGGACTACGTTCTTTCCCTTCTGGGGCCGCTGGCGCAAGGCGCCGCGGTCACCCTGAAGCTGTTTGCGATCACGCTGGTACTGGCCGTGCCCCTGGGGCTGGTGCTGGCCCTGGCGCGCGTGTCGCGCTTTGCGCCCCTGTCGGCGGCGGTCAATGGCTACATCTGGCTCATGCGCGGCACGCCGCTCATGCTGCAGATGCTGTTCATCTACTTCGCGCTGCCCTTCGTGCCGGTGATCGGCGTGCGCCTGCCGGACTTCCCTGCCGCCGTGGCAGCCTTCGCGCTGAACTACGCGGCCTATTTCGCCGAGATCTTCCGCGCCGGCATCCAGTCGGTGGACCGCGGCCAGTACGAGGCCGCCAAGGTGCTGGGCATGAGCTACGGCCAGACCATGCGCCGCATCGTGCTGCCGCAGATGGTGCGCAGCATCCTGCCGCCCATGAGCAATGAGACCATCACCCTGGTCAAGGACACGTCCCTCATCTACGTGCTGGCCCTGAACGACCTGCTGCGCGCCGCGCGCGGCATCGTGCAGCGCGACTTCACGACCACGCCCTTCATCGTTGCCGCCGCCTTCTATCTCGTCATGACCCTGGTGCTTACCTGGGGCTTCCAGCGCCTGGAGAAACGCTATGCCAAGTTTGACCAGTGACGCCACGCAGATGATTGAGGCGCGCGACGTGCGCAAGGCCTTCGGCCATGTGCAGGTGTTGCGCGGCGTGTCGCTGTCGGTGCACCGCGGTGAGGTGGTGGCGGTGATCGGCCCCTCGGGCTCCGGCAAGAGCACCTTTCTGCGCTGCCTGAACCACCTGGAAACCATCGACAGCGGCCACATCGCCATCGAAGGCGAAACCCTGGCCACGACCGATGCACAGGGGCGCTGCGCCTACGTGTCTGATGCCGAGGTGCGCCGCATCGGCGCCAAGACCGGCATGGTGTTCCAGCATTTCAACCTGTTCCCACACCTCACGGTGCTGGAGAACCTCATCGAGGCGCCCATGGTGGTGCAGGGCCTGGCGCGCGATGCGGCCATCGCCCGCGCCGAGACGCTGCTGGACAAGGTGGGCTTGGCGCAGAAGCGGGACAACTATCCCTCGCGCCTGTCGGGCGGCCAGAAGCAACGCGTGGCGATCGCGCGTGCGCTGTGCATGGAGCCCGACATCATGCTGTTCGACGAGCCCACCTCGGCGCTGGACCCCGAACTCACGGGCGAGGTGCTGCGCACCATGCGCGAGCTGGCCGAGGAGCGCATGACCATGCTAGTCGTCACGCACGAGATGGGTTTTGCGCGCGAGGTGGCGAATACCGTGGCCTTCATGGACCAGGGTGAACTCATCGCGGCGCGTCCGGCCGAGGAGTTCTTTGCCGATCCCGGGCATGAGCGGGCGCGGGCGTTCTTGCAGCACATGCTTTGAAGGTCTAGCGCCGAATTGGGCTCTAGCGGTGATGGGATAAGCGCTGGAAGCTATGTTTTTGGTAGCTAATGGGATTCTGTGTCGCTGGCGGGGACGGCCTCGGCCAGCGACATCCAACCGTGCGCAGGGGCTTAAAAAAAATAGCTGCTAGCGCTCGCCCAGCAAGCGCTGGGCGGCGATTGGGCTAGACATCACGCGGCAGCGGACACCACCACCTCCGGCAACTCCGCTGGGTCCCGCACCTCTTCCAGCACATCCCCGCTGTGCAGCGGCAGCGCAGGCCGATCCAGCAGCGCACGCACGAAGTTCGGCTGGGCCAGCAGCGCCTGGTGCATGGCTCCGTTGTACAGCTGCAGGTCGCGCAGGCCGCGCGCGGCGATGCGTGCGTCCACTTCGTCGGCGCTGAGCCGGGCGGGGTCGGTGCTGTCCGATGCCATGCCCATGCACCACAACGTGCCGTACAGCGGCACGTACTGCAGATAGGGGCGGAAGATGGGAAACACCGCGCGCACCGAGGCGGCGATGCGCCCCAGGCTCTCGGGCAGGTGCACGGGCGAGCCCAGGTGCAGCGAAAGCACGCCGCCCGGGTTCAGCGCGCGGCGGCAGGCGGCGTAGAACTCCACGGTGTACAGCTCGACGGCGGGGCCGAAGGGGTCGGTCAGGTCCAGGACGATCTGGTCGAAGCGCTCTTCGGTCTGGCCGATGAAGGCGCGTGCGTCGCCCAGGCGCACCTCCAGGCGCGGGTCGTCGAAGGCGCCACGGTGGATCTGGCCCAGCCAATCGCGGGCCATGGCAATCACCTCGCCATCCAGCTCGGCCAGCACCACCTGCTCGATGCCGGGCAGCTTCAGCAGCTCCTCGGCGGCGCCGCCGTCCCCCCCGCCCACGACCAGCGCACGGCGCACGCCGGGGTGGGCGATGGCCGGCAGGTGCACCATCGGCTCGTGGTAGAAGAATTCGTCGCGCTCGCTGGTCATGAAGCAGCCGTCGATGCGCATCACGCGGCCGAACTGCGGGTTGTCGAAGACCTCGATGTGCTGCCAGGCCGACTGGCGTTCGGCCAGTAGGCGGCGGTCGCTGAGGTAAAAGCCGAAGTCGGCGTTCAGGCGCTCGGCCACGTAGCGCGTGGCCTGCGCGGTGAGGGCGCCGCTCATCAGGCGCGGTCGACGCGGTGCAGGTGCGGATCGGCCGGGTTGAAGGCGGCCTGCAGGTCGTCGAAGAGCTTCTGCGCCTTGGGGCGGTTGTTTTCGGTGTAGTTGCACACATACACGTCCAGCGTGACGTAGCCCGCCTCGGGCCAGGTGTGGATGGACAGGTGCGACTCGGCCAACACCACCACGCCGGTGACGCCGCCGCCTTCGCCAAAGCTGTGGAACAGGCTGCCCACGGTGGTCAACCCGGCGGCGGCCACGCGCTCCTTGCAGAACGATTCCAGATGCGCGGCGTCCAACATCAGGCGGCTGTCGCAGAGACAGCCATACAGGTCGCCGATCAGGTGCAGGCCCGTGGCCTGGCGCTGGGGGACGGGAGCCGGGATGGGGACGACGGACTGGAGATTCTTCATTATCTGGAGCCTTTTCTCTTTCTGCGGGGGTGGCAGGAAACGGCGCCGCGGTCGGACGCCGTCCGCCGGGTACCGACCAGCACGCTGCCGGGAGGCAGACGCGCAACGGAAGAAAAGGGAATGTCGCAGGCACATTGCCGCGCCTTCGTTCCGTTGTGCGTCGGTGACGCCCATGCAGCAACGCTGACAAGCAATCCGCCCGGAGGGTCGGGCGGGACATTTCTTAAGAACCGGCGAGTATAGCCAAACGTCATATGCAAACCACAGGTTTTAATGGGAGGCGCAGCCGAGCAGAGGGGTTTCCCCTATGATGTCGGGTTCGCCTCGCGCTCTGTCGTAGAGCTGGGCGTATCTGCATACACCATGTCCTCCCCACTTTCATCGCCGGGCGACGCCCTCGTGGAACTGCGCAACGTCACCTTCGGGTACGGCGAGCGGGTGATCCTGCGCGACCTGTCGCTGGCCGTGCCGCGTGGCAAGGTCACGGCGCTGATGGGTGCTTCGGGCGGGGGCAAGACGACGGTGCTGCGCCTCATTGGCGGCCAGCAGCGCGCCCAGCAGGGCGAGGTGCTGGTGGGCGGCCAGGACGTAGGGCGCATGGATACCGCACAGTTGTATGCCGCGCGCCGACGCATGGGCATGCTGTTCCAGTTCGGCGCATTGTTCACCGACATGAGCGTGTACGAGAACGTGGCCTTTCCGCTGCGCGAGCACACCGATCTGCCCGAGGACCTGATCCGCGACATCGTGCTCATGAAGCTGCATGCCGTGGGCTTGCGGGGAGCGCGGGACTTGATGCCCAGCCAGATCTCCGGCGGCATGGCGCGGCGGGTTGCCCTGGCACGGGCCATTGCCCTGGACCCCGAGCTCATCATGTACGACGAGCCGTTCGCCGGGCTTGACCCGATCTCGCTGGGTACTGCGGCGCAACTCATCCGCCAACTCAACGATGCCATGGGGCTGACCACCATCGTCGTCTCGCACGATCTGGAAGAGACCTTCCGCTTGGCGGACCACGTCATCATCCTGGGGCCCGGCACGGTGGCCGCCCAGGGCACGCCCGAAGAGGTGCGCGCCAGCACGGATCCGCTGGTGCACCAGTTCGTGCACGCGCTGCCTACCGGGCCGGTGCCGTTCCATTACCCCGGCCCCAGCGTGGCCGACGATTTCGGCCCCTTGCGCTCGCCCAGCGTGGACGCCCACGCCAGCGGAGGTACCCCATGAGCTGGTGGCGTCCCACGCACGTAGGCTACGCCGTGCGCACGAAGCTGGCCGATGTGGGCATGGGCGCGCGCCTGTTCGCGCGGCTGCTGGGGCTGTTCGGCGACGTGATGCGCCGCCCTGGCCTGGTGCGTGACCAGGTGCACTTCCTGGGCAACTATTCGCTGTCCATCATCGCCATGTCGGGCCTGTTTGTGGGCTTCGTGCTTGCGCTGCAGGGCTACAACGTGCTGCAGCTCTATGGCTCGGCCAACTCACTGGGCCTGGTGGTCACGTTGGGCCTGGTGCGCGAGCTGGGGCCGGTGGTCACGGCGCTGCTGTTTGCCGGACGCGCGGGCACGTCGCTCACGGCCGAGATCGGTTTGATGCGCGCCGGCGAACAGCTGTCGGCCATGGAGATGATGGCCGTGGACCCGGTGCGCCGCATCCTGGCGCCGCGCTTTTGGGGGGGCGTGATCGCCATGCCGCTGCTGGCACTGGTGTTCAACGCGGTGGGTGTGATCGGTGGCTGGCTGGTCGGCGTGGTGCTCATCGGCGTGGACGGCGGGGCGTTCTGGGGCCAGATGCAAAGCGGTGTCGACGTCTGGAAGGACGTGGGCAACGGCATCGTCAAGAGCCTCGCGTTCGGCGTGGCCGTCACCTTCATCGCGGTGCTGCAGGGCTTCGTGGCCAAGCCGACGCCGGAAGGCGTCTCGCGCGCCACCACGCGCACGGTGGTGATGGCGTCGCTGTCCGTGCTGGGGCTGGACTTCGTCCTCACCGCCTTGATGTTCAGTATCTGACGGCGACCATGCGTCTGTCTTGAGGAAATTCACCATGCAGCATTCCAAAAACGATTTCTGGGTGGGGCTGTTCGTCCTGCTGGGCGGAGCGGCGCTGGTCTTCCTGGCCCTGCAGTCGGCCAACCTGTTGAACCTGAACTTCCGCTCGGGCTATACCGTGACGGCGCGTTTCGACAACATCGGCGGGCTCAAGCCCAAGGCCGCGGTGCGCAGCGCCGGCGTGGTGGTGGGGCGCGTGCAGTCCATCGGCTTCGACGACACGACCTACCAGGCGCGCGTGACACTGGAGTTGGAAAAGCGCTATGTGTTCCCCAAGGACAGTTCGCTCAAGATCCTGACCAGCGGCCTGTTGGGCGACCAGTACATCGGCATCGAGCCGGGAGCCGACGAGAACAATCTGGCCGAGGGCGACATGGTGACCGCCACCCAATCCGCGGTAGTGCTGGAAAACCTGATCGGCCAGTTCCTGTATGGCAAGGCCGAAGAAGGTGCTTCGTCCAATGGAGGTACCAAGAAATGACAAATCAACCTCGCTTCACGGGCTGGACTGCCCGCTGGGCGGCGCTGTTGCTCGGCGCGGCCCTCATGAGCGGCTGCGCCACGGGCCCCAACGCCAACCCCGCAGATCCGTTCGAACCCTTCAACCGCGGCGTGCATTCGTTCAACGACAGTGTGGACAAGGCGGTGCTCAAACCCGTCGCCACCGTTTACCGCGACGTGACGCCGCAGCCGGTGCGTACGGGCGTGAGCAACTTCTTTGGCAACCTGGGCGATGCCTGGTCGTTCGTCAACAACCTGCTGCAGTTCCGCGGGCTGGAGGCTTACGAGAGCCTCGTGCGCTTCGCCACCAACACCTTCTTCGGGCTGGGCGGCGTACTGGACATTGCCAGCGAGGCAGGCATCGAGCGGCACAAGCAGGACTTTGGCCTGACGCTGGGCCGCTGGGGCGTGCCCACGGGGCCGTATCTCGTGCTGCCGCTGCTGGGGCCGTCCACCGTGCGCGACACGGCCGCTTTGCCGGTAGACAGTTGGGGCAACCCGCTGGGCCAGCTCGACCCGGTGGAGGTCCGCAATTCCCTGTACGGCCTGCGCCTTGTCGATCAGCGCGCTAGCCTGCTGCGCGCGGGCTCGGTGCTGGATACGGCGGCCCTGGACCCCTACAGCTTCACGCGCGACGTGTACCTCAAGGTGCGTAGTGGCGTGTCAGGCGCACGCGACGAGGGCGCCTATGAGGAAAACGGGGGCAAGCTGCCCGACGACGAGTACTGAAAACCCGCAAAGGCCGGCCTGACAAGCACTCGGGCCCCTGGCTGACAGGCGCGGTTGCAGTTGCTTGCATCCCTGCACGGCGGCGACGCATGTGCAGCGCGGGGCGCCCTCCACAATCTACCCAACGAAACCATACATGGCAGCGCACGGCGTGGCGCTGCACGCAAGGAGCCTCACCATGATGAACCGCCGTACCCTGATCCATGCCGCCGCCGCGATGGCGGTGGCCACGTGGGTGGCTGTGCCCCAGGCCGCGCTGGCGGCCGACGAGGCACCGGATGCCCTCGTCAAGCGCCTCTCGGTCGATGTGCTGGAGACGCTGCGCAAAGACAAATCCATCAAGGCCGGCGACGTGGACCGCATCATGGCGCTGGTGGACAAGACCATCCTGCCCCACGTGAACTTCCGCCGCATGACGGCAGCGTCCGTCGGGCCGGGCTGGCGCAAGGCTACGCCGGAGCAGCAGGCGCGCCTGCAGGACGAGTTCAAGACACTGCTGGTGCGCACTTACGCGGGCGCGCTCAG
Source organism: Diaphorobacter sp. B2A2W2 (assembly GCF_056730635.1). Taxonomy (NCBI): domain Bacteria; kingdom Pseudomonadati; phylum Pseudomonadota; class Betaproteobacteria; order Burkholderiales; family Comamonadaceae; genus Diaphorobacter; species Diaphorobacter sp. B2A2W2. The sequence goes on from NZ_JBWZOR010000003.1 coordinate 494,240, forward strand.
CCAGGTCACGGACCAGAGCATCGTTGTGAAGCCGCTGCGCGCAGCCGCCGAAGACAAGGACGTGCTCGTGCGCACCGAAATCCGCGGCCGGGGCGACCCGATACAACTGGACTACCGCCTGGAGAAGACGCCGGGCGAGGGTGCGGGCTGGAAAATCTACAACCTCAACGTTCTGGGTGTGTGGCTGGTGGAAACCTACCGCAGCCAGTTCGCGCAGGAGATCAACGCCAAGGGCGTAGATGGCCTGATCGAGGCGCTGGTGGCGCGCAACAAGGCCAACGCCGCCTCCAGCGCCAAGTAACCAGAACAGAAAGAAGCGAAAGGCCTGTGCATGCTGGTGCTGCCCGCTGAACTCACCCACCGCCACGCTGGCGCCACCCTGCGCATGCTGCTGCAAGGGCTCAAGGCCCAGGACGAATCGCTGGTGGTGGTGGATGCCGGTGCGCTGACGGCCTTCGACTCCTCCGCACTCGCGGTGCTGCTGGAGTGTCGCCGCGCAGCGGTGTTCGAGAACCGGGGTTTCGTGGTCAAGGCCCTGCCGCCGGCGCTGTCCAGCCTGGCGGGGCTGTACGGGGTGCAGGAACTGCTGCCCGCCCTGTAGCGGCGGCCTGCGGGGCTGCCCACACATGCGGGTTGCCTGCCGGCCAAACCCCTGCGGACACGCGCGCAAGAGCCCCCCTTTAGAATGCCGCTCTTCCATGCCCGCCGTCTCCTTCCAATCCATTTCCAAGAGCTTTTCCACTCCCCGAGGGCCTTTCCAGGCGCTGCAGGATGTCAGTCTGGACATCGAGGAGGGCGAGTTCTTCGGCCTGCTGGGCCCCAACGGCGCCGGCAAGACCACGCTGATCAGCATCCTCGCCGGGCTGGCGCGCGCCACCAGCGGCCGCGTCAGCGTGCTGGGCCATGACGTGCAAACCCAGTTTGCCGACGCGCGCAGGCTGTTGGGCGTGGTGCCTCAGGAACTGGTGTTCGACCCGTTCTTCAACGTGCGCGAGACGCTGCGCATCCAGTCCGGCTACTTCGGCGTGAAGAACAACGACGCCTGGATCGATGAGCTGCTGGAAAACCTGGGGCTGGCCGACAAGGCCACGGCCAACATGCGCCAGCTCTCGGGCGGCATGAAGCGCCGCGTGCTCGTGGCCCAGGCGCTGGTGCACAAACCGCCCATCATCGTGCTGGACGAGCCTACGGCCGGTGTGGACGTGGAACTGCGCCAGACGCTGTGGCAGTTTGTGGCGCGCCTCAACAAGCAGGGCCACACGGTGCTGCTGACCACCCATTACCTTGAAGAGGCCGAGGCGCTGTGCACGCGGCTGGCCATGCTCAAGCGCGGGCGCGTCGTGGCCTTGGCGCGCACGTCCGAGCTGCTGCAGGCGGCCTCCACCAACGTCCTGCGGTTCAAGACCGACGATACGCTGCCGGCCGACCTGGCAGCGCTGGCGCGCGTGACCGGCCGCGTGGCCCAGTTGCCCGCGCAGGACGCGCAGGAGATCGAGCAGTTGCTGGCCCGGCTGCGCGCCGCCGGCGTGCGCGTGGAGGATGTGGAGATCCGCAAGGCCGACCTGGAGGATGTGTTCCTCAACGTCATGGCGGCCGAGCAGGAGGAGCACGCATGATCGGCTGGCAGACCCTGTTCTACAAGGAAGTGCTGCGCTTTTGGAAGGTGGGCTTCCAGACCGTGGCGGCGCCGGTGCTCACGGCGGTGCTGTACCTGCTGATCTTCGGCCATGTGCTCGAAGACCATGTCAAGGTCTATGACCGGCTGAGCTACACCGCCTTCCTGGTGCCCGGCCTGGTGATGATGAGCGTGCTGCAGAACGCCTTTGCCAACAGCTCGTCCAGCCTGATCCAGAGCAAGATCATGGGCAGTCTGGTGTTCGTGCTGCTCACGCCGCTGTCGCACCGTGCCTGGTTCGCGGCCTACGTGGGCTCGTCCATGGTGCGCGGCCTGGTGGTGGGCCTGGGTGTGTTCATCGTCACGCTGGCGTTCGCCACGCCGCAGTTCGCCGCGCCGCTGTGGATTCTTGCGTTCGCACTGCTGGGCGCGGCGCTGCTGGCCACGCTGGGGGTCATCGCGGGGCTGTGGGCCGACAAGTTCGACCAGATGGCGGCATTCCAGAACTTCATCATCGTGCCCATGACCTTCCTGTCGGGCGTGTTCTATTCGGTGCAATCGCTGCCGCCGTTCTGGCAGGGCGCAAGCCACCTGAACCCGTTCTTCTACATGATCGACGGCTTCCGCTACGGCTTCTTCGGCGTGAGCGACGTCTCCCCCTGGCTCAGCCTGGGCGTCGTCGGCCTGGCATGGGCGCTGGTCAGCCTGCTGGCGCTGCACCTGCTGCGCACGGGCTACAAAATCAGGAACTGACATGACTGCAGACCAACTCAAGGACATCATCAGCGCGGGCATGGCCTGCGACCACATCACGCTGGAAGGCGACGGTCGCCACTGGTACGCCACCATCGTGTCGCCCGAGTTCGAGGGCAAGCGCTCCATCCAGCGCCACCAGCGTGTCTACGCCACACTGGGCGCACGCATGCAGTCGGACGAGGTGCATGCGTTGTCCATGAGGACCTTTACCCCCGCCGAGTGGGCGCAGGCCCAGGCGGGCGACTGATACGGCCCCGTCCTTCGCAAGATGGCCGTGCGGCCGGGACCGTGCCCCGGCGCGGGGGCGGCACGGGCGTCATGCCCCGGTCCTCGCCGGTGGATGGGCGCATACACCGTCGCGCGGCGTTCCCCGAAAGAATTCGCGCACTATTATTTTAATAGCTGCTACCGCTTGATAGATAAGCGCTAGAGCCATTTTTGGCACTGAATGCAGCAACCGGCAAACCCATGGACAAACTCCTGATTCGCGGTGGCCGCCCCCTGGTGGGCGAGGTGCCAATTTCCGGCGCCAAGAACGCCGCGCTGCCCGAGCTGTGCGCCGCGCTGCTCACGGCCGACCCGGTCACCCTGCACAACGTGCCGCGCCTGCAGGACGTAGCCACCATGCTGCGGCTCATCCGGAACATGGGCGTGCAGGTGGACCGCATCGCTGACCCCGACTGCTCCGTGGCCGATGCGGCCGGCATAGTGCGCCTGGACGCGGGCGGCCTGTCCACGCCCGAGGCGCCCTACGATCTGGTCAAGACCATGCGCGCCTCGGTACTGGCGCTGGGGCCGCTGCTGGCGCGTTTCGGCGAGGCCACGGTGTCGCTGCCGGGCGGCTGCGCCATCGGATCGCGCCCGGTGGACCAGCACATCAAGGGGCTGCAGGCCATGGGCGCGCAGATCGTGGTCGAGCACGGCTACATGATCGCCAGGCTGCCGCAGGGGTGCACGCGACTCAAGGGGGCGCGCATCACCACCGACATGGTCACGGTGACCGGCACCGAGAATCTGCTCATGGCCGCCACGCTGGCTGAGGGGGAGACCGTGCTGGAGAACGCCGCGCAGGAACCCGAGGTGGCGGACCTGGCCGAGATGCTCATCAAGATGGGCGCGCATATCGAGGGCCATGGCACCAGCCGCATCCGCATCCAGGGGGTCGAGCGGCTGCACGGCTGCGAGCACGCCGTCGTGGCCGACCGCATCGAGGCCGGCACCTTCCTGTGCGCCGTGGCCGCCACGGGCGGCGACGCGCTGCTGCGCCACGGGCGCGCCGACCACCTGGACGCCGTGATCGACAAACTGCGCGACGCGGGCGTGCAGGTGGCGCCGGAAGAGGGTGGCATCCGCGTGCGCAGCCCTGGCGCGGCGCAGCTCAAGGCGCAGGGCTTTCGCACCACTGAGTACCCGGGCTTTCCCACCGACATGCAGGCGCAGTTCATGGCGCTGAACGTGGTGGCCCAGGGCACCGCCACGGTGGCCGAGACGATCTTCGAGAACCGTTTCATGCACGTCAACGAACTGCTGCGCCTTGGCGCGAAAATCCAGACCACGGATGGCCGCGTAGCGGTGATCGAGGGGCTGGGCGGCGCGGCGCCTGCGGGCGCGCGGCTATCGGGCGCCACCGTCATGGCCACCGACCTGCGCGCCTCGGCCAGCCTGGTGATCGCCGGACTGGTGGCCGACGGGGAAACGCTGGTGGACCGCATCTACCATCTGGACCGCGGCTACGACTGCATGGAAGCCAAACTGCGCGGCCTGGGGGCCGACATCGAGAGAATTCAATGACGCAGCAGATCACACTCGCCCTGTCCAAGGGCCGCATCTTCGAGGAAACCCTGCCTCTGCTGGCCGCTGCCGGCATCGAGGTGCTGGAAGACCCGGAGAAGTCGCGCAAGCTCATCCTGCCCACCAGCCGCCCCGAGGTGCGCGTGGTGCTGGTGCGTGCCACCGACGTGCCGACCTACGTGCAATACGGCGGCGCCGATCTGGGTGTGGCCGGCAAGGACTCGCTCATCGAGCACGGCGGCCAGGGGCTGTTCCGCCCGCTGGATCTGAAGATTGCCAAGTGCCGCGTGAGCGTGGCCGTGCGCGCCGATTTCGACTACCGCGAGGCCGTCACCCAGGGCTCGCGCCTGAAGGTGGCCACCAAATACACCAGCATCGCGCGCGATTTCTTCGCCAGCAAGGGCGTGCACGTGGACCTCATCAAGCTCTACGGCAGCATGGAACTGGCGCCGCTCACCGGCCTGGCCGATGCCATCGTGGACTTGGTCTCCACTGGCAACACGCTCAAGGCCAACAACCTCGTGGAGGTGGAGCAGATCATGGACATCAGTTCGCACCTGGTGGTGAACCAGGCCGCGCTGAAGCTGAAGCAGGCGCCGCTGCGCCGCATCATCGACGCATTCGCCTCCGCCGTGCCGCAGGGCTGAGGGGTGCGCAGGGCTGCGTCTGCGCCGCTTTGGTTCCGCGTCCATCGCCCGGCGTTGCAACCGCGCGCCGTGGCCCGAGTTATGGTGAGAACATCGTGGCCGGGCACCCCTCGGCTACCGCAACGGCGCGCCGATTCCTTTCGTACATTCTGAGTAGGTCCACTATGCAATTCGTAGCTGCTCCCGTCCGTCTGTCCACCGCTGACGACACTTTCGAGGTGGAGTTTTCCGCACGCCTGCACTGGTCGGCGGACACGGATGCGGCCATCGAGCAGCGCGTGGCGGGCATCCTGGCCGACGTGCGCGAGCGCGGCGACGCCGCAGTGCTGGAGTACACGCAGCGCTTCGACGGTCTGCATGCGCAGGGCTTGCCGTCGCTGGAGCTCAAGGCCAGCGAACTGCAAGCCGCCTTCGACGGCCTGCCCGCGGCGCAGCGCGATGCGCTGACGGCCGCCGCCGCCCGCGTGCGCCGCTACCACGAGGCGCAGAAAAAGGCCAATGGCGAAAGCTGGAGCTACCGCGACGACGACGGCACCCTGCTGGGCCAGAAAGTCACGCCGCTGGACCGCGTGGGCATCTACGTGCCGGGCGGCAAGGCCGCGTACCCGAGCAGCGTGCTCATGAACGCCATTCCCGCGCACGTGGCGGGCGTGCAGGACATCATCATGGTCGTGCCCACGCCCCAGGGCACCAAAAACCCGCTGGTGCTGGCCGCGGCGCATGTGGCGGGCGTCACGCGCGCCTTCACCATCGGCGGCGCGCAGGCCGTGGCGGCGCTGGCCTATGGCACGCAGACCATTCCCAAGGTGGACAAGATCACCGGCCCCGGCAACGCCTACGTGGCCAGCGCCAAGAAGCATGTGTTCGGCACCGTGGGCATCGACATGATTGCCGGCCCCAGCGAGATTCTGGTGCTGGCCGACGGCAGCACGCCGGCGGAATGGGTGGCGATGGATCTCTTCTCGCAGGCCGAGCACGACGAGCTGGCGCAGTCCATCCTGCTGTGCCCCGATGCGGCCTACATTGACCAGGTCCAGTCCGCCATCGACCGTCTGCTGCCCCAGATGCCGCGCGCCGAGATCATCGCCAAGAGCCTCACCGGGCGCGGCGCGCTGATCCACACGCGCAGCATGGAAGAGGCGTGTGAGATCAGCAACCGTATCGCCCCCGAGCACCTGGAGGTGAGCAGCCGCGAGCCGCACCGCTGGGAGCCGCTGCTGCGCCACGCGGGCGCGATCTTCCTGGGCGCCTACACCAGCGAATCGCTGGGCGACTATTGCGCCGGGCCCAACCATGTGCTGCCCACCAGCGGCACGGCACGCTTCTCGTCGCCGCTGGGCGTGTACGACTTCCAAAAGCGCAGCAGCATCATCGAGGTGAGCGAGCAGGGCGCGCAGAGCCTGGGCCGCATCGCCAGCGTGCTGGCGCATGGCGAGGGGCTGCAGGGGCATGCACGGGCGGCGGAGATGCGGCTCAAGTCCTGACCGCTCCGACAGCCTGTACGCCTACCAAGCCACCTTGCGAGGTGGCTTTGTCTTTTCAAAATGAGAGCGCCTGGCGCTGAATGAACAAGCCTTAGAAGCGAAAAACACATCAAACTGAATGAACACGAATTTCGTGTGACACGAAATTCGTGTACGATGAACGCATGAAGAACGTCACCATCACCGTGGACGATCCGGTGCTCGAATGGGCCCGGATCGAGGCGGCGCGGCGCGGCACCAGCGTGTCGCGCATGGTGGGGGACTTTCTAGGCGAGATGCAGCGCCGCGAGGACGCCTACGAGCGTGCCTACCTCGCCTGGCGCACGGACGAGCGCACCTGGCGCGCGGGCGCCGCGGCGCGGCGTATCCACGGCTTCGAGCGCAGTCCTGCCCACGTAGGTGAGGCGCCGCAGCCGCTGCAGCGCAGCCTGGCGCAACCCGTGTTTGTGGACACGGCCGTGCTGGTCGCCGCCGAGGACGGCGCCGATGCCGCCCTGCAAGCCCCGGTGCTGGCCTGTCTGGACTTGCTGTGGCGCGAGCGCCTGGGGCGTGTCAGCAGCCAGGTGCTGGCCGAGTTTTACGACACCGTGACGCGCGCCGCCAGCGCGCCCATGCCGCACGGCGATGCACGCGCGGCCATCCGCCGCTACCACAGCTGGACGCCCTGGCAGATCGATGCTGCCACGCTGGAGACCGCCTGGGCGCTGGAGGCGCGGCACCAACTGGCCTGGGGCGACTGCCTGGCGCTGGCCGCCGCGCAGCACAGCGGCTGCGCGAGCCTGCTGTCGCTGAGCCTGCCGCAGGGCGCGCAGTATGGCGGCGTAGAGGTGCTGCATCCGCTGCATTGCGCGTTGGCTGTCCCCTGATGTGGCGGCGCCGCCCGATCGAATGGAGTGATGAACGCATGACAACCCCTTCTGCCGAACTGCCCGCGCTGGCGCGCATCCGCGACGACGTGCGCGCAATGCAGGCCTACGTCGTGGCCGATGCCACCGGCTACCTGAAGATGGACGCGATGGAGAACCCCTTCGGCCTGCCGCCCGCGCTGCAGACCGCGCTGGGGCAGCGCCTGGGGCAACTCGCGCTTAACCGCTACCCCGGTACGCGCCAGAACGATCTGAAGGCTGCGCTGGCAGCCTACGCCGGGGCGCCGGCAGGCTCGGCCGTGCTGCTGGGCAATGGTTCCGACGAGCTCATTTCCCTCGTGGCGCTGGCCTGCGCGCGTGCGCAGGCGACCGTGCTGGCGCCCGTGCCGGGCTTCGTGATGTATGCGATGAGCGCGCAGCTGCAGGGCTTGGGCTTCGTGGGCGTGCCGTTGACGGCGGACTTCGAGCTGGACGAGGCCGCGATGCTGGCCGCGATCGCCCAGCACCGCCCGGCCATCACCTTCCTGGCCTATCCCAACAACCCCACGGCCACGCTGTGGGACGAGGCCGTGGTGCAGCGCATCATCGACGCCGCCGGTGCGCAGGGCGGCATCGTGGTCATGGACGAGGCCTACCAGCCCTTTGCCAGCCGCAGCTGGATCGAGCGCATGCGCACGCAGCCCGAGCGCAACGGCCATGTGCTGCTGATGCGCACGCTCTCCAAGTTCGGCCTGGCCGGCGTGCGCCTGGGCTACATGATTGGCCCCGCCGCGCTGGTGGCCGAGGTCGACAAGGTGCGCCCGCCCTACAACGTGAGTGTGCTGAACACCGAGGCCGCCCTGTTCGCGCTGGAACATGCCGACGTGTTCGCCGCCCAGGCCGACGAGCTGCGTGCCGCGCGCACCGAGCTGCTGGCCGCGCTGCGCGCCATGCCCGGCATTGAGCGCGTGTGGGACAGCCAGGCCAACATGGTGCTGGTGCGTGTGCCCGATGCCGCCCGCGCCTATGAGGGCATGAAGGCCCGCAAGGTGCTCGTCAAGAACGTTTCTACAATGCATCCATTGCTGGCAGGCTGCCTGCGTCTGACGGTGGGCAGCAGTGCCGACAACGACCAGATGCTCACAGCGCTCCAGGCATCCCTATGACTTCCTCCGCACTCGTTCCTTCTTCCGCAGAACTCTGCCCCGACCGCACGGCCGAGGTCAGCCGCACGACGGCCGAGACGCGCATCACCGTGCGCGTGAATCTCGACGGCACCGGCGCGGCCAGCCTGCACACCGGCATCGGCTTCTTCGACCACATGCTCGACCAGATCGCGCGCCATGGGCTGATCGACCTGCAGATCGACTGCGACGGCGACCTGCACATCGACGGCCACCACACGGTGGAAGATGTGGGCATCACGCTGGGCCAGGCTTTCGCGCGGGCCGTGGGCGACAAGAAGGGCATCCGCCGCTACGGCCATGCCTACGTGCCGCTCGATGAAGCCCTGTCACGGGTGGTGGTGGACTTCTCGGGCCGCCCGGGGCTGCACCTGCACATTCCGTTCACCGCCGGGAACATTGGCGGTTTCGACACCCAGCTCACCTACGAATTCTTCCAGGGCTTCGTGAACCATGCGGGCGTGACGCTGCACATCGACAACCTGAAGGGCATCAACGCCCACCACCAGTGCGAGACGGTGTTCAAGGCCTTCGCGCGCGCGCTGCGCGCTGCGCTGGAGCGCGACCCGCGCGCCGCAGGCGTGATCCCCTCCACCAAGGGTTCCCTGTAAAATTCAAGCCAAATTGGCCTGTAACGCTTATCCATCAAGCGCAAGCAGCTATGAATAGTGAAGCAAAAGCCGTCGCAGTCGTGGACTACGGCATGGGCAACCTGCGCTCCGTCTCGCAGGCCGTGCAGGTCGCGGCGCAGGGCAGCGGTTTCCGGGTAATGGTCACCGCGCACCCCGATGAGGTGCGCGCGGCCGACCGTGTGGTGTTGCCCGGCCAGGGCGCCATGCCGGACTGCATGCGCGAGTTGCGGGAGTCGGGTCTGCTCGAATCCGTGCTGGAGGCTGCCGCGTCCAAGCCGCTGTTTGGCGTATGTGTGGGCATGCAGATGCTGCTGGACCACAGCGCCGAGGGCGACACCCCCGGGCTGGGCCTGATCCCGGGCGAGGTGCTCAAGTTCGACCTGGCCGGGCGCACCCAGCCCGACGGCAGCCGTTACAAGGTCCCCCAGATGGGCTGGAACCGCGTGCGCCAGGCGCGCCACGGCGGCGTGGCGCACCCGGTATGGGCGGGGGTGCCCGACGACAGCTACTTCTACTTTGTGCACAGCTTCTACGCGCGCCCGGCCAACCCGCTGCACTGCGCCGGCGAGGCTGACTACGGCGGCCCCTTTGCTGCGGCCATCGCACGCGATAATATTTTTGCTACCCAGTTCCACCCGGAGAAAAGCGCCGAGCACGGCTTGGCGCTGTACCGCAACTTCTTGCACTGGAAGCCCTGATTCTTCAACCCGGCAGGGCCGGGCCTTGTGCGGCTCGCCCCATTCCCCGCTCACCATCATGCTGCTCATCCCCGCCATCGACCTCAAGGACGGCCACTGCGTACGCCTCAAGCAAGGTGACATGGACCAATCGACCACCTTTGGCGAAGACCCCGCCGCCATGGCCCGCAAGTGGGCGGATGCGGGCGCGCGCCGCCTGCACCTGGTGGACCTGAACGGCGCGTTTGCCGGCCAGCCCAAGAACAAGGCGGCCATCAAGGCCATCCTGGCCGAGGTGGGCGCCGACATTCCGGTGCAGCTGGGCGGCGGCATCCGCGACCTGGACACCATCGAGCGCTACATCGACGCCGGGCTGCGGTACGTCATCATCGGCACGGCCGCGGTGAAGAACCCCGGCTTCCTCAAGGATGCGTGCAGCGCGTTTGGCGGCCACATCATCGTGGGCCTGGACGCCAAGGACGGCAAGGTGGCCACTGACGGCTGGAGCAAGCTCACCGGCCACGAGGTGGTCGATCTGGCGCGCAAGTTCCAGGACTGGGGCGTGGAATCCATCATCTACACCGACATCGGCCGCGACGGCATGCTCTCGGGCATCAATATCGAGGCTACGGTCAAGCTGGCCCAGGCCCTCACCATCCCCGTGATCGCCTCGGGCGGCCTGGCCGGCATCGCGGACATCGAGAAGCTCTGCGAAGTCGAAAACGAAGGCGTGGAAGGCGTCATCTGCGGGCGCGCGATCTATTCCGGCGACCTGGATTTCGCAGCCGCGCAGCATCGCGCCGACGAGCTGAGCCTGGCCTGAGCCGGGGCGGCCCGGCGCCTTCACCCGGCGGCGTATGCGGCCGGGTCAGAACCAGCGGCTGGCCACCCAGTCGAAACGCACATCCAGCGGCAATTGGTGGATGTGGTAGGGCGCTGGCAACGGCTCCAGCGCCTGGAGTTTCACCACGATGGACGGCGTGCGCGGGGTCAGCGGCGACACGCGGTCGGCCGGAGGGCTTTGCGCCTCCATCATGAGCCCCACCACTTTCGCGCGCACCTTGCCCCCGTCCATGAAATGCAGCGTGGCGATGCGGCCGACTTGCGCGTAACGCGCCTTGTCGGGCGGCAGGTAGGCATGCACCAGCGGTTCCCCGCGCCGCTGCAGTACGGCGACCTCCGCGCCCTGGGCCACCCAGTCCCCCGGGCGCACCAGGGCCTGCACCGCGGTGGCGGCAAAGGGCGCAAGGGCGGTGCCGGGCTGCGCGGGCGCAGCTTCTTCCGCGGGGGCCGATGGCGTTGCAGGCGCCGCCGGGGCCGGCACGATAGTTGGCGCGCGCGCCACCAGCATGCGCTGCTCGCGCACATCGGCGCGGGCGCGGCTGAGGTCCGCCTCGGCCTGCAGGACCTGAAAGCGCAGGTTGTCCACTTCCTGGCGTGTGGCGGCCCCTTGCTCGCGCAAGCCCTGCATGGTCTGCAGCCTTTCCTGCTGGATCGCCAGCCGGCGGCTGGCCAGGCGCTCGGCCTCGGTCAGCAGCGCCAGCTTGGCGGCGTAGGCCTGCGCCTGGGCGGGTTCCTGCGCATGCGGCGTGGGGCTTGGCGTGGCGGCAGGCGGTGCGGGGGTGTCCGTCGGTGTGCGCTCCAGCGCCATCACGGGCTGGCCGGGTTCCAGCGGTGCGCCGGGCGCCGCCACGAATGCCACGCGGCCAGCGGCCGGTGCGCGCAGAGTGGCCTGCTCCAGCACGACCTGGGCCGGCGTACTCTCCCACCAGTAGGCGATGCCGAAGCGGACCAGCAGGTAGGCGGGGGCCACCAGCACCATGGCGAGCAGCAAATACCAGCGCCAGCGCGGCACGCGGCGCTTGGCGGCTGCATAGCGCACTTCCAGGCCGTTGGTTTCCTGCGCCGAGGTGGGCGGCGCGTCAAAATTGATCTTCAAGGCCGAGCCTCCCTATAGTCTTCCCACGACTGCACCACGACGCCCCCAAAGCCGGGCAGGCCGGCCAATTGGTGTGCCAGCGCATCCCAGCGCTGCAGGGACCGGGCCTTGCCCAACGCGAAGCTGCTCTCTTGCGCCGGCAGCGCGGATTCGATGCTTTGCGCCACCGCGATGCGCAACCCCGCCGGCGCCGCTGACAACAACGGCCGGGCGAGGGTGGCGGTGCGTTCGGGGTTGTTCACGTAGAGCATCGCCACCACTTCGCCGACCCCGGCTGCGTGTACGCGTGCGGCAAAACCGGGTTGCTGCAGTTCACGGTAGTGTGTCGTCAGGGCCAGGGGCCAGGGAGCCGCGGCGCGCACCGCCTGCAGCGTGTCGATGAGGTGGCGGCTCCAGTCGCGCTGCTGGGCAGCGGGAAGCTGGCTGCGCTCCAGGTCCAGGTGCAGGGCATCGGCGGGCAGGTCGCGCAAGGACTCCACCAGGGCCAGCAGTCGCGTGCGCTCGTGGGGCAACACCCAGGTGGGCTCACCCAGCAGCAGTTCGAGCGTCAGCTGCCGTGCCTGCGCCTGGGCGCGCAGGGCCATCCACCGCGCCCGGCCGTCGGGCCGTGCCAGGGCCTGCAACTGCGCCGCCGTGAACGACAGCAGCAGGCGGCGGCTGCGAGGGGGCAGTTCGTCCAGTTGCGCGGTCTGGTCCAGCAGGGCTTGCCCATGCCACACGTACCAGCCCAGGCCGGTCTCGCCGGGTGCCGCCTTGGCGGAGGTCGGTGCCGTGCCCGCGGCCAGCGCGGCGACCGTCGCGGCCCAGGGATCGGGCGCCGCGGGGGCGTCGTGCCAGGCCAGCGTGCATCCATCGCCCAGGGCCAGCACGTCCAGGGCGGCCAGGTCGCGCCGCTCGGCGCCGTCGACCACCTGCACGGCGGCCTGGTACAGCGCATAGCGCGTGGTGAGCAGCTTGGAATAGCCGTCACCGTCGAAGGCGTTCAGGCGCAACTGCGCGATCCGAAGCGCCTCGGCCGCGGCCTGCTGGCGGTGCCGGTGGTCTGCTATTTCCTTGTCGCGCAGCCGATAGGCGGCCAGGGCCTGCTGGGCCGCGGCCTCCAGTTCGCTGCGGCGCAAGGCCAGCAGCGCCTGAGCGCGGTCGATCTCGCCCTGCGCCTGGGCCAGGGCCGCGTCGCGCTGGCTGCGCCACTGCAGCGGCAGAGAAAAATCAACGCCCACGCGCGTGCTGTGGCCCGTGGGGCCGCCGATGTCACGGCTGAACGACTGCGCCAGCGAGACGCTGGCTTGCACCCCTTCCAGGCGCGCATGCTGCTGGCGCTGCTGGGCTGCGTCCACCTCCTGCTGTGCCAGCGTGACGGCGGGGGATCGGTCCAGCGCCGCTGCGCCGGGGGCCAGGCAGGTCTGGGGCCAGGCGGGTTCCTGCGTCTGCACCGCTGCGGCGGGCTGCCCCGTCAGGCGCTCGATCTCCGCGCGGGCCAGATCCCGCGCGGTACTCTGGCTGTCATGCGTCGCCTGCACGATGTTGAACAGGCCGCCGAGGTCCAGCCGGTCGGCCTCCAGCAGCACGCCGGCGGCGTGGCGGCTCGCCAATTGCTCCTGCGCTTCGGCGCGCACCCGCAGGAAGGCGTCCGCCAGGCGGATGCGCTCCACACTGCGCAGGTGGCGCACATACGCGCGGCGCACGGCAAGCACGGCCTCGTTTTCCATCTGCAGGCGGCGCAGTCGGCTTTGCTCCACGGCATGCTGGGCATCGTCCACCGTGCGTTGCTGCGCCGCGCGCGTGCCCAGCAGGGGCCAGCGCACCCCCAGGTGCATCTGGGTGCGCTGGTAGTCGCGGCTGAGGGTATCGGTCACCGCCTCGCGCGCGTTGTCCACGCCCGCGCCGCCAAACAGCTGGGCACCACTGCCCGCCTGCAGGGCGGCGCTGCGCTGCTCGGCCACGGTAACGTCCGCCTGCGCCAGCCGGGCCGATGGGGCGAACGCGCGGGCGCGGTCCTCCAGCTGCGTGAGGGAGACCGGCGGGCTGGCGTGGGCCGCGGCGCCCTGCGGGCCCGCGCAGATGCAGGCCAGCAGAGCGATCAGGGTGTGACGGGGGCTGCGCTGGAACATGTCAGAACTTGGTCTTGCGCAGCACCCACCAGGGCGCCATGGACGAGTCCAGGTGGGACTTCATGAACATCTCGGCCATGATGGAGAACGAGCAGTGGATGCGGTTGACGAAGGCAAAGAGAGGAAACAGCGGCAGGAAGCCCAGGTACCACACGTCGTCCCGCGGCCGCTCGGATACGGCCACGACGTACAGCAGGAAGTAAAACAGCAGCGCGGCCAGGTAGGCGAGGTAGATGAAGGCCAGCACGCCCATCACCACCCCCAAGGGCATGGTGAAGAGCATGGTGCCGGTGTACGCCACGATCAGGAACGGCAGCACGAGCTGCATCAGCAGGCCGTTCACGATGACGAACAGGAAGTTGCGCCAGCCCAGCAGGCGCGGGCGCAGGTTGAAGCGGAACTTGCGGATGAAGATGTAGAACATGTCTCCATCCCAACGCAGGCGCTGGCGAAAGAAGACGCGCCAGGTGTCCGGGGCGTCCGTGTGCCCGACGGCGTGCGGGTCGAACACGATGCGCAGGTCCGGGTGCCGGCCGAAGTACTGCTTGATGCGCATCGTCATGTCCAGGTCTTCGGCGGTGCCGGCGTCCCACCCGCCCAGGTTGCGCAGGAACCGGGTGCGGAAGACGCCGAACGCGCCGGAGATGTTGTTGACGATGTTGAACTCCGACAGTCCGGTCTTGCCCGCGCCGATGGAGAGCATGTATTCCAGTGCCTGCAGCCGCGTGACCAGCGAACGCTTGGCGTTGCGCACGCGCAGGTTGCCCGCCACGCCCACGACGCCTGGGTCATCGAAGTGGCGCGTGGCGTTGCGCACCATGTCGTTATCGAAAGAAGTGTCGCCGTCCAGTGCCATCACCACCTCGCCCGTGGCAATGGACAGGCCCGCATTCAGCGACGACACGCGTCCCCCGCGCTGCCACTTGGGCAGCACCACCAGGCTGCGGCGCTGGGTGCCTGCCAGCAGCGACTGCGCGCGCCGCGCGGCGCGCAGCGTGGGGCCGTTTTGCAGCGCGCCGTCGATCACGGCGATGATCTCGATGAAGCCGGGGTACAGCTGTTGCGCCAGCGACCCGATGGTCTTGCCCACGTCCTCCCCCTCGGAATAGCAGGTGATGACGCACGACACGCGCGGATAGGCTTCGCGCTGGCGCAGCGGGCGGTGCTCACGCAATCCGTACTTCACCATGCCTGCGGTGACCAGCAGGAAGAAGGGCGCCTCCAGGAACACGACGAACGGAAAGAACTTGAGCGCCAGCTCCACCCAGTTCTGCTGGCTGGAGCTGGCGAACAGCGTCGCGAAGGCAAAGACGGCGGTGTCCCACATGCGGCGTCAGGCCTGGTCGAGCAGCCGTTCCATCAGCGCCGCTGCGCTGTCTCCGGCGCGCAGGTCCTGCGGCATCTGAAGATGGCGGATGCGCGCCTGCAGCGCCGATGGGGCAGCCGCCACCGTCTGGTCGGACAGCGCGCGCTGCAGTCGCGCGGACAGGCCTGCGGGGTCGGAGAACGGCAGGAACAGCCAGAGCTTGTCCTCCTGTGTGCGGGTGGTGATGTCTGACGTGCGCAGCAATTCGTGCAGGCGGCGCGCGAACTCGTCCAGCAGCAGGAAGACGCGCGCGGCCCCCAGCTCCTCGATGAGTTCTGTGGCGTTGGTGAATTCGATCAGCATGAGCCCGAACCGCATCTCCGGATGGCGCGTGGTCACGGCCAGTGCCCAGTCGAGCATGCGCCGGAAATGGGGCGCCTCAACGTAGTTGGCGGTGTCGAGCGCCGCAAACGACTCCTGGATCTGCCCTGCGCGCAGCGCGGTGCGGCCGTGTGCGCTCAGGCGCAGGCTGGCGACTTCGCGTACATCCAGGGCACTGGGCGCGCAGCTGGTGCGGCAGGCCAGGCAGCGTGCCTGCGTCGTGGTCTCCACGAACACGTGATGGCAGCTGCCGCAGGCATACTGCGTCAGCGGGCGGTCATAGTCCACACCAATGTGGCGCAGCGCCCCGCTGCACTGGGGGCAGGAGAGACCGCCGTCGTGGTGGAAGTCGCTCTCGGGCGCCACATGCCCGCAGGAGAAGCAGTGCAGCGAGGCTTCCTTGCGGATCTGCAGGCTGGAGCAGTGCGGGCAGACATCGATGTAGTGGATGTGAGCGCTGCCGCAGGTGCGGCAGTGGCGCGTGCGGTCCACGAGCTGGGCGGGCTCCAAGAGCTTGCGGCGCACCAGGGTCGCGAGGCAGGCACCGGGATCCTCGCCCCGCCGCGCCAGGGCGTCCACCACGGGATAGTGGTAGAGCATGGGGTGCGTGAGCGTGCACTGCGGCGCCAGCTCCATCGCGTCGCGCACGTACAGGAAGTACAGCACGCGCTCTTCCAGACGCATGTCCGTCAGGGCCAGGCGCAGGCTGCGGCGCACGGCCAGGCTGCGCTCCGCGCGGGCCACCGCGTCGGCATAGGGTGCGGCGGTGTCGGCCAGCACGGAGGCCTTGCCCTCGCCGGGGGCCACCACGGCCAGGCGGTCCCACCAGGGGCTGCGGCGCAACTTGAGAATCAGATCGTCCGCGGCGGGAGCATCCCAGCCCTCCAGGTAAAAGCCGAGGGGCTGCACGGACGACCGCGTGAAGGCGTCCCAGGAATCGAAGACCTGGGCCTGGGGCTGTGCCGGAACCGGTTGTCCCGAGGGCCGCAGCACGACCATGGATTCGGCGGGGGGCGTGGCGGAAGAGGGCGATACAGTCATTCGGAACGGAACGCACCGCGCGCCATCGGCACAGGCGGTTGATCAGCAAAAAGAGGGTGGATGGCGGCCAATAACCCACGCCCATCCGGGCGCGCCCGCCCTGCGGGAAGAGCGCCGGCGGCCATGTGGGGCGCAAGCCAAGGTTACCCGATTACAACGCGCCCCGGCCTCACGCGGTTGAATGAAGCCCGGCGGTACAGTCATGGCTTTGCGTATTTTCGAGGGCGAGAGGACATGATTCTTGTAACCGGGGGCGCGGGCTTCATCGGCACCCACACCTGTGCGGCCCTTGCCGATGCAGGCATCCCCACCTTGCTGCTCGACAACTTCAGCAACAGCCGCCGCAGCGTGCTGGACCGCCTGGCGCGCATCACCGGCAAGCCGGCGGCGTGCGTCGAGGGCGACGTGCGCGACGCGCAGTTGCTGCGGCAACTGTTTGCGTCCCACCCCATCGAGGGCGTGATCCACTTCGCCGCGCTCAAGGCCGTGGGCGAATCGGTGCGCGAGCCGCTGCGCTACTACGAAAACAACGTGGCGGGGACGGTGAGCCTGCTGCGCGCCATGCAGGCGGCCGGCGTGCGCACGCTGGTGTTTTCCTCCTCGGCCACGGTGTATGGCGATCCGGCGAGCCTGCCCATCCGCGAGGACTTCCCGCTGTCGGCCACCAACCCTTACGGCTGGAGCAAGCTGATGATGGAGCAGGTGCTGGCCGATGTGGACCACGCCGAGCCCGGCCAGTGGCGCATTGCGCGGCTGCGCTACTTCAACCCCGTGGGCGCGCACGAGAGTGGGCTGATCGGCGAGGACCCGCAGGACATTCCCAACAACCTCATGCCCTACGTGGCCCAGGTGGCCACGGGCCAGCGCGAGGTGCTGAGCGTGTACGGCGGCGACTACCCCACGCCCGACGGCACGGGCGTGCGCGACTACATCCACGTATGCGATCTGGCCGAAGGCCACGTGGCCGCGCTGCGCTACCTGCGCGCGCATCCGGGGCTGCTCACGGTGAACCTCGGCACGGGACGGCCGGTGTCGGTGCTGGAGATGGTGCGCGGCTTCGAGCAGGCCAGCGGCCGTGCCGTGCCCTACCAGGTGGTGGCGCGCCGCCCCGGCGATGTGGCCGCCTGCTGGGCCGACCCAGCCCTGGCCGAGCGCCTGCTGGGCTGGCGCGCGCGACGCGATGTGCAGGCCATGTGCCGGGATGCCTGGCGCTGGCAGGATGGCGAGGCGCGCCGACTGGGTGATGCTCCTTGATTGATAGCTGGTTGCGCTCGTCAGTCAAGGAATTGATGGGGGAAATGGTTTGGAAACCAAATCCGACGAGCGCGAAAAGCTATTGATTCAATAGCTGAGCATGGCGCCGCCCATGGTATCTTGCGGCCCTTCTTCTTCAAAAGCCGGAGTGCTGGCGCATGCTTGCCAAACGCATCATTCCCTGCCTTGACGTGACCGGTGGCCGTGTCGTCAAGGGTGTCAACTTTGTCGAGCTGCGCGACGCGGGCGATCCGGTGGAGATCGCCGCGCGCTACAACGCGCAGGGCGCCGACGAGCTCACCTTCCTGGACATCACCGCCACCAGTGACGAGCGCGACCTGATCCTGCCCATCATCGAGGCCGTGGCCAGCCAGGTCTTCATCCCCTTGACCGTAGGCGGTGGCGTGCGCACCGTGGAAGACGTGCGCCGCCTGCTCAATGCGGGCGCGGACAAGACCAGCTTCAACTCCGCCGCGATCGCCAACCCCGACGTCATCAGCCAGGCCTCGGCCAAGTACGGCGCGCAGTGCATTGTCGTGGCCATCGATGCCAAGCGCCGCCAGGGCGCGGAAGTGGCCGAGCGCGGCGAGGGCTGGGATGTGTACAGCCATGGCGGGCGCAAGAACACCGGCCTGGACGCCGTGCAGTGGGCCGTGGAGATGGCGCGCCGCGGTGCGGGCGAGATCCTGCTGACCAGCATGGACCGCGACGGCACCAAGAGCGGGTTTGATCTGCAACTCACCCGTGCGGTGAGCGACGCCGTGGGCGTGCCCGTGATCGCCTCGGGCGGCGTGGGCAACCTGGACCACCTGGCCGATGGCGTGCAGCAGGGCGGCGCGGATGCGGTGCTGGCGGCCAGCATCTTCCACTACGGCGAGTTCACCGTGCGCCAGGCCAAGGAGCGCATGCGCGAGCGCGGTATCCCCGTGCGGCTCTGATGCCGCGAATGGATGCCAAAAAGGCCTGTAGCGCGCTTCCAGCAAGCGCTGTAAGCTATAAAAAATGCAGCATACATCGGCGTTGTAGCTGCCGATGACCGACAATGGACACCATGAACTGGCTTGATCAAGTGAAATGGGATGCGCAGGGCCTGGTGCCCGTGATTGCGCAGGAGGCCGCCACGGGCGACGTGCTGATGTTTGCCTGGATGAACCGCGAGGCGCTGGCCAAGACCGCCGAGCTGAGCCGCGCCGTGTACTACAGCCGCTCGCGCGGCAAGCTGTGGTTCAAGGGCGAGGAGTCGGGCCATGTGCAGCAGGTGCACGACATTCGCCTGGACTGCGACAGCGACGTGGTGCTGCTGAAGGTGACGCAGCTGGGCCACGAGCCCGGCATTGCCTGCCACACGGGCCGTCACAGCTGCTTCTTCAACGCCCTCCAGAATGGCGCGTGGCAGGCTGTCGATCCGGTCTTGAAAGACCCCGAATCCATCTACAAATAAGAAGCCATGACCCGCACCGATACCCATGCCCCTCTGTCGCAGGACGCGCTTGCGCGGCTGGCCGGCGTCATCGAAAGCCGCAAGCCCGCCAACGGCGGCGACCCTGACAAGAGCTACGTCGCGCGGCTGCTGCACAAGGGGCCTGACGCCTTCCTCAAGAAGGTGGGCGAGGAGGCGACCGAGGTGGTCATGGCGGCCAAGGACTTGGACCATGGCGCTGACAAGGCCAAGCTGGTGTACGAGGTGGCCGACCTGTGGTTCCACTCGATGATCGCGCTGGCGCATTACGGGCTTGCCCCCGCCGACGTGATTGCCGAGCTGGAGCGCCGCGAGGGCATCAGCGGCATCGAGGAAAAGGCCCTGCGCAAGGCCGCAGCCCGCAGCAGCGAAGAAGGAGGTGCGTGATGAACAACGATATCGTCGACGTGGAGCCCAGCGAGCGGGCCGAATCCCTCAAGACGGTCGGATGGGTCAGCTACATCCTGCACCTGATCGTGGCCGTGGCGGCGGTACTGCCGGGCGCGCAGCCTAGCGCCGCGCTGCTCATCGTCGCGCTGGTGATCGACCTGGTGAAGAAAAGCGATGCTGCGGGTACCTGGCAGGCCAGCCATTTCTCCTGGCGCGTGCGCACCGTGATCTGGGCCGGCGTGCTGTACGCGGTCACTGCGCCGCTGTGGTTGGTTTTCTTTTTCCCGGGTTGGGTCGCCTGGGGCCTGATCTCCATCTGGTTCCTCTACCGCATCGTGCGCGGCATGGTGGCCATGAACAAGGGGCAGGCCATCGATGCCTGAGCAGGGCGCGCCGCAGCGGCTCAACCTCGCGCTGCAGGGCGGCGGCTCGCATGGGGCGCTGACCTGGGGCGTGCTGGATGCGTTGCTCGAAGACGGCCAGTTCCTCATCGACGGCGTGAGCGGCACCAGCGCCGGTGCCATGAATGCCGTTGCGCTGGCCCACGGATTCGCCCAGGCCGCGCGGGAACACAAAGACCCGCTGGAGGCGCACCGCGCCGGCTGCGAACTGGCGCGCGCCACGCTGGCGCGGCTGTGGGAAGGCGTGGGCACACTCGGCAGCCTGACCTGGGGCATCCCCTTGCCCGGTGCCGGGCCGCTGCTGGGCATGATGTCCCACTGGCTGTCGCCCTACCAGACCAATCCGCTGGACATCAACCCCCTGCGGAGGGTGCTGGAGCGCGAGGTGGACTTCGAGGCCCTGGCTTCTGCGCGTGCGTCGCAGTCCAGCACTGTGCCGCAGGTGTTCGTGTGCGCGACCAATGTGCGCACGGGGCGCGGGGAGATTTTCACCGGCAAGCGGCTCAGCGCCGATGCCGTCATGGCCTCGGCCTGCCTGCCGCTGCTGTTCAAGGCGGTGGAGATTGACGGCGAGCATTACTGGGACGGTGGCTATTCCGGCAACCCCGCGCTGCATCCGCTGATCTACAAGACCGACTGCGCCGATGTGCTGCTGGTGCAGATCAACCCCATTGAACACCAAGGTGTGCCCGACAGCGCCAGCGAGATCATGGAGCGCATGAACGAGGTCACGTTCAACGCCGCCCTGCTATCCGAGCTGCGCGCCATCGAGTTCGTGCGCCGGCTGCTGGCCGAAGGCAAGCTGGACGCGCGCCGCTACAAGAGCGTGCGCATGCACCGCATCGATGGTGGCGCGGTGCTCGAGCCGTTCGGAGCCGCCAGCAAGCTGCGGGCGGACCTGGCCTTCGTGCGCCGCTTGTTCGACCTGGGCAGGGCGGCCGGCCAGGACTGGCTGCAGGCCCACCGGGCGGACGTGGGCGTGCGCACCACGGTCAACATCGCCGACAATGCGTGACCTTTCCACTGCCTGTTGACCGCCTTTTCGCCCTCCGCCATGCAACACGACCCGAACTGCCTCTTCTGCAAGATTATCGCCGGCCAGATCCCCTCGAAGAAGGTGTACGAGGACGAGCGGGTGTTTGCCTTCCACGACATCCACCCCTGGGCGCCGGTGCATTTTCTCGTGGTGCCCAAGGTCCATCTGCATTCCATGGCGGCGATCACGCCCGAGCACGCGGACCTGCTGGGGCACATGATGACGCTGGCGCCCAAGCTGGCGCAGGAGCAGGGCTGCAACCCTTATCCGGACGGAGGATTCCGCATCGTGGTAAATACCGGTTCCGAGGGCGGCCAGGAGATCCACCACCTGCACATGCACGTGATCGGTGGTCCCCGCCCCTGGCTCAAGGGGTAAGTTGGCACGCCTGCAGCCGCCGTGAAGTTGCTAGGGATATGAGGGGCCCGACATATCCGCCGTCTAGAATGGGCCGTATTCGTTAGGAGATTTTCATGGGTTCGTTTTCCATTTGGCACTGGCTCATCGTGCTGCTGATCGTCGTGATGGTGTTCGGCACCAAGAAGCTCAAGAACATCGGCTCCGACCTGGGCGGCGCGGTCAAGGGTTTCAAGGACGGCATGAAGGATGGCGCCAGCACCGATGACTCGGCCACCACCAGCGCGCCCGCGGGCCAGGTGACCAACAACAGCACGGCTGCCGACAAGACCACGATCGACGTCGAAGCCAAGCACAAGAGCTGAACGCCCACGCCTTTCCTGCCTGAGCGTTCCTCATGATCGACATTGGCCTGTCCAAGATGGCGCTGATTGGCGCCGTGGCCCTCATCGTCATCGGCCCCGAGAAGCTGCCGCGCGTCGCGCGCACGGTGGGCACCTTGCTGGGCAAGGCGCAGCGTTATGTGGCCGACGTCAAGGCGGAGGTCAACCGCTCCATGGAGCTGGACGAGCTGCGCAAGATGAAAGACACCGTGGAGAACGCGGCGCGCGACGTGGAGCAGACCATCCACACCAGCGCCAGCGATTTCCAGAAGGACATGGAGCATAGCCTGGGCGACGCCTCTGCGACCGGCAGCACCTACGGGGTGGACCAAGGCCTGTCCACTGTGGTCCCGGCGTACAAGCACCCAGCCAAGAACTGGCGCCTCAAGCGCGGTGCCATGCCCCAGTGGTACAAGGCGCGCGCGGGCGTGCGCACGCGGGTGCAGTCAGGCGCGGCGCGCGTGGCACGGTTCCGCCCCCAGAAATTCCATTGATCCCCTGATGGGCTGCGCCCTGCGCAGCCCGCGCGGGCCATGATCCCGCCTCACCCCCACCATGTCCGAAACACCGAACCAAGAAGACGAGCTCGCCGGTACCGAGCAGCCTTTCGTGCAGCACCTGATGGAGCTGCGCGACCGCCTCGTGAAGGCCATGATCGCGGTGGGGGTCGTCGCGGCCGCCCTGTTCTTCTATCCCGGTCCCGGCCAGCTGTACGACTTCCTGGCCGCGCCCCTGGTGGCCCACTTGCCGCAGGGGGCGACCATGATTGCCACCTCGGTGATCTCGCCCTTCATGGTGCCGCTCAAGATCCTGCTGATGTCGGCGTTCCTTGTGGCGCTGCCCTTCGTGCTGTGGCAGGTGTGGGCCTTCGTGGCGCCGGGGCTGTATTCGCACGAGAAGCGCCTGGTGCTGCCGCTGGTAGTTTCCAGCACGGTGCTGTTCTTCATCGGCGTGGCGTTCTGCTACTTCTTCGTGTTTGGGCAGGTGTTCAGCTTCATCCAGGGTTTTGCACCCAAGAGCATCACCGCTGCGCCGGATATCGAGGCCTACCTGGGCTTCGTGATGACCATGTTCCTCGCCTTCGGCCTGGCCTTTGAGGTGCCGATCGCTGTGGTGGTGCTGGCGCGCCTGAACGTCGTGAGCGTGGAAAAGCTCAAGAGCTTCCGCGGCTACTTCATCGTGGTCGCGTTCGTGATCGCCGCCATCGTCACGCCGCCGGACGTGGTGTCGCAACTGGCGCTGGCGATTCCCATGTGCCTGCTCTACGAGTTGGGGATCTGGGCGGCGCAGCTGTTCATCCGCCATACCAAGGCACCCGAGGATCCGCAGGAATCCGCGCCGTGAGCGTGCGCTGAGCCACCGCCGCGCTGCGGGGGGCCGCCGGCGCCCGGTGGTGCACCGTTCAGGAGTGGAACAAAAATAGCTTCCCGCGCTTTGTAGACAAGCGCGGGAAGCTATTTTTTTGATGGCAATGCTGTTCAGCGGCGCTGCTGCACGCGGGGCCGCGTGCCCGGCACGACCGATACCTCCAGCCGCGCGTCGCCGCGCTGCAGCGCAAAGCTGGCCGCGGAGCCGGGCTTGAGGGACGCCACCGCCGTGAGCAGTTGCGACACGTTGTTGGTGGCTTTGTCCTCCACGCTCAGGATCACGTCGCCCGGCCGCACCCCCGCCACTGCCGCGGGACCGCCCTGCAGCACGCCGGTGATGATCACGCCCTCCGTGGCCTTGACGCCAAAGGTCTGGGCCAGTTCGGGGGACAGTTCGTTGGGCTCCACGCCGATCCAGCCGCGCGTGACCTGCCCGTCGCGCACGATACCGTCCAGCACCAGCTTGGCCGTCGACACGGGAATGGCGAAGCCGATGCCCATGCTGCCGCCTGAGCGGGAGTAGATGGCGGTGTTGATGCCCATCAGGTTGCCATTCACGTCCACCAGCGCGCCGCCGGAGTTGCCGGGGTTGATGGCCGCGTCGGTCTGAATGAAGTTCTCGAAAGTGTTGATGCCCAGTTGGCTGCGACCCAGTGCCGACACGATGCCGCTGGTGACCGTCTGGCCCACGCCAAAGGGATTGCCGATGGCCAGCACCTGATCGCCCACGGCGAGCTGGTCGGAATCGCCCAGCACGATGACGGGCAGCTTGTCGAGATCCACCTTCAGCACGGCCAGGTCGGTTTCAGGGTCGGTCCCGATGATGGTGGCGCGCGCGCGCCGGCTGTCGGTGAGCGTCACCTCGATCTCGTCGGCGCCCTCCACCACGTGGTTGTTGGTGAGGATGTAGCCGTCGGGGCTGATGATCACGCCGCTGCCCAGGCCGGTTTGCGCCTGGGTGCCTTGGTCGCCAAAGAAGAACTGGAACCACGGGTCGTTGCTACGCGGGTGGCGCACGGCTTTGCTGGTGTTGATGCTGACCACCGCTGGCGCCGCCCTGCGCGCCGCCCCACTGAAGCTGCCCGCCGCGGGCTGGGCGGACGTGGAGGAGGGCGCCTCGATGAGCGAAATGCCAGCGCCGCTGCGTGTGGCGCCGCGCTGCAGCCAGTCGGGCTGCAGGGTGGCCACCACGAAGTACGCAGCCAGCAGCACGGTGACGGATTGGGAGAGCAGGAGCCAGAGGCGTTTCATGGGGCGTGATGCGGTTGGAAGGCGAGCGCAAATTGTAGGCGTGTGCCCCGGTTTCGGGGCGTGGGACGGCGCGGCGCGAGTCCCTGCAGACGCAGTGGCGGGCCTGGCGTTGCGAGGGGCCTGCTTCGCGTCGCATTAGCGCATCTGGAACAGTTCCTGGTGGAAAGCCTGCGTGGGCAGGCCGTGCGCGGCCAGGTCTGCCCGCAGGGCAGAGGCGAACGGTATCGGGCCGCAAAACCAGACGCTGGCGTTTCGCCATTCGGGTACCAGCGCTCGCAGACGCTCGCCGTCCAGGCGCCCGTCCTGTGCATCCACGAACAGGTGCAGGCGCACGCCGGCGGCCTGCGCATCGACACGCAGCTTGTCCAGCGCCACCGGGTCGTGGTCGGCGGTGGTGTGGAACAGGTCGATGGGCCGGGTGGAGTCGTAGCCCCCGTGCGCGAGTTGTTTCATGCGTGCGACGAACGGCGTAATGCCGATGCCGGCGCCGATCCAGATCTGGCGCGGACGTGCGTCGTCGAATGTGAAGCAGCCGTATGGCCCCTCCACCGTCACGTGGTCGCCCACGCGCAGGCGGTCGGGCAGGCGGCTGGTGTGGTCGCCGAGGGCCTTGGTGATGAAAGTGACGCACGGGTCTTGTGGCTTCCACGCCGATGCGATGGTGTAGGGGTGCGCGCCTTCCTTGGGGTCGGAGGTGACGAAGGCGAATTGCCCCGCGCGGTGCCCGGGCCAGAGGCCGTCGAGACGGATGCGCGTTTCCAGCACGCGCAGCGCGGGATAAGGCTGCAATGAAACGATGCGACCCTGAACGGTGCGGCGCCTGCCCACGCGGCGGGTCAGTACCAGCACGGCTGATACCGTGCCGGCGGCCACCAGCAGGGCCAGCAGCCAGCCGATCGGCTGCGACCAGTAGCTCCATTGCACCAGCACCACGGTGTGGAAGACCAGCACTAGGTAAGCCACGGCCAGCAACTGGTGCGTCTTGGCGAACAGCCGGTACGGAAAGCGCTTGACCAGCGCCAGCACGATGAGCAGTACCGCTGCGTAGAACGCCCACTCGCCCACGCCTTCGGCGAGGCCGCGCCAATCGCGCAGCGTGGCCTCGGCAAGGCCCAGGTTCTCGGCAGGCGGGCGCGGCCCGCGCGGCGGCCGGGTGAGCCAACCCCATCCCACGGCCCATTTGGTGCCCTTGGCCCAGAGCCAGTGCACCGTGCCGATCGCCAGCGCGGCGATGCCCAGCCACTTGTGCAGACGGTACATCTTGTCCAGCCCGTCCAAATGCCGCTCCAGCCACACGGGGCGCACGGCCAGCAGCATGGCGAGCGACATCGCGCCCATCACCAGCACGCCGCTGTATTGCACCCAGACGGTGCGCAGCGCGAAGTAGCCCGGCTGCGCGGGCCATAGCGTGTCGGCCATCAGCCACAGCGCGGTGAGGCCGAGCAAGAAGGCCCAGAAGGCCCACGTGATGCGTTTCATCCCAGTTCCCTGTTGGTCGTCATAGTGGTTTGCCAGGCAGTCTAGGAGCGCGTTTGCGCGGGATTTTTTAAGCAGTGTGAAGCATGGTAAACACGTTTGATGTGGGTCAGCGCAGGGGCACATCGCGGACAATTGCCGCATGTCTCATCCTTCGCATACCGACCGGGACGCGCTGCTGGCGGCCTTTGATGCCGAACTGCAGCCCGAACGCTTCAAGGATTACGGGCCCAATGGGCTGCAGGTAGAAGGCAGGCGCGAGATCGCGCGCATCGTCAGCGGAGTCACGGCCAGCCGCGCGCTGATCGATGCCGCCATTGCCGCGCGGGCCGACGCCATCTTCGTGCACCACGGCTTGTTCTGGCGGGGCATGGACGGCCGCGTGACCGGCTGGATGAAGCAGCGCCTGCAGCGCCTGCTGGCACACGACATCAATCTGTTTGCCTACCACTTGCCACTGGACGCGCATGCGCAGTGGGGCAACAACGCACAACTGGGGCGCGTGCTGGGCTGGCAGCCCGACCAGCGTTTTGGCGAGCAGGACCTGGGCTTTGCCGCGCCGGCGGACTTCGCAGATGTGGGTGCGCTGGCCGCGCACGTGCAAGCGGCGCTGGGCCGTGCGGCCACGGTGGTGGCGCCGGAACAGGTGCGCCCCATCCGCCGCGTGGCCTGGTGCACGGGCGGCGCGCAAGGGTTCTTCGAGTCCGCCATCGCCGCGGGGGCGGATGCCTTCATTACCGGCGAGATCTCCGAACAGCAGACCCACCTCGCGCGCGAGACGGGCGTGGCCTTCATCGCAGCCGGCCACCATGCCACCGAACGCTACGGTGCGCCGGCGCTCGCGGCCCATGTCGCGCAGCGGTTGGGGTTGGAGCACCGTTTCATCGATATCGACAATCCTGCTTGAGTTTTTGCTATTAAAAATATAGCTGCTTGCGCTTTATGGTAGAGCGCTAGGGCCCTATTTGATCTATAGGCTTATTCATGAATGCACTTCCCGCGCTTGCCATCACCCAGGGGGATCCCGCAGGCATCGGTCCGGAAATCGTGGCCAAGGCGTTTCGCGATGCGCCACAGGTGCTGCGCGGCTGCTTCGTGGTGGGAGACCTGCCGACCATGCGCCGCGCGGCGTCGTGCATCATGCGGCCGGGCCAGCCCAGTTTGCCCGTGGCGCGCCTGGATGCGTACCGTGCGCCGGTCGACCTGGCCGACATTCCGCCGCGCTGCCTGCCCGTATGGCAACTGCCGGAATTGGAGGGCGTGGCTCCTGCGCCCTGGGGGCGGGTGAGCGCCGAAGCCGGGCGTGCCGCGGCGGCGTGCGTGGTGTGGGCTGCGCGTGCTGCATTGCGTGGCGAGGTTGCGGCGCTGGTGACGGCGCCTTTGCACAAGGAGGCGCTCGCGGCCGCGGGCGTGCACCATCCCGGTCACACGGAACTGCTGCAAGCCGAGGCGGCGGTCCATGCGGGCGTGTCCTTGCAGCAGATGCCCGTGCGCATGATGCTCGCGAATGACGAGCTGCGCACCGTGCTCGTCAGCATCCACGTCGCGCTGCGCGATGCCATCGCCGCGGTGACGCAGGACAGCGTGCTGCAGACGCTGCGGATCACCCATGCCGCGCTCTCGCGCAGCCTGGGGCGCGCTCCGCGCATTGGCGTGGCGGGGCTCAATCCGCATGCGGGCGAGGGGGGGTTGTTCGGCCGCGAGGAGCTCGAAGTCATCGCGCCGGCCGTGACGCAGGCGCGCAGTGAGGGGATCGATGCCCACGGCCCGTTTGCACCCGACACCATTTTCATGCGCGCCCGCTCCACGCCGCAGCGCGCCGGCGAGTTTGACGTGGTGCTGGCCATGTACCACGACCAGGGCCTGATCCCGGTGAAGTATTTGGGCGTGGACAAAGGGGTGAACGTCACGCTCGGGTTGCCGCTCGTGCGCACCAGCCCCGACCACGGCACGGCCTTCGACATCGCGGGGCAGGGGACGGCGGATGCGGAGAGCCTGATCGAAGCCGTGCGCATGGCGCGGCAGTTGGCGCGGCCCTGAACGTCTCCCTGAAATGCAAAGGCCCGCCGCCCGGGGAGGGCGGTGGGCCTTTTTACGCGCCCTCTGGCGTGCTGTCAGCGCTTGAGGCTGTCGCGGATCTCGCGCAGCAGCTGGATGTCCTCGGGAGTGGCGGGCGGGGCGGGCGGCTCGACGGGTGTCTCACGCTTGAGCCGGTTGATCTGTTTGACCATCACGAAGATGATGAACGCGAGGATCACGAAATTGACGGCGACGGTGATGAAATTGCCGTAAGCCAGTACCGGCACGCCCGCTTTGCGAATCGCCTCCAGCGTATAGGGCGTGCCCTCCGGCACGCTGCCCAGCACGATGAACAGGTTGGAGAAGTCCAGCTTGCCGAACACCAAGCCCACGACCGGCATGATGAGGTCGCTGACGACGGAGTCGACGATCTTGCCGAAGGCACCACCGATGATCACGCCGACCGCGAGGTCAATGACGTTGCCCTTAACGGCAAACTCCCGAAACTCTTTGGCAATGCCCATTTCGTTTCTCCTTTGATATAGATGAAAACACTGAACTATTGCCTAGCTTAAGTCCAGCAGCAGCGTTGGAATAACCATTTTCACTCCGCTACAATTTGCGGTTGACCCCTTAGCGAAGCATACCGAGGATCCCCATGAGTGAAACTCCGATCGACTCCAGCAAGCGGACGTGGCTGATTGCGTCCGGCTGCGCTGGTGCGGTGGGCGGCGTGGCGACTGCCGTTCCTTTTGTGAGCACTTTCCAACCGTCTGAAAAGGCCAAGGCAGCGGGTGCTGCCGTCGAGGTGGATATCTCGGGTCTCAAGCCCGGCGAAAAAATCACCGTGGAATGGCGTGGAAAGCCTGTTTGGATTGTCAAGCGCACGCCCGAGCAGCTTGCCGAGCTGCCCAAGCTGGATGCGCAGCTTGCCGATCCCAAATCGGCGCGCAACCCTGCGGAGCTCACGCCGGAATATGCGCGCAACGAATGGCGCTCCATCAAACCCGAGGTGCTCGTGGCCGTGGGTATCTGCTCCCACCTTGGCTGCTCTCCCACGGAAAAGTTCGCGTCGGGCCCGCAGCCTTCCCTGCCTGACGACTGGAAGGGCGGTTTCCTGTGCCCTTGCCATGGCTCCACATTCGACATGGCGGGCCGTGTGTTCAAGAACAAGCCTGCGCCTGACAATCTCGAAGTGCCGCCGCACATGTACCTGTCGGAGACCAAGCTCCTGATCGGTGAAGACAAGAAGGCCTGAGGGAGGCACTGACAAATGGCTGCTTATCGCGAATTCAAGGAAGTCTCGCCCAACGCGTCCGCGGGCGTGAAGGTCACCAACTGGCTGGAAAACCGTTTCCCCACGGCTTTCGATGCCTACAAGGTGCACATGTCGGAGTACTACGCTCCGAAGAACTTCAACTTCTGGTACATCTTCGGCTCGCTGGCGCTGCTGGTACTGGTGATCCAGATCGTCACCGGCATCTTCCTCGTGATGCACTATAAGCCCGACGCTGCCAAGGCGTTCGAGTCTGTCGAGTACATCATGCGCGACGTGCCGTGGGGCTGGCTGATCCGCTACATGCACTCGACCGGTGCGTCGGCCTTCTTCGTGGTCGTGTACCTGCACATGTTCCGCGGCCTGCTGTACGGCTCCTATCGCAAGCCACGCGAACTGGTGTGGATCTTCGGCTGCGCCATCTTCCTGGCGCTGATGGCCGAGGCGTTCATGGGTTATCTGCTGCCCTGGGGCCAGATGTCCTACTGGGGCGCACAGGTGATCGTGAACCTGTTCTCCGCCATTCCCTTCATCGGCCCCGATCTGGCGCTGCTGATCCGTGGCGACTATGTGGTGGGCGATGCGACGCTGAACCGCTTCTTCAGCTTCCACGTGATCGCTGTGCCGCTGGTGCTGCTGGGCCTGGTGGTGGCGCACTTGCTGGCGCTACATGACGTGGGTTCCAACAACCCTGATGGCATCGAAATCAAGGGCCCCGGCAAGCCGGTGGATGAGCATGGCCACCCGCTGGACGGCGTACCTTTCCACCCTTACTACACGGTGCACGACATCCTGGGCGTGTGCGTGTTCCTGTTCATCTTCTCGGCGGTGGTGTTCTTCGCTCCCGAACTGGGTGGCTACTTCCTGGAGTACAACAACTTCATCCCGGCCGATCCGCTGCAGACGCCTGCCCACATCGCCCCGGTGTGGTACTTCACGCCCTTCTATTCCATGCTGCGCGCCATCACCACCGAGATGATGTACGTGTTGATCGCATGTGTGGTGCTGGGTGCGGGCTTCGGTGTATTCAAGGCCCGTTTGCCTGCGCTCATCAAGGGTGGCGTAGCGTTGGCCGCCGCTGTGGCCATCGCCCTCATGCTGGCTATTGATGCCAAGTTTTGGGGCGTGGTGGTGATGGGTGGTGCCGTGATCATTCTGTTCTTCCTGCCCTGGCTGGACCAGAGCCCTGCACGCTCGATCCGCTATCGCCCGACCTGGCACAAGTACCTGTACGCAGTATTCGTGGTTGTGTTCGTCATCCTGGCCTACCTGGGCGTGCAACCGCCATCGCCCATCGGCGAGCGGGTTTCGCAGGTGGGTACGCTGTTCTACTTTGGTTTCTTCCTGCTCATGCCCTGGTGGAGCCGCTTGGGTACACCCAAGCCCGTGCCGGACCGCGTGACTTTCGCTGCGCACTGAGCTGGAGACAACAACAATGAAAAAACTCATCCTCACGTTGGTTGCAGCTCTGGGTCTGGTGGCTGGGGCG
Organism: Diaphorobacter sp. B2A2W2; assembly: GCF_056730635.1. Classification (NCBI taxonomy): domain Bacteria; kingdom Pseudomonadati; phylum Pseudomonadota; class Betaproteobacteria; order Burkholderiales; family Comamonadaceae; genus Diaphorobacter; species Diaphorobacter sp. B2A2W2. Next base: position 524,807 of record NZ_JBWZOR010000003.1, read on the forward strand.
CATGCCGCCGGTGGTGGCATGGCCTGGGACAAGGCGCCTGTCAACACCAGCGACACGGCGTCCTTGCAGAACGGTGCGAAGCTCTTCGTCAACTATTGCCTCAACTGCCACTCTGCTGCCTTCATGCGTTTCAATCGCTTGAAGGACATCGGTCTCACGGACCAGCAGATCAAGGACAACCTGCTGTTCACGACCGATAAGGTGGGCGAGACCATGAAGTCCGCCATCGATCCCAAGCAGGCCAAGGTATGGTTCGGCGCCAACCCGCCCGATCTCACGGTGATTGCACGTTCGCGTGCAGGCGCCGGCGGAACGGGCGCCGACTATCTCTACACCTTCCTGCGCACCTTCTATCGGGACGACACCAAGGCCACGGGCTGGAATAATCTGGCGTTTCCCAATGTGGGCATGCCCCATGCCTTGTGGCAACTGCAAGGCGAGCGCCGCCCGATCTTCGAAGAGCGTGAAAGCCACGGCAAGACCGAGCATGTGCTCAAGGGCTGGGAGCAGGTTACTGCAGGCAGCATGACGCCGTTGCAATACGACCAAGCTGTAGGTGATCTCGTGAATTATCTGCAGTGGATGGGCGAGCCAGCGCAAAATACACGTGTTCGCATTGGCGTATGGGTGTTGATCTTCCTCGGCGTGTTCACGCTCATCGCATGGAGGCTCAACGCCGCCTTCTGGAAAGACGTTAAGTAAACGCTAGGTTCTTTGCCGCGCATTTCTGCGCTGCCGAGCATGTACAGAGTGGGTGCCCTGGCACCCACTCTTTTGATTTTTAGGAGCTGCTCACCATGATGGTGCTTTATTCGGGTACGACCTGCCCCTTTTCCCATCGCTGCCGTTTCGTCCTCTTCGAAAAAGGCATGGATTTCGAGATCCGCGATGTGGACCTGTACAACAAGCCCGAAGACATCAGCGTGATGAATCCCTATGGTCAGGTTCCCATCCTGGTCGAGCGCGACTTGATCCTGTACGAGTCCAACATCATCAACGAGTACATTGATGAGCGCTTCCCCCACCCGCAACTGATGCCGGGTGATCCGGTGGACCGCGCACGCGTGCGCCTGTTCCTGCTGAACTTTGAGAAGGAATTGTTCGTTCACGTGAACGCGCTGGAGTCGCGCGCCACGAAGGGGAATGAAAAGGCATTGGAGAAGGCGCGCACGCACATCCGCGACCGGCTGACGCAGCTCGCTCCGGTGTTCTTGAAGAACAAATACATGTTGGGCGAAGGTTTTTCCATGCTTGATGTGGCCATTGCCCCCTTGTTGTGGCGCCTGGACTATTACGGCATCGAGTTAAGCAAGAACGCTGCACCATTGCTCAAATATGCCGAGCGCATTTTCTCTCGCCCGGCATATATCGAGGCGCTGACGCCTTCCGAGAAAGTCATGCGCAAGTAAGCTGCTGCGCCTTTTTCTTTGCTTGCGTACGATGAAGCCCCAGGAATTTCCCTCCACGCGCCCCTATCTCATTCGTGCTCTGTATGAGTGGTGCACGGACAACGGCTTCACGCCCTATCTGGTGGTGCGTGTGAACGAATCCGTTCAGGTACCGCGTGAGTACGTCAACAACGGCGAGATTGTCCTGAACGCAAGCTACGACGCGACGAGCGGGCTGCAACTGGGCAACGATTTCATCGAGTTCAAGGCACGCTTCGGCGGCAGGCCGCACGACATCATGGTCCCGGTGCGCCGGGTCGTCGCCATCTATGCCCGTGAAAACGGACAGGGTATGGCCTTCCCGTTGGAAGAGGAAGTGTCCGTGCCGCCGGCCGTTGCTGTAGTGTCATCCGCGGACTCGGGCGCTGGACCGGGTGTCCCGGGCTCCACGGTTTCCGAGCGTGGTCCTGTTCAGTTGCAATCGGTGGACGGCTCTGTCAGCGATGCGCACGAGGAAGCGCCGCGACCGCCTCCGCCCACAGGAGGCGCTGGGCGTCCTTCGCTCAAGCGCATCAAATGAGGCATCTTTCAAGGTGAATCAATTTGAGCCGTGCGTTTTGAACGCTAGAATCTGAAATTCGCCGATTTAGCTCAGTTGGTAGAGCACCCGCCTTGTAAGCGGTAGGTCGTCAGTTCGAATCCGACAATCGGCACCATTGCACAGGCCGCATGTTCGCAGGGACATGCGGCTTTTCTTTTGCGTGCGGCCTTTTTTTTGCGACGCCATGCCTGCGGCGCAGCTGGCGTCTTTCGCCTGAGTGCTCAGGTTTGAACTTTCAGGCGTATGGAGTTAACCTCCCATCCCCGACTGCGCAGATGTGCCTCGAATGCGGGCAGCAATTGCCGGACTTTTGCGGCGGCGGCATTGCTGCGGACCAGCAGGCACCAACAAGCGCCTTCAATCGGCCCTGCCTGAATGGCGGGGCGCAGCAGCGGGGGTATCAAGCCCTCGATGGCTTTCAGCCGGGCACTGGACTCCTGGGTGAGCGCGGTCAGCTTCGCCAACGTCGGCGACTCCTGCGTGGCTTGCTGGAGTGAGATGGCGTGGTGACGACGATTCATACAGAGACTGGTCCAACCAGCGACGAGGGAAAAACGTGCAGGTGATTATTACGGATGCGTGGCTCGCGCGAAGCCGCGCCATACACCTCAGCGGTGTGCAACTGAGCTGCGCTCTAGCTGGGATTTTCATGGCACTGCTGTTCATGACCGTGATGGCATACCACTGGGTGGTGATGCATGGCGTGCGCGAGGGCTGGCCCGTAGTGGGCTCCATGGCACGACTGGCTGTGCAGGATGAGCAAGCCCAGCGCGAGCGGTTCATGCGCGCCAACATCGATGCGATGGCGCGCAAGCTGGGAGACATGCAAGCCCGTGTACTCCAACTGGAATCGCTGGGTGAGCGTGTGCGAGGTCTGGCCGGGCTGCCTGCTTCCGAGGTGCAGAGCCTGCCGGGCCGTGGAGGCATGCTGGTGGCTGGGCGCCCGCTGGGGCTCGACGAACTGAATGCGGCCTTGGACGACCTGGTCGCCATCACCGGCCGGCGGACGGATTTGATGACGGTGGCAGAGTCACGCCTCTTTGACCAGCACATCCGCAAGCACTTGATCCCGACCCAGGTTCCCGTGCGCGACACGGCTGTTGGTTCGCCGTTCGGCTGGCGCATTGATCCTTTTACCGGCCAGTCCGCGTTGCATACCGGGCTGGACTTCTCGGCCGGAACCGGCACGCCCATCGTGGCCGCGGCCGGCGGCGTGGTGATCGCCCAGGAGTACCACCCCGCCTATGGCAACATGGTGGAGATAGACCACGGAAGCCAACTCGTCACCCGCTACGCCCACGCCTCCAAAACACTGGTGAAGGCGGGAGACATCGTGCGCCGGGGACAGAAAATCGCGGAAGTGGGAAGTACGGGCCGCTCCACGGGGCCGCATTTGCATTTCGAAGTGTGGGTGCAAGGCGTTCCGCAGGATCCTCAGAAATTCCTCTTCGCGGGAGAGCCCGCACCGATGCCACACGCCCTCACGGGGCGCGCTGCCATTGGGCACCTGGCGCACAGGTAGAATCTTTCGATCAGGCCCGCCACCTCGGATTGCAGATACTTGCAATGGTGGACGGGGGTCTCCATCTGGATTCACATCATCACAGGGATTCCGGTCGCTCTGCCGCTCGTTGGCGTGTAGTGCGGTCGCGTTCGCATGGCCACCAACTTCCTCACCAAAATATTCGGCAGTCGCAATGACCGCCTGCTCAAGCAGTATCGCAAGACGGTTGCTCGCATCAATGCGATGGAGCCCGACTATGAGAAGCTGAGTGACGAGGCGCTGCGGGGCAAGACGCAGGAATTCAAGGATCGCATTGCACAGGGCGAATCGTTGGACGCTCTGCTACCCGAAGCCTTTGCCGTGGTGCGCGAGGGTTCCAAGCGCATCATGAAAATGCGCCACTTCGACGTTCAGCTGGTGGGTGGCATGGCGCTGCATTACGGCAAGATCGCTGAGATGCGCACGGGCGAGGGCAAGACGCTGACGGCGACGCTGCCCGTTTACCTGAACGCCCTGTCGGGCCAGGGCGTGCACGTGGTGACAGTGAACGACTATCTTGCGGGCCGTGACGCGCAATGGATGGGGCGGCTGTACAACTTCCTGGGTCTCACGGTGGGTATCAACCTGCCTCAAATGCCCCGCGAAGAAAAGCAGGCCGCCTACCAGGCGGACATCACCTACGGAACGAACAACGAGTACGGATTCGACTACCTGCGCGACAACATGGTGTACGACGCGCGCGAGCGCGTGCAGCGCGGCCTGAACTACGCCATCGTCGATGAGGTGGACTCCATCCTGATCGATGAGGCGCGTACCCCCCTGATCATCAGCGGCCAGGCAGAGGACCACACGGCGCTGTATGTGGCCATGAACAAGGTGGTGCCCCTGCTGGTGCGCCAGGAGGGTGAGGCCGACCCGCGTACGGGCGAGGGCGTGACCAAACCGGGGGATTTCACCCTCGACGAAAAGACGCACCAGGTGTTCCTGACGGAGCAGGGCCACGAGAATGCAGAGCGCATCCTGGCCAGCCAGGGGCTGATTCCGGAAGGGGCGTCGCTCTACGATCCGGCCAACATCACGCTGGTGCATCACTTGTACGCGGCGCTGCGCGCCAACCATCTCTACCACCGCGACCAGCACTACGTCGTGCAGAACGGCGAGATCGTGATCGTGGACGAGTTCACGGGCCGCCTGATGGCCGGCCGCCGCTGGAGCGAAGGCCTGCACCAGGCCGTCGAAGCCAAGGAAGGCGTGAACATCCAGGCCGAGAACCAGACGCTGGCCTCCATCACCTTCCAGAACTACTTCCGCCTCTATAACAAGCTCTCGGGCATGACCGGTACGGCCGATACCGAGGCCTATGAGTTCCAGGAAATCTACGGACTGGAAACCGTGGTGATCCCGCCCAACCGGCCCAGCAAGCGCGACGACCAGCTCGACCGCGTGTACAAGACGACGCGCGAGAAGTACGAGGCTGCGATTGCCGACATCCGCGAATGCCACGAGCGTGGCCAGCCGGTGCTGGTGGGTACCACTTCCATCGAGAACTCGGAAATCATCGACGAGTTGCTGAACAAGGCAGGCCTGCCGCACCAGGTACTCAACGCCAAACAGCACGCGCGCGAGGCCGATATCGTGGCCCAGGCGGGACGCCCCGGCATGATCACCATCGCCACCAATATGGCGGGCCGCGGTACCGACATCGTTCTGGGCGGCAACGTGGAAAAGGCGATCGCCGCGCTGGAGGCCGATGAGTCGCTGTCAGAAGCCGAGCGAGCCGCGCGTGTGCAGGAACTGCGCGCGCAGTGGAAGCTCGACCACGAGAAGGTGACGGCACTCGGCGGCCTGCGCATCATCGCGACTGAGCGCCATGAATCCCGCCGTATCGACAACCAGCTGCGCGGCCGCTCGGGCCGTCAGGGCGACCCGGGCTCTTCGCGCTTCTATCTGAGTCTGGATGACCAATTGATGCGCATCTTCGCGGGCGACCGCGTCAAGGCCATCATGGACCGGTTGAAGATGCCCGACGGCGAAGCGATCGAGGCGGGTATTGTCACGCGCAGCATCGAGTCGGCGCAGCGCAAGGTTGAGGCGCGCAACTTCGACATCCGCAAACAGCTGCTGGAGTACGACGACGTCGCCAACGACCAGCGCAAGGTGATCTACCAGCAGCGCAATGAAATCCTGGACGCCCCCGACCTGGGCGTGTTGATCGACGCCATGCGCGACGATTGCCTGGCCGACGTGGTGCGCCAGTACGTGCCTGCCGAGTCCGTGGAAGAACAGTGGGACCTCGCAGGCCTGGAAAAGGCGCTGGCCAACGACTGGCAAGTGTCGTTGGCGCTGCAGAAAGAGGTGGAAGGCTCGGACGCCATCACCGACGAAGAGATTCTGGAGAAGGTGCAGCAGGCCGCCCGCGAGGCCTTCCAGGCCAAGGTGGGGCAGGTGGGCGCGGAGAACTTCACGCAGTTCGAGCGCATGGTGCTGCTGCAGAGCTTCGACACCAACTGGCGCGATCACCTCTCCGCGCTGGATTATTTGCGCCAGGGCATCCACCTGCGCGGCTATGCGCAGAAGCAGCCCAAGCAGGAATACAAGCGCGAGGCGTTCGAGCTCTTCCGCCAGCTGATCGACCAGGTCAAGAACGAAGTCACGCGCCTCATGATGACCGTGCAGGTGCAATCCAGCGCCCAGCTGGACGAGGCCACGCAGGCCATGGAAGACCGGGGTGAGGGCATCAGCAACGTTACCTACAGCTCGCCCACCGAGACCGGCGAAGTGGAGACGGTGGCCGATGCCGCCACCGCCGCGCAGCCTGCCGCCGCCGGCGTGCGCGTGGGCCGCAACGACCCCTGCCCCTGCGGCAGCGGTAAAAAGTACAAGCAGTGCCACGGCAAGCTGGCGTGATGCCGGCACAATGAAGAACACGGGCTGCGGCCCGTGTTCGCACTTTGGCAGTGCCTTTTCTCCTGTTTCCCCGACGTCTCTTTCTGAAGGAATACGACGCATGCCCGTGAATCTCTCCGCTCCTCTTGCATCGGATTTGCACCCTGTGGCCGGTGTGCGCATCGGCGTGACCGAAGCCGGTGTGCGCAAGGCGCAGCGCAAAGACCTGACCGTGTTCCTGCTGGACGAAGGCACCACCGTCGCGGGCGTGTTCACGCAGAACCGTTTCTGCGCCGCGCCGGTACAGGTGTGCCGTGAGCACCTGGACGGCGGCCAGGCGATTCGCGCCATGGTGGTGAACACGGGCAACGCCAACGCCGGTACCGGCGCGGACGGCCTCGCGCGTGCGCGCGCCACCTGCGAGGCACTGGCTGGCCACCTGGGTCTGGCGGCCAGCCAGGTGCTGCCGTTTTCCACCGGCGTCATCATGGAGCCGCTGCCGCACGAGCGCATTGCAGCCGCGCTGCCCGCCGCGCTGGCCGATGCACAGCCCGGCCACTGGGCGCGCGCGGCCGAAGGCATCATGACCACCGACACGCTGCCCAAGGCGTTCAGCACGCAGGTGCAGTTGGGCGGTGCAACAGTGACCATTACCGGCATCTCCAAGGGCGCGGGCATGATCCGCCCCAACATGGCGACCATGTTGGGCTTCCTGGCCACGGATGCCTGCATCGCGCCCGAGCTGCTACGCCCGCTCGTGCGCGAGCTGGCGGACCAGTCCTTCAACCGCGTGACCATCGACGGCGACACCAGCACCAACGACTCGTTCGTGCTGATGGCCACGCACAAGGCGCGGCACGCGCCCATCACCTCCCTCGACAGCGCCGAGGGCCGTGCGCTCAAGGCCGCGTTGCTGGAAGTGGCGCAGAAGCTGGCACAGGCCATCGTGCGCGATGGCGAGGGCGCGACCAAGTTCATCACGGTGCGCGTGGAGGGCGGTCAGACGGGCGAAGAGTGCCGGCAGGTGGCCTATGCCATCGCGCATTCGCCGCTGGTCAAGACGGCCTTCTTTGCCAGCGACCCGAACCTGGGCCGCATCCTGGCGGCCGTGGGCTACGCAGGCATTGCGGACCTGGACCAGACCAAGATCGACCTGTTTCTGGACGACGTGCATGTGGCCGTGCAGGGCGGGCGCAATCCGGCCTACCGCGAGGAAGACGGCCAGCGCGTGATGAAGCAAAGCGAGATCACCGTGCGCGTGGTGCTGGGCCGCGGTGCGGCGGTGGACACGGTGTGGACCTGCGACCTGAGCCACGACTACGTGACCATCAACGCGGATTACCGCTCTTGAATGCTTTCCTTTTGATAGCTGTCTGCGCTTGCTAGATAAGCGCTAGAGCCGAAAATGACTGATAAATTCGACCAGCTGATCGCGCGTGCGGAGCAGCTCATCTCCCGTATCGAGGCGGTCTTGCCGCAGCCATTGTCGGCGCCGGACTGGGCGGCCTCCATCGCCTGGCGTTACCGCAAACGCAGCGGCGGCCATGGTGTGCTGGAGCCGGTGCGCCATGTGGCCGCCATGCAGCTGTCCGATCTCAAGGAGATCGATGCGCAGAAAGAAAAGATCCAGCGCAACACCCAGCAGTTCGTCGAAGGCAAGCCCGCCAACAACGTGCTGCTGACCGGTGCGCGCGGCACGGGCAAGTCCTCGCTCATCAAGGCATGCTTGAACAGCTATGCACCCCAGGGCCTGCGTCTGATCGAGGTGGACAAGGCGGACCTGACGGATCTGCCCGACATTGTGGACGTGGTCTCCGGCCGGCCCGAGAAGTTCATCGTTTACTGCGATGACTTGAGCTTTGAGGATGGAGAGGCCGGGTACAAGGCCCTCAAGTCGATCCTGGACGGCTCGGTCGCCGCGGCCACGCCCAATGTGCTGGTGTATGCCACCAGCAACCGGCGCCACCTGCTCCCTGAATACATGAAGGAGAACCTGGGCTACACCCACACCGACGATGGTGAGGTCCATCCGGGCGAGGCGGTGGAGGAAAAAATCTCGCTGTCCGAGCGCTTCGGCCTGTGGGTGAGCTTCTACCCGTTCAGCCAGGACGAGTACCTGGCCATCGTGGCACAGTGGCTGGCTGCGCTGGGCGTGCCCGCCCAAGCCATCGAGGCCGCGCGCCCGCAGGCGCTGGTGTGGGCGCTGGAGCGCGGCTCGCGCAGCGGCCGCGTGGCCTATCAATTTGCCCGGGATTTCGCAGGGCGGCAGGGCGAGGGCGCATGAGCGAATCGACCAGCACGCCACAGCGCAAGCACACCGAAGTCGCCGTGGGCATTCTGCTGCGAGAGGACGGGGCGATGCTGTTGTCCACCCGTCCCACGGGCAAGCCCTACGCGGGCTACTGGGAGTTCCCGGGCGGCAAGATCGAAGCCGGGGAAACCGTGGAGCAGGCGCTGCGCCGCGAACTCATCGAGGAACTGGGCGTGACCATCGGCCCGGTGGAGGCTTGGAAGGTGACCGAGCACGACTACCCGCATGCCCTCGTGCGCCTGCACTGGTGCAAGGTGCGCGAATGGAGCGGTGCGTTCGAAATGCGCGAGGGCCAGACCATGGCCTGGCAGCACTGGCCGCTGCAGGTCAAGCCGGTGCTGCCGGGCGCCTATCCCGTGCTGCAGTGGCTGGCCGAGGAGAGTGGCGAGGTCTTCGACGCTTCGCTGCTGGCGTGAGATGTTGCTTCAAAATATATAGCTGCTTGCGCTTGCTGGATAAGCGTTACCAGCCTTTTCTTCAAATATCACGGCTGGCGCTTGGGATCGCCGAACTCCGCATCCTCCGGCGGCGCCTCGGCCGGCATGCGGAAATCTTCGGCTGCCCAGGCCCCCAGATCGATCTGCTTGCAGCGTTCACTGCAAAACGGGCGGAAGCGGTTGGCCGGGCTGTACAGGCTCGGGCCGCCGCAGGTCGGGCAAGGCACTCGCTTGCCTTGGGGCGCAGGTGTGTCGGAGCGGGAGGGTTTGCCGGTCATGTCGTGTCAGGCGCACAGGGTCAGTTCAAATGCCGCGTCCTCGGTGCTGGGAACCAGGCGGCCGCCTTCTTCCTGGCGCATCAGCCGCACCGAAACGATGAGGCGGTTGCCGCTGATCTCCGGGATGAGTTGCAGTGCGGGGTCGATCGCCAAGCGCAGCAACTGGAAGGTGCGGCCCTGGGGCAGGTTCTGCTGGAACTGCCCGCGCTCGGCCGCCACTTTCTGCGGCAGCCCCGAATCACGCAGCAGGCGCAGCAGCACGTAGACGGACTCTGCCAACGGCCCCAGCGTGGCGGCCCAGTGGTGCAGGTCGTGCTGGCGGTCCTGGGGCGGACGGTGCTGCCACGCGTAGTAGGCGGGCAGATCGAAGCCGCAGGTGCCCCCGGGGATGCCCACGCGGCTGCGAATGCTCATGAGCCAATCGTTCTCGGTCAACGCCTGGCCGGCCTTGCCGTTTTGCGCGTTGAGTGCGGCAAAGCACTGGTCGAGCTGGGCGATCACGCCGTCCAGGGCTTCCTCGGAGATGGAGGGGTTGCCGCGATAGGCATCCAGCTGGTGCTTGTGCTTTTCCAGATCCTTGAGCACGTCGGCTTTGAGGTCGGCGCGGGCCGCCACGTCCATGACCTCGAACATGGTCACGAGGGCATAGTGATGGTCCAGGGGATGCGGGCGCGCGATGAGCTCGCCCAGCCGGCGAAACAGCTGCTCAAGCCGCAGATAGGTTCTCAGGCGTTCGTTGAAAGGGTATTCGTAAAGGATCACGCTACGGGGTTCCTGAGTGCGCACGGTGTGGGGCGGGGTGCGAGCGCTGCGCTGCGGCAGACCATTGCACACCACGCCGGTGCGAGCACATCATAGCCCGAAGAATACGGCGATCTCGCGTGCCTTTGTTTGCAAATCTGACAGCGCCAACCCGTCGTTGTAGACCACCAGGTCGGCGGCCGCGCGGCGCGTGGCGCGTGGGCTCTGTGTGGCCATGATGGCGCGCACGGCATCGGCGGTCAGACCGCTGCGCATCTGCACACGCTGAATCTGCGTCTCCTCCCGGCAGTCCACGACCAGGACGGCGTCCAGCTGCCGGGCCCAACGGGGCGACTCCGTCAGCAGCGGAATGTCGAACACGATGAGTGCGTGGCCCGCGTGGTGCGCCTGTGCCGCAGCGTGTGCGATCTCGCGTCCCACGAAGGGGTGAACGATGGCTTCCAGGCGCTGCTTCGCCGTGGGATCGCTGAAAACGAGGGTGCGCATGCGTGCCCGGTCCAGCGCGCCGTCGGTGATGTAGTCGGGGCCGAACTCGTCGCGCAGGGCCGCGATAGCGGCGCCTTCCGCCTCGGTCACCGAGCGGGCGATGGCATCGGCGTCGATCAGTGCCGCGCCGTTCTGTCGCAGCATGCCGGCCACCGTGCTTTTGCCGCTGCCGATGCCGCCCGTCACGCCCAGTTTCACCGAGCGGGGACCGGCCTGCCGAGAGCCCACCTTAGAGCCCCAGCACGGAAAAGACGGCCTGCATGATGCGCCCGGGGCCCCACAGCATGGCGGCCATGCCTCCTCCCACCAGGAACGGGCCGAAGGGGACGTACTTGCCTTCGCGCAGGGTGCTGGCCAGCTTCATGGCGATGCCGACGATGGCGCCGATGACAGAGGCCAGCAGGATGATCGGCACGAGCGCCTGCCAGCCAAACCAGGCGCCCAGGGCGGCAAACAGTTTGAAGTCGCCATAGCCCATGCCCTCCTTGCCTGTGGCCAGCTTGAACCCCCAGTACACGGACCAGAGGGATAGGTAGCCCGCCGCGGCGCCGATGACGGCATCCGTGGGCTGCACTTCAATCCAGCGCAAGACGGCCGCAAGCAGGCCCGCCCACAGCAACGGCAACGTGATGTCGTCGGGTAAAAGCGTGGTGTCCCAGTCGATGCATGCCAGTGTGACCAGCGCGGCCGAGAAACCGCACCACGCGGCGGTCGTGAGGCTCCAGCCCCAGCGGAGCGCGCATGCATAGAACAAGGCACCCGTCGCCAGCTCTACCAGCGGATACCGGGGGTTGATGCGCGTGCCGCAACCCGCACACCGGCCTCGCAGGGCTAAATAGCTCAGGACCGGAATGTTTTCGTACCAGCGGATTGCGTGGCCGCAGGAGGGGCAGCGTGAACGCGGCTTGGACAGGCTGAGGGGCTCGTTGTCGGTCTCAGGAGGCGCCGCCGAGGAAAGCAGCCCTACATCCTGCCCGTACTGCCGGCATTCTGCGGCCCATTGCCGTTCCATCATGCGCGGAAGGCGATGAATCACGACGTTGAGAAAGCTTCCGATCAGCATCCCCAGGACGCCCACCAGCACGGCGTCCACTGCTAGCGAGCCTGACATCAAACCACTTGCCCGAGCTTGAAGATCGGAAGATACATGGACACCACGATGCCACCGATCAGCGAGCCCAGGAACACGATGATGATGGGTTCCATAAGGCTGGACAGGCCGGCCACCATTTCATCCACTTCGGCTTCGTAGAAATCGGCGGCTTTGCCCAGCATGTGATCGATGGAGCCGGATTCCTCGCCGATCGCGCACATCTGCAGCACCATGGAAGGGAACACGTTGGCATTCCCCATGGCGGCCGTCAGGCTGGTACCTGTGGAGACTTCCTGCTGAATCTTCTCCGTCGCGATGGCGTAGACGGAGTTGCCCGATGCACCGGCCACTGAGTCCAGTGCCTCCACCAATGGCACGCCGGCAGCGAACATGGTCGACAGGGTGCGCGTCCAACGGGCAACGCAGGACTTGTCGATCAATGCACCGAAAATGGGCATTTTCAACAGGAAACGGTCCATGAAACGCTGCATTTTTTCGCTGCGCTTCCAGGCCTGCATGAAGAAGTAGAACCCCCCGCCGATGACGCCGAATATCAGCCACCAGTAAGCCACGAAGAATTCGCTGATGGCCATCACGAACAGGGTAGGAGCGGGCAGGTCGGCTCCGAACGAGCTGAAAACCTCTTTGAACGCAGGAATCACGAAAATCATGATGATTGTCACCACGACAAACGCAACGATGACCACCGAAATTGGATACATCAGCGCCGACCGGATCTTGGATTTGATGGCCTCGGTCTTCTCCATGTACAGGGCCAGCCGGTCGAGCAACGCTTCCAGAATACCGGCGGCTTCGCCGGCCTCTACGAGGTTGCAGTAAAGGCTGTCGAAGTACATCGGATATTTACGGAATGCGGCATTCAGGGACGTTCCTGTCTCCACATCCCCGCGGATATCGTTGAGCAGCTTGGTCACACTGGGATTGGTATTACCCCGGCCCACGATATCAAATGCCTGAAGCAGCGGAACGCCGGCCTTCATCATCGTGGCCATCTGGCGCGTGAACAGCGCGATGTCTTTGGGCTTGATCTTCTTGCCCGCGCTCATCCGGCGCTTCTTGATCTTGGTTGGCAGAACGCCCTGCCGCCGCAGCGTCGCCTTGACCTGATTCTCTCCCGCAGCGCGTACTTCGCCGCGCACGATCTTGCCGCTACGATCCTTGCCCTCCCACTCGAAGACAAAGTCCTTGATGCCCCTCGATGCAACGGTCGCCATTGTTTTCTCTCTCGATTTGTTTATTCGTTGGTGACAGCCAAGACCTCTTCCAACGAGGTCAATCCCATTTTTGCCTTGTGAAGCCCGGATTCACGCAGAGAACGGACGCCTTCCAGGCGTGCCTGTTCGGCAATTTCCAGTGCGCTTCCATCGCGCAGGATGATGCGCTGGATTTCTTCGGACACCGGCATGACTTGATAAATGCCCACGCGCCCCTTGTATCCGTTATTGCAGGCGGAGCAGCCCACCGGTCGGTAGGTAACCCATGAGCCGTCGATCTCCTCGTCCCGGTAGCCGGCCTCCAGCAGCGTCTCATGCGGAATGTCCACGGGCGCCTTGCAATTGGGGCACAAGCGACGCGCCAGTCGCTGCGCCGTAATAAGAATCACGCTGGATGCGATATTGAAGGGCGCGATGCCCATATTGCGCATACGCGTCAATGTCGTGGGAGCGTCATTGGTGTGCAGGGTGGACAGCACCAAGTGACCCGTCTGTGCGGCTTTGATCGAAATGTCTGCGGTTTCCAGATCCCGGATTTCACCCACCATGATGATGTCCGGATCTTGGCGAAGGAATGACTTGAGCGCGACGGCAAACGTGAGGCCGGCTTTTTCGTTGACGTTGACTTGGTTCACACCCGGGAGATTGATTTCCGAGGGGTCCTCAGCGGTCGCAATATTGACGCCGGGCTTGTTCAACAAATTGAGACATGTGTAGAGCGACACGGTCTTCCCGGAGCCCGTGGGTCCGGTCACCAGGATCATTCCATAAGGGCGGTTGATGGCCTGCAGCAAACGCTCCTTTTCCTCGGGCTCATATCCCAGTGCGTCAATACCCAGCTTGGCGCTGCTCGGATCGAGAATACGGATCACGATCTTCTCGCCAAAGAGCGTAGGCAGGGTGCTGACGCGGAAATCGATAACCCGGTCCGGCCCAACCTTGAGCTTCATGCGGCCATCCTGGGGCACGCGTTTTTCCGAAATATCCAGGCGGGAGATCACCTTAATGCGCGAGGCCAGCTTCTCCTTGATGGCAATAGGCGGCGATGCGATTTCGCGCAATTCGCCATCTATGCGGAAGCGGACACGGTAATGGTGCTCGTAGGGCTCAAAATGCAGATCGGATGCACGCATATTGAAAGCATCCAACAGCATCTTGTGCAGAAATTTGACAACGGGAGCATCCTCGACTTCCGCGGGGTTGTCGGCATCCTCGTCCGGAGCTTCATCAACGGGAATATCGCCGAACTCAAAATCATTACTACTGTTAATGCCGTCGAGCGTTTCTGTACCGCTCTTCGTGCTCGCCTCAATCAAGCGGAGCAGCTTGTCATATTCCGCGATGATCCAGTCCACCCCCATTTGTGTGGTGAATTTGATCTTTTCTGCTGCCTCTTGAAATGTCGGATCCGCGGTGGCGACGATGAGCCGGTTATTGCGCTTACTGAGAGCGATGACTTTGTAGGACTGGCACAGTTTGACGTCCAACAGGTCTTTGGGGATGCGTTGCCGGTCGATCGCATCGACATCTAGCAAGGGGGCACCGAATACGGTGGATACCGTATGGGCCAGATCACTTGGCGTGATGATTTTCGATTCCGTGAGCTCTGCAATAAAGCTACTGCGGCTATTTTGTGACTTTTTGTAAATCTCCTCCGCCGCTTTTTGGTCCAATTTGCCCACAGACATCAACGCGCGCGCCAGTCCGGGTAAGGCAATGGGTTGAGCTTCTTTCTGTGTGTCGATAGCAGCCATGTAACTAGCGGATTCTTATGGAAGGAAGGGAAACTCTTCAATCATCGCCGATCGCCCAAGGTGTGTACAGGCTTAATGGCGCAAGCGTTGTGTGAGTGACATTTGCCCCAGCCGGCGGCTTAAGGGCAGCATGGGTTCTGCGAGGGCAACCGCATTAAAGATTTGCGGTTCCTTGGCATCTCGGGCGTTGTCCAGATGCAAAAAAGCCCCGCGATGCAGGGCTTGGGCATGAAAATAACTGGTCGGGGTGAGAGGATTCGAACCTCCGGCCTCTACGTCCCGAACGCCATGTCTATGCCAAAACGTTGTTCTCTGTTTAGGTCAGATCATTGTAAATCAACAACTTGCGTTTGTCTGCGCGTAGCTGCGCGCAGGTAGGCGCAGTGGCAAGCCAAGCCAATTGCCACTGATTTGCCACCGGCAATCGGTCGCGGGGTACTTGTGGTCTGCTGCGCGTCATTTGTCCTCTCCTTGCCTATACGTAAGACCTTAACTACACAGGTCTTACGATGACCGCTTCCGCTTCCTTCACTCCGCTGACCAAGCAAGACATTGCCAGTTCGCTGGGCATCTCTATCCGGACGGTTGAAAACTGGATCAACGACAACATCCTGCCTGCGCCAACCAAGCTGGGTAATCGTGTCTACTGGCACCCCGATGTGTACTACGTTTGGCTGTCTCACCGGCTCAAAGAGGCCCCCTCTACTGAGCCGCTGCCTGATGGGACGGATGCTCCCCAGCATGTCCGCCGTGCTCCCGCCAGTTCTGGCAATGCTGTCAAGAGTCTGAGGGCCAGTACTGAGCGCAAGCTTGCTCGATTGCAAGGGGCTAATTGACGTTGTCACCAGGGCGCTACATCGCCTGAGGGCCAGTTGGGCTCATAAGTCGGCTGCGGCGACCAAGTTGGCTGGTAGATGTCCTCGCCGTATGGGCTGCCGCCAACGTCGATATAGGTGTCATCGATCAGAGGCAGGCCGGTCGCCGGATTGATGTCCGGCGCTTCTGTGTTCGGTTCGTTGTTCATGCTGTTTGCTCCTTTGTAGGTGGCGTATGCCCGCCCTTGGTTGGGGTGGGCGTTTGGGTCAGTCTTCGTTGGGGGTCAGGATGGTGACTGCCGGCTCACTTGCATCACCGGGGCCGATATGCATGTGCAGCGTCATCAGTCGCGGGCGCTTCGCCGTGCCGCCTCGTGGCACCACGTAGAGTTCAAAGGGTACCGAATCTCGTGGGCTCAGGACCTCGTTAGGAGAGCAGGCAGCTTTCGTGACGGCGTCACGAGGTGCGTATTCCGGTTGAGCTGACCACTGTGCCAGTTGTGGCTGACCGGTCTGCTGGTTATGACCGGCTGAGTTCGGCCAGAAGCTGCCGGTCAGCC